>NZ_CP100763.1:0-627667 GCF_024296685.1 Natrinema marinum | reverse complement strand
AACGTCCAACTCCAGTTGCTCTCCTACCACGCCGCGAAGCTGCTCGAGCGCCCGATCGACAAGCCGCGCAACCTCGCAAAGAGCGTCACCGTCGAATGATCGTCCCCGTCGCCGCGTAACGTCTTTTCGACGCGTCGTCCGTCCGCGAGTCCGTTATCCCTTCCCTGCGGCCAGTGTCCTATCCATCGGTCAGGCACTACTGACTCTCCGCAGCATCGGCCCATCGACGCTGTGGCTATCCCCATTCGGAGCCGTGCCCGTCCGCATCACCGTCTATCGACGCTGTGACCGTCCCGTCGACCGCCGAACGCACGACTCGAGGCCGGAGTCTACGAGTCCACACTCGATCTCTGCCGCCGATCGCGACGCCCGAGTGGAGTGCTCAGCGCCCTGTCCGTCGGAATCAGGGCTCGGCACCTACCCCGTCGGCGAGACCGGTTTGACACCGGTCCGATCGAGTGCGCTGCTCGAGGGGCATCCCCGTCGTGACACCGCCGAGACGGCAGGGGTCACCGATGCCATCGCTACAGCCCACCGCTGCGCCGGCCCGTCCCCACGGCCGTCGCACGTGTCCTCTGGCGTCGCTCGCGGCAGCAATTTCTGGCAGTCGCCGAACGAGACGAGACAGTCGCTAGTGACCGTGGGGACCTGGCGACCGAACAGAAACAGGACCGCTCGCTTCGACCGTATCGCGGTTAGCCGTCGCGCGACTCGAGCAACAGCGTGACCGTCTGGTCCGAGCCGTCGAGCTGGACGGTCCGACGTGTGGTCTCGTACCCGTCCGCGGTCGCGACGATCGTATACCCGCCGTTCTCGCGCTCGAAGACGGCCGTTCCGTTTCCACCGACCGTTTTCGTCTCGCTCGAGGCGAACAGCCCCGATTCGTCCCGGAGTTCGACGGTCGCGTTGGTGATCGGTGATCCGTTCTCGGAGGCGACGGACACCGCCAGAGAGTGGGTTCCGTCGTCGCTGTCACCGCCGTTGTCACCACCGCCGCTGTCGCTGCGTTCCGTCAGCGTCAGCGTGACCGTCCGGTCGGCGCCGTCGATCTGGACGGTCCGTTCCGTCGTTTCGTATCCGTCCGCGGTCGCGGTGACCGTATATTGGCCGTTCTCGCGATCGAACTCGGCCGCTCCGGTGTCGTCGACCGACCGCTGTTGACTCGAGTCAGCCCCGCTATCGAGAGTGACGGTCGCGTTGGTGACCGGCTGACCGGTCTGGGTTTCCACGACGGTCGTCAGGACGTGCGTTTCGACCTCAGTAGTGCCGTCGCCGTCGTCTTCGCCGCCGGTTCCATCGCCGCCGGAGCCGGCGGTTTCGTTACCGGTGTCGCCGCTGTCATCACCGCCGTTTTGCCCGCTGCCGGAGCCGGCGCCATCGCCGCCGGACTCGTTCGCGCCAGTGGACTCGTTTCCACCGGCGGATTCGCCCGTCGAGCCGTCGTCGGCCGACTGGTCGGAACCGCCCATTCTGTCGTCGACCGCACCGAACGCACTGGTGATGGAGGCACCGCTCGCAGCGAGTACCAAGCCGGCCAGCAGGAACGCGATCCCGCTGAGGATGAGCAGCACCTGGACGCTGCGCTGGAGCGATCGAGTCTTCGTCTGCCGTCGTCTGACATTGCGGCGCATTGTGTATAGTAGGGAGACCGTTGGACAGTCGTTACGCGCTCGCCGCTTCGCTGTCGGTCGCCGGGGTCGCTCGCCCGACGGTCGACCGGCCGATCTGAATGCCGGACGCCGTTCCGTCCGCATCTGTCGTTCGGCGCGAGTCACTGTGGGAGTATAGACTCGAGTGGCTGACCGACGAACGCCGCAGGCCATACCGTCTCCGAGCCGCAGGTACGCGTGGTTCCATTAGTCGATAGTTTCGGCGTTCGGCGGTTCACTATACGGACGATAAGACCGTTTCACCGGACGAAACCGTCACAGATCGGCGGCGTTCGAGCGCTCTCCGAGGAACCGGGGCGGTCGACTCGACGCTCGATCGCTTCGAACGCGCGTCGCCGGCGGTCCCCCGTCGAGAGCAGCCGGCTCGACCACGGGATCCTGAAACGATCCCTCGAGTCGAGACGGTGGCACCGCTCAGAGCCGGCCACCCGCGTCGTCCGGATCGTCAGTGGATCAGGTACATCGTCTTGGGCAGATAGTTTTTGGGTCGATCCGGGATGTCGTAACTTCGGATTACTCGAGCGAGTGGGTACTCCCCAGTCGTCCATTGGGGTGCCGTAACGGGATTTTGGCCCCATTCACCACTCCCTTGACCGAGCACCGGAGCGGGCGATTTCCGAACGAGTTTCCGGCGCGTGACTGGAACAGTCGTCGCGCTTTTTGCGTCCTCGCGGGGTATCGCCGACCGGGAGAACTCATGAGCGAGTCCACGACGAACGAACCAGCGACCGATGAATCGCGCGCCCGCGACGACGCGTCGGGACGAAAGTGGCTGAGCGGATTCGTGTCGCTGATCGGCCTCTGGATCGCCGTCTCGCCGTATGTCTACGCGCAAGACCAGGCCATGTTCTGGAACAACGCCCTGATCGGCGCGGCGATCTTCCTGCTCGCGGGGTACAACTACTACCGGATCAGCGACGGTCACTCGACGAGCACCGGCGTCATGTCGCTCGTCGCCATCCTCGCGCTGTGGATCGCCGTCTCACAGTGGGCCATCGACGGTCAGTTCGCGATGAGCGGCCTCGAGGTCGCCGGAATCGGACTGATCTGGAGTAACATCGTCTCCGGGCTCGTCGCCGCCGGGCTGGCGGCGTATATCGCCTACGCCGGCGGTCGAGATGTGCGCACCGGAACGGCAGCCGGTACGCGGTAGCTGCGAATCGGAGCCTCGTTTTTCAGTGTCGTATTACCGCGGCGGATACCGCTCGGCGTCCGCGTCGGCCATGCGTCGCTCGAGCAACTCAAGAACGGGTTCGCTCGCGCCGATTCGGATCCCGAGACGCGTGAGCCGATCGCGGATCGTGCCGGGGACGAGCGTCCCGTACAGCGACCCGAGCAGCGGCACCGGTCCGACGCGGTAGTGCGTGTCTGGGTTCCGGGCGGTCGCGGCCTCGCGGATCGTCGACGCGACGCGCTCGGGGTCGTTGACGAACGGGCCGCCGCCCTCGACGGCGCGGAGCCGCCGGAGGACGCGGTAGAGGTCGGTGTAGTGATCGGGCTGGACGACGGTCACGGTCCGGTCTGGGGCGGTCGTGGCGGGGGACAGCCGCGTCTCGTTCCGCGTAGCCGCGGCCGCGTCGTCGACCGCTCGGACGGCGCGATCGTAAAACGGCGTTTTCACGATTCCGGGCTGGACGACGACGACCTCGATGTCGGTATCGGCCAGCTCCTGCCGGAGCGCGTCGCTCAGACTCGCCATCGCCCACTTCGATGCGGTGTAGCCGCCGATTCCCGCCAGCGCGAGCCGATCCGCGGCGCTGGTAACCGTGACGATCCGTCCGCGCCCGCGCCGGCGCATTCCGGGGAGCACCGCCCGTATCAGCCGATGCGGTCCGAAGCAGTGGACGGCGAACTGGCGCTCGAGCAGGCTCGTCGGCACGTCCTCGACGGGACCGAACTGGCCGTAGCCCGCATTGTTGACGAGGCAGTCGACGCCGCCGGTCTCCTCGCGGATCCGCGAGACGACGCGCTCGATGGCGTCGGGTTCGGTCAGGTCGAGCGCTGCAATGTCGGCCCCGCGATCGGCGAGGGGCTCGAGGCCGTCTCGATCGCGGTCGCGAGCCGTCGCGTAGACGCGCCAGCCGTGCTCGAGCAGCGCTCGAGCCGTTTCGTGGCCGATTCCGGACGAGCAGCCGGTCACGAGTGCAGTGGTCGTCATGGGGATTCCTTCGATAGCATCGGAGAAGGGGATACCCGTGCGTCGGAACCGAAGAGTGTCGCGACCGGTGACGGATCGCCCGCCGGTAGGGAGAACCGAACGCGACCGTCAGTCGTCGAAGAAGCCGTCGTCATCGTCGTCCTCGAACGGGCCGTCATCGTCGTCTTCGAACGGGTCGTCATCGCCCTCATCGTCCTCGGGCGGTCCGGCATCCGCTGGCGGACCGCGTTCTCTCTCGTCCCCGGACGGCTCGTCGTCGGCCGGATCGCCCTCGCTGTCGGCTGGTTCGTCCTCGAGCAGGCCGGCCTCCGTGAGCGCTCGCTCGACGGGGCCCAGTTCGTCCTCGTCCTCATCCTCGACCGGGTCCGGCTCGGCGTCGGTCGATTCGGGTTCGGCGGGATCGTCGTCCGCCGGTGGTGTGTCGACGGCGGTGTCGTCGTCACCGTCCGCCGTCGAATCGAGGCTCGAGCTGGCATCGACGCTCGCGCCGTCATCCGCCGTCGCGTCCGATCGGTTCGTCTCGTTCGTCGCGGCGGCGGTATCGTCACCGGCCGTCAGTTGCGGGGCGAAGACCGTCATCAGCGCCCCGAACGCGAGCAAGACGGCGGCGATGGTCACGAGCAGTGCGACCGTCGATGGGAGGTCGTCGCGGACGCGGGACATTCGTTACCCGAGCGGACGCAGCCGACCGGCTTTGTTAATCTCAGCCCACAGGTCGTACGAGGTCCCAACCGACGAGCGGCGATCGCCGCCGATCCGCGGTCGTCCGGCCCCTCGAGGGCGGTCGAACCCGCGTCGCGCGGCCGAACAATGATATAGCCGGCCGACCGAGTGGGAACAACGGACCTCGCCGACAATGACGAGTCATTACGATCACGCGCAGGTACAGGAGTTCTGGCAGTACGTCTGGGAGCGCGACGACGTCTACGCGCTCGATCCCGACGCGGAGGACCCGACGTACGTTCTCGGCATGTTTCCCTACACGTCCGGCACACTCCACATGGGGCACATCCGCAACTACGCGATCACGGACGCGTACTCGCGCTATCGCCGGATGCGAGGCGACGACGTGCTTCACCCGATGGGGTGGGACGCGTTCGGCCTCCCCGCCGAAAACGCGGCCGTCGAGCGCAAGACCGACCCCGAATCCTGGACACAGGCCTGTATCCGGCGCATGCGCGAGGAACTCGAGACGATGGGCTTTGGCTACGACTGGTCTCGAGAGGTCACCACCTGCGAGCCCGAGTACTACCGGTGGAACCAGTGGCTGTTCGAGCGGCTCTACGAGGCCGGGCTCGTCGAGTACGAGGCGGCGACGGTCAACTGGTGTCCCGACTGTGAGACTGTCTTAGCCGATGCACAAGTTGCCGAGCGCGAGGTCGAACACAACGAGTCCTCGGACCGAGAGGCCGCCGAAGCCGCGACCAGCGGCGGCGAGCGGGTCTGCTGGCGCTGCGAGACGCCGGTCGGCCGGCGCGAACTCGACCAGTGGTTCTTCACGATCACCGACTACGCCGAGGAACTCTACGACGGACTCGAGGACCTCGAGGGCTGGCCCGAGGGCGTTCGCGAGATCCAGCGCAACTGGATCGGCCGCCAGGAAGGGGCCCGGATCGGCTTCGACGTGGCGGTCGACGGCGAGAGCAGCGATGGCGGCGACCACACGGTCGACGTGTTCACCACCCGGCCCGAGACGATCTACGGCGCGACCTACCTCGCGGTCTCGCCCGGACACGACCTGGCGCGGGAACTCGCCGAGTCCGACGACGACGTGGCCGAGTACGTCGACGCCGTCCGGGAGCAAGACCCCCACGAGGTCGGCTTCGCCGGCGTCGAGACCGACGCCACCGCGGTCCACCCACTGACCGGCGACGAACTTCCGGTCTACGTCGCCGGCTACGTCCTCGAGGACGTCGGGACGGGGGCCGTGATGGGCGTTCCCGGCCACAACGAGCGCGACCACGCCTTCGCGCTCGAGCACGACCTCCCGATCGAGCGCGTGATCGTTCCCGAGGCCACAGCGGGGAGCGACGGCGACGCCGGCCGCGACGGTAGCGACGGCGAAACCGCGGAAACGACTCCGTACACCGGCGAAGGCGTCCTCGAGAGCAGCGGCGAGTACGACGGTCTCGACAGCGAACGGGCTCGCGAGCGGCTCGTCGCGGACCACGAGGCGCTCGCAGAAGACGTCACCTACCGGCTGCGCGACTGGCTCATCTCCCGGCAGCGCTACTGGGGGACGCCGATCCCGGTCGTCCACTGCGACGACTGCGGGCGCGTCCTCGTCCCTGCGGAGGAGTTGCCGGTCGAACTGCCGGAGTTCGTCCAGACGACCGGGAACCCGCTGGACGCCGCCGAGGAGTGGAAAGAAACGACCTGCCCGGAGTGTGGCGGTCCGGCCGAGCGCGAGACCGACACGATGGACACCTTCGTCGACTCCTCGTGGTACTTCCTGCGCTTCCTCTCGCCACACCTCGAGGACGCCCCCTTCGACAGCGAGCTGGCCGACGAGTGGCTGCCCGTCGACGTCTACGTCGGCGGCGAGGAACACGCCATCCTCCACTTGCTCTATACCCGCTTTTTCACGCGGGCGCTGGCCGATCTGGGGCTGCTCGAGCGCCGCGAGCCGATCGCCGAACTCCGAAGCCAGGGGACGGTGCTGTACGACGGCGAGAAGATGTCCAGTTCGAAGGGCAACGTCGTCGCGCCCCAGGAGTACGGCGCCGAGACGACCCGGCTGTTCGTCCTCTCGGCGGCCCACCCCGAACAGGACTTCGAGTGGACCGCAAACAACGTCCGCGGCGCCTACGACCTCCAGCAGACCCTCTACGGGATGGCGACCGACTTCGTCGAAGAACGCGAGACGCGACTCGAGCGCCGGGCCCACGACGACTATCTGGCCCGCGAGATCGACCGCACGATCGCCGCCGTCACGGCGGAGTACGAGCGGTTCCGCTTCCACCGCGCCGCGACCGAGATTCAGGAACTCGCGCGACTGCTGCGCCGGTACCGCGAGTACGACCGGCCCCACGGCGAGGTCTACCGGCGCGGCCTGCTGACCCTCGCGGCGGTGATCTCGCCGATGGCTCCCCACCTCGGCGAGGAACTGTGGAACAAGCTCCGCGGCGAGGGGCTAGTCGTCGCGGCCGACTGGCCCGAACCCGAGCGCGACATCTCGGACTACCAGCGCGAGCGCCGACTGGTCGATCGCACCCTCGAGGACGTCCGCGACATCGTCGACGTCGCCGACATCGACGAACCCGAGCGGATCGAACTCGTCGTCGCCCGCGAGTGGAAGTACCGGGCCGCAAAACTGGTCGGTCAGGCCGCGGGCGACGGCGACACCAGGGCCGTCGACGTCGAGTCGGTCGTCGACCGAGTCCTCGAGGGCGACGAGTTTGCGGTCGACCGCGGGACCATCGCGGCGTTCGTCGGCGACCTTCTGGGACGCGACGGCGGCGCGGACGGCGACCAGGCGCTGTCGGCCGACAGCGAGTTCGAGCTGCTCGAGCGTGCGACCTGGCTCGTGACGGACGAGTTCGGCGCGGACGTGACCGTTCGCCGCGCGAGCGACGGCGACGAGTTAGCGGCGAAGGCCCGCCCCGGCAAACCGGCGATCCACATCAATTGAGGGCAGCGGCAGCTCGCCGCCGGCCCGGCGATGCGGAAGGACACTTTTATTCCACCGGGTTCGGAAGGACCGCACACGATGGTGGAGGGTGGCGGTAGCGTCAGTTCGTCGTCCGGCCAAACGCCGAGTCAGGCGGTGATCGAAGCGGTCGCAAAAGCGGAGGGGATCGAGCCGGCGGCGTTGTCCCCGCCGGAGTACGAACCGCTGCACGCCGTCGTGGATCCGGCGGCGCTCGACGCGCTCTTTGCGGACCGATCGAACGGGGCGAAGCGACCGCACGGGACCGTCTCGTTTCCCTTCTGCGGGTACGCTGTCACCGTCGATCGGGACGGTACGGTCGCGCTCGAGGAACCGACCGAGTCCGTCGACTGAGGCCGGGTCTCGAACACGGAAAGACTCTTTTCGTCGAAGCATCGATTGCAGTCTGGATGGAGAGCCACTACGAGGCCCTCGGGCTATCTCCGGACGCCGACGAGCGGGCGGTTCGGCGGGCCTACCGGAGCTTGCTGAAAAAACACCATCCGGATCAGGGCGGCTCTCGAGAACGGTTTCTGCGGATTCAGGAGGCCTACGAGGAGATTCTGGGCGAGCGAGCGCCCGGCGAGCGCGAGACCGACATCGGTGCGATCACGGAGGGAACCGCCGACACACAGCGGTATCAACCGACCTATGACCCGACCAACGGCGACGAGGGCGGCGACCACGAATTGACGGTCAGCGGGGAGTACCTCACACTGACGCTGGCGGGCCTCGTCCACGGCGTCGACCTCGAAGCGTTGGTCGACGGTCCGGTCACCGCCGCGACGACGCGAACGGTCGCGTTCTTCCGCGTCCACAACACGAGCGAGCGCACCCTCTCCTGGCAGGGCAAGACGAACACGAGCTTCTTCGGCGACGACGGCTTTCTCTACGAGGGCTCGAGCATCGTCGCCCCCCACGCCACCGACCTTCCCCGTCGATGGACCGGAACCGACGTCGACCTCGAGCCCGACCGGGCGGTCGACGGCGTGGTCATCGCCCAGGAGATTCCGGAAGCCGTCACGCTCGATCAGGTCATGTACACCCAACACGTCCCTGACAAGGATTCGAACGGTCTCGCGGACACCGAGCGCTACCTCTTCGAACTAAAACCGCTCGTCCGCGAGCGCCTGAATCGGATCCCGTTCAAGCGGCGCTGAACGCGTCGCGCTCTCTCCGCTCGCGTCTGGGTGCGTCCGAAACCGAACGCGATTCGGGCGGACCGAGTCGTGAGTCAAGGGTGTCTTATCGATAGTCGTGGCAGAACAGCAAGCATGATACGGCGGTGCTCCTAACGTCCGGTAATGGCAACCGCTGACGCGAGACGGCGCCTCCGCGAGCGGCCGATGGGCGTAACGATCCTCCTGTCGATCGTCGGGTACGCGCTGGTGCTCGGGACGTTCCTGCTGGACGTACCGATCTATCCCGACCTCACGAACGCGCAGGTCAACCTGTTCTCCCACGTTATCGCGGTCATCAACACGACCGCGACGGTCGTGCTGACGCTTGGCTGGTACTGGATCCGCAACGGCGAGGTCGAGAAACACCGGCTGGCGATGGTTTCCGGGTTCGTCCTGATCCTCGGCTTCCTCGTCGTCTACCTGCTCAAAGTCGGCGGCGGCGGGACCAAGGAATTCGTCGGCCCCGATCTGGCCTACTACCCCTACCTGATCATGCTCGCGGTTCACATCATCCTCTCGATCGTCTCGGTGCCGGTCGTCCTCTACGCGCTGATCCTCGGGCTAACCCACACGCCCGCGGAACTACGGCGGACGGCACACGCCCGCATCGGTCGGATCGCCGCCGCTGCGTGGATCCTCAGCCTGTTTCTTGGCGTCGTCACCTACGTGTTGCTCAACCACGTCTACAGCTACGAGTTCGCGGCGATGCTCGTCCCGATCGTGTAACCCCGCAGGGACGTACCGACAAGTTATCCCGCCGGCCGCTCGTACGCACGTCTAACGAATGCAATTCGTCGAAGAAATCGTCGTGGACGAGTTCCTCCCGACCGTTCGGTCACTGCTCGCGAGCAACTTACGCGACCGGGGACTCACACAGAGCGAGGTGGCCGACGTGCTCGGGATCAGTCAGAGCGCCGTCTCCAAGTACGCCCACGGCGACGTGACGGTCAACGACCGCATCGCCGACGACGACCGCGTCCGCGATCTCGTCGACGAACTCGGGACCGGGCTGGCCGCCGGGGACACCTCGCCGATTCAAGCGCTGATCGAACTCGAGGTGTTGATCCGCGACCTCGAGTCCGGCGGCGACCTGCTCGCACAACTCCACGAGGAAGCGGTGCCGGAACTCGCCGACCACGGCTCGGGGTTCCGCGTCCACGATCCCGAGAGCGAACTCCGGGCCAGCGAGCGCGTCCTCTCGTCGCTCCGGCAAGGGCTGAGCATCCTCGAGACCGCGAGCGGCTTTTCGGGACTGATCCCGGCGGTCGGCTCGAACCTGGTCGCCTGCACGCCGGACGCCGAAAGCGTCGACGACGTCGCGGGCGTGCCGGGCCGGATCTTCGACGTGAAAGGGCAGGCGACGGTCCCCGCGGCCCCCGAGTTCGGCGTCTCCGAACACGTCGCGCGGGTGTTACTCGCCGCGCGCCGCCACGGAGCCGACGTTTCCGCGGCGATCAACGTCCGGTACGACTCGGAACTGATCGACGAACTGGCCGAGGCGGGCCACGTCGCCGCCGAATTCGACGAATCGGGCGATGTCGCCTCGAGCGTCGGCGCGGCGATCGAGGAGGAACCCGAGGCGACCGTGCTGTACCAGACCGGCGGGATGGGAATCGAGCCGCTGATCTACGTCCTCGGCCGGGACGCCCAGTCGGTCGCGGACACGATTCGCTCGCTCGTCTGACCCGTAGACGGATGAGCGACGAATCCGCCCAGGAGTTCTACGGCCGCTGGGCCCGCCTCTACGACCTGATCGCGCGCAGAACGCCCGGTATCGCCCGCCTCCGCCGGCGAGCGGCCGCCGCCTGCCGCCTCGAGCCCGGCGACACCGTCATCGAGATGGGCTGTGGGACCGGTGCGAACCTCCCCGTCCTCCGCGAGCGGGTCGGCCCCGAGGGAACCGTGATCGGGATCGATTTCACCGGCCCCGTGCTCGAGCGCGCCCGCGCGGCCACCGCCGCGTACGACAACGTCCACGTCGTGCAGGGCGACGCAACGCAGCCACCGGTGGGGGCCGCGCTCGAGGACGACGAAATCGACGCCGTCCTCGCGACGTTCGTCGTCGGGATGCTCGCCGATCCGGCCGGCGCGGTCGACGATTGGTGCGACCTCGTCGGCCCCGACGGCACCGTCGTGCTGGCCAACGCCGCGCGCAGTGACGCGTGGTACGCCCCGCCGGTCAACGCCGTCTTCCGGGCGATCGTCGTCCTCTCGACACCGCCGACGACGCAGCTTCGATACGAGAACGAGCCCCACATCCGCCTCGACGAGAAGATCGACGCCGCCCACGCCCGCCTCCGCGAGCGCGCGGTCGCCGTCGCGGACGAGAGCCACGTCTTCGGCGTCGTTCGAGTGACCGGTGGCGCACTCGAATAGTGCTACGTGAGGCCCAGTCTCGCGGTAGCCCGACTATTTTGCCCGCGGTGGCGTGTGCTGTGCGACGGTTCGCCGACGGCGAACCGTCCGCTCGACAACGCGCGAGGGATGAGCGAGTGACCGAAGGGAACGAGCGAATCGGCTGGGGAGGGGGCGGCGATCCCTCGTGCCCACGATAGCAGGACGCTTTGTCTCTTCTTCTCTCGTTTAGCGCTGTGGTTCAGTATATCAACTACCGATTACGCCCTCGAGATGGAGACGGACCGAACGCCACCGGACCGTGCCCATAGAATGACTACGCAGCGGCCTCGAGCCCCTCGTACTCCCGGATTCGCTCGGCCATCGCGTCGGGGATCGGGCTCGGCCGCTCCGTCTCGGAGTCGATGTGGACGATCGTCGTCTCGGCCGTCGCCGCCACGTCGCCGTCGGCGCGGATCTCGTAGGCCATCGTGCAACTCGAGTCGCCGAGCCGGCTCACCGAGAGCGCGACCGTCGGCTCGTCGCCCTGGGTGATCGGCCGCTCGTAGGAGAGGTGGAGGTCGACGATAACGAAGGAGATCTCCTCGGGCTCGAGACCGACCACGTCGCGAAGGTAGGCGGTCCGGCCGGCCTCGAGGTAGCTCGCGTAGACGGCGTGGTTGACGTGGTTCATCGGATCTAGATCGCGAAACCGAACGGGCACGTCGACGGTAAACTCGGCACTCATTGTGCGTTGTCGAAGACGGCTGGGACAAAAGTGCGCACCGATTCCGTTGGAATACACTCCTCGAGATGGACACCACTCGAGGCAGGCAGGAGAACGCCGATTCGCTCGCTTCTCGAGGCCGTGCCGAGCGTCAACGGTCAGACCCACTATATACTGGCGCGTGCTCGCTGCAGAACGCCGGCTCGCGCAGTTGTGCGTCGATCAGGTCCTCGTGGTAGTGGGCGTTGAAGAGCCGACAGCACTCCCGATCGCAGAAGGGTTCGCCGGTCTCGAGGTAGTGGTAGGCCTGCAGCGCGTACCCTTTCAGCGCGTCGGTGGTCCGCGGATCGTCGGCGACCAGAAAGTCGCCCTCGACCTGATTCTCGAGGACTTCCCGCGGCGGTGCGTCGCCCGACACCAGTGCGTGGCGTTGCTTTTCCTTGTAGTACGCCTCGGGCTTCGCAGGAGCCTCGTAGAGGCCGGGCACCGAAACCAGTGCCGGCTGGCCGAGGACGTGTACGCGCTTGTGCCAGCGGCCGTCGTGGTCGCCCCACGTCCCGATCGCGCGATCGAGGATCGCCACGTGCAGCGTCTCGAGGTCCCGTTCTTCGTCGGGCAGCGCGGCGTTGAGCGCGCGCTGGACCGCCACGCCGTCGTAGAGGACGCCGCCCTCGCGTTCGGGGTGCTCGAGGGCGCGCTCCTCGTAGCGGATCGTGCCCAGCATCGTGTTGCCGGTCTCGCGCTCGTAGGGCGACGGCACGCGGGCCTCGGCGAAGCGCTCGGCGAGGTTGTCCGTGCGATGGACCTCGAGGAACCGGTCCCGAACGCTCACGTTGGCGTCGACCCGCGCCCGCAGCCAGTCGGCGACCCCGTCGATCTCGGCGACGGTCGACGGCGCGCGGTAGCAGATGACTCGCTCGACCATGTACGAAGACGTGGTACCACCGGGTGAAACGTTTACGGTCACCGCTGCCGGGCACGGTCCGCGGTAATCGAACCCCCGATTCGATTGGCTCCCGGATCGAGGAACCCGGAGTGGACGGCGTCGGTTGGCTGGCCCGACCTCCCACGGACACGAGGCCGCTCACCAGCGCCCCTATTAAAAACATGCTCAGTTCACACCAGTATACTTTACATCATTATCCATTTTGTAAATTACTTTTGATAGTTACAAATTAGACTACAATCAACACGCCAATATCCCCGATCGTGATACGACAGGTCGAATCATGGCAGACGACACGAACGATATCAACCGAATCGCCTCGAGCGACCGATCGACCGTGCGGAGCGCCGAAAGCGGAGTTTCCAGGCGGGCCGTTCTCGGAAGCGTAACGGGATTGGCGGCGACGGGCGTCGGGAGTACGGCGGTGAGCGCCACGCTCTCGTCGTCGGTCTCGAGTCCGACCGTCGAGGGGCCGATCGACGGCGGGAGTCAGACCGGGGGACCGCTGCTCGCGGCGCCCCACGACCTCGACTCGTACGGCTACGTCGAAGAGGAGTACTTCATCTCGGGCGAAGCGCGTCACGACGACTCCTTCGCCGACGGGGAACAGGCGGGGAAGACGAGCGAGTACAAGACGCGCGTCCTCGTCTATCGACCGAAACGTCGCAGTGATTTCAACGGCACCGTCACCGTCGAGTGGCTGAACGTCAGCACGCAGATGGACGCGCCCGTCGCTTGGCCGAACGCCTACGACTCGCTGATGCGCAACGGGACCGCCGTCGCGCTCGTCTCGGCTCAGAAAGTCGGCGTCGACGACTCCCAGACCGATCGAGACCTGGTGAGCTGGGACCCCGAACGGTATGGGAGCCTCCACCACCCCGGGGATCAATACGCGCTCGACATCTTCGCCCAAGCGATCACTGCGCTCAAGCCCCGCGGCTGGGATCGCTGGAGCACCGAGACCGATCCGATGGGACCGCTCCGGCCCGAACACGCTCTGGCGACCGGCCACTCACAGTCGGCATTCTTCCTGCTGCGGTACATCAATCTGGCCGCGCCGGCGTACGGCGTCGTTGACGGGTTCCTGCCCGCAGGGAGCCCGCTCACGACGGCCCGGACCGATCAGGCTCCGATCCTGTGGTTCAACAGCGAGGACGAGGCCGGCGGCTTCGGGGATATCCCACAGGACGGCGATACGCCGGAGATCGACATCCCGACATCGGGGCTCCGCCTCGACGAGATATCCATCGGGCCTCGCGACGACGAGGCCTACTTCGTGCTCTGGGAGGTCGCGGGGGCTTCGCACGTGAACAACTGGCTCAGGCGGTGGACCGAGGCAGTCCGCCGGCGGGACTTCCGGGGCCTCGAGCCGAACTGGGACCCCGAGGCAGCCGGCGACTACGGCCAGCAGCCAGACGGCACCTACGGCGAGTGTGGCTACAACTACTTCCCGGCGCGGTACGCCTGGCGGGCCGCCCTCGAACAGCTCCGGGAGTGGGTCACGCGCGGCGACCGGCCGCCCCGCGCCGACCGCATCGAGCGCACTATCGAGGACGGGAGCGTGACCCTCGAGCGCGACTACTTTGGTAACGCTGAGGGCGGCCTCCGACTCCCACCGCTGGACGTGCCGGTGGCGACCTACGACGCCGCGAGCTGCGACCTGACCGGCCGGACCGACCGCTTCGACGCGGCGACGCTCGATCGGCTCTACCCGTCCCACGACGCCTACGTCACGGCGATCAGATCGGCGAGTGTGGCGGCTGTCACGCGCGGCCACCTGCTTCCGCGTGACGCGAGGGACCTTCGGCAACGGGCCGCCGACTCGCCGATCGGCGAGTAACCGCCGACGGCGACGGCCCGGTGCGACTGGGATGTGAGTGGTCAGAAGCGGGGATGACTGCGGGCCGGTCAGTCGTCAGCCGGTGCGGCACGCGAGGTCAACTCGACGGGGTCGGCGTCGACCTCGAGTTCGTCGAGTGCGACCTGGGCGGCGCGCTTGCCGGAGACGAGCATGGCACCGAACGTCGGCCCCATCCGCGGGAGGCCGTAGGTCGTCGCGGTCGCCATCCCGGTGGCGATGAGGCCGTCGTGGACCAGCCCTGTGTGTTCGACGACCGCGTCCTCGCTTTTGCCGACCCACATCGAGTCGTGGCCCGGCGAGTCGTGACCCGGCGCGCCGTAGCTGTCGTCGCCGGTCTGGTCCATCCCCGTCGCGGATTCCTCGGCGTCAGCGATGCCCGGAGCGTCGAGCACGCCGCGCTCGTCGAGTTTCTTGACCGCCATCGCGTCGTGTCCGGTGGCGTCGATGACCAGATCGGCCTCGACCGCGATCGGGTCGACGCAGGTGATCTCGCGGGGCAGCGCGTGGACCGGCGTCCAGTTCATCACGATCCCCGAGACCTTGTGGTCCTCGCGGATAACGATGTCCGTGAACTCGGTCATGTTCTGCATCTTCGCGCCCGCGTCACAGGCAGCCTTGATCAGCCCGGAACAGGCTTCGGGGCCGTTCGCGATGTAGAGCCCTTCGCTGTCCTGGGACTGTTTGTACGATACGTCGAGTTCGTCGAGAACTTGCTGGGCGGGGTCGCGGACGGTGACCTTGTTCATCAGGAACCCGCCGAGCCAGAACCCGCCGCCGAGGTAGTTGTTCTTCTCGACGACCATCGTCTTGACGCCGCGCTCGGAGAGTTCCTTCGCCGCGGTCAGCCCCGAGGGGCCGCCGCCGACGATGATCACGTCCGAGTCCGAGAAGTCCATGAACTCCTCGGTCCACTCCTGTCCGATCGCTCGAGTGACGTCTGCCTCACCGACCTGACTGAACTGCTCGAAGTCGCTCATACAACTAGGTGGTAGCACCGGGTAGTGTTAAGTCTGTTGCGGTCTGAGATGACGGTTATCAACGTTCGTGAAGGTCATCACGGCGTTTTGCATCAGCGAACGCGGCCGCTGGCTCGAGTGACACGATAGGCTTCGGGAGCCGGTGGCCGATGGATACTCACCGGGTTCTCGAGGGACGGCGACGGCTCGAGCCGTCTCCAAAGCTCCGACCGAAATGGTCAGTCGTCGACGAACTCCCGGTCGCCGTCACTGCTGGCCGGCTGATCGCCGTGGGCGAGGTCTCCGCGGTCGGCCGCGCCCTCGTCGTCGATAACCACGTCGGTCCAGGTGCCGAGGCGGAACCACGCGATCGCGACGACGAACGAGGCGACCATACCGAAGACGAGCGCCCACCAGATCCCCTCGACGCCCCAGCCGAGGCCGGCGACGGTCACACCGAGCACGGGGATCGTCGCGGACCAGGAGAAGGCCAGCACGACCACGAGCGGGAACCGGAACACCCACCGCGAGAGGATCGAGAGCACCATCGCCTCGCGCGTGTTGCCGGCCCCGCGGAACGCGCCCTGAATGACCATGACGCCGGCGAAGGGTGCCCAGAAGAGAGTCGTGATCCGCAGGAAGACGACGCCCTCGGCGATCACGGCGGGGTCGGCGACGAAGATCCGGATCGCGGCCGCCGGAAACGCGAACAGGACCGCCGCGACGACGAAGATGAGGGCCATCGTCGCCGCGGTGGCCGTTCGCGCGACGGCGGCGGCCCGATCGGGCGTCGCCGCGCCGAGGTTCTGGCCGACGCCGGTCGCGGTCGCCTGGCCGACGGCGCCCGCGACGGCCCACGTCACCGACATCAGCCGGACGCCGATCCCGAACGCCGCGGTGGGCGCGGCACCGAATCGCGCGACGAAGCCGGCCATCGCGACCGCCGCGAAGCTGCGCGCCCAGCCGTCGAGCGTGGCGGGCGTGCCGATCTCGAGCAACCGGCGCTGCACGTCGAGATCGGGCGTCAGGTCGCCCACCCGGAGCCGCACGCCGAAGCGGCCGTCCAGCAGGATGGCGATCCCCGCCGCGGTGGCCAGCCCGCGCGAGAGGAACGTGGCGATCGCCGCCCCGCGGGTTCCCATCGCGGGAAACGGCCCCCAGCCGAGGACGAGGAAGGGATCGAAGACGACGTTGAGGCCGGCCGAGACGAACACGAGCCACATCGCCGTCTTCGTATCGCCCGCGCCCTGCAGCGAGGCCCGAAAGGCGAAAAAGAGGAACGTGAACGGCAGCGCGAGGAAGATCACCTCGATGTAGGCCAACGCCTCGACGAACACGGGCCCGCGCGCACCGATCAACGTGAGCAGCGGTCGGCGAGCGGCGAACCCGAGGACTGCGAGGGCGCTCGAGACGGCGAGCGTGAGCAGGATCGTCTGCGCGACGACGCGGTCGGCGGTCCGGTCGTCACCCGCGCCGACGTGCTGGGAGACAAGCGCGATGGTGGCGGCGGTGATTCCCATCGCCGTCGAGACGAACAGCCACGAGAGGGGGAACATCAGCGAGACGGCGGCGACGGCGTCGCTGCCCACGCGCCCGACCCAGAACATATCGGCCAGGTTGTAGACGGTCTGGAGGAGGTTTCCCAGGACCAGCGGCCACGCGAGGCGGAGGAGGTTCGGGGAGATCGCCCCCGTCGTCATGTCGACGCGCTTGCGTTCGGGGTCCGTCGCTGCCACGGAATATCGTGTGAGAATCTCAGGCAGACACAGTAAAAGGGATGGGCTCGCGGGGCCCGTTGCCGGTTCCGGCCCCGTCGCCAGTCGTCGGTCCGGGGACGACAACAACTGCTTCGCTCGCACGCGCTCGCGCGTCGCCCGACCGCACGCACACCCGCGCTGTCGGCCGGTTTTGGCGAAAGCGTTATCAGATGCTCAATCGTACCGGGCGACGATGAACGATACTCGTCCGCGACGGCGGCCGGGCGCGCCGAGACCCGGAGGTGAACCGCGGTGGAGCTGATAATCACCGAGAAGGACAACGCGGCCCGCCGGATCGCCGATATCCTGAGCGGCGGCACGTACGACTCGAGCCGCGAGAACGGCGTCAACGTCTACGAGTGGGGCGGCAAGCGCTGCGTGGGGCTGTCGGGCCACGTCGTCGGCGTCGACTTCCCCTCGGAGTACTCCGACTGGCGCGACGTCGAGCCGGTCGAGTTGATCGACGCGAGCGTCGAGAAGACGGCGACCCAGGAGAACATCGTCGCGACGCTGCGGCTGCTGGCGCGTCGCGCCGAACGGGTCACGATCGCGACGGACTACGACCGCGAGGGCGAACTGATCGGCAAGGAGGCCCACGACATCGTCCGCGAGGTCGACGAAGACGTTCCCATTCGGCGCGTGCGCTTTTCCTCGATCACGGAAAACGAGGTCCAGAACGCGTTCGACGAGCCCGACGACCTTGACTTCGACCTCGCGGCGGCGGGCGAAGCGCGCCAGATCATCGACCTCGTCTGGGGGGCCGCGCTCACGCGCTTCCTCTCGCTGTCCGCGGGCCAACTGGGCAACGACTTCATCTCCGTCGGCCGGGTGCAATCGCCGACGCTGAAGCTCATCGTCGACCGCGAGCGCGAGATCGAGGCCTTCGATCCCGAAGACTACTGGGAGCTGTTCGCGGACCTCGCGAAGAGCGAGGCGCGACGCGCCTCGGAAACGTCGAGCGGTGACCAACCGCGAGACGATTCCACTCCCTTCGAGGCCCAGTACTTCTACCGCGACGAGGACGACAACGAAGCCGAGCGGGTCTGGGAGGAAGCGGTCGCCGAGGAGGTCTACGAGACGCTCGCCGAGCGCGACAGTGCGACCGTCGTCGACGTTAACCGGCGAACGCGCACCGATACGCCGCCGACCCCGTTCAACACGACCCAGTTCATCCGCGCGGCCAGCGCGATCGGCTACTCCGCCAAACGAGCGATGTCGATCGCCGAGGACCTCTACACGGCCGGCTACATCACCTACCCGCGGACCGACAACACCGTCTACCCCGACGACCTCGATCCCGAGGAACTGCTCGATGACTTCGTCGGCCACACCACGCTCGGCGAATCGGCCGAATCGTTGCTCGAGGCCGACGAGATCGTCCCCACCGAGGGCGACGAGGAGACGACCGACCACCCGCCGATCCACCCGACCGGCGAGATCCCCTCCCGCGGCGACGTGAGCGACGACGAGTGGGACGTGTTCGAACTCGTCGTCCGCCGGTTCTACGCGACCGTCGCCGACGCCGCGAAGTGGGAACACCTCAAGGTCGTCGCCGAGGTCGACGATTACCGACTCAAGGCCAACGGGAAACGCCTCGTCGAGCCCGGCTACCACGACGTCTACCCGTACTTCTCCACGACGGAGAACTACGTTCCCGACGTCGACGAGGGCGAGGAACTGACGCTTTCGGACGTCGAACTCGAGGCCAAGCAGACCCAGCCGCCGCGCAGATACGGCCAGTCCCGGCTCATCGAGACCATGGAGGAGATGGGGATCGGCACGAAGTCGACCCGACACAACACCCTAGAGAAGCTCTACGACCGGGGCTACATCGAGAGCGATCCGCCGCGCCCGACGAAGCTCGCGATGGCCGTCGTCGACGCGGCCGAGAACTACGCCGATCGCGTCGTCAGCGAGGAGATGACGGCCCAACTCGAGGCCGACATGGACGCCATCGCCAGCGGCGAGGCCGACCTCTCGGACGTGACCGACGAGTCCCGCGAGATGTTAGAGGAGATCTTCGCGAGCCTCGCCGACTCGCGCGAGGAGATCGGCGATCACCTCCGCAAGTCGCTGAAAGACGACAAGCGACTCGGACCGTGTCCCGAGTGCGGCGAGGACCTGCTCGTGCGCCGGAGCCGCCACGGTTCCTATTTCATCGGCTGTGACGGCTATCCCGACTGCGAGTACACCCTGCCGCTGCCCTCGACCGGTAAGCCGCTGATCCTCGAGGACGAGTGCGAGGACCACGGCTTGAACGAGGTCAAGATGCTCGCGGGCCGGCAGACGTTCGTCCACGGCTGTCCGCTCTGTAAGGCAGAAGACGCCGGTGAGGGGCCGGTCATCGGCGACTGCCCCGACTGCGGGGACGAACACGGCGGCGAACTCGCCGTGAAAACGCTCCAGAGCGGCTCCCGACTCGTCGGCTGTACGCGCTATCCCGACTGCGAGTACTCGCTGCCGCTGCCCCGCCGGGGCGACATCGAAGTCACCGACGAGTACTGCGACGAACACGACCTGCCCGAGCTCGTCGTCCACAGCGGCGACGACCCCTGGGAACTCGGCTGCCCGATCTGCAACTATCAGGAGTTCCAAGCCCGCGAGAGCGAATCGGGCTCGGACCTCGAGGCACTCGACGGCGTCGGGGCCAAGACCGTCGAGAAGCTCGCCAAGGCGGGGATCGAGGACCTCGAGGATCTGACCGAGGCCGATCCCGACGCGGTCGCGGACGATGTCGACGGTATCAGCGCCGATCGCGTCCGGAGCTGGCAGGCGAAGGCGTAGACCGAGTTTCGGCCCCGTCACTCGAACACGGCCTCACCGACGGACCGATTTTCCCACTGCTTCGATACTAACGGCGGCTATTCGTCCGTTCTGGCGCGTCTCTTCCGTGATCTGACCTTGCCGGGCGTAGGATTAACTGACTGTATCTGGAGGTGCAGTTATCAGTACGACGGCGTGCATCGCGAGCACGCGTTCTGGGATACCATGTCAGGTACGAACGAGATCACGGACGGACCGGGTGACGGACACGACGGACTCGAGGTCACCGTCGGGATCGACCGACTCGAGGAGTTTCTGACGGCCGACGACCCCACGGTCAGGGAGTACGCGGCCGAGACGCTGGCCGACGAGGCCGCGAACAGGCCGGCCGACGTGCGCTCGGCCGTCCCGTCGTTGACCGACCGACTCGAGGACGAGCCGGCGATCCGATCGCACGCGGTCGCGGCGTTGTCGGCTATCGCGACCGTCTACCCCGAATCGGCGCGGGACGGCGTCCCGTCGCTGACCGATCGGCTCGAGGGGTCGACCGCGGTGCGGGTCGACGCGGCCGACGCGCTGGCGTCGATCGCCGCCGACGAACCGACCGCCGTCGCCGACTCGGCGACGGCCCTCGCGAACTACGTGACCGACGACGAGGGGCAAGTCCGAACCCGGACGACGGACGCGCTGGCGTCGATCGCCGACGCCGCGCCCGAGCGGGTCGTTCCGGTCGCCGACGAGGTCGCGGCGGCGACCGATGACGAGATCGTCACGGTCCGGGAGAACGCGACGGCGATCCTCGCGGCTGTCGCCGCATCGGATCCCGACGCCGTCGTCGACGCCCTCCCAGTGCTCGTGACTCGACTCGAGGACGAACCGGCCGTCAGGGAACACGCTGCGCTGACGATCCGAGCCGTCGCGTCCGAGCGTCCGTCGGCGGTCGCGCCGTCGGTCGATCCGATCGCGGCGGCGCTGGCCGACGACCGCGACGCCGTGCGGGCCGACGCGGCAGCGGCGCTGTCGGCCGTCGCAACGGTCGAGCCGGACGCCGTCAGCGGCGTCGTCGACGCGCTGGCCGCGAGCCTCGCAGACGGACCCGAGATTCGAACCGAGTCCGTCCGCGCGCTCCGCGACTGCGCCGAGGTCGATCCCAACGCTGCCGTTCCGGCCGTCGACGCGCTCGTCGAGCGGCTCGAGGACCCGCTCGAGACCGTCCGTGTTCGCGCGACCGAGACGCTCGCGACGCTAGCAGCGGCCCGTCCCGACGCGGTCGGCTCGGCCGTCGAACCGCTCGCTCGTCGGCTGGGTCGCGACGAGCCCGTGGTTCGGAGCCGTGCCGTCGTCGCCATCGCGGCCGTCGCGGACGCCACACCCGAGACCGTCGCGCCCGTCATCGCCGACCTCGCTGGCGTCCTCGACGACGAGGACGACCGCGTCCGGATCGAGGCTGCCGGCGCCATCGCAGCCGTCGCGGCGGCCGAGCCGGCGGCGGTCCGACCGGTCGTCTCGCGGGTCGCCGACCGGCTCGACGATCCCCACGAGCCGGTCCGTCACCGCGTCGCCGACGCGCTGGGCTCGCTCGCGCTCGAGGAACCGGATGACGGGGAGACCGTTTCCGCGCTGGTCGATCGCCTCGAGGGCGACGACGAGTGGCTCCGCGGGGACGCGGCCCGCAGGCTGGCCGCCACCGCGGAATCGCGGACGGCGGACGCATTCCCGGCGATCGAGGCGCTGGGCCGGCGACTCGAGGCCGAGAGCGCCGCGGTGCGGCGGGCGGCCGCCCGCGATCTGATCCCGATCGCCGACGAGACGCCGCGGGCCGTCCGCGACGTCGTGCCGGCGCTCGGCGACCGGCTGGCGGACGACGACGCGAGCGTGCGCAACGACGCGGCGCTCGCGCTCGAGCGGATCGCCGCAAGCACACCGGCCGAGGTCCGACCGGCGCTTCCGGGACTCTTCGACGCGCTCGACGATCCGGATCGGAGCGTCCGCGGAACGGTCCGCGAAACGCTGGTCGCGGTCGCCCCCGACGCGCCGGACGACCGCGGGCCGGTGGTCGCGCTGGCCGCGGCCGAGACCGGCGCCGACGAGGAGGCGATCCGCGTCGCGGCCTGCGAGGCGCTGGCCGTCCTCGGGCTCGAGACCGGCGGCGAAACTCGGTCCGCCGTCGCGGCCCTCTGTGACGCGCTCGTCGAGCCGACCCCGGCGGTCCGCGCGGCGGCGCTGGACGCGCTCGAGACGCTGCTCGCGGCCGACGCCGGGACGAAACCGACGCCGTTCGCGGTCCTCGAGGAGGTCCTGACGGCCGGCGACGAGCGGGCGGCGGCGGTAGCCGCGGCGCTGGCAGATGTCGCCAGGACGAACCCGACGCTGATCGCAGACGCCGAACCGGCACTGCTCGATCGGCTCCAAGCAGCCGAGAGGACCGAACGGCGAGCGCTCGCACGGGCGCTGGCGACCGCCGTCGGGGGGACTGATCGCGACTCGGTCACCGGGCGACGCTGTAACGGACTCGAATCGGGTGAACTCGACGCGGCCGACCGCCAGTCGACGGCGGGCGAGATCGCTCGACTGGCGGCCGCTGATCCGGACGACGCGGCCGCGGCCCGGGACCAGCTGGCCGGCCTGCTTGTGGAGGGCGAGGACGAGGTCGTCCGCGGGCACGCGGCCCTTGCGCTCGGCACCCTCGCGATAACGGGCCGAGACGACGGCTCCGCGCTGGATGAGCGACTCGAGGCCGTCGACGATCGGTCGCTCGACGCCGCGTCGATCGTCGCCGGCGGCGAGACGCCCAGCGATGTCGACGGGATCAACAGCCGACTCACCGGGCTGGGACAGCGCCTCGCGGATGCCGATCCCGACGAGCCGTGGGCCGCCGGGATGGCCACGCTCGCGCTCTCGGTGCTGGCCGACCGGTCCGAGCGCCTGCGGCCGACCGGTCTCTCGAAACTCGCGGCCGGGCTCTCCGCCGAGAGCGCGGTCGTCCGAGCCACCGCGGGACGGACGCTCGCGACGATGGCCGACGACGATCCGAGCGGATTCGACGCGGTGACCGACGACCTGCGCGCGGCGCTGTCCGATCCGGACGCCGACGTTCGGGCGACCGCCGGAACCGCGCTGGCCGAAGTCGCCGAAGTGGAAGGTCTCGAGGCCGTTCCCGACGCCGTCGCGGCCGACCTGCGGCCGTGTCTCTCGGACCCCGACGCACGGGTCCGAGCGGCCGCCGTTCGGACGCTGACGGCAATCGAGGCCGTCGACGCGCTGCCCGCGGTTCGGCCGCTGGTCGACGATCCTGTCCCGCCGGTTTCGGGCGCGGCGACGACCGCGACGGAGCGCCTCGAGCACGTCCGCGACCGCGACGGGACTTCCCGGCGCGATTGGCCCATGGCGGGCGCGAATCCGGCGCGGACCGGTCACGTCGCCGACGGCGACCCACCCGGCGGACGAGCGACGACGCAGTGGCGGACCGAGGCGATCGGGGCGATCGCGACCCCGCCGGCGCTGGTCGGCGACACCGTCTTCGTCGCGAGCGAGGACGGCCGCGTCGCCGCGCTGGCCCTCGAGGACGGGAGTGAGCGCTGGAGCGTCGAGACGGAGACGGGAGTCGAGACGACTCCCGCCGCGGTCGATGGCACCGTCTTCGTCGCCACCGAGAAGGGAGTCGACGCGCTCGCGGCCGACACGGGCGAGCGAGCCTGGCGCTACCGGGCTGACGCTGCCGTCCGAACGCCGCCGCTCGTCGCCGACGGGACCGTCTACGTCGCCGGCGACGCCCTCCACGCGGTCGATGCCGAGTCCGGACGGTCGGTCTGGACGGCTCCGCTCGAGGGACCAGCGGTCGGAATCGCCGTCGACGACGGCGTCGTCTACGCCGCCTGCGCGGATCGGGTACTCGCACTCGCAGCCGCCGACGGACGACGGCGCTGGGAGACCGTGCTCGAGGCTGACGGCGAGATTCGGACACCGCCCGCGGTCGCGGACGAGCGTGTCTACGTCGGCTGTGGCGATGCACTCTGCGCACTGTCGGCCGCCGACGGCTCGCGCCGATTCCGATTCGATACCGGCGGCCGGATCGCGGCGTCGCCGGCCGTCGCGGACGGCGTGGTCTACGCCGTCAGCGCGGACGGGAGCTGCTACGCGATCGACGGGACGACGGCCGCCGAGCGCTGGCGGGTCGTCGTCGGCGAGGCGACGACCGATCCGGTGGTCGTCGGCGACGCCGTCTGTCTCGGCACCGCCGACGGCCGCGTCCGCGCGCTCTCGGCCGCCGACGGGTCGGAGCAGTGGACCCTCGAGCCGACCGCCGTCGACCGGCCGACGGCGATTGCAGTCGCGAACGGGCGGCTCTGTCTCGGCGGCTCGGGCGGACTCGCGGCGATCGGGGACGCGTCGTCGTGGACGGACTCGATTTCGGGGCTGTTCACGCGCTTCGGAAGCGGGTCGCCTTGACGACGCTGCGGGCACGCTCCGGTCCATCAGGGGGTCAGTGGGGCGGTCAATGTCCGCCACCCAGCGTCGGACGACGATCGCGAGCGAACGAATCGCTTATCCGGCGATTCGTGGAAGGGGCGGACACATGAAGGCTGTCGTTCTCGCGGCGGGCCAGGGTACTCGAATGCGACCGCTGTCGGAATCGGTACCGAAGCCGATGCTCCCGGTCGCCGATCGACCGCTCGCCGCGCACACGGTCGACGCGGCCGTCGACGCTGGTGCGGACGAGATCGTCCTCGTGATCGGCTACGAGGCCGAGACGGTTCGAGACTACTTCGGCGCCGCGTACCGCGGCGTGCCGATCTCCTACGCCGTCCAGGAGGACCAGGCCGGAACGGCCGACGCGGTCAACGCGGCCTCCGACCACCTCGAGGGCCCATTCGCCGTCCTGAACGGGGACAACCTCTACGATCCCGCCGCGATCGATCGGTTGTTCGACGCCTGTCCGGCCGTCTGCGCGATCGAGGTCGCGGAACCGAGCAACTACGGCGTGCTCAGCACCGCCGGCGCGGACGGCGAGGCCGACCGGGTGACGGAGATCGT
This sequence comes from Natrinema marinum, assembly GCF_024296685.1. Classification (NCBI taxonomy): domain Archaea; kingdom Methanobacteriati; phylum Methanobacteriota; class Halobacteria; order Halobacteriales; family Natrialbaceae; genus Natrinema; species Natrinema marinum. The sequence goes on along the minus strand of NZ_CP100763.1, from coordinate 602,631 downwards.
CGAGAAACCGGCCGACCCGCCGACGAACCTCGCCAACGCCGGCGCGTACGCCTTTCCCGCCGAGGCCCGCGAGTGGCTCGAGGTGCCCGAAAGCGAACGCGGCGAACACGAGATTACGGACGTTCTCGCCCACGTCATCGACGAGTTCGCGGTCACGCCCGTCACGCTCGAGCGGTGGCTCGACGTGGGCCGGCCGTGGGAACTGCTCGAGGCCAACGAGTGGAAACTCGCCGCCCTCGAGCGCCGGATCGACGGCGACGTGAGCGAGGACGCACGGCTCGAGGGCGACGTCGTGGTCGAGGACGGCGCGACCGTCGAGCCCGGCGTCGTGATCGAGGGACCCGCACTGATCCGCGAGGGGGCCGAAATCGGACCGAACGCCTACGTGCGTGGCGCGACGCTGATCGGGCCGGACGCCGAGATCGGTCACGCCGTCGAAGTAAAGAATAGCGTTATCTCGCGGGGAACCTCGGTGAGTCACCTCTCGTACGTCGGCGACAGCGTACTGGGTCAGAACGTCAACTTCGGTGCGGGAACGAACGTCGCGAACCTGCGCCACGACGACGCCGATATCCGGTTTACTGTCAAAGGCGATCGGGTGTCGACGGGCCGACGCAAGTTCGGCGTCGTCGCCGGCGACGGCGTCAAGACGGGGATCAACTCGAGTCTCTCGCCCGGACTGAAACTCGACACGGGCGCGACGACGAGACCTGGCGAGACCGTCGATCGGGACCGATAAAGGAGCGAGACGCCGGTCTCGGCTCCGTTACCGACCGAAATATTTCGGAAGCAGTTGCTCGAGCGACATCATTTAAGGAGTTGTGGTAGGAGTTGGCGCGTATGTCGACGTCGACGGTTCGCGGTACGATCAAGGGATTGGGGGTGCGAGCGAATCCGGCCTTCGCGGTGGCCGTCATCGCGGTGCCGCTGGCCGCGCTCGGCTACGCGGTGACGATGGGGACGGTCCAGCAACACACCTACGTCCACGTGATGGCGGGGGTGCTCTGGACGGGGTTCGACATCTTCATCGGAACCGTGCTCGGCCCGGTGATCGGCGGCCTCGACGACGAGCAGAGTTCGGCCGTGTTCCAGCGGCTCACGCCCAAGACGGCGTTTCTGTTGCCGTCGCTGGCGTTCGTCACGATCGCCGGCGGCATCACGCTGGCCCAGCGCATCGGGATGTTTCCCCACGCCGAGCCGTGGCTGGCGCTGTTTACCGCGGTGAACCTGATCCCGATCCTGTTGTTGCTCGGCTGGCGACTGAACGCCTGGGATGACCGGCGCTGGCAGCTCCCGTTCGCCATCGTGACGGTCGGTTCGCTGGCCTGGGTCGCGCTCACTAGCGGCCAGTTCGCGATGACCGAGCCGGCGATCGCCGTCGCGCTCGGCATCGTCACGATCCTCTCGGTCCAGGGCTTTGGCTTCCTGCTGCCTGGCGAACTCCGGATGTACCGGGAGATGCGCTCTGCCAACCCCGACCCGTCGGTCATCGCCGCGATCGGCCAGCAAAACGCCATGCTCGGCGGCGTACAGGGCTTCTTCCAGCTGCTCTTGGTCCTCGATATGGTCTACCTGCGCTACGGCGGCTTCCCGTTCTGATATCCGCCCGGCGATCTGTAAACACGGCAACTAGAACTGTTTCCGCGTGACATCGCTCTCGCTCGAGCTGTCCGAAAGCGAAAGGGGCGAAAGGTGGGACGAGGCGAGGTGACGGATGCGGGCGTTGCGCTCGGTCCCGGGAGCCGAGCGCGTGCGACGGGCCGGAGCGACGCGCAGTGCCGGTGTAGACGTGAAAAGCGCCTGTTGCCGGCATCCGGAGTAAAGGCGCGCCGAAATAAAAAGTCAGCGGTCGATGGCCGACCCGGTCGGCACCGAACGGTCGCCGCTCGAGTCGGGCAGTCAATTCGGTTGCCCCTGATTGCTCCGTCGCGCGATCACCGGAACTGCCCTGGTGTACTGTTTCCCTTCCAGCACCACCGTAGCGTGGACCGTGCGGGGCGTCGCCGAAGCCACCTTCTGAAACGACAAGTCCGGCGGGTAGCCGTTTTCCTCGCGCGGGAGGAGATACTCGACGAATATCACCGTGCTGAGTACCCGCCTCCCCACACTCTTTCCGACTCCGTCGACGGGGACGGCCAACCGGTCCTCGATAGTCGACAGCACCGCCGTCGAACCGACGGGTGCGGACCTGCGTTTCGCCCACGTCCGGAAATCCTCCGTAGCGTATCGCTGCGGTTCTCCCCCGGCGTAGGCGGTCGGATACCGGACCTCGTTCGTTTCCTCGAGGTACGAAACCTCCTCCCCGTCGATCGACTTCGTGACCGAAACGTCGTCACCGGTTCCTCGCGTTCCTTTCCCCAGCGTCAACAGGAGGTCTGGCTTCGCGAACGCTGTGAGTCCCGCGAGCGACGCGACGCTCGCACCGAGCGCAGCCACGTAGCCGCGGCGTTTCATATCGTTCGAGACGGTGAAAGGATACAAGCCATTTTTGGTGAAACGAACGTTTGAGCGACCGGTAGACTAAAACGTGATCGTCACAACAACCTGCGGGCTGCTCTGCACAGCGGCGACGAGCAACCGTTACAGTCGACGATCCCGCAGCGCCGGAAACTCCGCGCGGACCGCCGCGACCGTCGCCGGATCGACCTCGGTCGTCACCAGCGCCGGTTCATCGCCGCTCGAGGCCAGCGAGACGCCCCACGGATCGTAGATGCTCGAGCGCCCGAGCAGCGTGGCATCCTCGAACGCGCCAGAACCGTTGATCGTCGCGACGTAGGCCTGGTTCTCGATCGCGCGAGCCCGCGAGAGGGTCTTCCAGTGCTCGATGCGGGGGTAGGGCCACGCGCTCGGGACGAGAAGTAGTTCGACGCCGTCGTCGACGAGTTGTCGGTAGAGTTCCGGGAACCGCAGGTCGTAACAGGTCGTCACGCCGACGGTGAGGCCGCCGATCGTCGCCGTCTCGAGGCGCTCGCCGGGGACGAGCAGTTCCGACTCGGCCGACTCGTAGCCGAACAGGTGGTGTTTCCGGTAGACGAGTCGCAGGTCGCCGGCGGCGTCGAACAGCGCGGCGGTGTTGGCCAGCCCTTCGTCGGCTGGCGTGTCGACGGCCTCGGTCGCCGCCAGGTCCTCGACGATGCTGCCCGCGAGGACGGCGATTCCGTGTTCGGACGCGGCCTCACGGAGTCGGGTGAAGGTCTCGCCGCCGAACGGTTCGGCGTTGCGCGCGTAGAGGTCGAACGCGAAATAACCCACGTTGAACAGTTCGGGGAGCGCGACGAGGTCCGCGCCGCGCTCGGCGGCCCGCGCGACCGCCGACAGCGCTCGCTCGACATTTGCCTCGACCTCACCAGCTTCGACGCGGATCTGTGCGAGCGCGAGCGTCAGCGCGTCGCCGTCAGCGCTCCCGTCGTCGCCGTCTCCGCCGTCGGTCGCGAGGATCATGTGCCGACAGTGGCCGCTCCACCACCGTTACTGTGTCGTCCGGAGGTCGCGCTCGAGCGCCCGCTGGAGGTTCTCGAGTTCCGAGTCGAGATTCCGCTTGAAGAACTTCTCGACGCCCGGTAGTTTGCCGTCGACGACGAAACGGTTCTCGAGGCGTGCGCCCTCGTCGGTCTCGACGATCTCGTGTTCACCGGTGACTTTCAGCACTTTCGATCGGCCGACGAATTTGACGTACTCAGGCGGCGTCCGGGTGACGTCTTCGGTGTCGACGCTGACCGTCTTGCGCACGAGCGGGATGGGGAGTTCGACGTGCCAGGTGGCCCGCCGGCCGGCGGGATCGTCCACGGAGTACTCTTCGACGACGCTGATGGCCTGGGCCCGGTTCGACGGGTCGGCGATGAACTCCCAGACTCGTTCCGGCGACGCGGCTACTTCGAACGACCGGTCGACGCGTACAGTCATGCCCGTAGGTGGGCGATTGTCGGATAAAAATGCCGTGGACCGGCGGGCGATGCCGGCTCGAGCGGTACCGACCGGATCGGGGGTGGCGTTCGACGGTGGAGGAAGCGGCCGACGCGGTGAGGGCGGTCAACTGATCGTTACTCGCCAGGTCGTCGACCGAGCGCGGCCCCACTTCTCGATGTCGACCTCGTCTGCTTTCTCCGCGAGGAGTGGCAGGCGAGCGCCGACCTGTTTCGACGAGAGTCCGATCGCGTCCGCGATGTTTTTCGCCCGGAAGTACTGCTCGCCGCGGGCGGCGCTCTCACGGAGGTGCGAGAGGATCTGTCGCTCTTCGTCGGAGTAGTCGGTCATCGTCCGTACTGGACGTAGGGCAGCGTCGCTCTTAACTCTTAACGGCTACCAGTCCGGGTCCACCGGTGCTCGCGCCCGCGGATCCGAAGACGACGGCGCCGAACCGGACTGGGACGCCGCCCGCTCGAGTCGCGTCGAGTCAGTCCCAGTAGAGGTGGATGCCGACGACCGCCAGCGAGCTAAAGAGAACGGCGGCGGCAAAGCCCCATGCAGCCGTGATCTCGGGTGCGCCGGTCAGCATCAACAGCGCGCCGATCACCGCGAGTGCGCCCAGCGCGAGCGCCAGTCCAACGCCTTTGTCCGTCGATTCGGATTGCGTAGCCATGTTCGGGCGTTGTGTGTGGGGTCTCTTAACTTCACTCATTCCTGAGCGATTCGCCGAAACGGTGCGCGAGCGGTCACTTGATCGTCGTGTGCTCGGACTCCTCGTTGAGCGCGAGGTTGGCCGCGATCTCGGCGTTTCGCATCGCGTACTGGGCGGTCTGCTGGAGGCTGACGAGCACCTCGCGGATGCGCAACAGGTCCTCGTTGTCCATCTCCGGCAGTTCGGCGAGGATCTCCTGCTCGAGGTCGGAGACCTCGTGAAACAGCGATCGGACCTCGTTGGACTTGTTGTAGTCGCGCTCGACGGCCGCCTCGACGGCTCTCGAGGTGATCTCGTCGACGAGGTCGTTCAGCTCTCGGATGTCACGCATCACCGAGCTATCGACGTTCAGGCTGTGTCCCTCGGTCTCGATGACGATCTCGGCGATGTCCTCGGCGTTGTCGGCGGTCAACTCGAGGTTCTTCGCGATCGAGCGGTAGCCGATCAGCGGGAAGCCGCTGTTCAAGCCGACGGCGCGCGCGAGGTTCGGGTTCTGGTAGGCCGTGAAGATCAGGCGCAACAGGAGGACGAAGATCTTGTTCGCCTGCCGCTCCCGGTTCAGCGCGCGCTGGGCCAGATCGGGGTTCCCGTGGGCCAGCGCCTTGATCCCTTCACCGCGCATCGTCTGGCCGGTCCGCTCGAGGCGCTCGAGCAGGTTGTCGAGCGTGAAGTCCTCGGGATCGACCGAACAGCGGATCGAGATGCTCTCTGGGGTCTCCTCGATGACGCCCAGTCCCATCAACTGCGTCTCGGCCTGGTAGACGGCGTTGATGTGGGCCGACTCGAGAGCGCCGTCCTCGCGTTCGATGCGAATGATGCGCCGTCCGAGGACGTACTGCGCGACGATCGCGCGCTCGACGGCGTCGGCGTCGAGATCGTCGGTGTGGATAATGGCTTCCGTCTCCTCCGTATTCGCGGACTCGGGCATCACGGTCAGCGTGCCCTTGCCGCTCGTCCGTAACGACACCTCGTCGCCCTTCTCGACGCCGTGCTCGGAGGCCCACTCCGCTGGGAGGGTCATCGCGAGCGTCGACGGACCGAGTCGTTGCACTTTCCGCGTTTCCATGCCCCCCTCTATGATCGACTTCACCTTAATCTTGACTATATGGTCATTATATATCGCCGAATCGTTATATGGTTGAGTTATCTGCCCACCTCGCGCACCTCCTTAAACAACTCGGCCGACCGCGGACGCGCTCAGACGACTTTCACCAGCCGGGTCGTAAATCGGCCCGTACGCACCTGCGTCCAGCCGCGAAGCCGGTCGTCGAGTTCGGCGTCGTCGGTGTCGACGCGCAGCGAGTCGATTCCGTCCAGTTTCTCCCCCGACGCGATGACCGCGATTTCGTCGGCCCGCTCGAGCACCGACGGTGAGAGCTGGTGGTTCCCCCGGCCGAAGATAAAGCCCTGCCCGCCGATCGGCGAGACGACGACCGTGATCGGCTCGGCGAGGACCTCGAGGATCGCCGCCTCCGAGGCGTCGCGGGCGAGGACCTCGCCGGCCCGACCGGTCGGCTCGTCACCCCCACCGGCCTCGGACGCCCGCCAGACATCGACGCCCAGCGGCGACGGCTCGATGCCCAGTTCCCGCTCGATCGCGCCGACGGTGCTGCCGGGACCGAAGAGGTAGGTTCGGCCCGGTTCGACCTCGCGAGCGAAGCCGGACGCCAGCGCGTCGACGCTCCCGCTCGAGACCTGCTTGCCCGATTGCACGTCTGGCGCGACGGGAACGGGGACGATGGCCCGCAGTTCGGTCCGTACCTCGCCCTCGCGGTAGGCGTCCTCGTCGATATCGTTGACCTCGCGGGCCTCGACGCGGTCGAATTCGGCGGCGATCCGGCCCGCGTCGGCCGGCGTCACGCCGAACACCGACGAGTAGATCTTGACGCCCGCCGGCACGCCGAGCATCGGCGTCTCGCCATCGGCGTCGGCCTCGAGCACGCTCGCGACGTCGACGGCGGTGCCGTCGCCGCCGACGAACAGGACGAGATCGACGCCCCGCTCGAGCAGTGCCCGGACGGCCGCGCGGGTGTCGGCCGCCGTCGTCTCCGCGGTCGCCGGATCGCTGCCGCCTGCCGACCCATCGGCAGTGTCCTCCGTCCCGGCCGCCGGATCGTAGACGACCGTCGGCTCGTAGCCGGCGTCTCGCGCCGCGCGCTCGCCCATCACGCCCGCGGCCGTGTAGACGGAGAGATCGGGAGCGCGCCGGTGCAGCGATCGCAGCGCCTCGCGGGCCCGCTCCGGCGCTCGCGGCTCGGCGCCCCGGCGGCGCGCCTCCTCGAGTTTCCCGTCGGTCCCCTTCAGCCCCACCCGACCGCCCATCCCCGCGATCGGGTTGACGACGACGCCGATGGACTCCATGCCGATCAGTGGGCGCGCCAGCCGGAAAGCCGTGTCGTGTCCGTTCGGGCGGGATTTCGTCGGGCTTGCGGCTCACAGACGAGGCCGCGGCCACCGCTGCTCGTCGGCCGCTCGAGCCGCGAGTCCGACGAGCGAACGGGGACTGACGCGATTTCTGAAAGATTAAGGGGACCGGGGACCGATCGCCGACCATGAACGCACTGCACGCCGCCGTTCTCGCGACGGAAACGGATCCCCAACTGCCGATGGCCGCGGTCGGCTGGGGCGCGCTCGCCCTCGGCCTGCTGGTAACGATCGTCTGGGTCGCGTATCTGTACCGTTAACTCTCGCCGTCCGGCGATTCGACTCGCTCGCGGAGCCACGCGGCCGCTTCTTCGACCGTCTCCTCGTTCGTCCCCGTGAGCTCGAGCCGGACCGACTCGCCCGGATAGCTCCCGACGGTGATGTCGAACCGCTCGCGCACGTCGGCGATCCGATCGAGCAGCGCGCTTTCGGGCTCGTCGGCGACGACCGTCTCCCGATAGGTCGGCGTCCCCGAAAACTCGTCGGCGATCGTCTCGAACATCGCCTTCATTTCCTCGGGCACGCCGGGAAGCACGTAGACGCCCTCGAGGACCGCGCCGGGGGCGACGCCCGCCTCATTGTGTAGCGCTCGCGCGCCCGCCGGGAGCTCCGTCGTTCCCGAGGCGAGATCGGCGCGCGCGTAGCCGTTTTCCTCGAGCCAGGCGAGCGCGGCGTCGTGTTCCTCGACCGAGCGCCCGAGCGCGGCCGCGACGCCCTCCATGGTGAGATCGTCGTGGGTCGGGCCGAGCCCGCCGGTGACGATGACGGCGTCGTACTCGGCCCGGTACTCGTTGACGACGCGAGCGATATCGCCGATCCGGTCGGGGACCGTCGTGACGCGCTCGACGCCGACGCCGCGATCGGCGAGGCGCTCGCAGAGCCACGTTGCGTTCGTATCCGTCGTTCGTCCGGCGAGCAGTTCGTCGCCGACCGTCACGACCGCGACGTTCATACCGCGCCGTTCGAGCCGGGACCTCAAATGCGTCTCGCTCGCCTCGCCGCCGCGCTCGGTCGCTCCGTTCTGCCGGTCGTCAGATTATGCTACGGGATACCATATAATGGAAGACTCACGATAACCATAAGATTCAATTTTGATAATTGGTAACGAGGGAACTATGTCTCGGAGTCGGACACAAGAAGACGATGCGAATTCGGCTGCAGTACTCTCCGCGCTGGGGAGCAAATACAGCGCGGAAATCCTCTGTGCAGCGGGGACGCCGAAATCGGCCCAGGCACTGAGCGAAGCGATCGAGATACCGATCGCGACGTGTTACCGCCGGATCGAAGAACTCGTCGACGCGGGGCTGTTGACCTGCGAGGGGCGACAGCTCTCGGAGGAGGGGCGTCGAACGAACATCTACCGACGAACGCTCGACGAGATCGAGATAGACTTCTCGGACGACGCGCCCGAGTTCTCACGGAAGCGCCGTACCGAGGCGAAAAACCGGCTGCAAGACCAGCTCGAGGACTGATCGACCGTCGTCGGCGCGCGACGCCGCGCCCGGTGGGACCGCGAGTCGCGACCCGAACGGTTCGCTCCAACATATTAGAGCGTCTACACTACTTATCCCTGCCGAGCCGTTTCGGTCGGCTGCATGTGGGAACTTGGTCCCGATGCGGATGACCCCGAGTGGCAGGCTGTCGAAACGCCCTTCGAGACCGATCTGTTCGAAGTCGTGAGCACCGTCGCCGGCCCCTACGCGATCGGTGACGGCGGCGTCATCGTCGCCGACCGCGGCGACGGCTGGGAAGTGATCATCGAAGACGGCCCGAACGTCAGGAGCAACCAGCTCCGCGGGCTGGACGTCACCGACGACGGCCGCCGGATCTGGTTCGCCGGCTCGAGCGGTGCGATCGGCTGCTACGACATCGAGACGCGCCGGAAGTTCGACTACTCCTATCCCAAGGAGATGACGAGCACGTGGGAGGGACTCGCCGTCTCGGGCGAGACCGGCGACGAGAAGCTCCTCGTCGCGAACGGTTCCGGCGAGATCCTCCCGGTCACGATCCACGGTTTCGACGTGAACTGGGGCGTCACCAGCAAGCCCAACGATCAGGGATCGAAAGTCGCCGCGCTCGCGGCCTCGCCCAACGGCTACGGCTACGCCGTCGACACGAGCGGCAATGCGTTCAAAACGACGGCAGACGACGGCTGGGAGGATATCGGTATCGTCAACTCGCAGGTAAAGTTCTACGACATCTGGGCGGGCGAGGACGAACGCGTCTACGTCGCCGCCGGCGACGGTCGCGTCTACCGGTACGACGACTCCTACCGGGGCTGGACCCCGATCCGCGTCGGCGAGAAGTCCCTCCGCGCGTTCGACAAGTACGACGAGCAGCTCGTGGCCCTCGGCGACGCCGGCGCCTTCTACCAGCGCATCGACGGCGGCGAGCGCTGGGAGAAACGGCATACGCCGACCGAGAGCGTGCTCAACGACGTCGCACTGGATCGCCCGGACATCGCCGTCGGCAAGAGTGGACTCGTCATCGAACGCCCCCGCGGCAAGCCCCGCGACGCGCGATCGAGCGCCGACGGCGACAACTTCGACGGCCGCGGCGAGAGCTACGATCCGAGCGACGCCGGTACCGACGGTTCCGGGAACGAATCGACCGATGCCGAAACCGGCGGCGAAGAGACGCAGTCGACCGACGACTCGAGTTCCGGATCTCCCGACGGGTCGAGCGACTCCGGGTCCGATAGCGGTTCGAGCAGTTCCTCGTCGGATCCCGACTCGAGCGACTCGAAGAACGCGTAACCGCGAGCCGAATTACTCGTCTGTCGACTCGAGGACGAGCCCGTTTTCGCCGACGGCGATGTGCGGCGGACCGGCGAGCACGCCGTGAACCGTCGCGTCGCCGTCCCAGTCCGTTTCGTGCCACGTCTCGTTTTCGCGGACCCGAAGGAGGCCGCCCTCACCGCCGGCCAGTCGCGTCGCTCCGTCCGCGTCCAGACACTCGATCCCGGCGTCACCGAGCGAGTGGGGAGTCCAGCCGCCGGCCTCGTTGCGGTCGTAGAGACGGCCGTTTCCGCCGCCGACGACGAGCGTCGACCCAGACGCGACGGCCGCGTAGAGGCTGTCTTCCGCGTCGGCGATGCCGATCCGCTCCCAGCCCGCTGGCGTCGTCTGCCAGACGGTTCCGTTGCCATCGACCCCGTAGCCGTATCCTGCCTCGTCAGCCGCGAGCGCGGTTATCGCGGTGCCGTCGGCGGGAGTCGTCCGCCGGTCCCACGTCGGATTCTCACCGTCGACGGTGCCGGGGAGGACGACGCCGTTGCCGTCGGCCAGTAGGAGTTTCTCCGAACCGCGAGCGCCCGAGACTGTCAGGGCGTGAAACGTCACGTCTATCCCGTCGGGCTGCGAGCAGTCAACCCGGTCGCCGCGCTCGAGGTCGTAGTAGCCCACTGCACCGCCGGTCCCGGACACCCAGATCCGACGGCCGTCGTCGGTCGCCGCGACCGCACGGAGCGTCTCGCCGCGCGCTCCGGGACCGTCCGAAACGATGACGCCCCAGGTGCCGTCGCCAGCACGGCCGAGGACGGTCCCGCCGTCGCCAACGGCACAGGGGCCGTTCGCCGTCTCGGTCACGTCGTAGACGGTCCCCGAAACGGGCGCGTCGGCGGTCGTCCACGCGAGCGGTTCGTCCGCACCGTCTTCGAAGTTCCACATAGCGTCCGTTGGCGCTTCCGACCCAAGAGCACCGGAGATCGCTCGAATCGTCTAGGTGTCGGCAGGTGAGCGGTTCACTCGAGCACAGCGTCGACGACCGAGAGTACCCGACGTTGCGCTCGAGTCCGAGGAGCGACGATCCTCCAGACTTAAGTATTCTCAAGAGAATACCAGGGTGTGACTGAGAGCATAGAGAACCGGCCGGCCAGGGAGGAAACCGACGAGGCGCTCCGCAAGGAGTCGGTCGTCGGCGCCCAGCGCACTCTCCACGTCGGACGAGACCGTCCGATCAGAATCAGTTCGGGCCACCGGATACAACACCACGACGGGAAGTGTTCGCGACCCCACGGCCACAACTACGAGGTCGCCGTCTCCGTCACGGGCCGCCTGACCGAAGAAGGGTGGATCGCCGACAAGGGCGATATTACTGCGGTCATAGACGAGTGGGATCACATGTTCCTGCTCGAGGCCGGGGACCCCCTGATCGAGGCCTTCGAAGCGGCCGGCGACGCCGACGCGGTCGTCGTCCTCGAGCACCCCCCGACGGCCGAGGTGATGAGCGTCGTCCTCGAGCGGAAACTCGCGTCGGCGCTCCCCGAGACGGTCACCGACGTGTCCGTGCAGGTCAACGAGACGAGCGAACTCTGCGGGGGCAGCGAGATCTGAGATGCCGGTTTCCGATTCCGTCGACCTCGAGTCGGAGAGCGAGGCCGGGGGCGAGGACGCGCCCGACGGCCTGCCGATCAACGAACTGTTCTACTCGCTGCAGGGCGAGGGGACGCTGGCCGGTGTGCCGTCCGTGTTCGTCCGCACGAGCGGCTGCAACCTCCGCTGTTGGTTCTGCGACTCGTATCACACCTCCTGGGAGCCAACCCACGCGTGGCTCGGACTCGAGGAGATCGTCGCCGAGATCGAATCCTACGACGCCGACCACGTCGTCCTCACCGGCGGCGAACCGCTGATCCACGAGGAGAGCGTCGCCTTGCTCGAGGCACTCGACGATCGGGGCTACCACACCACCGTCGAGACCAACGGGACGATCTATCGGGATGCGCCGATCGATCTCGCCTCCGTGAGTCCCAAGCTCGAGAGCAGTACGCCGACGCCCGAGCGCGATCCCAAGGGGGACGGCGAGTGGGCCGAGCGCCACGAGAACGACCGCATCGACCTCAGGACGCTCTCTCGGTTGGTCGAGAACTACGACTGCCAACTGAAGTTCGTCGTCACCGATGCCGACGATATGCCCGAGATTCTCGAGTTGCTCGCGGACCTGCGAGCGGCCGCCGACGCGCCGATCCGCGACGGCGACGTCCTCCTGATGCCCGAGGGAGCGACCCGCGAACGGCTTGCCGAGACCCGAACGCGGGTCGCCGACCTCGCGATGGAGTACGGCTTCCGGTACACGCCGCGACTGCACGTCGACCTCTGGAACGACGCGCCCGAGACCTGATACAAATATGACTGAGCCTGCCGATTCCGCGACCGACGAACAGACCGAGAAACGCGCCGTCGTCCTCCTCTCCGGTGGGATGGACAGCGCCACCGCCGCCGCCGAGGCCCGCGAGCGGGGCTACGAGATTTACGCCTTGCACACCTCCTACGGCCAGCGCACCGAGGACCGCGAACTCGAGTGCGCCCGCCGACTCGCCGACGAGTTCGACGCGGCCGACTTCCTGCGGATCGAGACCGGGCACCTCGCGGCGATCGGGGCCTCGAGTCTCACGGACGACGAGATGGCCGTCGCGGACGCCGATCTCGAGAGCGACGAGATTCCGACCTCCTACGTCCCGTTCCGGAACGCGAACCTGCTCGCGATGGCGGTCTCCTACGCCGAAGCGAACGACTGCGAGGCGGTCTTCATCGGGGCACACAGCGAGGACTTCTCGGGCTATCCCGACTGCCGGCCCGCCTTCTTCGAGGCTTTCGAGACCGTCGTCGACGTGGGGACGAAAACCGAGACCGAGATCTCGATCGAAGCGCCGTTCGTCGAGTGGTCGAAAACGGACATCGCCGAGCGCGGCGTCGACCTCGAAGTCCCCTACGAGCACACCTGGAGTTGCTACCGCGAGAACGAACCCGCCTGTGGCACCTGCGACGCCTGTGCATTCCGACTGCAGGCGTTCCAGAACGTCGGCGTCCGCGACCCGATCGAGTACGCGGAGCGGCCATCGTACGCCGACGGCGAGTCGTAGAAACCTTCACAAGCCGACACGTCGAACGAAGCGACGGTGCCCTCCCGATGCGACACTGGTTTCGAGACGAGGACGGTAGCTGGCGGTTTCCGGACCGGCGTCGCGGTGAGTTCGTGGCCCTGCTCGTCGCGCTACCGATTTACGGGTGGCTCGTCCACGCCGATACGGGACTGCCCCGACCGATCGACCACCCCTCGCTGGTACTCCTCGGCGCGTGCTGTGGCTTCCTGTACGCGACGTACTATCGAGACGCCATCGCCGACCGGGTGCCGGACTGGGCCGACGGCGGGCAACTCCTCTCGCTGCTCCTCGGCAGCCTCGGGCTCGACATCCTGAAACTCGTCCACCTCGCCGATCCGACCATCCTGTTCGTCTTCGCCGCCACCGGTACGATCCTCTGTCTCTACGCGGTCCGGCTCTGTTCACCGATTCACAGGGGGCTCGAGCCGCCACGCCGCGGCGCGGATCCGCCACCGGCGATCGGGTCAGCCGAGACGGGGTCGTCGACGGACGCGAACGGTAGCCGGTGACGACACCGTTCGGGACGGCTCACTCGACGCGTCGCTCACCGTCGGTGGCCGTTCGTCGGCGGAGCCACTCGAGCAGGAGTGCCCCGCTCGCCACGCCGGTCCCGGCGGTGAACCCGGGCGTCGTCTCGCTGTCACCGCTACTGCCGTCGTCGCCTCGGTCGTCGCCTTCGGTCCGAATCGCGACGAGGGAGTCGCCGCTCGCGTAGACGGTGTCGTCGACGACGGCGAGCTGCCGCGGCGTCGCGTCGGTGTCGACGCGCCACTCGCGACTCCCGTCGGTTCGGTCGAGAGCGACTACGCCGGCCGCTCCGCCGGCTTCCTCGAGTCCGGCGTAGACGGCTTTGGAGCCCGCGACCGCGGACGCGATCGGCTCGAGGTCGTCCGACGGCTGCCAGACGGGGGCGCCGGTCGGCTCGTAGCCGATGACGGTCGATCGGTCGGCGTCACCGCTCTCGGTCACGGCGTACACGCGGTCGTCGGCGAGGATATCGAGCGAGCTGTCGGGAACCGTCGAGCGGCGCGCACCGGTGTCGGCGTCGTAGATCGTCACGGTATCGTTTTTGAGGACGGCGACGACGCCGTCGGCAGCGATCGGACGGCCGGAGAACGTGCTCGAGCGCCAGTCGTCGACCGTATCCGTCCACCGTTCGGCCCCCGTGTCGACGGCTCGGGCGAACAGTCGATTGTTGCTCACGGCGAAGACGGTCCCGTTCGCGACGGCCACGGGTTCGCGCTGCAGGGGGTCTCCTCGAGTCCCCCCGCCGTCGGTCGGCATCGGCTCCGGATCGAACTCCCACCGGCGCTCACCGCTGTTCGCGTCGAGCGCGTACAGGATCTGGTCGGCGACGACGAACACGAGCTCGTTCGCGACGACGGGTGCCTGATTCGTCTCGTAACCGAGATCGTTGGCCCGCCAGCGGAGGTCCCCGGTCGCGGCGTCGAACGCGACCAGATCCGGATCCGGCTCCCTCGCGGTGACGTACACCGTCTCGTGGGCCACCGCCGGAGAGCCGGTGGCCTCGACCGCCTCCCCGTCATCCGCAGTCGTGATCTCGGTCTCCCACGCGAGCGTCCCGTCCGTCGCGTCGATCGCGTGTACCGGCCCGTCGTCGGTCGCGAGGTACACCGTCCCGTCGGCGACCGCGAACCGACCAGCGTGGTCGTGCGACCAGGCAGTAGCGACCGGCGACGCCGGGCCGGTCGCGTCCGGATTGAAACCCGTGTTTCCCGGATCGCCGCGGGTCGACGACCAGCCGCCGGTCCCGTTCGTCGTCGCCGCTTCCGCGGCCGTGCGTTCGGCGGCCGCTCCCGACCCGGTCACCGCACCCGTCCCGATCGCGACCGTGAGTCCGGCTGCCCGCAGTAGGTTCCGTCTCGCGTACCTGCTCATGCTCGTGTCGACCGATCGCCGTCGATCACCGTTACTATCGAGTCGATAATACCGTCCCGACCCGAAAACGCGAGAGAGCGATCAGTTCGCCGAGTGAAACGGTGGCCGAGAACCGGGTCCTCTGCCGGCTATCGGCCCGCCTTCACCACGCCGCCTCGAGCACGCCCTCGAGTTCCGCGACGGTCGGGTCAAGCCCCGGCGGCGCGTTGGCCATGAACGCGTCGTCGAGGACCGCCTGCGCGACGGCGGTGAACTCGCTTCGCTCGGGGCCGTCGACGTCTCGGAGCCGCGAGGGGAGCCCGAGCGCGTCCCGGATCTCCGCGACGGCTTCGACGACCGCGGCCGGCCGGTCCGCGGCCTCGCCGACGCCGAGCGCGGACGCGAGCGTCCCCGCGCGAGCGTCCACCCCATCCGCTTCGAACAGGTACTCGAGCACGTGAGGGACGACGATGGCGTGGGCGATCCCCTGTTGGAGGTCTCCGGTCCGCGTCAGCCCGTGGCCGAAGGCGTGGACGATCGACACCGTCGTCTCGCCGGGTCGAGACATCCCGTACTGGACGAGGACGAGCCCCTCGAGGATCGTCTCGAACGTCTCGGTGTCGCGGTCCCCGTCGCCGAACGCGCGGAAGCCGTCCGCGAGGTTCTCGATGCCGTGGCGGGCCGTCGCGTCGGTGATCGGCGTCGCGTTGGCCGCGTAGAGCGTCTCGACGCCCTTGTCGAAGCCGTTCATCGCCGACCCCGCGAGGATCGACTCGGGCGTGGTCGCGACCAGATCCGGATCGTAGAACGCGGCCGCGGGCATCAGCCCCGGATCGGAGATCCCGCCCCCGAGTTCCGCGTCGACCGGGCTCGAGTCGGGTGCGGCGGTGACGCCCGCGACCATCGAGAGGTCGGCCCCGGCCAGCGTGGTGGGGATCGTCACGATCGGTAGCAGGCCCTCGTCGGGGACCGAAATCGTGCCGCGGTCGGCGAACTCCGCAGCCACGTCCTCGTGGGAGCGGTCGCCCGCCGCGAGGACGCTGATCACGGTCGCGACGTCGAGGCTGCTGCCGCCGCCGAGAGTCACGAGAACGTCGGCGTCGGCGTCCTCGAGCGCCTCCCGGCCATCGACCGCCGTCGCGAGCCGTTTTTTCGGCGTCGTCTCGTCGAAGACGCCGGCCAGTCGGTCGCCAAGTCCCTCTCTGACCGGATCGATCACGCCGGGCGTGTCCCCCACGGTCGACCCGCAGACGATCAGCGCGCGCTCGAGCTCCCGGCGCTCGAGTTCCCGCTCGAGATCGTCGACGCAGTTCTGACCGAATCGGATCGTCGGAGGAAGATACTCGAACCGGAACGCGGCGTCGCGCTCTTCCGTGCGGGATCGTGTCATAGAGACCCGTACGCCCGGACCGCTGTTAAAAGCGAGAGTCGCGGTTGGCTGGGGTGGGCTTCGCCGCTCGGCCCCTCGAGCCGAGGAGCCCGTGGCTGGCCCGTTCGATCGCCTCTGACCCGAGTCACTCGTCGGAATCGGCAGGGGAAAGCGTAAACGAGAACGTCGATCCCGCACCGAGTTCGGAGTCGACCCAGATCTCGCCGCCGTGGCGTTCGACGATGCGTTCACAGAGCGCGAGGCCGATGCCGGTGCCGTCGTACTCGCCGCGGCTGTGGAGGCGCTGGAACACCTCGAAGACGCTGTCCTGATTCGCTGGGTCGATGCCGATCCCCTCGTCGTCGACCGAGATCACGTACTTGCCGTCGCGGCGGTCGGCGGTGACATGGACGCGCGGGGGCCCGTCGCCGCTGTACTCGAGCGCGTTGCTCAACAGGTTCTGCAGGACCCGCCGGAGCTGATTGGCGTCCCCTTCGACGCGCGGAAGCTCGTCGGTCGTGATCTCGGCGTTCGTCTCCTGAATCTGGAGCTGCAGGTCCTCGATTACGTCCCCGAGGACGGCGTCGAGGGCGACCGGCTCGAGCGGATCGCCTCGGGTTTCGACCCGGGAGTACTCGAGGAGGGCGTCGATCATCTCGCGCATCCGCTCGGCCCCGTCGACGGCGTAGTCGAGGAACTCCTCTGCCTCGGGCCCGAGGTCGTCGCCGTAGCGCTTCTCGAGCAACTGGAGGTAGCTCGAGACCATCCGGAGCGGCTCCTGCAGGTCGTGGGAGGCCGCGTAGGCGAACTGTTCGAGCCGTTCGTTAGACTCCTCGAGTTGGGCGATCGTCTCCTCGAGTTTGCGCCGGTTCGCTTTGCGCTGGGTGATGTCCTGCGCCATCGTCACGCCGGCGAAGACGTCGCCCCGGCTGTCGGCGACGGGGACGGCGTGGAGGACCCACTCGTGGTCGGCGTACTCGAGTTCGACCGAGCGTTGCTCCCCGTTCAACGCAGCCTGGAAGGCTGGCCGGAGCTCGTCGGCGGTCTCGTCGGGCCAGACATCGTCGAACGCACGTCCCTCGAGGTCGGCGGGCTCGACCGGGATCCGGTCGAAGCCCTGGCCGGCCGCCAGCGTGTACTCGAGGTCGTGGTCGAACAACGTGACGAGCCCGTTCGGGAAGTACTCCGCGATGGTCCGGTATCGCTGTTCGGACTCCTCGAGTTCGCGCTCGCGTTTCTTGCGCTCGGTGATGTCGCGATCCGAGACGACGATCGAGACCACCTCGCCGTCGTCGTCCGTGACCGGCCTGAAGACGCCGTTGACCGTGTACTGTTCGCCGTCCGGCTGGACGAGATCGGCTTCGAAGTCGACGTACTCGCCGGCCGCCGCGCGCTCGATCCACTCCCTGACATCGGCGCGGATCTCCTCGCCCTCACCCCACCACGGCGTCTCCCAGAACGGCTCGCCGGTCACCGCCGCGAGGTCGGCGTCGATGTACTCCATCGCCGTCCCGTTGATGTCGAGGACCGTCCCGTCGGGCTCGAGCAGGCCGACGAGGATGTTCGGGTCCTCGAAGATCGCCTCGAACCGCCGCTCGGTCCGCTCGAGTTCCCGTTCGCGCTCTCGGCGCTCGGTCACGTCCCGAAAGTACACCGAGATGCCGGTCTCGGAGGGATAGAGGTTCGCCTCGACCCGGAAGTTGAGCGTGTCGTAGTACAGTTCGTAGCTGGTCGGTTCCTGAGTTTCCAGGGCCGTGTGGAAGGCCTCCCAGACCTCGTCGACTGCTGCTGCGGAGGGGAACACGTCCCAAAGCGTCTCTCCGAGCAGTTCCGCCTCGGAGTGCTGGAGGAGTTCCGCGGCGCGCTCGTTGACGTGCGTGAACCGGAACTCGTCGTCGACCGCGTAGAACGCGTCGGAGATCCGCCCGAGGATGCGCTGGAGTTCGGTCTCGAGTTCCCGTTCGCGCTTGCGCCGGTCGGTCATATCGCGAGTTACCTTCAGATAGCCGCGGTTCGTGCCGTCGTCGTCGCGGATCGACGTGATGGTGACGTTCGCCCAGAACCGGGTCCCGTCCTTCCGGAGTCGCCACCCCTCGTCCTCGACCGAACCGTGCTCGGTCGCGACCGCGAGGTTTCGCTCGGGAACGTTCGCCGCTCGGTCCTCGTCGGTGTAGAACGTCGAGAAGTGCTCGCCGACGATCTCCTCGCGGTCGTAGCCCTTGATTCGCTTCGCACCCTCGTTCCAGCTGATGACGCGCCCGTCGGGGGCCAGCCGGAAGATGGCGTACTCTTCGACGGCGTCGACCAGCGACTGGAACGCCTCCTGTCTCTCGTGTAAGGCGTCTTCCGACTGCTTTCGGTCGGTGATATCGTAGTAGAGTTCGATCCGACCGCCGGCGTAGCGTCCCGATCTGATCGGTTTGCTCTGATACTCGAGCCACCGCCCCTCGCCGTCTCCGTCGTGGTCGTCGGCGATGCGACACTCGAGGCGATCGATGTACTCGCCGGCATCGTACGCCGACAGGACCGTGTCGGCGAACGAGTCCGGTTCGGCGTACGTCCCCCGAAGGTGCTCGTCGATCACCGCCCGCTTGTTCCGTCCGACGACCGTCTCACGGTCGAGCCCGAGGTACTCCTCGATCGTCTCGTCGATCCACCTGATGTCGAGGCGCTCGCCGAGGACGATGACGCCGATGTTCGCCTCGTCGAGCACGTCGGCGATCGACTCGTAGGACGGCCGCACCGACTCGAGCGTGGTCGGTTGCGTCGTCTCGGTCCGGGCTCGCGCGACGCCGATTGTTCCCCGAAACTCGTCGCCGTCGGTGAGTGTAGAGAGCCGCAGTTCGCAGGGGATCGTCTCCCCGTCGGCGGTTCGAACGGCGAATTCGAAGGTCGGGATCTCGTCGATCTCGGCCGAGAGATACTCGCGGAGTTCCCGTTCGATCGACTCGACGTCGGCGGCCTCGAGAAGGAGAGAGACGTGTTCGTCGCGGAGTTCGCTTCGGGAATAGCCCGTCATCTCGGCGATTTTCTCGTTGAGCGCGACGAAGGTTCCGTCGGGGCCCAGTTGAAAGATGCCGTCGTCGATCGTCTCGACGAGCGTCCGATAGCGTTCGAGCGCCACCTCGTCATCGGTATCCCCCCAGAACACCTCGCCGGTGGCGTTCGATCGTGTACTCATGCTCTGGTGGTAGCCGTTGAAGGGGATAAAACGCTCGGCGGTCGGAAGCGCAACGAAGCGATGACGGCACCGCTCGAGCGGTCAGCACGGCGTATCCGTCGGAATCGACACGTCGCGCGGCAGACGGTGGGTGGCCAGCGAGTCGCGGCCCGAGTCAGTCCCCGTCCGAGCCGACGGTCGGCCCGTCGAAGTCGGGCAACTGCGCTTCGATCTGTTCGCGCTCGTCCTCGAGCCACTCGGGCAGGGTCAGCCGCTCGCCCAGTTCGTCGAGGGCCTCGTCTTCGGTGAAACCGGGGCCCGTCGTCGCCATCTCGAAGAGGACGCCGCCCGGCTCACGGACGTAGATCGACTGGAAGTACTTCCGGTCGATCACCTCCGAGGGCGACAGCCCCGCGTCGGCGAAGGCCTTTCGCCAGCGCGCTTGCTCTTCGACGCTCTCGGCCGCGAACGCGACGTGATGGACCGTGCCGACGCCCATCTGCCCGCGACCGGGGTCGGTCTCGACCAGGTCGACGATCGAGCCGGGACCGCCGGTCGCGCTGCGGTAGCGACGACGACCGTCGGCCTCGCTCTCGAGTTCGTAGCCGAGCACGTCGGTCAGAATCGTCTCGGTCGGACCGAAGCCGTCGACTGCCAGGGTCACGGCATAGAAGCCGCGAAGCTGGTGTTTGGCAGGGACCGAACTATCCTCCCAGGGAGTGCCAGCGGTTTCTGCCTCGGTCGCTACCAGTTCGAGTTCGATCCCGTCCGGATCCGAAAACCGGAGGACGGTCTCGTCGAATCGGGTTGCCGCCTCGACATCGATGCCCCCGGACTCGAGGCGGCCGCGCCAGTAGTCGACCGAGTCGGTGGGGATCGCGTAGGCGGTCGTCTTCGTCTGGCCGGCTCCGAACCGCCCGTCTCGGCCCCGATCGGTCCACGGGAAGAACGTGATGTTCGTGCCGGGGGTACCTTCCCCGTCGCCGAAGTAGAAGTGGTAGGTGCCGGTGTCGTCGTGATTGACGGTCCGCTTGACCAACCGCAGGCCGAGCGTGCCGACGTAAAAGTCGGCGTTGTCCTGCGGGTCGCCGGCGATCGCCGTCACGTGGTGAAGTCCGGGCGTGTCCGGTGACATTGCCATTTCTAGGGAGCCGGCGCTTGAATCGTTTGCTCGCGTCCGCGTCACCAGGGGACGCGGGTGTTACCGGAGCGATCGGTCCGATCCAAACCTCGCCTGACAGCGCAGCGGCAACGATCGTTAACATCCAGCAGATAGAACGGGGTGGCATGGGCTGTCCATATCTCGAGTACCGCGATGGATCGGACGATCCCGACCGGGAGCCGTTCGACGAACCGCGGGCCTACTGCACGGCGGCCGATCGGTTCGTCCAGCCGATGCGGGCCGATATCTGTAACGATCGCTACGACCTCGTCCACGACCGCGACTGCGAGATTTACCGCGCACACGCGGACGACGGGGAGAACGCGGGCGGCAACCGCACGGCCGGGGGTGACGACGCGTGACCTACCAGGACTTCCTCGCCGGCGAGCCGGTCATCGTCACGGCGGCGCTGACCGGCGGCGTGCAGGGCAAGGAAACGACGCCACACCTCCCGGAGACCCCCGAGGAGATCGGCAAAGCGGCGGCGAAAGCGGAGGCCGCCGGCGCGTCGGTCGTTCACGTCCACGCGCGCCAGCCCAACGGCGAGCGCACGTTCGCGACCGAGCGCTTCCAGGAGATCGACGACGCGATCCGCCGCTACGCCGACGACGTGATCATCCAGCACTCGACCGGCGGGACGGGCGCGCCCGATGCGGATCGCCACCTCCCGCTGCGGACCGATCCCGCGCCGGAGATGGCCTCACTCGACATGGGACCGCTGAACCGCTACGACCACCTCACCAGCGAGAACACCCGCGGGCTGGTCGACTCGCTCCACGCGGAGATGGTCGACCGCGGTATCAAGCCCGAACTCGAGGTGTTCAACGACGGGCATCTGAACGAGACCCACGGGCTGCTCGAGCGCCGCGACCTCACCGAGCCCGTCTACGCGACGCTGATCTTCGGCCCCGGTACGCTGACCCCGCCGCGGCCGCGGAACTTCCTGAACGCGATCGACAACCTGCCCGAGGGGGCGCTGTTCAACACGCTCGGCTTTGGCCGCCACCAGCTGCCGTTCGCGACGATGGGACTGCTCTTCGGCGGCCACGTCCGGGTGGGACTCGAGGACAACGTCTACTACCGGCAGGGGGAACTCGCCGAAAGCAACGCGCAACTCGTCGAGCGCGTCGTCCGCGTCGCCGATGAACTCGGCCGCGAGGTCGCGGACCCGGCGCAGGCGCGGGAGATACTCGGGCTGTGAGGAGGCTTCGAGCCGCGACCGACTCCGAACCCGGCCGGACCCAAACGGTTAGCCCCTCCCGGTGGAAGCGCCGGTATGGATGTCCTCGAGGCGCTCCGGGCCGACTCGGGCGTCGTCGCCGTCGTCGGTGCGGGCGGCAAGAAGACCACACTGTACGCACTGGCCGCGCGCGCCGCCGCCGAGCGCTCCCGACGGGCGGTCGTGACGGCGACGGTCCGAATTCCCATCTTCGATCGGGAGGTCGAATCGGTGACCGTGACCGACGACCCGGTCGCGGCCTGTGAGCGCACGGACGCGTGGCCCGTCGGCGTCGTCCCGGAGCGCGAAGGGGATCGGTATCTGGGCTACGACCCCGACGTAATCGACGGCCTCGCGGCGGCCGACGCCGCGGATCTCGTGCTCGTCAAAGCCGACGGCGCGCGGACGCGGGAGTTCAAGGCCCCGAACGACCGCGAGCCCCAGCTTCCGGAAAGCGCCGACACGGTGATCCCGATCGCGAGCGTCGAAGTCGTCGGCAACCCCCTCTCGAGCGAGCACGTCCACCGGCCGGAGCGGGTGGCAGCGATCACCGGACGCGATCGGGGCGACGCGATCCGAGCCGTCGACGTGGCTCGCGTGCTCGCGAGCGACCGCGGCGGGCTGAAGGGGGTGCCAGACGGCGCGACGGTCATCCCACTGCTCAACAAGGTCGACGACGCCGAGCGGCGGGCCATCGCCGAGGAGATCGCGATGGAACTGCTCGAGCGAGCGCCTCCCGTCGAGCGCGTCGTGCTGGCGCGGATGATCGACGACGAACCGGTCGTCGCCATCCGCGAGGGGTAGCGCGACGGCTCACTCGCCCTCGAGACGGGCTTCGGCCGCCGCGAACTCCTCGCGGGTGTTGACGTTCTCGAAGGTCTCGAGTGGGGCGTATTCGCGGACCTCGTCCTCGTCGACGACGGCGTAGTCGAGCTCGAGCAGGGGATCGACGACCCGCCGCTCGTCGCGCGCGATGGCGCGCTCGCAGGCTTCGATCATCGGTTCGGCGCGGTAGACCGCCTGCGTCGTCTGGAACCACCCGTCCTCGAGTTGCGCCACCGCGGCCTCGCGGCCGGCAGCCCGCTCGAAGAGGTGGGCGACGAGCGCCGGGTCGACGAACGGCATATCGCAGGCGACGACGGCGGCGTAGGGCGTCTCAGTCGCGCGCAGTCCCGTCATGATCCCGGCCATCGGGCCGCGGTCGGGGACCGGATCGACCGCGAACGAGGCGTCGGGACCGCCCGCGAGTGCCTCGCGGATCGCCGGCACCTGCTCCTCGCGGCAGTTGATCACGAACGCGTCGACGACGGGCTCGAGCCGGTCGACGACGCGGCGGATCATCGGCGTGCCGCCGAGGTCGGCGACGGCCTTGTCGACCTCGCCGAAACGAGTCGAGTGCCCGCCGGCGACGATGAGCCCCGTGCGCTCGTTCCGGTCGGGATCGGGTGACATGGTCGACCGTTCGTCCAGCGCGAGTAAAAGCGTCCGGTCGTCTCCTCGCTCCGAGCACGGTCGGCAATCGATTCTCACTTCGATAGCCGCCAGAGCGCCCGGTACAGCGTCCAGAGGTCGCAGTCGAACCGATCGACGAGCGCGCGACACCGCTCGAGGTAGGTCTCGTACTCGCCGATCGTCGGCAGGTCCGGATACGGTTCGGCGAGTTCGCCCGCCTCGCAGAGCGTCGCCCACTCGCGCGGACCGACGACGACGTACGCGTCGGGATCGACGAACATGAGAAAGCCCGAGGCGACGGACACGTCGACGGCCTCGAGGTCGGTCAGCGACTCGAGGCCCGTGGCGGCGCCGTCCGCGTCGACGGCGTCGGCGATGGCGCTCCGGACGGCTTCGAAGTCGGTGTCCCAAAACGCCTCCTCCGCAGTCCGTCGCTCGGCGTCGGGGAAATCGCCGAGGAACCGCCGGTAGTACCACCTGACGACCCAGGCCGCGTCCCGCCGGCCGTACTCGCCCGACGCGAACGCCGTCGGCAGCGTCTCGAGGTTCTCCCGCTCGACGGCGTAGAGGGGTTCTCGCTCCCGGTAATCGCGGGCCTCGGACTCGACGAGCGAACGGGTGAGCTCCATCGTGAAACCATTTCACACGGTGGACCGTCAGCGTTTCCCGTCGGTGGGGTCCGGCCCGTCACCGGTGATTCGCCTTCGACGCGGTATCCGACCACGGATCGCCGATCCGTCGCTCGCGCCCACATACTACTCGCGTGTTAGAAAACCTCATGCACAGCCGGGTGGTGGGTTCGAGGTAACGGGTGAGACGCGAAACCAATGTCAAGTGACCAGCAAGAGCCAGTCAAGACGATCTGTCCGTACTGCGGCGTCGGCTGCGGCATCAAGGTACAGCAGGGCGAGGAACCGGGCGATGTCCGATTCATGCCGTGGGGCGACGCGCCGGTCAACGAGGGCCGCATCTGCATCAAAGGCGGCGCGGCGACGGAGGTCGTCGACCACGAGGACCGGCTCACCGAGCCCCAGATCAGGGAGGACGGTGAGTTCCGCGAGGCCACCTGGGAGGAGGCCTACGAGTACGTCGTCGGCGAACTAGAGCGCATCCGCGAGGCGTACGGCCCGGACGCGATGGGCTTTTTCGGCTCTTCGAAGACGATGAACGAGGAGAACTACCTCCTCCAGAAGCTGGCCCGCCGGTACGGCACCAACAACGTCGACAACTGCACGCGGATGTGCCACGCCTCGACCGTCTGGGCGCTGCGGACCAGCCTCGGTGCGGGGGCGATGACCAACAGCATGCGCGACCTCCGCGAGGAGGCCGACCTCTTCTGGATCCAGGGGGCGAATCCGGGCGAACAGCACCCGATCGCCAACAGCCAGTACTTCCGGCAGGCCGTCCTCGAGGGCGCGACCGTCGTTCAGGTCGACCCGCATGCGAACAAGACGACCCGGTCGTTCCAGATCGACGACACCGAGCGCCACCAGCACCTCCAGTTGAACCCCGGGACCGACATCCCGCTGCTCAATATCGTCCTGAAGACGATTCTCGAGCACCACGAGGAGAACCCCGAAGACGGCTGGGTCGACGAAGAGTTCGTCGCGGAACGCACCGAGGGCTTCGAGGACCTGAAGGAGACGCTCGAGGACTTCGATACGGAAGCGGCGGCCGAGGAGTGTGGCGTCGCGCTCGAGGCGATCGAGTTGGCCGCCGAAAAGTACGCCACGGCGGACAACGCCGCCATCTTCACCGGGATGGGAATGAGCCAGCACGCCTGCGGCGTCGACAACGTGCAAAACGAGATCAATCTGGCGCTGATCACGGGCAACCTCGGGCGGCCCGGAACCGGGGTCAACCCGCTGCGCGGGCAGAACAACGTTCAGGGGACCTGTGACGTCGGCGCGATGCCGAACGTCCTGCCGGGCTACCAGCTGGTCGACGACGACGAGGCCCGCGAATCGGTCGAGGAGGTCTGGGGCTTCGAAATCCCCGACGAGCCGGGCCTGACGAACGTCGAGATCTCCTACGAGGCCGGCGACTCGATCAAGGGGCTGTACGTCATGGGCGAGAACCCCGTGATGAGCGAACCCGACGCCAACAGCGTCGCCGAGCGGCTCGCGGAGTTAGAGTTCGTGGTCGTGCAGGATATCTTCCCGACCGAGACCGCCGAGTTCGCCGACGTGCTCTTGCCGGCGACGACCTGGGCCGAGCGCGGGGGCACCGTCACCAACACCGACCGGCGCGTCCAGCGCATGCGCGGCGTCGAGAAAGTCCACGAGAACACGAAACACGACCTCGAGATCGTGAGCGAGGTCGGGCGGCGGCTGTTCGATTCGGGTTTCGACTTCGACGATCCCGAAGACGTCTTCGAGGAGCTCCGGCAGGTCTGTCCGAGCTACCACGGGATGACCTACGACCTGCTGGGCGAGGAGGGGCTCCACTGGCCCTGCTACGAGCCCGGCGACGAGGGCGACCCCTTCCTCTACGAGGAGTCGTTCGACACCGAGAGCGGGCTGGGCCACATCGAGGGCGTCGAACACCAGCCGCCGGCCGAGACGCCCGATGACGAGTATCCGCTGATCCTCACCACCGCGCGGCTCGAGGAGCACTACAACACCGGAACGATGAGCACGCGGTCGCCGACGCTCAACCGCCAGCACCCGGAGAACTTCGTCGATGTCCACCCCGCCGACGCCGAGCGCTACGGCATCGAAGACGGCGAGACGGTCCGGCTGCGCTCGCGGCGCGGCGAGATCACGCTCGAGGCCCACGTCACCGAGGACACCAAGGAGGGCGTCGTCTGGACGACGCCGCACTTCGCGGCCGCCTCGGCCAACCGACTCACGAACCACGTCCTCGACGAGCGAGCGAAGATCCCCGAGTACAAGGCCGCCGCCGCGGAGATCGACGTCGGGATCGAACCCGCCGACGCGAGCGCTGACGACTGAGTTACGGCCCGGTGCTCAGCCGGCAGCGCTCGAGCCGTCCGCAGTCCCCACTCCCGCCAGCTCGAGCCACGTCGCCGCCATCGACTCGGCGACGACGAGATCGACCAGCGGCCGGTCGCACGCGTCGCAGGCAGCCCGGACGGCGATTCGGGGTCGCCGACAGCAGTGCTCGAGGCGCTCGGTCGTCGCGACCACCGGGCCGCTGCAGGCCGGACAGCGATCTCGTAGCAGTCGCAGCCCCGTCAGGAGGTCGCGACGCTCGTCGGCCTCGAGGCGGTCCCAGCCGTCGATCCGATCCTCGAGTTCGGCCGCCGCGGCGGCGTCGGCCGCGAGCGCCGCGGGCGACACCCATCCGACGCGCTGCCGGCCCTCGAGTTCGAACGACGCATCGCCGAGTCGATCGACGTCGTCGACGCCGAGGGCCGACCGCACCGCGTCCCTCCCCGGAGTCGTCGCGCCGTCGCTCGAGAGCCGGTCGTCCCACCGGGCGCGAAACGACGGGGTTAGCCGAAGCTCGTCCGTCCCGTCGGTCGCGACATCGGCGGCGGTCAGGACGGACGCGAGTTCGGCGGGCGTCACCGTCTCGACCGTCGGCGCGCTCGCGGGCGATTTCCCGAAGCGCTCGAGGACGGGCTCGGGAAGATATCGCCGGGTAAGCGTCGGCGTCCCCGGGATCAGATACCCCCGGAGTCGGACCAGCACCAGCGAGACGCCGAGCGCGAGCGCGCCGGCGAACGGCGACGCTGCTGCGCCGATCGCGGCCGCGAGGGCGAACGAGAGCACGACGTTTACCGCGGTACACGGGGTACACCGGTTCTCACCGATGTACTCGGGCCGCTCGAGTCGCGCGAGCGTATCGCGGAGATCGATCACCGGGAACCACTATCGATCGGTACGCGTCGGACGGTGAAAAATCGCGACCGCCGCGGCGAGCGACTCGAAGCGGTGGCACGCATCGCGAGCGGACGCCGGGTCCGGTTCACGGCGGTTATCCGCTGTGAATCTCGTTTCTATCTATGGACCTGTTAACGAGATCTTACTTCCGTTCTCGGACGTTCATTTAGATATTCCGTATCCGACCGGAATACATTGATAAGCATTAACAGAAGTCCCGGTGGCGTTTTATGTGTTGTGGTATCATGCCACACATATCAACTGCAGTAGACACGACGGCCGCGGAACGACGCGATCTGGCGACGACACTCGGCGTCGAGACGCCGGGAGACGGGGACGTGACGTGGACGCGGCTGGCGGGACAGATCGAACCGCGGTCCGACTCGTCGTTCGCCTCCCGGGGCGAGGCGATTCGGGCCGCCCTCGAGAAACGACTCGATCCCGAGTTGCTCGAGCGGGAACGGGAGAACGTCGCGGAGCAGATCAGACGGTTACCGGACGTGCGAGCCGAGGGGGTACCGGACGAGCCACAGGGACTGTATACGGCGGTCGCTGAGCCGGGCTGGCGCCTCTACGACCACCTGGTCGACGTGGGCTTCTTCGAGAGCCTCGACGGGAACCTGCCCCGATTCACGGCCGACCACATCGAGGAGACGGCGCGCGAACTGGTTCTGGCGGAGCCGCTGTCGTCGGCGCTCGACGACGTCGGCTTCGACGAGGCGGAGAAAACGGCGCTGCTGATCGCCGTCGCGAACAACGACGAACGGCTGGCGCGCTGGGTTCCATCGAACCAGATCCCGGGGGGCGTCGAGTTCGACACCGAGAACGTCCCGCCGCTGCACCGCCGCGCGATGGGCGGGGCCTTGCTCTGGATCCGCGGGCTCGACAGGCACCTCTGGCAGAACGAGGTAATGGTCACCGACACGATCCTCGACGACGCGGTCAGGGACGTGAAGGCGATGCTGGGCGGGCTGTTCGTGTCGGCGACGGCGGCCCGCGATCTGGCCGCGGACGGCCGGTTCACGGACGAACAGTTGACGGCCGCGCTCACCGCGGGGACGGCGGTACAGATCGTCAGCCAGGAAGACATCCTGCACGACGTCTTCTACATCACGGACGACGTGCGCGCGCCGAGCGAACTGAGGTGATCACGCATGGCACTACGCAACGACAGGGCGGTACAGGCCGCACGCGACATCGAACTGAAAGAGATCGAGGACGGCTATACGCTGGTCGGCGGCCCCGAAGACTCGGTGACCGAACAGCACGACATCGGTCGCATTCAGAACGACGACGTCACGCAGGAGATGCTGAGCAACTCGGGGGACGACCCAGAGGCGTGGCTCATGTACGGCGGGAACTACGAACAGCACCGGGCCACCACCGCCGACGTCATCACGCCCGAGAACGTCGGCGACCTCGAGCTCGAGTACGAGCTGTCGGTCGGGACCGGCTCGAGCATGGAGGGAACGCCCATCGTGGTACCGGGCGACCCGCCGATCATGTACCAGACGAACGGGCCGAACCACATCAAGGCGATCGACCCCCGCGCGGGCGAGGTCCTCTGGAGCTACACCTACGCGCCGCCGATCGGGGTCGAACTCTGCTGTGACGATAACAACCGCGGGGCCGCCGTCTACGGCGACAAGGTGTACATGACGACGCTCGACTCGGGCGTCGTCGCGCTGGACCGCTACTCCGGCGAGGAGGTCTGGTACACGTCCACCGCCGACCACGAGGAGGGCTACTCCGCGACGTGGGCGCCGGTGATCCGCGACGGGACGATCTACACGGGCAGCGCCGGCGGCGAGTACGGCGTCGTCGGATTCATGGCCGCCGTAGACGCCGAAAGCGGCGAGATCCAGTGGCAGAGCGAGACGCTCCCCGAGGACGAGTGGATCGGCGCGAGCCGAGAACACGGCTGTGGCACGACCTGGATGACGCCGACGATCGACGAGGAGCGAGACGTGCTCTACACGGCGGTCGCGAACCCCGGGCCGGACTTCGACGGGACGGTCCGACCGGGACCGAACTTCCCCACCTGCGGGACGATCGCGATGGATCTCGAGAACGGTGAGATGCAGTGGGGGTACCAGGGCAGCCCCCACGACGTCTGGGACTACGACGCCATCGCACCGCGGGTGTTACTCCGCGACGTGACCGGCGCGGACGGCCAGCGCGACATCGTCGTCGGCTCCGACAAGGCCGGCTGGGTGTTCCTGCTCGACGCCGACTCGGGACGGCTCCGCGAGCGCAGCCAGGAGATCTGCCAGCACATCAACATGTGGCGGATGATCCCTCACATCAGCGAGGACGAGCGGGTCCCGTTCGTTCCCGGCGCGCCCGGGGGCAACGACTGGCAGCCGCCGTCGTACAACCCGGCGACGGAGTTGGTGTACGTCATCCACCAGAACTTCCCGCAGGACCTCTACTGGCGGTACGAGGAGTTCTCCGAGGGCGATCCGTACTGGGGCGGCGGGCTGGACGATCCGGCCTCCGAGATGCCCGACGAGTGGAACGGGAACATGACCGCGTTCGCAGCGGTCGATCCCGCGACGGGCGAGCGCGTCTGGCGCGACTGGATCGAGAGCGAGGAGCGACGGTACATGTGGGGCGGCTCGCTGTCGACGGCGACGGGACTCGTGTTCAACGGGACCCAGAACGGGAACCTCATCGCGTACGACGGCGAGACCGGCGAACGGCTCTGGCAGTACGGCTTCGACGTGCCGATCAGCGCCTCGCCGATGAGCTGGTACGACCCCGGCACGGAGAGACAGTACGTCGCCGTCCAGGTCGGCGGCAGCGGCTGGCTCCGCCAGGGACCGCGCGGCGACACGCTCGCCGTGTTCTCGATGAGCGGCTAACAGACACCAACACGATTGACACACAAACCATGACGAACGATCAACGTTCACGCGACGTTTCGCGTCGCGGCGTGCTGAAGGGGACGGCGGCGCTGACAGGAACGGCCGCGGCCGCCGGCACCGCAGGCGCGTACCGCGACGCGGTCGACGTCACGCTCCCGGCCGTACAGAACGACGGCGAGGGGCGGACGTTCTCACTGCTCGGTATCGTCGGCGGCTGGATGGGGGTCGCCCCCCACGAGATCGACGCCGTCTCGAACCCGCCGCTGCGACTGATCGAAGGCGAACAGCACCGGGTCATCTGGACGAACGGCGACGGCGCGACGCACAACTTCAACATCACCAGCGGCAGCGCGGTCGGCGATCAGGGCGAGATCCTCGAGTCCACGGAGACGGTGTCCGAACAGGGAGAAACCGTCGCCCTCGAGTTCACAGCCTCCGAGGAGATGTCGGAGTACTTCTGTGCGCCCCATCCGGCCCAAATGCGCGGCCCGATCGAACTGATTAGCCCCGACGAGTCCCACGAGCTGGTGGTCCACGTCGAGACCGAGGGCGGCGACCCCCTCGGCGCCGAGGTCACCCTCGACGACAGGCACTCGTTCTCGAACGTCGCCGCGCGACCGGATCCAGCCGAGCAGGCCGAAGACCAGCAGGCGCTGGCCCGGTTCGACTTACTCGGAAACGGCGAGTACGAACTCCAGGCCTGGACGTACGGCTACGAACAGGTCTCCGAGACGGTGACGATCGACGGCGGCGATCAGGAAGTGACCGTCACGCTGCCGCAGATCGAACCCGGCGAACCGACGACCACCTTCGGGATGCGCCTCGAGGACGGTCAGTGGGTCGGCGTCTCGCCCGATAGCATCGCCGATCAGGCGAACCCGACGCTGGAACTCGAGGCCGGCGAGACCTACGCGATCGAGTGGGAGAACACGATCGGGCGCGCGCAGCCGTCCGGCGAGAATCGACACTACCAGCCGCTGCCCGGCCACAACCTCGTGATCGCCAGCGGCGGCGATACCAACGAGTTGACCACCTACGTCCGGTCCGACTTCTTGAATCAGGCGGGCGGGGAACAGACCGTCGAGTTCGTCGCCAGAGAGGAGATGGGCGTCTATCTCGACCAGGCACAGCTCGACGCCATCGGCGAAATAAACGTCCAGTAGCCCGCGCATCGATTTTTTCGCCTGGAGCCCGTCTTCCGTCGAGAGGAGAACGCGCTATCGCGCCCGCTCGAGCGTCACGAGGGCTATTCCGGCGATCACGACGACTGCACCGAGGGCCGCGACGGCGCTCGGATACTCGCCGAGCAAGACGGCCGCGAGCAGGGTCGCGCCCAGGGGCTCGCCGAGCCAGGCGACGCTAACGACGACCGACTCGAGGTGCTCGAGCACCCAGTTGCTCACCGTGTGGCCGATGATACCGGGGCCGACGGCGAGTGCGAGAAAGAGCAGCCACTCCCGAGCGGGATAGCCGACGTACGCGTGACCCTGCACGCCGACGAGGAGGAACAGCGCGACCGCACAGACGCCGTAGACGACGGTCACGTAGGGGAAAAGCGTCACGCGCTGGCGGATCGAGCGGCCGGCCAGCACGTAGCCGGCGACGGTCACCGCACCGAGGGCCGCGAGCGCGTTGCCGTACAGCGTCGCGTCGGAGAGGCCCGCGAACCCGGCATCGCCGACCGACATGACGGCCGCGCCGACGATGGCAACGAGGACGCCCAGCACCGTTTTCGGGCCGATCCGCTCGCCGAGGAAGAGCCCCGCGCCGATCGCGACGAAGATCGGCTGGCTCTGGACCAGCGTGACGCTCGCGGCGACGGTCGTGTGCGCGAGGCTCTCGAACCAGGCCGCAAAGTGGACCGCCAGCGCCGCGCCGGCGACGACCGCGCCCCCGAGATCGCGTCTCGAGAGCTGCGTGAACGCACCGCGGTGTCTGCCGACGGCGATCGGCGCGACCAGCGCCGTCGTAAAGAGCACCCGGTAGAAGGCGGCGACGGAACTCGGCGCCGCGCTCCAGCGGACCAAGATTGCGCTGGTGCTCGTCGCGAACACGGCGACGGCGAGCGCAATCAGCGGCGTCGTCTCGCGGTCGGTGGTCACGTCGTATCGCACTCGCTCGGAGGATCAAACGGGTTCCGGAACCGCGTTCGGGCTGGGCGTCGACGCGCCCGCTCGCTACTCGATCGGCAGCCGACTACCGCGGTAGATCGCCGCGATATCCATGTCGACGGACTCGAGCCCGACGATGATATCGTCCTCGG
This sequence comes from Natrinema marinum, assembly GCF_024296685.1. NCBI lineage: Archaea > Methanobacteriati > Methanobacteriota > Halobacteria > Halobacteriales > Natrialbaceae > Natrinema > Natrinema marinum. The sequence goes on along the minus strand of NZ_CP100763.1, from coordinate 570,490 downwards.
TCAGGTCCTCGGCGGTCCACTCCTCGAGGAAGGCCGTCGCGTCCTCGCGCGCAGCGAACGGGCGCGGATCGATCCCCATCGGGTCCTCGGCGGCCTGCTCGTCGGTGATCAGCACGAAGTACGCCGCGGTCGCGTCGATGAGGTCACCGGTTTCGTAGTCAGTCGTCCACGCGTCGGCGACCGGTGAGTCGGGCGTCGACGAAACCTTGTAGGCGAACAGACAGCCCGGGGAGTCGAAGACCGCCGCGAGTCCGTTTTCGTGGACGAGTTGGCCCTTCCCGAAGTAGTCGGTCGGCGTCATGCCACAGACCGCACAGCGCTGGTTCTCGGTGAACTCGATCGGTCCCTCGTCGACGCCCTCGTGGGTCGGTTCGTACACTTGCGCCCGCTCGTCGTCGGTGCCGGAGTCATCGGTGTCGTCCCCGGACCCGCCGAGACAGCCCGCGATCCCGACGGCCGCCCCCGCTCCGAGCGCGCCGAGCAGTCGTCGCCGCTCGAGTCCCCCGCGTTCAGTCATACTCGCGACTACCCGCTCGGCGATCAAAGCCGGTTTGGTCCGGCTATCGAATGCGCCGCTCCGAGGGGCCGTCTGTCCTCATTCGAGTCGCGCTTTCGCCAGCCGGTGGCGTGCGCGGAACATGGCCTCGAAGCCGGGCTTCGAGACGGGCTCGATCGCGTCGCCGAGCCCGCCCAGCGGGAGTTCGTACTCGACGCGGTCTCGAAGGATCGTCCGGTCGCCGTCGGCGTGGAAAGAGTGCGTGTGCTCCCACCGGTCGAACGGTCCGTAAACCATCTCGTCGCGGAAGTACGCCGAGCCCGCGTTCCGTTCGCGGTCCGTGATGACGGAGGTCCAGTGCTGGCGCGGCCCCACCCCGAACGGACGGATCGACAGCGCCACCTCCGCGCCCGGCTCGAGGACGTGCGGGTTCGCCTCGCCGTCCGGCCCGATGACGCGTTCGACGCGCAGGCCCAGCCAGTCGGGCGTCACCCCTTCGAGGCCGGAGACGCGTGAGTGAAACGCCCAGACGTCTTCGAACGGGGAGTCGACGGTCGTCTCGCGTTGGTACGTCGGCATGGCTCCCTCTACGGCGGCCAGCGGGAAGACGTAGGCCCCGACGATCGCTGACGACGGATCCGGATGTTACTTCAGCCGCTCCTGCAGGAAAGACGGATGGGCCGCGGTGACGCCCTCGATCTCGAGCAGTTCCTCGGAGATGATCTCGCCGAGTGCGTCGCCGTCCTCGGCACGGACTTCGGCCATCAGCATGTGGTCGCCGCTGGAACTGTACAACGCCTCGACCTCGTCCAGGGCTTTGATCGCCTGCGTTGCCTCGACGTAGCGCTCGCTCGCCACGTCGAGTCCGACCAACGCGATCGTCTGGCTCGAGAGCTTCTTCGGGTCGATGTCGGCCGAGTAGCCGACGATGACCCCCTCCTCCTCGAGTTGGTTGATGTACTTTCTCACCGTGGGCTTCGAGACGTTCGCCCGGTCGGCGATTTCGGCGTAGGACGCCTGCGCGTCCTCCTCGAGAACTTCGAGGATACGATCTTCCGTCGCCTGAGTGCTCATGGGAGTATGTTTTGCTCCGGCGGAAAAATATCTTTTGTATACGAAAACGACGGATATCGTACGTGACGCGGCGGTCAACGGCCGATACGGGGCCGATCGACCGTGTGCGGGTACGGCCGGCTCAGGTGTGTCGGTCCAGCAGGTCGTAGCTGCGCTCCCACTCGGCGTCGTCGTCGAAGTAGCGCTCCGCCAGCGGTTGGTCGGGCATCTCGCCGACGGCGTGTTTCTCCTCGGAGTAGGAGGGCCGATCCTCGTCGACGTAGTAGCGGCCGGTCAGGACCGTACCCTCGTTGAGCACGTCCTCGGTCTCGTGCATCATCTCGGCGGCCTCGCGCCGGTCGGTCACGTCGAAGTCGTAGTCATCGGACTCCTGGACGTCGATGTAGGGCACGTACTGGCGGGCGTCCTTGTTCCACGTCGGACACTGCGTCAGGAAGTCGATGTGGGCGAAGCCGTCGTGTTCGATGGCCTCTTTGATGATCTCCTTGGCCTGATTCGGATTGACGGCGGCGGTCCGGGCGATGTAGCTCGCGCCGGCGTTCAGCGAGAGCGACAGCGGCCGCAGCGGCGTCTTCGCGCTGCCCGAGGGCTGGGTCTTGGATTTGTGGCCCTTCGGGCTGGTCGGCGAGGTCTGGCCTTTCGTCAGGCCGAAGATCTCGTTGTTGAACACGATGTAGGTCATATCGTGGTTCTCCCGGGCCGTGTGGATGAAGTGGTTGCCGCCGATCCCGTAGCCGTCGCCGTCGCCGCCGGCGGCGATGACCTCGAGTTCGGGGTTCGCGAGTTTCGCGGCGCGAGCCACGGGCAGCGACCGGCCGTGGATCGTGTGGAAGCCGTAGGTGTCCAGGTAGCTGTTCAGCTTGCCGGAACAACCGATCCCGGTGACGGTCAGCACCTCTTCAGGGTTCTTGCCGACCTCCGGCAGGGCCTGTTTCAGCGCCTTCAGGACGCCGAAGTCGCCACAGCCCGGACACCAGGTCGGCTGCGGTTCGACGCCGGGCGTGAACTCGTCCCGGTCGATCTCCCGTTCCTCACCGATTGCGTTGAATGCACTCATTGTTCAGTCACCTGCAGCGGGTTCGATTCGCACCTGTGCGGTCGGTTGGCGATCCTCTCCCTCGAGGTTGACCTCGTAGCCCTCGACGATCTCGGCGGGCTCGAAGGGGTTGCCGTTGTATTTCAGGAGGCTGGTCAGTTTGTCGCCGAACCGGCCCAGTTCCTTCTGGATCAGCCCGCGGAACTGCGCGGTGGCGTTCATCTCGACGACCATCGCCTCGTCGACGCTCTCGAGGAAGTCGGTGACCTCTCGCTCGGGGAACGGCATCATATCGGAGACGCCGAGCCCCTTGACGGGGTAACCGTTCTCGTTGAGCCGTTCGACGGCCTCCGCGACGGCACCCTGCGAGGACCCCCACGTGATGATGCCGTATTCGGCCGTCTCGTCGCCGAAGTACGTCTGGTTCGACGCGTGTTCCTCGTCGAGGTCCTCGCGAATGGACTCGAGTTTCTCGATGCGGCGGGTCATCTGTGCGACGCGGTTGTCGGGGTCCTCGCTGATGTGACCGACGGGCGAGTGCTCGTTGCCGGTCGCGAGGTAGCGCCCGCCCTGCTGACCGGGCAGCGACCGCGGGGAGACGTTGTTCTCGGCCTCGTCGTAGTTGAACCGCTTGAACTTCCCGCTCGCGTCGTGGGCTGCCTCTTTCAGTTCCTCCTCGGTCAGCGTCGCACCCAGATCCGGCGAGGGATCGCGGTCGAAGAACTCGACGTCGACGTTGGTGTTCTCCCCCGAGAGCTTCTGGTCGTAGATGATGATCGACGGGAGCTGGTAGTCCCACGCGATCTCGAAGGCGAGTCGGGTCTGCTCGTAGGCCTCCTCGATGTTGCCGGGGGCGAAGACGACCCGCGAGGAGTCGCCCTGACTGGTGTAGAGGACGAACTCGAGGTCGCCCTGTTCTGGTTTCGTCGGCATCCCGGTCGAGGGGCCAGCGCGCATCGACTCGACGAGGACCAGCGGCGTCTCGGTCATCTCGGCGAGCCCGAGCGGTTCGCTCATCAGCGCGAAGCCGCCGCCAGAGGAGCCGGACATGGCCTTCGCGCCGGCGTGGCTCGCGCCAAGTGCCAGCGCCGCGGCGGCGATCTCGTCTTCGACCTGTTCGGAGATACCACCCATGTCGGGGAAGTTCTGGGTGAGGATGGTGAACACGTCCGTCCACGGCGTCATCGGGTAGCCGGCGATGAACCGACAGCCCGCGTCGATCGCGCCGTAGGCGATCGCGTTCGAGCCCGACAGCAGCGCCTGCTCGGTGTCGTGAGAGCCCTCCGGCGCGCGCAGCTCGTGCTCGAAGTCGTACTCCTCGTTGATCGTGTCGTAGGCCTCGTGGAGGATCTCGAGGTTCGCCTCGAGGATGTCCCCGCCCATGGCGTCTTCCATCAGGTCCTCGATGTGCCCGAGGTCCATCTCCAACAGCGCCGCGGTGACGCCGACGCCGGCGGTGTTTCGCATGACCTCGCGGCCGTGTTCGCGGGCCAGCGCCCGGAGGTCCATCGGGAAGACGTGCCAATCGTTCTCCTCGGCACGGGCCTCGAGATCGATATCGGCGACCTCTTCGTCGTCGATGAGCCCCTCGTCGTAGACGATGATCCCGCCCTCGCGGAGATCGTCTAAGTTCTCCGAGAGCGGTTTGAGCTCCTCGTTGCCGTAGTAGGCCTCTTCCTTCGGGTTTCGGGCGAACGAGTCGCCCAGCGCGAGCAGGAAGTTGTAGCCGTCGCCGCGTGACTGTACCTCGTGGTCCGCGGCTCGTATCTCGACGTAGGTGTGACCGCCCCGGATCCGTGACGGGTAGTGACGGTGGGTGAACACGTCGAGCCCCGAGCGCATCAGCGCCTTCGCGAAGTTCTGGCTCGTCGAGTCGATCCCGTCGCCGGAACCGCCCGCGATTCGCCAGATGAGTTCGTCGCTAGTCATAGTGATCAGTGGCCGATGGGCCGACCGTATGCGGATTTTCGCACTACCGAACCTAAAGCCTTTGCTATAGATTACCAAGGATCTTTCGTGAAGAATGGACGTACACTTAAGAATATGTGTTAAAGACCATTATAATGGCCGAGTGATCGACCACCAATCGGTACATTCGTCGGGAACTATTGGTCGGTTTCGCTGCGTTCACTCCGGCGACGGGAGAGATCGGTTCAGAAATCTCGACCGAGACCTTCGGGCGCGACCGGTCTGAGACCGACCTCGTCGACGAACTCGGCGAGGAAGTCGGCGCGGTCGCCGATCTCGGTCGGGTGATGCGAGTCGGTGCCGACGGTGACGCCCACGTCGTGCTCACGTAGGACCGACAGGAACGTCTCGGAGGGGTGGACGACCTCGGCGTCGGTCAGCGCCCGACCGGCGTTGATCTCGGGGACCGTCCGCGAATCCGCCAGCGACCGTGCGACGCGCCGGTAATGCTCTTCGGTTGCTCGGCCTCGCAGCGGCTCCGTTCGCTCGAGCAGGTCGAGATGGGCCGCGATATCGAACAGTTCCGACTCGACGAGCGCGACCAGTTTGTCGAAGTACTGGTCGACGATCGCGTCGCGTTCGCGGTCGGTCATCTCCGCGAAGTGCGACGCGATTTGCACGTTCTTGCCGTCCACGTCGTGGACGCTCCCCACCGCGTAGTCGAACCCCGCTTCCGAGAGGAAGGCGTCGATAGCGTCCTCGTCGCGCCGGTCGTAGTCCATCTCGACCGCGTCGTAGATGTCGATCTCGAAGTCGCGACGCAACCGCTCGATCCCCTGCCGCCGGCGCTCGTAGGTGAGATCCAGGTTGAAGCCGTAGACGCTGCGCATCGACTCGTGGCGGTCGCGCGAGGCCACGTTGCAGTGATCGGCGAACCCCACCCCCTCGAGGCCGGCCGACTCGGCGGCGCGGACCATCGACCGGAGGAAGTTGCCGTCCGAGTAGTTCGAGTGGACGTGAAAATCCCGCATACATCGTTGCCCACGGGCGACGGATTAGGTGTTACGCCTCCATATCCGCGATTCAGTTCCGGCGACGACGATCGGCGGCGCTCGAGTTACTCGTTTCGCGGGTTGCTCGGGTGGTAGTCCGTATCGTACTCGCCGGGTTGATCGTCGACGCGGTCGGGGTTGATGTGGCCCGACAGCAGCATGAAGTCGACCAGCGTCAGCGCCAACATCGCTTCGACGACGGGGACGCCCCGCGGCGGGAGGACGGGATCGTGGCGGCCGATGACTTTCTCCTCTTTGATCTCGCCGGTCTCCCAGTCGGCGGTCTGCTGGCTCTTGGGGATCGACGTGGGCGCGTGGAGCGTGACCTCGCCGTAGATCGGTTCACCCGACGAAATACCGCCCTGAATGCCGCCGTGGTCGTTCTCGACGGGTGTCGGATTCCCTTCGTCGTCGAACTCCCAATCGTCGTTGCGCTCCTTGCCGGTCCACTCGCGGGCCTCCCGGCCGAGGCCGAACTCGAAGGCGGTCGTCGCCGGCACCGCCATCATGGCCTGTCCGAGCCGCGCGGAGAGGGAGTCGAACCGCGGCGCGCCGAGGCCGACCGGGACGCCCTGCGCCTCGAAATAGATGCTGCCGCCGATCGAGTCGCCTTCCTCCTGATACTCCTCGATCAGGTCCTGCATCTCCGCGGCGGTCTCTGGGTGGGCACAACGCACGTCGTTCTCCTCGGAGTGCTCGAGCAGTTCCTCGAAGCTCACCTCGGGCGCTTCGATATCGCCGATCTGGTTGACGTGTGCCTTGAGTTCGATCCCCTCACGCTCGAGGAGCTTTTTCGCGATTGCGCCGGCTGCGACCCAGTTGACGGTCTCGCGGGCCGACGAACGGCCGCCGCCGCCCCAGTTTCGTGTGCCGAACTTCGCCGAGTAAGTGAAATCGCCGTGGCTCGGCCGGGGTGCGGTAATAAAGGGCTCGTACTTGCCCGAGCGGGCGTCCTTGTTCTGGATGACCATCCCGATCGGCGTCCCGGTCGTGTAGCCGTCCTGAATGCCGGATTTGATCGAGACGTCGTCGGGTTCGCCGCGGCTGGTCGTGATCATCGATTGGCCCGGTTTCCGGCGGTCGAGATCCGCCTGAATGTCCTCCTCGGAGAGTTCGAGGCCGGCCGGACAGCCCGAGACGGTACAGCCCATCGCCTCCCCGTGGCTCTCGCCGAACGTGGTCACCTGAAAGAGGCGACCGAAGCGGTTGCCGTTCATTACCACGTCCTCGGAGGCGGGGCCACTTAGCCCTGCAGGATTCGCGGACGAACGCAGACCGGTCCGTCACCGTCGACCGACCGTCGAACCATCGAGACTCGACGGGCCGACAACTTCATCCAGCCGGAGACAGTAAGTTGTACTGATATCTACATGGGGCGTCGTCGGAAGCGAACGCGAGGGAGCACGACGAGACGCCGGTTGCTCGCGAAAGGGTCCGTCGTCAGCGGTGGACTCCTGTTGCTCGGCGAAACGGGGGCGTTCTCGGCGGTCGACGCCGATCGACCGATCTCCGTGGCGTCCGCCGACGACGGCGACGCCCTGCTCGGACTCGAGCTCGCGTCGTCGGTGCAGGCCGGCCGGGACGACCAGCAACTGGTCGATCTCACGAACAACACCGGTACCCCGCTCGACGTATCGCTCGCACTGCAAACCCCGGCCCAGGGAGCCCTCTCGGCGTCCGACCTCTCGATCGACAGCGGCGTGACTCGTTCGGTCCTCGTGTCCGTGGATTCGGCTAGCCCGACCGGCCCTGATGCGCTGGCGTTCGATATCGGCGCATCGCGGGACGCGATGGGGCTCTCGCTCGAGCGACGCGTGGCCGTCACCGCCGGGCCGTCGCTCAAACAGCGGATTCGGGACGACACGCGAAACGGCAACGCGGCGTTTACGATCTCCTACCGCGTGACTCGGGTTCCGAACTTCGACCGGGTCGAACTCGAGGTCGAGAACGTCGACGCCGGCTACATCGGGCAAACGACCTACGTCGAGGAGACGACGGAGGCGACGATCTCGTATCCGTCAGGCGGCGGCAGCGACGGCGGGGCCGGGGGAGACACCTACGAGTTCCGGTTTCGCGTCTACGACGAGTCGGGCGAAGTGACCGACCTCTACACGGAGATCACGACCACCGCCACCGGATCGGACCCGCCGGGCGACGACCTCGGCGACGAAAACGATCCGACGCTCGTCGGCTTTACCGTCACCAACGACGAGCAGTGGACGAACAACCGGTTCACCGTCGACTACGAGGTCGACCCGCGCGAGGACTTCGAGCGGGTCGACGTCAGCTTCGACAACACGACAAACGACTGGTCCGACGCGACGAAATCGAACGACGCTGCTCCGACCGGCACCGCCGTCTATCCGGCGGCGGGCCGACGGCAGGGTGGCGTCAACGGCGATACGTACGACGTGACCGTCGAGGTGTACAACCAGAACGGCATTCCCGTCGACAGCGGCACCGTCTCGATCGTCGCCGGTTCGAACGAAACGGTCGAGTGGCCGTAACCGGAGTCGAACGGTCGATGGCAGCAGTAGTGGGAGGGTTCGGTGAGTCGACCCTCGATTAGCCAGCCGCGCTCGAGCGGAGCCGACGCCGCGTATAGCTATTTGAGACTGGATAGCATACGATCGCACATGAGCGGTGAACGGTTCGACCCCGATCCGTTCGTGCTGCGCGCAGCGGCGGGTGAACTCCCCGTCGACGACGTGCTTCGGCTGCTCACCGATCGCTACGCGCGGTACGCGATCGTCTATCTCCACGACCACCCGACGGTGACGCTCGAGGAACTGGCCGATGTCGTCGTCGCTACGGACGCCAGCGTCCGGGGGTCGATCGCCGAGCCGTCCGACCGAGACCCGATTCGAACGCAGCTCTATCACGTAATCCTTCCCAGACTCGAGGCGCTGGGGTTCGTCGCGTTCGACGCCGAGGCTAACGCGGTCACCGACGCCGAGATTCCGACCGCGGTCACCGACGCCCTGGGGGTGACCGAGTCGTGACCGCGAACGCCCTCGCCGAGTTCATCCAAGCGATCGAACGGCGACGGAAGACCCTCGAGGTGTACACCGACGACGACGCCATCGTCGAGGAACTCCGCCGGCAGTTCGACACGCGAAACGTCGACGTGACCCATCGGTCGCTCGGCGCACTCGGCGATACGGGATTCGTCATCGTTCGAGGCGGCGACGGCGCGTTCCGCGGCGCAGTCGGGGTCGACCAGTTTCGGGCGATCCTCTCGCCGACGATTCACCCGCCGTGGAAACTCGGCGAGACCGATCAGGACCGCTCCGAGCTCTTTGATTTCCTCGAGAACACGCTGTTTACGTCCTACGACCGCCGCCAGATGCTGGCAGCGGCCCGCGAGATCGAAGAGCGGGCGTGGCGCATCGGCACCGGGAAGCTATACGTCGGCTTCGAGCGACCGGCGGCGCTCGCCCCACAGGCCGACGTGTACGAACGGCTGGCAAGTCACAGTCGCCTCACGATCGCGCTCTTTCTCGCGGACGCGTGGGACGCGACGATTCCCGACGGCGTCACGGCCGTCTCCGGATCGGACGGCGAACTCGGCGAGTACTGGTTCGTCGTATTCGACGGCGGTCGCAACGCATTGGAGGCCTGCGCGTTGCTCGCCGAAGAGCGACGGGACGGAGCGTTCTACGGGTTCTGGACGTACGATTCGGGACTGGTCGGAGAACTCGTTTCGTATCTCGAGACCACGTACCAGATCGCGTAACCGAGCGACCGGCCTCGCAAAATCTGGACCAAAAACCGCTAACTCGAGCGTCTCAGGGGAGTTCGAACTTGATCGCCCCAGCCTGACGCGACCACCTTTTGTCTCGGCCGGGTCGCTCGCTTCGCTCGCGACCGGCCTCGCAAAATCTGGACCAAAACCGCTAACTCGAGCGTCTCAGGGGAGTTCGAACTCGATCGCCGCACCCTGACCGAAGCCGACGCACTCGGTCGCGATACCGCGCTCGACGCCCTCCCGATTCATCTCGTGGACGAGCGTCACCGGCAGGCGCGCGCCGGAGCAGCCAAGCGGGTGGCCGATGGAGATTGCGCCGCCGTTGACGTTGAGTCGGTCCATCGGAATCCCCAGTTCGCGCGCGGAATAGAGCGTCTGGCTGGCGAAGGCCTCGTTGATCTCGACGAGGCCGTAGTCGTCGATGTCGCGACCGGCGCGCTCGAGGAGGCCCTCCGTCGCCGGGACCGGGCCGATGCCCATGACCGTCGGGTCGACGCCCGCGACGTAGCTGGTGCCGACCTCGGCGAGCACCTCGAGGTCGTTCTCGTCGGCAAATTCGCGGCTCGTGAGCATGACGCCGGCCGCGCCGTCGGCGATCTGGGAGGCGTTGCCGGGCGTGACCGTGCCGTCCTCTTTGAACACCGTCGGGAGTTCGGCGAGCTTCTCGGCGGTGGTACCGGGTCGCAGCCCCTCGTCCTCGTCGTGGACGCCGTCCTCGGTCTCGATCGGGACGATCTCGTCGTCGAACTTGCCTTCCTCCGTCGCTTCGACCGCGCGCTGCTGGCTGCGTGCGCCGTACTCGTCTTGTTCCTCGCGGCTGATGTCGTACTTCTCGGCGACCTTCTCGGCGGTCATCCCCATCTGGAGGTTCCGCATGCCATATTTCTCGTCGAGGCCGGGATACACCTCGCCACTTTCGGCCGCGCCCATCTTGACGCGGCTCATGCTCTCGACACCGCCGGCGATGACCGCCTGATGGCGGCCGGCCGCGATCGAGTCGGCGGCGCTGATGATCGCCTGCGCGGAGGAGGCACACTGGCGGTCGACCGTCGTGGCGGGGACCCCCTCGCCGAGTTCCGAGAAGAGCGCGATCTGGCGCGCGATGTTCGTTCGCTGCTCGGCTCGCTGCTGTGCACAGCCCCACATCAGGTCGTCGACATCCTCGCCCGTGACGCCCGTTTCGGCGAGCATCTCGTTGACCAGCGGGATCGAGAGGTCTTCGCTACGGATGTCCGCGAGCGCACCGTCTTCTCTACCCTGAGCGGTTCGAACAGCGCTAACGATTACCGGCGTGTTGGCTGACATTGTATGCCATCATCTTTCGTGGACATAAATACCTACCTTTTTCGGAAAAGCACAGACGAGAGTCGTTACCGGCCGTTCGCGCGAGAGTAATCCAGATCAGAGCGCGAGAGACGGAATCAGCAGATACTCGACGAGGAGGAGTGCCACCGAGAGCGCGGCGAGCGCGAGATAGTATGCCTGTAACAGGAGTTCCTTTCGGCGGCCTTTCGACCATCGTTCGCGGCGCTGAAATCCCGGGTCGGGAAAGAACCGCTCGACCGACTCGAGATCGCCACACGAGTAACTGCCCTCGTTCAGTTCGCGAAGGATCGCGTTCCGCTTTGCCTCCGTTACGTCTCTGTCGTTGATGTACGTCCGCGTCCACATGAACATCGAGACGAAGATGGCCGCCGCGAAGACGTACAGCGCCGCCCGCGCGAGCCGCAGTTCGGTTCGAGGCACGACGCCGAGCAGGACACCGAAGAAGACGAAACTCAGGTAGAACGTCGTGTGGATGATATTGTTGTTCCCCATCTGGTGGTCGATGAGCTGCTGGTATCGCGTCAGCAGGAACTCCAGTTCTCCCATTTCGGACTCGTCGTCGCCGTCCCCCATCGATTCGACGTATGCTGTCGCTCGGATATAAAATCGCGCTCGGACACATGTTTCGCCGGCTCGCCACGTCGCCGTCCCTCGAGCTACTCGCCCGGACCCCCGCAGGCCCTGACCGGTCGGCCGTCAGCGTCGGCGCTCGAGTTCGACGCCCAACTCCTCGAGCAACTCGAAGAAGCCGGGGAACGAGACGTCGACGTGGTCGGCGCCCTCGATAGTCGTCTCGCCGTCGGCGACCAGGCCGGCCAGCGCGAGCGCCATGATGATCCGGTGGTCGTCGCGGCCGGAGACGGTCGCGCCCTCGAGCGTCGACTCGCCGCCGTGGATCGTCAGCGAGTCGCGCTCCTCGGTCGTCTCGACGCCCATCTTGCCCAGTTCTTCGGCCATCGCGCTCACGCGGTCGGTCTCCTTGTAGCGGACGTGCTCGGCGTTCGTAATCGTCGTGTCGCCGTCGGCGACCGCCCCCAGTGTCGCGATCGTCGGCAGGAGGTCGGGCGTGTCCTCGACGCCGACCTCGATCCCCGAGAGCGAGGCCGCCGACACGTCGATCGTCCCTGCGTCGCGGTCCCAGTCCACGTCCGCGCCCATCCGCTCGACGATCTCGACGATGGCGGTATCGCCCTGCGCGCTCGGGTTCGCGCCCTCGATGCGGACGCCCTGGTCCGCGTCGCCGGCGATCGCGCCCGCAGCCAGCGGGTACGAGATCGACGAGAAGTCGCCGGGGACCGCGTACTCACCACCCGCGGGCGCGTATGATTGCCCACCGTCGACCTCGAATCCGCAGTCCGTTTTCCGTGCGTCGACGCCGAAGGCGTCCAGAACCTCGAGCGTGATGTCGACGTAGGGCGCGGACTTGAGGGCCGTCTCGAGGTCGATCGCGAGCCCCTCGTCGGTGACCGCGCCGGCCAGCAGTAAGGCAGTGATGTACTGCGAGGAGACGTCGCCGGGGATCGACACCTCGCCGCCCGAGAGCGGACCGGTGACCACCAGCGGCGCCTGTCCGTTGGCGCGGGTGCTGTACGCCTCGGCGCCGAGGTCGGTCAGGGCCTCGAGCAGCGGCCCCTGGGGTCGCGAGCGCAGCGACTCGTCGCCGGTCAGCACCGAGGTGCCGTCGGCGAGTGCCGCCGCGGCGGTGACGAGACGCATCGTCGTCCCGCTGTTCGCGCAGTCGATCACGTCCGCCGGCACGTCGGGGCGGCCGTCGAAGCCGTCGATCTCGAGGGTGCCGTCGTCTCGTCGGTCGACCGCGCCGCCGAACAAGTCGACGGCGCGGGCGGTCGCCCGCGTGTCCGCGCTCCAGAGCGCGTCGCGGACGGTGGCCCCGTCGGCGTAGCCCGCCGCGAGGATCGCCCGGTGGGTGTAGCTCTTCGAGGGCGGTGCGCGGGCCGTCCCCGCGACGTTCGAGGGCGCGATGGTGACGTTCATGGTCGCCCTGTGGAGTGGCCCCGTCTTACCGATACCGATCCTCGAAGTCTCGAGAAAAGGGCGATGAGCCGTGAAGGGACTCTGTGGGTCGACCTTCTTGGCCAGGGAACGCGCGTACAGACGCTGTGGTTGGGAGGGGCGAAGAAAGCGTCCTGCTATCGTGGACACGAGGGATCACCACGCCCTCCCCAGCCGATGCGCTCGTTCCTCTCAGTCACGCGCTCATCCCTCGCACGGAGTCGTCGGCTGCCTTCGCTCGCACTCAGACAGCCGACAGCGCGCGCCACCGCACATCGGTTGATCGGGATCAAGCGACAGAAATCGGAGGCGGTGACGACGCGTCACGGGCAGCCGACGGACGACGCGATCTCGAGTAGCGGCGAGTCGTCGGTGAGACTCGAGACCTCGTGGCTCAGCCCGCCGCAGGTCCAGAAGATGCTCTGAATTCGGCCGTCGCGCCGATAGGCGGTGTGCCCGTCGAGATCGATCTCCTCGAGCACGTCGGGGCTGAACCGCTGATACTCCCGGACGGCGACGTAGAGTTCGCGCGCGATCACGTTCGGATCGTTGTACCACATCGTCGCGGTGGTGCCACCGACGTTTTCGGCTCGCTTGACGACGGTGATTCGGTCGAGGACGTAGGAATCGGGCACGTCCGGTTCGGGCAACTCGTACGGCAGGATCTCTTCGGCGGCCGTCCGCGACTCGAAGACGCCCGCCGGGTCGCGGCCGTCGGTTTCGACTGTCGCGTCCGCCGGCGGTTCGTAGGTAAACGTTCCCGGTGGCAATCCCGTATCGATCGAGAGATCCTCGTACGTGACCGTCAACTCGTGGCGCGTCTCGCCGTCGATGGTGAGCGTGTTTTGCTCTCTGATCGGATACCGGTACTCGTCGTCGATCCAGACGGTCCGGGTGACGTCCATCGCCTCGGGGTCGGCGGTCGCACGCAGCGGGACGACGAAGGTCGTGTCCCCGACGACGAGATCGATCGTCGGGCCGACATCCTCGGCCGGCGGCTTCGTCTCGACGACGTGGGCCGTCCGGCCGTCGACGGTCGCGGTCCCCTCGTAGCTGAGCCGATACTCCTCGAGGAGGTTCTCGAGGACGAGGCGCGTCCGATCAGTGTCGACCTTGTTCGGATGGTTCTGCTTGTCCACCACCTCCGTCTTCGGGTTGTACTCCCAGGTCGTCGCCCGGTTCGTCACGGTGACTGCCCCGACCGGCACGTCGGGATCGGTCGACTCGACGACCTCGATGCGCTGTTTGGCCGGTGGCTGCCGGGCGACGCGCTCGACCCGCTCGGCAGTCTCGTCTTCTGTTTCGACCGTCATCGTCCGTCGCGCCTCGAGATCGTGCATGTGACGGCGCGTTTCGACCGCGTTCCGGACCAGTTCCTCGCCCGAGGGCGGTTCGCCGTCGGTATCGCTGTCAGGATAGGTCACACAGCCGGCGAGCGCGACCGCCGCCCCCGCTGCCAGGATCCGTCGCCGGTTCATACGCGGGGGATTACCACCTTTATTGATAAGTCTGTGGATCGGAATCGATCCGCGACCGCCGGGATCCCCGGGATTATGTGCCCGCCCGTCCCACACTCTCGCATGAACGTGGACGCGGACCTCGCACCCCTCCGCGAGTACCTCGAGTCGGCGGGCGCGGACGGCTACCTGATCGACGACGACGCGTCGGATTCGGACCAGCGGTACGTCTCCGGCTTCACCGCCCCGGATCCCTATCAGACCCTGGTCACCCGAGACGGGGTCCACCTGCTCGTCTCGGGCCTCGAGTACGGCCGCGCGAGTGCGGAGGCGAACGCGGACTCGGTCAGTCGGCGAGCCGACTACGACTACCAGCGGCTGGTGGCCGAACACGGCCGGTACGAGGGGAAGATCCGCTCGATCGAGGCTTTTCTCGCGGACCGCGGCGTCGACTCGATCGCGGTGCCGCGGAACTTCCCGACGGGAACCGCAGACGGGCTTCGCGAGCGCGGTCTCGAGGTGACCGTCGAACGCGAGGGGATCGTGACGGAGATCCGCGCGAGGAAAACGGAGTGGGAGGTCGAGCAGATCCGGGCGAGCCAGCGGGCGAACGAGGCCGCGATGGCCAGCGCCGAGGAGTTGCTCGCCACTGCCGAGGTCGAGGACGGCGTGCTCGTCCGCGACGGCGAGGCGCTGACCAGCGAGGACGTCAAAGAGGAGATCGAGATCACCCTGCTGCGCCACGGCTGCGCGTTAGACGAGACCATCGTCGCCTGCGGGGCCGACGGCGCAGACCCTCACGATCGCGGTAGCGGCCCGCTCGAGGCCGACGAGCTGATCGTGATCGACATCTTCCCGCGGGACAAGGAGACCGGCTACTTCGCGGACATGACACGAACGTTCGCCCGCGGCGACCCCGGCGAAGAGGCCCGCCGACGGTACGACGTGACCCACGAGGCCTACGAGGCCGCCCTCGAGGCCGTCGCGGCCGGCGTAACGGGAGCCGACGTGCACGGCGCGGCCTGCGACGTGATCGAGGACGCGGGCTACGAAACCCTCCGGAGCGACCCGAACACCGAGACCGGCTTCATCCATAGCACCGGCCACGGCGTCGGGCTGGACATCCACGAGGAGCCAAGCGTCTCGCCCTCCGGCGGCGACCTCGAGGCCGGTCACGTGATCTCGATCGAACCCGGCATCTACGACCCCGCGGTCGGCGGCGTCCGCATCGAGGATCTGGTGGTCGTCACCGAGGACGGCTACGAGAACCTGACCGAGTATCGCGTGGGGCTCGAGCCGACGGTCGGCAGTCGACAGTAAGGCAGGAGTGCGAACGAAGTGCGTTTCCCGTCCCTTCGGTCACAGCAACTGCCGCTAGCTGAGGTGGTAGCGACCGTTAGCCGGTCTGATTCTCGGTTTCGTTCCCAGTCATGTTATCGCCGGTTTCGTTTCCGGTCATGTTACCGCCAGTCTCGTTTCCACCGGTTTCGTTTCCGGTCATGTTGCCGCCGGTTTCGTTGCCGCCAGTGGTGTCGCCGCCACCGCCGGCGACCTGAATATCCCCGATCATCGTGTTCGGGTGGACCTGACAGACGTACGTCGCCATCTCGCTGCTCGCCTCGAACTCGAGCCACTGATCTTCGGGTTCGGTGACGACCTCCGTCGAGAGATCGCCGACGACTTCATCGTTTTCGTCCCTGATTTCGATGTTGTGCTGAGCGCCGTCGCCGGTCGTCCAGCCAATCTCGTAGGTTTCCCCCTCTTGAAGAACGATCGTCGGGTTGTCCTCGTCCGCGATCGAGTCGGGTGCGATGCCGACCCAGCCGGGCGTCTGGCCGTCGAATTCGATCTGCGTGCCGGGCTCGATCTCCACGCCGCTACCGTCTTCGGTACCGCCGTTGCCCCCGTTGCCCCCGTTCCCACCGCTGCCGCCGCCACAGCCGGCGATGAACGCCGTCGACGCCGCGACACCGGTCACTGTGAGCAGCCGCCGTCTGGACATGCGTTCGTCTCGTGTCATTACGCCGACTTAGCACCGCTCACAGATAGCCCGATCCCCATCTAATGCAGGGTGTTATATCGGGCCGACGAGGTGGGCCACTGCACAGACGCGATATTCGATAGCTGATGTGACGTTGCTGTGCAGTGGGTGCGAAAAGTGAGCGCGCTCCACAACGGATGGAGAGTCGCCCGTCGACGACTGATGGGGTCAGCGATAGCCGTCGTCGTCCACGCCGCGCGCGTCGTCGATTTGTTCGAACTGCGCCTCGGTGAGCTCGAGCTCGACCGCGCCGACGTTCTCCGAGAGTTGGTCGGGCGTCCGCGCGCCGACGATCGGAACGCAAGTGAACCGATCTTGCTCCATCAGCCACCGGAGCGACACCTGCGCCGGGGTGGCGTCGACCTCGTCGGCGACGGACTCGACGGCCTCGAGCACTTCCCAGGCGGTCTCGCTGGTGTAGCGGTCCTCGAAGAGGTCCGAGAGGGTTCCCCGCGAGCCGTCCGGTGCGACGACGGCCCCGTCCTCGTCGCGCTCGTACTTTCCCGTCAGAAAGCCGCCCGCGAGCGGCGAGTACGGACAGACGGCGAGGTTCTGATCGGCACAGACCTCGAGATAGTCGCTCACGTCGTCAGTGTCCGCCGCGTTGAACATCGGCTGGGTCACGTCGAACCGCTCGAGGCCCTCGACGTCGCTCGTCCACAGCGCCTTGGTGAGTTTCCAGGCGACCATGCTCGAGGCGCCGAGATAGTGGACTTTGCCCTCGCGGACGAGTTCGGTGAGCGTCCGCATCGTCTCCCGGATCGGCGTGTCGTCGTCCCAGCGGTGGATGTAGTACAGATCGAGGTAGTCGGTGCCGAGTCGCTCGAGGGTGCCCTCGATCTGTGCGCGGATGTGTTTCCGCCCGAGCCCGGAGTCGTTCGGCCCGGGCTCGCCGCGACCGTCGAAGGGAAAGTAGACTTTCGAGGCGACGACGAGGTCCTCGCGGGCGACATCGTCGCGGTCTTCGAGCCACTTGCCGATCCAACGCTCGCTCGTGCCGTTCGGATCGCCGTAGACGTTCGCGGTATCGATGAAGTTGATCCCGTGGTCCCAGCAGGCGTCGAGCAGCTGACGGGCCTCCTCGCGGTCGGTCTCGACGGTGCCGTCGCTTTCCTTTCCGAAGCGCCACGTGCCGAAGCAGAGCCGCGAGACTCGTGTCCCGGTGTCGCCGAGCGTCGTGTACTCCATAGCGCGGATTCGACGGCGAGGGGCAAAACGAACGGGGCTGCGGCGATCTACGAAGTCCCTCGCTCGAGCGATACCTCCTCCACCAGTGCCACCTACCGATCCCGGACCCGGTTTCCGAAGCTACATACCACTCGATGGTCACGTCCCGGTGATGAACTACTGGTGGCGGCGAATCGCGCTCTCGCTGGTCGCCGTCCTCGCGCTCGTCCTCGTCTACGCCGGGCTCTACCAGCACGGAATGGCCACGTTCGAGGGGGAGAACATGTCGTACTACGAGGCGCTCCAGTTCGTGGTCGAAGCATTGACGACCGCAGGTTTCGGTGGCGATTCCTCTGACTGGGAGAGCGCCGCGACGAACCTGATGGTGATCGCGATGAACCTCACGGGCGTTCTGCTCGTCTTCCTCGCGCTCCCCCTGATCGTCGTCCCGCTGTTCCAGCAGGCGCTTCAAGATCGGCCGCCCGAAGAAACCGACCTCATCGACCACGTCGTCATCTGCTCGTACACGCCCCGGTCGGACGTGCTCGCGGAGGAGCTCGAGGCGGCGAACGTGCCGTACGTCTTCATCGACGACGATCCAGAACTCGTCGTGGAACTGGTCAACGACGGGATCGACGCCATCTACGGCGAACTCGATCAGGAGGGGACGCTACGCGCGGCCAACACGACCGAGGCTCGCGCGCTCGTCACCGACATCGACGACGAGACGAACGCGATGGTGATCCTCACGGCTCGAGAGCTCTCGAGTGACCTCCGAATCGTCACCGTGGTCGAGGACGACGACGTGGCGAGCTACCACCGCTACGCGGGTGCCGACGACGTCGTCCGCCCGCGGCGGGTCCTCGGGGAGAGCCTCGCGACGAAGGCGACGACGACCGTCTCGGCCGACCTCCGCGATACGGTCGAGTTCAGCGACGACCTCGCGGTGACCGAACTGCTCGTCCAGGACCACAGCGACCTCGTCGGGCAGACGATCCCGGAGTCGGGGGTCCGCGACCGGATGGGGATCACCGTCATCGGCGCGTGGTTCAACGGCGAGTTCGTCCCCGTTCCGGGACCGGAACACCGGATCGACGGCAACACGATCTTGCTCGTCGCGGGACAGCGAGACGACCTCTCCGAACTGAAAGCACGGACGGTGTCGAGCGTACAGCACCGCCGGGACCGCGTCCTCGTCGGCGGCTCCGGCGTCGTCGGTCACACGGCGGCGGAAACGCTGGCGGCCGACGGCGTGTCGACCTGTGTCGTCGATCTCGTCGAGCAGGAGGGGGTCGATATCGTCGGCGACGTAACCGACGAAGACGTCCTCGAAGACGCAGGCATCGGCGACTCCCGGTCGGTTATTCTCACGCTCGACGACGACGCGACGACGATCTACGCGACGCTGGTCATCAAACAGGTCGCACCCGAGGTGGAGATCATCGCGCGGGCGAACGAGACCGAGAACATCCCGAAACTCTACCGCGCCGGCGCGGAGTACGTCCTCGCGCTGTCGACGGTCACCGGGCGGATGCTCGCCTCCGTCCTGATCGAGGACGAGGAGATCCTCACCCCCGAAACGCAGTTCGAACTCGTTCGGACGGCCGCACCGCGGATCGCCGGCCGGAGCCTCGGCGACGTGGACCTGCGGGCCAAAACCGGCTGTACCGTTGTCGCCGCCGAGCGCGACGACGAGCTGTTGACCGATCTCGGCCCAGGGTTCGAGGTCCGGTCGGATGACACCCTAATCGTCGCGGGGAGCGACGAGGCGATCAACGAGTTCGTTGCACTCGCCACCGACTAGCTAACGGGACGGGAGCACTGCCGATTAACTGAACGACGGGAGGACTTCCGCCGCGTGGAACTCGATCGCCTTCTCCTGTTCCGGTCCGATCTGGTGAACGTAGACGTGGTCGTAGCCCGCGTCGACCGCCTCCTCGATGCTCTCGATGTGGGCCCCTGCGTCGGGCTCGGTCGTCGTCCCGCTCTCGGCGATGTCCTCTTTCTCGACCATCTGAGCGGCCTGCTCGAAGTGTGCCGGCGTCGGCAGCTCCTGGCCGAGTTCGCCCGGAATCGAGCCGTTGGGCCACTGCTCGTAGATCGTCTCGACTGCCTCCTCCTCACTGTCGGCGTAGCAGCCGTGCAGTTGGGTGTACGTCGGCCCCTCGCCGCCGGCGTCCTCGTAGGCTTTGACCGGCTCCGATCGCGGGCCGGAACACCAGAGCCCGTCGGCGTGTTCGGCGGTCCACTCGGCCGTCTGCGGGCCAAAGGCGCTCGCGATCGTCGTCGGTTGGTCGTCGGGGACGGTGAACAGCGTCGCGTTCTCGACCGTGTAGTGCTCGCCGCGGTGACTCGTCGTCTCGCCAGTCCAGAGCTTTCGCATCACGTCCATCGCCTCCTCGAGCCGCTCGAGGCGGACATCGTGCTCGGGCCAGCGCTCGCCCGTGACGTGTTCGTTCAGGTTCTCGCCGGTGCCGACGCCGAAGGTAAAGCGGTCGCCGAACAGCTCGTCGACGGTGGCGACCGCGTGGGCGACGTTGAGCGGGTGGATCCGCGTCGTCGGGCAGGTGACGCCGACGCCGACTTCTATCTCGTCGGTCTCGTTCGCGATGGCTCCCAGCGTCGACCAGACGAACGGCGACTCGCCCTGTGCGGGGACCCACGGGTGGAAGTGATCCGAGATCGAGCAGAAGTCGAAGCCGGCTTCCTCGGCCTGCCGCGCGATATCGACCAGTTCCTGCGGCCCGAACTCCTCGCTCGAGAGGGTATACCCGAGTTTCGTCATTTCCGGTCAGCTATCACGACGCTGCGGGTAACGGTTGCACCTGCGAGGGCAAGAGCGTGGTTCGGAACGTGCGCGGTTCGGAACGTGCGCGGTTCGGAACGAGCGAAGCGAGTGAGAACCGCGGTGCGAGCGGCGAAGCCGTGAGCAGGCGAAGCGAGTGAGAACCGCGAAGCGCCGTGAGCCGACGGCGAACGCCGGACGACTCGAACATCGCCGCCAACGGAATCGAACCCCTTACCCGCGGTGCGCCGGAACCGGCCCGTATGGAAGCCGTAGTCGAAGCGACGGACCTCGAGAAGACCTACGGCGAGACCGTCGCCCTAGCGGGGGCCTCGCTGTCGGTCGGTCGCGGCGAAGTCTTCGCGCTGATCGGTCCGAACGGGGCCGGAAAGACGACGCTCGTGCGCGCACTGACGGGGACGACCGAGCCCGACGCCGGCAGCGCGCGTATCCTCGGCGAATCGCCGACGGCGGTCGATCGGGGCCGGCTGGGCGTCCTTCCCCAGGAGTTCTCGCCGCCGAGCCGGCTCAGCGCACGGGAGCTGCTTGCCTACTACGCGGGGCTGTACGACGACGCGCGCGATTCCGAGGACGTGCTGGCCGACGTGGGGCTCGTCGACGCCGGCGACACGTGGTACGAGGACCTCTCGGGCGGCCAGCAGCGGCGCGTCTGCGTCGGCTCGGCGCTGGTCAACGACCCCGACCTGCTCTTTCTGGACGAACCCACGACCGGCATCGACCCCGCCGGCCGGCGCACCGTCTGGCGGCTGATCGAGGACCTCGCGGCCGGCGGGACCACCGTCGTCCTGACGACCCACGACATGGCCGAAGCCGAGCGCCTCGCCGATCGCGTCGGCCTGCTCGCCGACGGCGCGATCGTCGCGCAGGGCTCACCCGACGACCTCGTCGGCGAACACGGCGGCTCGAGCCGCCTCACGATCGAGACCAGCGCCGATCCGTCGGTCTTCGACGATCTCGAGTATCCGGTCGAACGGCCGGAACGCGGCCGGGGCCGGAGCCCGGAACGGGCCGTCGTCGTCCGCGAGGTCGAGCCCGCCGCGATCGGGACGGTCGTCGACTACCTCGAAAATCAGACCATCGCGTACACCGAGCTCTCGTGGGCCGAGCCCGACCTCGAGGACGTGTATCTCTCGCTGGCCGATGTGACGGAGCGGGAACGAACGGACCGTCTCGAGGGCAGTGGGAGCGGAGACGGCGACGCCAGTGAATCCGATCTCGCACAGGCAGGTGAGACCGCATGAGCCGCATGGGTCGCGTCCGGGCCGAAACCAGTGCCGGCTGGCGGTCGTTCGTCCGGCGGCGGACGGCGGTCTTCTTCACCTTTTTCTTCCCGGTGATCCTGATCGTCATCTTCGGGGCGCTGGTTCGAACGGATCCGACGGGAGAGGGGCTGTTCACGGAGCCGGCGGCCTACTACGTACCGGGCTACCTCGCAGTCGTCGTCCTCTTCACGCCGCTCTCGCGGATGGGCAGCGAGGTCGCTCGCCACCGGGAAGGGAGTCGCTTCGAAAAACTCGCGACGACGCCGCTGTCCCGGGGAGAGTGGTTACTCGCCCAGACGGCCGTCAACGCCGTCATCATCGGCCTCGCGAGCCTACTCATCCTCGGCTTAGTGATCGTTCTCACGGGCGCGGAGATCGCGTTCTCGTTGCTGCTGGTACCCTACATTCTGATCGGCGTCGTCTGCTTTTGTGGCGTCGGGGCGATGCTCGGCAGCTACACCGACTCCCAGGACGGCGCGGTCGCCGCCAGTAACGCGATCGGGCTTCCGCTGCTCTTCCTCTCCGAGACGTTCATCTCGCTTTCCCAACTGCCGGGCTGGTTCGGCCCGCTGGTGAACCTCTCGCCGCTGACGTACTTCGCGCGCGGCGTGCGAGCCGCGACCTACTCGGAGGCTGAGACGGCGGCGGTCGCCGGCCTCGAGCCCCAGATCGCGAACCTGCTGATCCTCTCTGCCGTAGCGGTCGTCGCGTTCGCGCTCGGTGCGCGGTCGATCCCACGGACGGACTGAGCCGGCGCGGTCCACGAGGACGCGGCGTTCTCGAGAACGAACCGATTTAGGCCCGGCACGCCAAGCCCCGCCAACAGCATGCGCCCAGCCCACCCCACCGAACAGGCCGTCGGCATGGAGTACTACGTCAGCGACACCGACGGCGTCGGCGGCCGACTGCGCGAGGACGACGAGCACTTCCGGGTGCGCGAACTCGAGCGCTTCGACACCGAGCCGGTCGACGCCTCGACGGACGCCTATCCGCATCTCGTCTTTCGGGCGACCCTGCGCGGCTGGGACACCAACGATTTCGCCTCCCGAATCTCGGACGCGCTCGGGATCTCTCGAGAGCGAGTCAACTGGGCCGGCACGAAGGACAAGTACGCCGTGACGACGCAGCTGTTTTCGGTCTACGGGGCCGATCCGGACGACCTTCCCGAGGTCGACGGCGCAGAACTCGAGGTGCTCGGACGAGCGGGTCGGAACCTCGAGTTCGGCGACCTCGCGGGCAACGCGTTCGAACTCGTGGTCAGCGAGCCCCAGCGACCCGAGAACGCGGCGGGGATCACCGACGAGCTGGCGGCGTTCGGGTGGCTCGAGAGCGATACGTCGGACGACGCAACCTCGATCGGCGTTCCCAACTTCTTCGGCCAGCAGCGCTTCGGCAGTCGCCGACCGGTCACCCACAAGGTCGGCCTCGCGATCGCCCGCGGCGACTGGGAGGGCGCGGTGATGGCCTACCTCGGGAACCCGACTGATGCGGAACCGGAGGGCACGCGGGAGGCTCGCGCCTTCATCGATCGCGAACTCCGACGGAGTTCGGATACCTCGAGCGGGGAGCAACGCGACCCGCGGGAGGAGACGCGGGACTGGCAGGAAGCCCTCGAGCGCGTCCCAAACCGCCTGCGCTACGAGCGCTCGATGATCCACGCGCTCGCCGAACACGACGGCGAGCCGGGGCCCGACGAGTTCCGGGCGGCCCTCGAGCGCGTTCCCTCGAACCTTCAGCGACTGTTCGTCCACGCCGCCCAGTCCTACGCGTTCAATCTGATGCTCTCCGAGCGTCTAGCGCGCGGACTCCCCTTCGATCGACCCGTCGCGGGCGACGTGGCCTGCTTTTCCGATACCGACGCGCCCGATGGCCTCGAGTTGCCCGACACCGACCGGCTCCAGCGCGTCGACGAGCGCCGGGTCGACTCGGTGACCCGCCACTGCGAGCGCGGGCGAGCGTTCGTCACCGCGCCGCTGGTCGGCACCGAAACGGAACTGGCCGACGGCGAGCAGGGCGAGATCGAACGCGAGGTACTCGACGACCTCGGCCTCGAGCCCGCCGACTTCGACCTCCCAGGGGAGTTTCACTCGACCGGGACGCGGCGCGCGATGCTCGTCCGGACGGATCTCGACCTCGATCGCGAGCCGCTGACGCTCGAGTTCGCGCTGCCGAAGGGGTCGTACGCGACGGTCGTTCTGCGGGAGTATCTGAAGGTCGATCCGGTCGATCTGGGCTGACGGCGGGAGCGAGCGACTCGGCGGCGGCCGCTCGTTCTTCCGGCCTTCGTCGGGGGTTTTAGGTGATTGTCACGAGTAGCCGTCGGCGACATGGACAGCGCGATTCGAACGCCATCGACGCGATCGAGTCCTCGAGCATGATCGGCGTCGACGGCGACCGCGAGATCGTCGACTGGCGGAAGACGACCGAGGACGGGCGGACGGTGTACGAGATCGAGTACAGCGAGCCCGTTCGGGAGCCGACGGGCCGATCGAAGACGCTGTTCGGCGCGAGCAGCGGCGGGACCGTCCCGTCCGGCGAGCAGTACTTCCACTTGCCTGACGGCGAGCGGATCCCCGCGACGGAAGCGGCGTTCGACGCCGACGGAACCACGCTACGAGTCCGTCGCGAGCCGTCATTGGTGGCTCGTCTCCGGCGGTACCTTCCGTGGTAACTGTGCCGGTCGGTTCGCCCCTCGTCGTTCTCCGACTGCCCGACCGGGCCGTGGTTCTCTCGCGGTAGTCGAGATCGATCGGTTCGCCCGCCCCGACCGAAATCGGGCTTACTCGAGGTACTTTCGCAACATCGCGCCGAAGCCGGCGGCGCCGATACAGACCGAGATGATCCAGCCGACGCCGGTCAGCGCGAGGATGCCGTTGATGGCCGAGGCGACCAGCAACGGCTTCAGCCAGCCGTCGTCGCGGCCGACGAGTCGCTCGGCGATTGCGAGGTACGCGATCGCCGCGCCGATGGCCCAGACGATCGACGCGACGAGGATCAGCGGGATCGCCACCACGATCCCGATGAGGGTGATGACTAGGGCGACGGTCAAGACGATCAGCGCAACGAGCGAGAAGAGGCCGTACAGGAACGAATCGACCGGGTCCTCGAGTACCTCGCCCATCAGCCGTTCCGTGTACGCGGGGAAGACGGCGACCATGATTGCGCCGACAACCAGTGTGGTCAGGAAGGCTCCCGTCGCGCCCCCGAGCAGTCCGTTCGTCGTCCCGATGTCGACGTTGACGCCGGGGTCGGCCTGTGCGATCAACGAGACGGTTCGTATCCAGTGATCGAATCCGATCATATCCGCTAGAGGTACTCGAGGTACGTAAACCGGACTGTCACGGCGCGGTATTCGGCCCGCTGATAGCCTTCTGCCCGCTGGCGTTCTATCTGTGGGTATGCACAGCCCGCGATTGCGACGGGAGGTCGACGACCGCGTGGAACGGGGTTGGCGAGCCGAGGCGGAGACGCAGACCGCGTCGTCACGGTCGACAGGGAGTTCGGTTCGGACGGCAGTCACGCGCTGGTCCGGACCCTGACGCTCTGGATCTCGCTCGGAGCTGGACCATCGTCTGGCCGCGTACCATTGCGTCGCGAAATCGCGCCGTCGGATCCGCTAGAAGGACGGAAGCGCTGCCGGGCGTGTGGCGACCCCCGCGGCCGCACTCGAGTCCGCCTCCGGGAACCGAACTGATACGTAGCTCGCCCGCCATTCGGTCGACAGGCAATGGAACTGGCTTCGGACCCCCACATCCTCCTGACGAACGACGACGGGATCGACGCGCCCGGCATCCGCGCACTGTACGACGCGCTCTCGGCGGTCGGCACGGTCACCGTCGTCGCGCCCGACCGAAACCAGAGCGCGGTCGGCCGGTCGCTGTCTTACGGCCGGACGAGCGAGGAAGGCGACGGCCTCGAGATCGACCTAGAGTCGGACGCGTTCACCGTCCCGGTCCCCCACACCGACCACGAACTCGGCTACGCCGTCAACGGCACCCCCTGTGACTGTGCCATCGTCGGCGTCAAGGGAATCGAGCCGGCCCCCGACATCGTCGTCTCCGGCTGCAACTCCGGGGCGAACCTCGGGGCCTACGTGTTCTCCCGCTCGGGGACCGTCAGCGCCGCGATGGAGGCCGCCTTCCTCGAGACTCCCTCGATCGCGATCTCGATGGACACGCTCGGCTACGAGCGCGACCTCGAGCCGGCAGATTTCGAGCACGCGGGGGAAGTCGCCGCCGCCCTGGTTGACGGCACACCCGGAACGGGCCTGTTCGACCGTGTGGACTACCTGAACGTCAACGTGCCGCGACCGGACCGCGAGGCCAACGGCGTCGCGATCACGCGCCCGACCCGAATCTACGAGATGGACGCGACGTTCGAGAAGGGGCGCTTCCAGCTGACTAACCGCCTCTGGCAGCAGATGGCCAACCGCGATATCCCCGACCCCGAGGATACCGACCGTCACGCCGTGCTCGAGGAACAGGTCTCGATCTCCCCGCTCAGGGTGCCCTACGAGGTCGTGGACACGGAACCGGTTCGGAACATCTTCGGCGACATCTTCTGACACCGGTCAGTCACGGCGTCCGGTCACTGTCGTGGTCAGTCCGGGTTAGCTGGTCGACTCACAAGGGGTGGCCACTCGACCGATGGCGGACGGGAACGCCGGACGCGACGAGCGGATCGTCAGCGGCTCGTAACAGTGGCCGCGGCATCGAACCGGCCGAAAAACACGCCTGTTTTACCGCCGACCCGTCAACGACCGCTATGGAGTGTCGCCACTGCGCTTC
The DNA here is from genome assembly GCF_024296685.1 of Natrinema marinum. NCBI lineage: Archaea > Methanobacteriati > Methanobacteriota > Halobacteria > Halobacteriales > Natrialbaceae > Natrinema > Natrinema marinum. The sequence continues at coordinate 544,317 of NZ_CP100763.1, read as the reverse complement.
GCCCCTCGAGAAACCCGGCGACTTCTGTCTGGTCTGTCGGGAGACAAACACCGAGGCGATCGTCCTCGAGGCGGGACGCGACAGAGCGACCATCACGATGCTGGCGGGGGACGACGAGGGCACGGACGGCACCGAACGAACCGGCGAGTCGGCATCTGCGACCGACGACGAGGAGGAAATCCTCGGCGAGACGACGATCACGACGACGCCGGAAGACGGCGAGAACGAGGTCGTCGAACTGCGGAACTTCGCCGGGCTGATCGGCGACGAAATCCGCCGGAAACGGCCCGAGGAGGTCTACGCGGGCGGAACGCGAGCCGTGATCCGGGCCGTCCGTGAGGACATCCACTACCCGTTCTACCGTGTCGACGACGACGATCCAGTGCAAGCGGTTCTCGAGCGCCGCGGCAATCGCGCGCTCGACGTGGTCGAGACCCCGCCGGCCGAGAAGATCGGCGGCAGCCACACGACGCTCATCGGCGGCCGAGCCGGAATGAACGCCATCCACACGGTCGCGGACCACCCCCACGTCAAGAAGGTGATTCCGGGCCCCATCGACGCTGGCGGCAAGGGCTCGCAGTCCGGACTGCGCGCGAAGGTCACCCGCGCCGACGACGGCGGCAACGTCCGCATGCTCATCCGCGACGGCTCGAGTGTTCAGGAGAACCGCGTCGTGACGACCGCTCGCGACCGGGAGATGGGCGAGCGGATCCGCGCGGACTTGAACGATGTCCTGGCCGACGCGGAGTTCCAGTAGCCGCCTTCGGCCGCCGATGTCGGTACCGCACTCGAGAGATTCCCGCGGCAAATATTGTGTCGGGCCGATGGAAGTGACAGGTCTGTCCGGTTGTCCGACCCTTAACGGGACGGCTGTAATTAGATATAATTAGCCATGCTCGAGCGACCGGACGCCGTCCTGACCCTGATCCCGCTGCTGGCGGTGAGCGGCCTCGCGGCTCGCACGCTGATCGCAGCCACGGGCGTCGCCACGGGGCTGCTCGCCGCACCGCTCGCACCGGTCGGCTACGCCGCCGCACTCTGTCTCGTCTTCGGCGAGCTACTGGCGTGGCCGGTCGCCGAACGGCTCGCCGGCTCCTGACCGATGGCGACGACCCGCGATCCGGCAACGGTCGCGCTCGTCGGGTTCTCGTCGATACCGACGCGACTCAACAGGTTTAAGAATCCGCTGGCGATAGACAGCACTACTATGGCCAAGAAAGGAACGGTCGGCAGCGCGGGCCGCTTCGGTGCCCGCTACGGCCGCGTCGCGCGCCGTCGCGTCAGCGAGATCGAAGACGACATGGAAAACGCCGAAGTCGACGGCGACGACGTCACTCGCGTCGGCACCGGCATCTGGAAGAACGAGGAGACCGGCGAGGTCTTTACCGGCGGCGCGTACCGCCCGGAGACCCCTGCCGGCCGCACCGTCCAGCGCTCCATCCGCGCTGCGCTCGCAGAGGACGACGAATAACGACCCCTCAGGTTCAGTATGAGTTACAAGTGCTCTCGCTGTAAACGCGACGTCCAACTCGACGAGTACGGCGGCGTCCGCTGTCCCTACTGCGGCCACCGCGTACTCCTGAAAGAACGCAGCCGCGACGTCAAAGAAGTCGACGTGCAGTAACGGCGTGCCTTCTCACGACGCGACCCTCGAATTCGATTACGAGACACCGTCGCGTGCCCGACTCGTCGCTGCGAGCGTCCGCCGCGAGATCGGCGAGATCGACGACGACCGCTCGCAAACGACGCTCGAGCGCGAGGGCACCGTCCTCGTCCTCGAGATCGACGCCACCGACGCCGTCGCCCTGCGAGCGGCGCTGAACACCTGGTTCTCGCTGGTCGATGTCGCAGAGCGGACCGCGGACGCGGGTACGCGAGTTCTCGAGGATCGGTGACGAGGCCGGCAGGCGCAAGTCTGAACGCCGGACGGATCGGCGGATCTGCGGCGGCCTGTACCGGCAGGCAGCGCAGTCTTCGCCGGTGCGTTCGAACCGTGCGTATGACAGACGAGACCACGACCTGGCTCGGACTCAGCCGGGACGCCAAACCGCTCGTGCTGGCCGGCCTCGCGCTCGGGTTGGGGATCGGCGGCTTCTTCGACGGGATCGTCTTCCACCAGATCCTGCAGATTCACCACATGCTCTCGTCATACCCCGACACGAGCATCGCCACCGACCTCGAGCTCAACGTGATGGCCGACGGGATCTTCCATCTCGCGACGTACACCTTCACCATCATCGGCATCGTGTTGCTCTCGAGGGCATGGCGGTTTCATCCGGTGCCCGAATCAGGCCGCACGCTGCTCGGGGCGGTGATCGCGGGCTGGGGCCTGTTCAACGTCGTCGAGGGGCTCGTCGCTCACCAGCTACTCGGACTCCACCACGTCTGGCCCGCTGGGCCCGGCCCGACCGTCCTCTGGGACGCCGTCTTTCTGCTGTGGGGTGCGCTGTTCCTCGTCGGCGGCTACTTGCTGATCCGAACCGACAGCGCCGCGACGCCGACGGCCGGAACCGACGCGGTCGCGACGGACGGGGGAGAGTAATCGCCGTAGACGATCGGAAACGGCCGATTCGGTAGCCGACCGGATCGATCGGCGATCCGGACGATAAAGCTGGTCTTTATCAGTCCGGAGGGCGACGGTCGAGATATGCAAGGAAACCTGCCGCCGGAAGCACAGGAGAAAATCGAGCAGCTGCAGGACCTCCAGGAGACGGCACAGGAAGTCGCCGTCCAGAAACAGGAAGCCGAATCGAGCCTGACCGAGGCCGAAAGCGCCCTCGAGGAACTCGAGAACGTCGACGACGACACGACGATGTACCGCAACGTCGGCGAACTCCTCGTCGAGACCGAGTACGACCAGGCCGAGGAGGACCTCGAGGACAAAGTCGATACGCTCGAGATCCGCCTCGAGACCCTCGAGAAGCAGGAAGAGCGCGTCCAGGACCAGTTCGAGAGCCTCCAGGAGGACCTCGAGGAACTGCTCGGCGGTGGCGGCGGCATGGGCGGCCCGGCCGGCCCCGGCGGCCCGGGCGCTGGCGGCGCGTAAATGTCGAGCGACGAGCCGTCCGACGAGACGGTCGTTCAGACGGCTTCCGACGCCGCGGAGGGCCTCATCTTCTCGCGGTACAAGCAATCCGACGTGCGTGATTGTGACGTCACCGTCACGTTCGAGGACGGCGTGCTCGAAGTCGACGTCTACCTCAACGCACCCGAGGACGAGGCCGACCCCGAGCAGGTCGCCGACGACGCCGCGCTCGCGGCGCGGGAGGCGGTCGACGAACTGTTCGGCGAACAGTAGCAATCTCAGATCGCGACTCGCTTCTCGATCGTTCGATGGGACTCGGTGAGCGACTCGCTCGAGTCGTGACCGACCGCGGGGACGCCGCTACAGGCGGCCGCTCCCGACGAGTGCGAGCGAGAGGCCTCCCGCGATCACCGACGCGGTCAGGACGAGTTCCGGGACCGGAAGGATGCCCTCGCCAGCGACCCCGATCAAGACGAGTGCGACCGCGACGACCGCCGGAAACGGCCGCGCGGCGAGTTGCTTGCCGAACGCTCGGAACGACCAGTATCCCATTTCGACGGTCGACACGACGGTGGCTCCGAGCGGCCGGTTTCCGTCCGGGTTTTCGGCCGGCTCGAACGCCTCGAGGTCGTCGTCGGGGACGATTACGATTTCGCCGGTGGCGACGCGCCGCCCGTCGGCCTCTCCGACGCGAAGCAGCGTCACCGTCTCGTCGCCGCTACCGACGACGCGATAGATCCCGACCGGGTAGTCATCGGTAGTCGGACGAACGTGATCGTGCAGCGAGAGCGACGCCATTGTTGCTCCCGTCCGATCGTAGCCACCTACTTGTAGCGGTTCGAGGACGTCAATCTCGAGAGGCCGTGGGACGACCGATAGCAGATTTGCTGCCAGACGCGTGTTCTGGCAGAACTCCCTCGACCGTCGAAGGGGTAAGGTGATCCCTCGTAGTTCCGTTCTCGAAGCAGTTACACTAACGACCTGGAAACGTATTGGATTGTCCGTTACTTTATTATATTACTACTATATTCTGACTATATCAACCAGCGGGTACAAAAGATACTGGGGGTAGCGTTCTCCATTTTATTGGTTACCGGGGCGATCGGGCCAGCCCTGGCTGCACCGGGAGGGAGCACAGCAGAGCCAGCCGTCGGCGATGACGGTCTGAACGGGGCGTATCAACTCTTTGCTGCGGGCGAACGGGATCCGGCCGCACTAGAGTTGAAGTACGCGGCCGTCGCCGAGTTCGCAGCGATTCGACCTGCCGACCGTCGCGACGAGCGACTGAAAGAGCGGGTCGGGAAGCGGCTCAACGAGACGCTCGATCTCTATCTCGACAAAGACCGCGTCGAGAGCCACATGGTGTTCGAAGGGGACGCCGCTGCCGTCTCACGCATGGCACCACTCGCGGACGCCGATCCGGCGGCCGTCAACGAGTCGACGTGGCTGCTCGCGAAGGCCAACGCGCGGACGGCCAACGTCTCGATTACTGATACGCGGCGTGCCCTCGAGCGATTCGAGGACGATATCGACAATCCGGGCCATCGGAACGCGATCGAGAGCCACCTTCGCAACGCCGAGCGCGCGTACGACCGCGGTGAGAAAGCCCTCGAGGACGACGGGGGCAACAACGTCGAACGCACGGCGCGAGAGCGTGCACGGGCGATCCGGCAGTTCATGACCGCCTGGCGCCAGAGCCAGCAGGCGCTGGACAAACTCGAGCGCCAGACAACACCGCGGCTGCGGATCACGACCCGAAACGACCCCGTTCGAAACGGCTCGGATGTCACAAATCGGACCATCGGCGGTGCGATCGAGGCCGTTGGACCGAACGACCTCGGGAACGTGACGGTGACGGTCGAGGGCGGTTCCTCGGTCGAAGTCCAGCCGGGCAACAGCACCGTGCCAGCGTCGAACGTCACGTTCGTTGCAAACGTCAGCTTCGAGGACCGAGACCAGCGCATTCGGGCGGCACTGGCGGACAACACCAACCGAAAGCAGCGCCGCGGACCGCCGAAACACGCGAACGGCCGGTCGTCCCCGGACTCGTCGCCGACCACCGACGAACTGTTGCTGGACGGCGACGCGCTCCCGGACACCTACGAGCTCGAGAGGGCCGGGACGGATCCGTTAGCCCACGACAGCGATTCCGCGAAGACCGCCGTCGACGAGAGCGATAACGGGACGATCGACGGTCTCGAGGAACTCCCTCGCATGGGCGTGTACTCTCGAGACGTCCTCGACGAATTCGGCGGCGTCGCGGCCATGTTCGGGTCGCCGCCGTGGTATACGGCGTCGCTCGAGGACGGCAAAACCGTCGTGATCGAATCCGACACGCCGTGGCTCGATGGCGGCTGGCGGCCACCGACCGAGGCCGCGTATCTCGACGATGCCACCTTCAACGAGAGTGACGAGCCAGCGCCGGACGAGCGCCGTGGGCTCAAGGATCCATTCGCCGCCCTCGAGACGGGCGATATCGGCACCGATCTCTGCGTTCCTCGAGGCGAGATCGCGCCCGAGTTCAGCAACGAGGACCTCGAACTCGTCCGTGTCCGCGTCGACGAGAACCGGAGTCTTCGGCGCATCGACACCGACAGCTTCGTTCGCAATATCGTCGACGACGACCCCGGCGACGACGCTGCGTTCATGATGGCGATGCTCGCGGACGTTCCGGCCGACGCGACCGAAGACACTCTGATGGTATCGGCGTTACTCCGAGACGCCATTCCACCGGCGTTCGTCCGACTCGATGACTCGTCCGGCGAGACCGTCGTCTCGAGAGTCGTGGCGCTCGAGAGCGGTATCAACAAGGTGGAGTTACTCGTCAGCCTCGGCCGAGTCGCTCGCGAAGCGGGGTTCGCTGCCGACGATATCCGAGAGATAGAGCAGCTTCTCGAGGAACTCGAGACGCTCGAGGACACCGTCGACCTCGATCGGTACCTCCGAGACCGGCTGCTCTAACCACCGAACGTCACCGACGACAGCGAGACGGTAATCGTCGCACTCACCGAGTCCGAAGCCGTCGATGACTGACGGCGAGGATCTGTCCGTCACCGCGCTTTGCCGCCAATCGCGACTCACGAGCACAGCGGCTTCCTCACGCGAACGCCTTCGGGACAACCACTTTTCAGAACGTCTCCGAACGCACCGTCGATGAGCGCAGACTACGACGACCTCCCGCTGGTGTACTCGTGCTCGGGGTGCTCGAGCGCGGCCCAGATGGCCAACGACCTCGCCGTCAGGCTCGACCGGGAGCGGCGCGCGGAGATGTCCTGTATCGCCGGCGTCGGCGGCGACGTGCCACCGCTCGTGAACACCGCGACCGACGACCGGCCGACGCTCGTGATCGACGGCTGTCCGCTCGAGTGTGCGCGGAAGTGTCTAGCTCAACACGACGTAACGCCCGACCGGCACGTCAACCTCGCAGAGCGGGGCGTCCCGAAGGAGTATCACGCCGGCTACGACGACGAGCGAGCGGCGGCGGTGTACGAGGAACTCGTCGACGCGCTCGAGGGGCTCGAGGCGACGAGGTGAACGCGGTTTCAGCCGACCGCTCGGAGGCGACCCACTGCGAGCGCGACTCGGGACGCGGCCCTCTTTTCCGCGATCATCGGATCACACGGAAATTTTACACGTGCGCTCAGTGAGTGATCGACTATGTCAGACAGCATCGATACGTCGTTCGCCGATCGCGTGGTCACGATCACGATGAACGAGCCCGAGCGGGGGAATCCCCTTTCTCGAGACGACTATCTTACGATCTACGACGCGCTGCAGGCGGCGCGTGACACCGATGCGCGGTGTGTCGTGCTAGAGGGTGCCGGCGATGCGTTCTCGTCGGGCTTCGACGTGGAGTCGATGGGCGAGTCGGACGACGACGGGACACTCCACGACAGCGTCGAGCAGATACAACGCCACGAACATCGGCTCGTCCGAGAGCTCATCACGCATCCCCTCCCCATCATCGGGAAGATCGACGGGCCGGCCATCGGCGACGCGGCGGGGTTCGCGATCGCGTGCGATATTCCGCTCGCGAGCGAGCGGACCAGGATCGGTTTCTCCCACGTTCGCTTCGGGCTGAGCATGGACTGTGGCATCTCGTACGTCCTCCCCCGACTCGTCGGTCGCGGACTCGCCATGGAGCTGGCGATGACCGGTCGGATCGTCGACGGCGAGCGCGCTCAGGAACTCGGGCTCGTCAATCACGTCTTCGCGACCGACGAGTTCGAGGCGCGGGCCGACGAGATCGTCTCGGAGATCGCGACCGGCCCCCCGATCGCCCTCAAACACATCAAAGAGCTCGTCCGAACCAGCCACGAGACGAGCCTCGAGGACGCGTTGGCCAACGAGGCGACCAGACAGACGATCGTCTTCGAGACCGAGGACTACCGACGCGCGGTCGAAGCGCTGCGCGAGGGCGAAGAGCCGGAGTTCCGCGGTCGGTAAGCGACCTCGAGTCCGACCGAACCGCCGTCAGTGGCCCTCGAACGAGGGGTCGCGATCCTCGCCGAACGCCTCGACGCCCTCGCGGTGGTCCTGCGTGCCACTGGCGAGGTTCTGAGACTTCGCTTCCCGCTCGACGACCTCGCGGATCGAACTGTTGTACGACCGATCGATGTTCCGAACGGAGTAGTGCAGCGCGACCGTCGGACCGGTGGCGATCCGCTCGATCAAGTCGCCCGCTTCGTCCTCGAACTCGTTGGCCGGATACGCGTGGTTGATCAGGCCGATCTCGTCGGCCTCCTCGCCGGAGATCGTCTCCCCGGTGAGCGCCAGTTCCTTCGCGACGTAGGGACCGACGGCCCGCGTGACGAACAGCGAGGTCGCGTAGTCGAGCGTCAGGCCGATGTTTCGGAACGCGAGTGCGAACTTGGCGCGGTCGCTCGCCAGCACCATGTCACAGGACATCGCGACGCCGACGCCGGCCCCGACGCAGTAGCCGTCGACCGTCGCCACCGTCGGCAACTCGAGGTTGTGAATGCGAATCGGGATCGCTTCGCAGTCCTCGACGATGCCCTGGGTGCGCTCGTGGTCTGTGTAGTCGGCGTCGGCCATGCCGCTGATGTCGCCGCCGGCACAGAACGCCTTTCCCGCGCCCTCGAGGACGACGACGCGCGCGTCGTCTCGGGCGGTCACTTCGTCGAGCGCGTCCGAGATGCCGGTTTTGATCCCCTCCGAGAGGGCGTTCATCCGATCCGGCTGGTTGAGCGTGATCGTCGCGATGCCGTCCTGTACGTCCAGAAGTACGTCTTCACCGAGCATACATCCCAGTATCAACGGAGAGACGTATATCAATATCCCAAACGAATCGCGGTTGCCAAACCGGTGGGAGGCAGCCACGTCCCACGCCGAACGCTCAATCGCTCGGCCAGGGGCCGACACGAACGGCCAGCTACAGTTCAGAGAGACGGTACTGAAAGGCCGCACCACCGAGCCCGATCCGCGGTGAGCGCGACGAGGGCGAACGCGCGCAGCGACTTCGCGAGGGGAAACGTCACCGTCTCCCGCGTCGGGAGCGTGAGCTCGTCGCTTCCAGCGGGAGCGACGCCGTCGATTCCCAGGGTGACCCGTTCGAACCGACCTGAACGCGGGCAGTGAGGCGTTGGCTGCTCTCCGACTCCACCTCGGAGACCTGCCCGATGAAGCCGACTCGGACGACGATGTCCCGACTACCCCAAGAGATTCTGCAGCGTCAGGACGACGAAGAGTGCGATCACTGCCTCGGAGATGATCCAGGAGTTGTCGTTCATCCAGTCGCGGATCTTCGGGAGAGATGTCTCGCGTCGGTCCACCTCACCCCGTTCCGATGTCGGTTCGGTCCACCTCGGACGGGGGTGTCTCCCCTTGCTCCCCGGGGCTCTCGGCGAACTCGTCGAGCGTGTGTTCGGGCTCGATATCGACGCGCTCGCGCTCGGGATCGACCAACACCGGGAGGATCATCCGGACGAACGTCACGATGAACACCATCAGGAACGGGCCGAGGAAGATGCCCGACCAGCCGAACAGCGGCGGGCCGAACAGGTACGCGAACATGACGAGCCCGGTGTGGAGCAGTCGCCCGGAGAGGAACGGCCGGATATAGGTCCGGACGAGATTGTCGAACGCGACGATCATGACCGCGAGGAACGCGAGCGGGAACCAGAGAAGTCGCGGATCGACCGTCGCCGCCTGAACCGCGAGAGTCCCGGCGATCGCGACGTAGACGATCGACCGACCGACGAGCGGGACGAGCGTGAACAGACCGGTGACGACGGCGAACAGCACGGCCGAGGGGATCGCCAGTCCGCCGGGCGCGAAGACGTTAAACAGCGTGTAGATGATCGCCGAGAGGATGATGACCGCGAAGATCGTCATCGTATAGCCGAAGTAGATCGAGCCCAGTCCGCGATCGATGGCCGAGAAGTAGTCGGTCACCAGGCCCTCCTCGCCGAAGACGTTCGATTCGAACCAGTCGGCGATATCGCGGTCGCTGACGAGCAGGAAGAACGCGATCAGCAGCGAGATGAACATATTGAACAACACTGCACCGACCGCGCCGATCGCCTGCCCGACGGAACCGAGCAGGGTCTGAACGGACGGCTCCTGAATCAACACGACCGTCGTGTCGTACACCTCCGAGGGCGTGTTCGGGAGGTCTGAGATCTGAACCGGCAGCTGTGCGAGGATGCTGTCGACCGGCAACTCGGCCATCGCTGTCACCAGTTGCCCGAGCGCGACGAGCAAAATCGCACCGAGCATCACCACGATCGGAACGACGATCAGGAGCAGCGTCAGTGCCGCGACGAGCGTCGGCGAAGCGATGCGCCGTTCGAGTCGCCGCGTGATCGGCCGCGCGACGTAGTAGATGAACAGCCCGAAGACGAGCCAGGGGAGGTAGTGATTGATGACGAGCCCCAGCACGGCCAGTAACGCGGCTCCCAGCAGCCACCACCCCAGACGGTCACGGGCTGCCCAGACGCGGACGTTCCGTATCGATGAATCAGCTTCGCCCATGTGTACACATACCACGGAGGTGGTATTAACGAAATTGCCTCCTCCCGTTGACTTACTGGACCACGGGCCTCCGGCGGACACACCGATGGAGCGGTAGCCGATCGGGCAGACTCACGTTCGACGGTGGCTCGAGTTCACTTCCCGCTCTCCCGCCCGGTGGACCTTGGGCGCCTCGGCTTACGCCCCTTCCTGGAGGAACCGCCCCTCCTGCTCGTAGATCGCGACCAGTTCGGCAACGAACTCCTCGATGGTCTCGTCGTCCTCGAGGTGGCCCTCGATTCGTTGTGCGAGTTCGTCGTCGAGTTCGATCGTTCGGGTCATTACGAACTACGACGGTCGCCAGCAGAATAAAACACCACCCACGGGCCGTCTACCCCAAGCCGGCAGCCCCGATTCGGAACCCGACGCCTCGAGTGGGGCCGGTCGAAGCGACTTCGATTTCGCCCGTTCGTGACGAATCACCGGCCACCGGGACGACCGGCCGAACCGTCGTGGAACCGGTTACCGATTTAACTCGCTGCACGTCGCCGTTCTCCGTATGAAGCTCTTGGTAGCCGTCGACGGGTCCGAGGAGGCCGCAAACGCCCTCGAGTACGCCACCGACATCGCGGACGCGTTCGAGGGATCGATAACGATCGTCTACGTCGTCGATCCCGCCGTCTACGACGAAGGCGGACGCGGCCCCGTCTCGACGCTTACGGACGCCGAGCAGCGACTGATCCTCGAGAGCATCGAAGCCGCCGAACGGCGGGGCGGCGACGTTCTCGAGGAGGCGACCGAGCGCGCCAAGACATTCGGCCACGACGTCGAGGATGAACTCCTCTACGGCGATCCGGCCGCGGAGATCCCCGACTACGCTACGGCGGAAGGGTTCGACGCGATCTACGTCGGTCACCGCGGCCGCTCGGAGCGGGCTGAACGGCTGCTCGGCAGCGTCGCCAAGGAGGTCGTCGAACGCGCCACCGTTCCAGTCACCGTCGTCCGCTAACGCGGATCGCTGGCCTCGAAGAAGCCGCCGACGGCGGGATACAGTGTCACACCGAAGCCGAGATCCGTCGCCACACCGACGGCGAGACACGAATTCGCATGGCTCTGCGAGGAAGCGGGCAGCCGTCTCGACCCCCGATCGTCGCGGGCATTACGCCCGTAGTTATGTAATCATTTCTCCCCGTCAGACAGCTGTTACCACCACAGAACGACCGGTAATCAGGTTTTGAGCGCACGTACGACCGGCTGCTCCCTCGGAAGTCGATCGGCCGCTCGTCGAACGAGTCCGGGGTCGCGCCCGTCTTCGCACGGGCACCGTCGGCGGAGAGCCTACGACCGGTCTTTGACTGAGATCACCGGAACGTCGGTGTGGCGGACCACCCGTTCGGTGGCGCTGCCCAGGAGATACCGGTCCAGTCCGGTCCGCCCGTGGGTACCCATGACGATGCAATCGATATCGTGCTCGTCGGCGTAGGCGACGATCTCGTGGTGTGGCGTCCCGGTCAGGACCGCCGCGTCGGCGGTCGCGACGCCGGCGTCGGCGGCGCGTTCGACGGCCCGTTCGGTCACGCGCTCGCCCGCGTCCTCGAGCGCGTCGAGGGCGATGGCCGCGCTCTCGTCCCAGAAGACGCCGAGATCGACGACGTTGACGGCGTGGAGCGTCGCGTCAGTCACCGTCGCCAGGTCGATAGCGTGGTCGACTGCCGCCGCGGCGCAGTCGCTGCCGTCGGTTGGGACCAGCACCGAATCGAGGGCCGAATCGACGACCGTGTCCTCGTGGACGGTCACGACTGGCACGGGCGCTTCGCGCAGGATCCGTTCCGCGACGCTGCCGAGGACGAACCGGTCGAGCCCGGTGCGACCGTAGGTTCCCATTACGATGCAGTCCGCGTCGTGTTCGTCGGCGTACTCGAGGACCGCACGATGGACCGGTCGGCCGCCCTCGAGAACCGTCCCCGTCGCGTCGACGCCGGCGTCGGCCGCCAGTTCGGTGGCACTTCTGACCGCTTCCTCGCCGAGGTGGGCGAACTCGTCGGCCGCGTCGTCCTCGACCCCAGGCGGGAGTTCGCCGAACTCGAGGACGTGGACCGCGTGTAAGTCGGCGTCGAATCGCCGGGCGAACGTGACGGCCGCCTCGGCCGCAGCGTCCGCGACATCGCTACCGTCGGTCGGAAAGAGGATTCGGTCGTACATGATGTCTCCCAACTGATGGATCGGTCCGGATCGACCTTATTCTAGGGGTCGCTCAGGCGGTGAACACGGGAACGTCGAGCGAGCCGACCACCCGGTTCGTGATCGAGCCGATCAGCGGTTTGTCGGGGTCCGAACGCCCGCGTTTGCCCATTACGACGAGATCGATGTCGTGTTCGTCGACGTACTCGTGGATGGCCTCGACGGGCGTGTTCGCCACGACCGCCGTGACGCAATCGACTCCGGCGTCCGCAGCGAAATCCTCGATCTCGGAGACGAACTTTTCGCCCTTCTTCTCGAGGCGGCGCCGCGTCTCCGCGATGTCGCTCGGAACGGCGACGTAGTCGGCGTCGCCCATGTCCATGGCGTACAGGACGTGCAGGGTCGCGTCGTTTCGCCGCGCGAACTTGATCGCCTGTTCGGCACCGTTGCGGGCGGCTTTGCTACCGTCGGTCGGGACGAGGATATCGTCGAAGTCGCGTGGTTCGTCCATAGCTACCATACCACGCCAAAGTAGGTGATTCTTGCCCCCACTTTCGACACCGCGAGCGAACTCGGCGCGTCGAAGCGGGACGTGGTATCAGGATCACAGAGAGCCATCGAAAACGGCACTGAGCGCCCGTTGTGGTCTGCTTCCAGCATCGACTATTTTTCTCACTGTCGCACATGGCGGGATGGCTTTTTTGCGCTCCTCGGAGAGCGTCATAGCATGTCAGTCGACGAACTACAAGAGTACGGACTGGAAAAGATGAGCGACGACGACGTTCGGGGCTTCCTGTCGAGCCAGAAAACGGGCGTTCTGGGTCTCCCTGGGGAAGACGCTCCCTACCTTCTTCCGCTCACGTTCGGCTACGATGGCGAGACGCGGCTCTACTTCACGTTCCTCCTGGGCTCCAGCAGCCGGAAACAAATGCTGAGCGAGGCGGCAGACGCCGCCAGTTTCCTCGCGTTCAAAGTCGACACGATGTACAACTGGGAGAGCGCGCTTCTGCAGGGCTCGATCACCGCCGTCCCCGAATCGGAGTGGGACTCACTCGAGACGGTCCTGAGCGAGACGTGGCGACCCGAACTGTTCGACACGGCGACGCTCTCGGGCGACGTCAGCGTCTACGAGTTCGAGATCGGCGAGCTAACGGGGATCAAACATCAGGGGCTCCCGCCCGCACTCAGAACGACGGACGAACCGGAGTAAACTACCTGCGGGAACGTCACACTGCCGGACACACGCGCTCTGAACCGGACGGAGACACCGCTCTCGAGCCCCAATCCCGGACGAAGGCGTCCGTCAGTGGGCTGTCCAACCGCCGTCGACCGGGATGTTCGCGCCGGTGAGATACGAGGCCCCGTCGGAGGCCAGAAACACCGCCAGCGGCGCGATCTCCTCGGGCTGGGCGGGCCTGTTCATCGGCGTCTCCTCGAGGACGAAGTTGTAGAAGCGCTCGGACTCGAGCAGGTCGCTCGTCATCGGCGTCTCGACGAAGCCGGGGCAGATGCTGTTGACGCGGACGCCCTCCGCGGCGTAGTCGACGGCAACCTGCTGGGTGAAGTTCACGACGCCGCCTTTGGCCGCGGAGTACGAGGCGGCCCCCTTGCCCCCGACCAGCCCGTAGATCGAGGCGATGTTGATGATACACCCGTCGCTCTCTTTGAGATGCGGCAGCGCCGCTTTCGTTCCGTGCATGACGCCGTCGAGATCGACATCGACGACGCGCTCCCACTCCTCGAGGCTCATCTCTTCGACGGACGTTTCGCTCGCGATTCCGGCGTTGTTGACGATCACCTCGAGAGTCCCGAACTCGTCGACGGTGGCCTCCACGAGCGCCTCGACCTGGTCGTACTCGCTGACGTCCGTCTGGACGAACTCGCAGCCGAGTTCGTCCGCAACCGCCTCTCCTTCGGACTGGGTCTGGTCCGCGATGACCACGTTCGCGCCTTCGTCGACGTACGCGGCGGCGATCGACTTGCCGATACCCGATGCTCCGCCGGTGACGATCACGGTTTTTCCTTCGAGTTGCATTTGCTGCTCCGGGGGTCGGTATACCGGCCAGACTAAAAGAGATCGTGGCAACCGTCACCGCGGGACGGAGATCGCTCGCCGCCAGAGCGGACGGCACGTATCGATCTCGGTCACCGGGCGACGGCTTTGACGACGGCCACATCACGGTCGGTCCGCTCGATGACCTTCTTCCTGATGCCGGAGAAGTGCTCCCGGTGATCGCCGTGTTCGCCGACGACGATGACATCCGCGTCGATCTCGTCGGCACAGTGGAGGATGATCTCGGACGGGATGCCGTGTTCCATGTCGCCGTCGACGGGGACGCCGCGCTCGGCCGCCATCTCAATCACGTCGTTGACACACATCGCGGCGTGGTCTTCGGCGTAGATAGTCGCCAATTCAGCCGAACTGAGCGCGGGACTGTCGAACTTCTGGTCGTCTACCACGCAGATGGCGTGCAGAGCCGTCTCGCGTTCTTCGGCGAGCTCTACGGCGCGTTCGGCCGCCCGACGCGCGTACTCGCTTCCGTCGGTCGCTAACAGGATCGGGCCCATGTGGGGTGTTCGCCGTTCCTCCCCGTATAGCTTTCATCGTCGGTGTGCCGACGTGGTTCGTGAGCGGACGAGTCAGCGCTGGGCGCGGACGTTCGAGGCGGGAAAGCGTTTTAGGGCCGCTCGATGGAGAGGCCACCGTACCGACGCGACGATCGGAGCCGCGATCGCGGTACTGGAGAGAAATCATGACAGTCATCGCACGGTTCGAAGTGATCCCGATTCGAGAAGGGAGTATGTCACAGGCGATCGCCAGCGCGCTGCATGCGCTCGATCAGTTCCCCGTCTCCTACGAGACGACCGCGACGGACACGATACTCGAAGGGGAGACCGTCGGCGACGTGTTGGCCGCCGTGCAAGCGGCCCACGAAGCGATCGACGGCGATCGCGTGATCACCTCACTGGAACTCGACGAGACCAGGGGGCGCAGACAGAGCATGTACGACCGTCTCGAATCGGTCGAACGGACGCTCGGTCGGCCCCCACAGAAGCGGCACTCGCCCCCACAGCAGCGATCGCAGGGGGTGGTTCGGTCCCGAGAGCAGTCTCGAACACGGCGCGGACAGTCGCCCCGCCGCTCGAGGTGATCGGCGGCGGACGGTCAGGATCGACGCTCTCAAGAACACACACTGGTACCGCGCCAGCAACCGGAGTGCGTTCGTCGTGGTTCGACGCGCGAGAGCGGCCGCACGGACTCCGTTCACTTTCACTACGGTTGGCTCCGCCTTACGTTCGAGCGGACCGTACGAGAGAGACGGTCGCGGTCGCGCCGTCCGGGGCGTGACGCGAGCGACGACCCCGGTCGGCGGACCGCGGATCGTTCCCGCGGCGGGGGTTCGGGCGACCGCCTGATACACACTATGCCCGACGAATCCACATCCATGGACGACGAATCGACGAGCAAGCACGCGGGCAATCCGACCGGCGAACGGTTCACGAAGATCCGCGCCGCCGAGTACGACCGCGTCAACGAGTTCCTCAAGGACCGAACCGCGTTCACCGCGCGAGAGTGGGCCATCGCTCGCGCCTGCCAGGACTTCCGCACGCCGACGGGGGTGCCGATGGGAACGGTCGGCGAGCACCTCCCCGAAATCGTCCCCTTCGTGACGGAGCCGTACTCGGGGCGGGCGATCAGCAACGCGACGTACCGGTTCGACGAGAAGGTCCAGCGGGCGGCGAACACGATGCTGTACGGCGCACTCTCCGGGTTTTACACGGCCGACGAATTAGACGACATCCTCTACGAGGCCGTCGAAACGGCGACGCTCCTGATCGAGACGGAGGGCGGAACGGTCGACCTCGAGACGGAACGGCGCGTCGAGTCCCAACTGGCCGACTCGATGAACCGGGTCCGAACGGCGAGTCGGGAAGTCGCGGCCGAACTCGCGGCCGAGAGCGGGGCCGAAGGCGATGCCGCAGACGAGAGCGAAGGCTAACCGGCAGGTGTCGGCGACGGCCGCCAAACGGCGGGCCCGGTCACCGAACGACGACGACCGGAATCGGCGATCGGCGAACGACGTTCTCCGCGACGCTGCCCAGCAGAAGCCGCGAGACCCCTTCTCGGCCGTGGCTGCCGAGGACGACCGTATCGACATCTTCGGCCGCCGCGTAGTCGACGATCTCGTGGTCCGGTTTGCCGGTGACGATCTCGGTCTCGAGGTCGGCGCCGCGGTCCGCCGCGAGGCCCCGCGCCTCGTCGAGGATATCGCGCCCCCGGTCGTCGGCCGCGTCGACGACGGGGACTCTGTCCTCGGGGTTCTCGAAAAGGGCCTCGTAGCCGTCCGGTGTCGGAACGACGTACAGCGCGGTCACGCGGGCGTCGGGGAACGTCTCGAGGGCGTACTCGAGCGCGTCTGCCGACGGTGGGGAGCCGTCGTAGGGCACGAGGATTCGATCGGTCATGGGGATTACACGATATCCGTTATCATAATACACGCCCCTTGAAGCGCAAGACCGTCGATCCGGGTGCGCCCAAACGCGCGACCGACCGGGCTCGAGGCTCGGAACCCGGTCCGTTCGGCTCGTTGCGCTGACGCGGCGGAAACGTTCGTTCTCCGGGACCGTTCCGAAATCGTGATCGACAGTGTTCGCTACCTGTGTAGCCGTTTTACGAGCCGACATCGTAGCCGGTGATATGAGCACGTACATCCTCGTGCCGATGGACGGCGCGCCGCTCTCCAAGAAAGCGCTCGAGGTGGCGCTCTCCGAACACGACGACGCCGAATTCACCGTCCTCCACGTGATCGACCCCGCCGATCCGGGATACAGCTATCCGATCGACGTCGACGTGACGAGAGAGCCGCTCCACGGCTCCGAAGCGTGGTACGAGCGCGCCGAAGAACTCGCGGACGAACTCTTCGACGACGCACGGGAGACGGCGGACGACTACGGCGTCGACCTCGAGACCGAACTCGTCGCCGGCTCGCCGGCGCGCGTGATCGTCGACTACGCGGCGGACCACGACGTCGACCACATCATCATGGGCAGCCACGGCCGCGACGAGAAATCGCGGATCCTGCTGGGGAGCGTCACCGAAACGGTGGCGTTCAGATCGCCCGTTCGCGTGACCCTCGTCCGGTAGCGACTCACTCGGTAAACCGCGTGCCACAGCCGCCGCAGTCGGCGACGAACTCGCGTCGCGCGAGGGCGCGCAGTTCCATCTCGGCACCGCACTCCGGACAGGTGACGGTGCGCCACTCCCGCCACGTCTCGCCGTCGACGCGTTTCCGCGCGTCGTCGTCGGACTCCTCGAGGTACGTGGGGTCTCGGTCGACCATTGGAGAGAGCACGGTGTCGGCGCGGATAAATGTGCCCTCGCGCTCGGTGTGCGAGGCGTCAGGCCGCTCGGAGTCGGATCGGAATCCCGTCAGGATCGCGGATCTCGAGACCGCAATCCCACTCTCGGGCGGCGACATCGGCGTC
This sequence comes from Natrinema marinum, assembly GCF_024296685.1. Classification (NCBI taxonomy): domain Archaea; kingdom Methanobacteriati; phylum Methanobacteriota; class Halobacteria; order Halobacteriales; family Natrialbaceae; genus Natrinema; species Natrinema marinum. The sequence continues at coordinate 526,652 of NZ_CP100763.1, read as the reverse complement.
CTCGAGACGCCGTCGGACCGTCCCGAGCGTCGCCTCGTCCGGGACGACGAGTTCGACCCACGCTAACCCGCGGCCGCCCAGCGGCTCAGATCTGCCGTTCCAGACGTTCAAGGCGAGGTGATGGTGGTAGTCCCCGGCCGCGACGAACAACGCCCCTCGAGCCGCCGTCTGGACGCGAAGCCCCAGCGCGTCGACGTAGAACGCGCGTGCGGCGTCGATCGAGGACACCTCGAGGTGGACGTGGCCGACCGTCGTGTCGGGCGGGACCGCGGCGGCGCCGTCCGACCGCGACGCCAGGTCGGTGAGATCGAGCGGAACCGTCCCGATTCGGACCGTGCCGTCGTCCGCGCGCGGCCACTCCGCCCGCGGCCGGTCACGGTAGATTTCGACCCCGTTGTCCTCGGGATCGGTGAGATACAGGGCCTCGCTGACGTGGTGATCGGACGCGCCGCTCAGTTGCCAGCGGTCGCGGACCCGCTCGAGTGCGGCCCCAGCGCGGTCCGCGACGGGACCCTGAAGGCGTTGTGGAACAGCCCGGCTTGCTCCGGGCGTCTGGGCGGTGCGGTCTCGTCTCTTGTCAGGACGAGCAACGGCGTCCCGTCGGCACCGAGCGTTGCCGTCGTCTCGCTGCGCGCACAAACCGTGAGGCCGACGACGTCGCGATAGAAGTCGATCATCGCCTCGAGGTCCGTGACGAGCAGTGCGGTGCGGCCGATCCGCGTATCGTCCGGGATGAGTGGTGGCGCTGTCATCGGTGTCGGGAGGGGTCGCTCGAGTAGTCCACTGGTTCGTCCGAAGAAACGTGCGATCAGCGTATAGCTGCTGTGGGCGAGGGACAGTTCGGTGATAGCTGTAACCGACGCCGAGCCCGCGCTACGCTTTTCATCGCTCGAGACGGCGACGTTCGCTCGAGCCGACGCGACTCGCGGGTAGTTACTTGTCGAAGCGAACCGAACGAACCGTCTCGATGGCTGTCACGCTTTCCCAGGAGTCGGAGCGCCCACACGTCGCTCACCTCCGGCTGGATTACAACGACCTGAACCTGCTGACCGTCGACGAGGCGGACTCCGTCCGCGAAACGGTCGCATCGGTTCCCGACGAGGTGTCAGTACTGACGATCGCCGCCGATCGAACCGGAGCGTCGGGCGACGAGATCCGCGGGCTGTCCGCAGGACTGAACCTCGAGTGGGCCCAGTCCCTGTCGGCCCACGAGGGACACGACCTCCTGCGGGCGTTCTACGAGATGATCGAGGCAGTTCGGGATCTCGACGCGGTCGTCGTCTGTAGCTGCGGCGCGTACACGCTCGGCGCGGCGTTCGAACTGGCGATAGCCTGCGAGTTCCGCGTCGCGACCGCCGACGCGCGACTGGGGCTGCCCGAGGTAACCGTCGGCCTCCCGACGGTGATCCACGGCGGATTGTTGCTCCGGCTGGCTGGGACCCAGACCGCGGCAGAGCTCGTCTACACCGGAAAGACACTGTCAGGTGCCGAAGCGGCTGAGCGACGGCTCGTCAACCGCGCCGTCGCGCCGGCCGAGTACGACGACGCGCTGGACGATCTCGTGGACTCGCTCGCGGCGAAGAGCCCACAGATCCTGCGGACGCAAAAGCGAGTGCTGCGCCGGTTCCGCTCGCTCGGCCTCGAGCGGGGGATGGAGGCGAGCATCGGCGACATCGGCCGGACCTTCGGAACGCCGGACCAGCGCGAGGCGATGGCGGCGTTCCTGGACGACCGCGAGCCGGAGTTCGACGGCTGAGCGACTGTCCGCACACCGCTGGCGGCCAGATCGCTGCCGAGTCGGACCGGTCTCTCCGCCGATAGGTTTTTGCTTCGGTTTGCGAACGGCTACGTATGTCCCTCGCAACGAAACTCCGCGAGCGCGACCCGGCCGTCGGAAGCTGGCTGTCGCTTCGCGACCCGGCCGTCGCGGAACTCACCGCCGAACTCGGGTTCGACTTCGTCGTCCTCGACATCGAGCACACGCCGAACACGATGGAGACGGTGATCGAACAGGTACGGGCGGTCGACGCCGCCGACAGCGAGACGGACGCGATCGTGCGCCTCCCCTGGAACGACCCCGTTGTGGTCAAACGGGTGCTCGACACGGGCGCGAGCGGCGTCATGGCACCGATGATCGAGAGCGCGGCCGAAGCGGAGACGCTCGTCGAGTCGACGCGCTACCCGCCCGAGGGCGTCCGCGGCGTCGCCGGCGGCCGCGCCTCCCGGTACGGCCTCGAGATGGAGGAGTACTATCGGACCGCGGCCGACGGAATCGTCACCATCGCCCAGATCGAGACGGAAGCTGGCCTCGAGAACGTCGAGGAAATCGCGGCGGTCGACGGACTCGATGCGTTGTTCGTCGGCCCCGCGGATCTGTCCGCGAACCTCGGCTGCTACGGCGAGTGGGACGACGAGGTGTTCCTCGCCGCGGTCGACGAAATCGTCGACACGGCACACGAGGCCGACACCGCCGTCTCGACGCTCGCGGTTCGGAACGCGGACATCGAGCGCTGGGTCCACCGCGGATTCGATTTCGTCATGGCCGGGACCGATACCACGCACGTTCTGGCGGGCAGCCAGCGCGCGAAATCGACGTTCGAGGACGCGATCGAGGAGCGAGAGTCGTAATCGGCCGTGGGGGGCGTCAGGAGCGGAGTCACTCCGCAGCGGGAACGAACACCGGAATCGCCACGTCGTCGGCGTCGACATCGACAAATCGGACCTCGACGCGGGTTCCGACCGTCACCTCGTCGGGGTCGCAGTCGACGTTCGTCACCATCCGCGGCCCCTCGTCGAGTTCGACGTAGGCGACGACGAGCGGGAGGTCGTCTGCGGGCCAGCCGCTCATGCTGTGGGCGACGGAGTAGGAGTACACCTCGCCGGTGCCGGCGGCCTCGAGCCAGTCCACGTCGTCGCTAAAGCAGTCGGGACAGAGCGCTCTCGGGTAGTGATACGTGAGCCCGCAGTCCCGACACTCACGGAGGAGCAGTCGACCATCGGCGGCCGCTTCCCAGTAGCGTTCCGTTTCCGGCGTTACCTCGGGCACCGGCCGCGAGGCCTCGCTCATCGGTCCTCACCTCCGAGGACGAGCGTCGCAGCGCCGTGGCGGGTCCCGATGCTGCCGCCGGTTCCGTGGGCGAGCGCGACATCGGCGTCGACCTGCACCTCGTCGGTGGCCTCCCCGCGGAGCTGGCGGACCGCCTCGATGACCTTCGTCATGCCGCCGCGGTTGGCCGGATGGTTCGAACACAGCCCGCCGCCGTCGGTGTTGAACGGCAACTCCCCGTCTGGCGCGCGCAGCGTTCCGCCCTCGACGAACTTTCCGCCGTCGCCTTTCGCGCAGAAGCCGAGGTCCTCTAACGCCTCGAGCACCGTGATGGTAAAGGAGTCGTAGATCGACGCGTAGTCGACGTGTTCCGGGCCGAGACCTGCCTCCTCGAAGGCGCGCGCCCCGGATTGATCCGCGGCGGTCTTCGAGAGGTCGATGCGGCCGGCGTCCTGATGGCCGATCGCTTCGCCGTGGCCGAGCACCTCGACGCACGACCGCTCGAGGGTCGACCGGACATCCTCGGAGACGACGAGCAAGGCGCCGCCGCCGTCGGAGATGACACAGCAGTCGAGGAGGTGGAGCGGATCGGCGACCACCCGCGACTCGAGGACGTCTTCGACGGAGACCGGCTCCTGATACATCGCGTGCTCGTTGTACTGCGCGTGGTGGGAGGCCGCGGCGCGGATCTCGGCGAGCTGTGCGCTCGTCGTTCCGTGTTCGTGCATGTGGCGCTGGGCGGCCATCCCGTACATAGTGACGTTGGTGACGCCGTAGACCCGTTCGAAGCTGTCCTGCATCGTCTGCAGGCCGCGCACGCCGGAACCGGTCGCCTGGCCGCGCGACCGGGGGCGACCGGCGAGGGTGATCAACGCCACGTCGCACTTGCCGTCGCGGATCGCGCTCGCGGCGTGGCCGACGTGGCTGACGTACGACGAACCGCCGTAGTCCGTCGTGTCGGCGTAGGACGGATCGAGGCCGAGGTAGTCGGCCGCGACGAGCGGCGACAGCCCGGAGCCGTGTTCCGGCACTCCGGCCGTGAAGTACGCGTCGACGTCGTCTTTCTCGAGCCCCGCGTCCTCGAGGGCCCCCTTCGCGACCTCCGCGTGTAGCTGCATCGTCGATTTGTCCGGTGCTTCTCTCGTCGGGTGCTCGTACGCACCGGCGATGTACACTGGCTCTTCGCTTGCCATCAGATAGCAATTCTCGAGGGGGGCCGTAAGCGTTGGCCGTTCGTTCAGAGCGTTGGACGGCCGAAATCGGCGCTCGAAAAATCGCGCAGAAACGGATTCGAATCGGGAATCCGCGTCAGCGGGCCGACTCCGTCAGTAGAACGTCTCGCCGGTTTTCGCCTTCTCGACGAGCAGGTCACACGGCAGCGTTTCGGCGAGCTTGTTCGTGTCCTCGTGACGGCTGGCGACCTCGGTCAGCTTCTGCAGGATGACATCCGCGCCGACCTCGTCTGCCTTCTCGAGTGGCCCCATCGGCCAGTTCCCGCCCAGACGCGCGCCGGTGTCGACGTCCTCCACGGTGGCGACATCGTTCTCGACCATCTTGGCGGCCTCGTTGACGATCGGCGCCCAGACGAGCAGCGTGTCGAAGCCCTGGCCCGCGTCGACCGAGATCTGCGGTTCGTCGCGCTCGTCGTAGTCGTAGTAGCCGGCGTCGGCTTTCCGACCGTAGCGTCCCTTCTCGTAGAGCCGGTGGACGAGCGGACAGACCTCCGTGTCGTAGGCCATCGGCCGGTCGTCCTCGAGGTGGTCCTGCTCGCCCTCGACGCGGAGCTGGATACCGCCGGTGAAGTCGGCGAGTTCGAACGGCCCCATCGGGAACCCTTCCGTATACTTCATCGCGGAGTCGATCTCCTCGAAGGAGTGTTCGCCCCGGTAGGCCATCCACGCCGGGCCTTCGCCGTAGGGGCGCATCAGCCGGTTGACGATGAACGACGGGATGTCCATCTTACAGCGAATCGGCGTCTTGTCGAACGACTCGATGAGCGCTTCGGCGGTGTCGGCGACGCCGTCGGGGGTGTGCTCAGTCATGATGACCTCGACCAGCTCCATGAGCATCGGCGGGTTGAACCAGTGCGTGCCAACGACCTGCTCCGGTCGGTCAGTCGTCTCCGCGAGCCGCGTGATGTTCAGGCCGGACGTGTTCGTCGCGAGGAGGGCGTCCTCGGGGGCCGCCGCGTCCAGGTCCTCGAAGATGTCCTCCTTGACCGACTGCTGTTCGACCGCCGCCTCGGTGACGAAGTCCGCGTCGCCGACCGCTTCCTCGAGGTCGGTGGTAAAGGAGAGCCGGTCGAGCGCGTCGTCGACCGCCGCCTCCGTCGTGGCCCCGTTCTCGACCGACTTCTCGTAGGACCACTCGATCTGCTCTTCAGCCTCCTCGAGCTGCGATTCGTCGATGTCGTTGATAGCGGCCTCGTAGCCCGCTAACGCGGCGACGGCGGCGATACCGCGCCCCATCTGTCCGCTCCCGATCACTGCGACCGTCTCGATGTCGTCGATATCCACGACCATGCGTCTCCGTTTCTCGGTTTTCCTGATAAACGTATGCGATCCACGCTCACGGCGCGTCGCCGACACGGTGTACTCGTCGAGTTCTCGCTCCAGTTCGGGATGGGCGTCTACTACGTCTACACGCGGGAGCTCGCCGCCGAGGGACGCGGCGGGACGAGCCTCGACGTCTTCACCTCGATCGCGTTCAGCGGCACGTTAGTCTCCCCGACGGTGGGCGGCTGGCTGATCGACGCGTTCTCCTGGGAGACGACGTTCCTCCTCTATGCCCTCATTGGCGTCGTCGGAATCGGCGTGTTGTTTCTCACGCGCGACTCGAGTCCGAGTCGGACCGGGTGAGCGTCGCGATCACGGCCCAACGTTTAAACGATCGCTTCCGGTCAACTGACCTATGACGTATCACACATGTGTGCTGAGGAATCGAACGACGAGGAAGCGGACTCGCGAAATCGCCGGCGATCGATCGCGAGGTGATCACCGATGAGTTCGGACGCGGAGGCCGACGCGGACGGCTTCTTCGAGACGGTCTCGGTCGGGGACCGGACGGTCACCCAGGGGCGGACGATCACCGAGGCCGACGTGACGAACTTCGCCGGCGTCTCCGGCGACTTCAACCATCTGCATACCGACGGCGCCCGAATGGAAGACTCCACGTTCGGCGAGCGGATCGCCCACGGGATGCTCGTCCTGTCGGCCGGGACCGGTCTGATCTGGCAGAGCCGGAGCACGCTCGAGCGGGAATCGGTCGTCGCCTTCTACGGTCTCGACGATCTCAGGTTCACCGCGCCGACGTTCATCGGCGATACCATCCACGTCGAGCGCGAGGTCCTCGAGACGGAGCGAACGCCGGATGCGCCGGGGACCGGAACGGTTCGCTACCGCGTGGACGTGTGCAAAGACGACGAGACGACGGTGCTCACCTGCGAGATGACATCGCTCCTCGAGTAGGGGCGTTCGATCGCGTTCACCGCCCGTCAGCGTCGGATTCCTGCCGTCTTTATCCCGCTCCGTGTGGTGTCCCGTGACATGACACAGACCACTGCGCCGGTCGTCGCGGGCATCGGAACCGTCCCGAACGGGACCCACTCCGTCCCGGAGCGGGACCTCGCGCTGACCGTGATTCGCGATGCCCTCGAGGACGCCGCAGTCGAACTCCCCGCCGTCGACGGGCTCTACATGCCCGCGCCGCGCCCGTGGACGCGCCAGGGGTTCTTCTCGACGCATCTTCTCTCCCGGCTCGGACTCCCGGTCGACCGCTCGCTCGAGGTCTCGACCGGCGGCACCAGCGGCGGCCACGCGTTCCACGCCGCCATCTCGGACATCCGCGACGGGTCCGTCGAGACGGCGCTCGTCCTCGCCGTCGAGCGCAACTCGACGATCGACACGACGGGGCCGTACTTCGACTACGTCCTCAAGCTGTTCGACGCCGAGTTCGAGTCGCCGATCGGGATGACCATCCCAGCCGCCTACGCCCAGAGCATGCAGCGGTACTGCCACGAGCACGGCGTCGACCGCGAGGACATCGCCGAGGTCGTCGTCAAGAACCGTGCGAACGGCGTCGCGAATCCGGAGGCGCTCTTCGACGACGAACTGACTCGAGGGGCAGTCCTCGAGGCCCGGCCGGTCGCCGATCCGATCCGTCTGTTCGACTGTCCGGCCCCCTGTGACGGCGCGGCCGCGATCCTCCTCACCGCAGACGATATCGCCGCGTCGGATTCCTCGCCGGTCGCCGTCGCCGGCACCGGCTACCACCACGAAGCGAGCCAGTTCATCACGAACCACGGCTCCCCGATCACGGAGTTGCCGGCCGTCGGACGCGCCGCGGACCAAGCGGTCGACGCCGCCGGCATCTCGGTTGCCGATATCGATGCCTTCGAGCCGTACGCGCCGTTTCCACACATCGAGGCAATCGTCGCGGAGGAGTTGGGCCTCGCAGAGCGCGGCGGCGGCGTCGACGCCTGCCTCGAGGGCCGAACGGCTCCGGACGGCGAGTTTCCGATGAGCCCGTCGGGGGGCTGTCTCGGCCGCGGCCATCCGGCGATGGTGACGCCGCTGCTCAACTACGTGGCGGCCGTGCGACAGCTTCGCGGGACCGCGCCGACGCAGGTGCCCGACGCCGAACGCGTCCTCACGACCGCGGAACACGGCCACGTCAACGGCGCGACCGCCACCGTCTTCGCCACGGAGGTGTGAGCATGGAGCCGTACACGAAACCGTTCTGGGAGTCCCTCCGGGACGGCACGTTCCTGATCCACGCCTGTGAGAACTGTGGCGAGCACTTCTTCCCGCCGACGCCGCTCTGTCCGCACTGCCACTCGAGCGAGGTCGACTGGACGGCGGCGACCGGCCGCGGAACCCTTTTTTCGTTCACGCGGACGCACGCCACGGCGGCGGGGTTCCCGGACGAGGTCGTGATCGGCGTCGTCGAATTCGAGGAGGGGCCACGCCTGCTCGCACCGATCGACGAACCGTACGCGACCCTCGAGATCGGCGACCCGGTCGCCCTCGAGGCCGTCGCGTACGAGCCCGACCACGACCGGGGCTGGACGTCGGGCTATCCGTTCTTCGCGGCGAGTCGCCTCGAGGAGTGACCGATGGGGGCCGAAATCCGATCCTGACACTCGGATGTCGGCTATATGGCCGTGGAATCCGTAGTACCGACAGAACCCATGGCAACCGTAACCGAAACTCCGGCACGGAGCAGGCGCTCGCTCGCCCGCCGCGGCGTACTCGCGATTCTGCTCTCAGTTCTCAGCACCGCGATTATCCTCGGGGTCGCGCAGGCAGCCGGAATCGCGCCGGGCTTCGAACCGCTCACCTGGCCGCCGGTGATTTTCCTCACGGTCGTCGGTGCCGTCGGCGCCGTCGCCGTCTACTGGCTCCTCGTTCGCGTGGCGGACGACCCCGACAGGACGTTCACGATCGTCGCCACCGTCGTCCTCGTCCTCTCGTACGGTCCCGACTTCTTCTTGCTCTCCGCCGACGAGAACGCGACGGTGATCGGCGTCGCGGCGTTGCTGCTCATGCACACCGCCGTCGCCGCGGTCTGTGTCGCCGCGCTGACGGGGCGATTCGGGTGAGCCGATAGCGACCGTCGCCGCCGTCAGGCGAGGTCGCCGAGCCCCTCGCTCTTCAAGCTGGACGCGATCTGGTTCTTCTGGACCTCGTCGGTACCGGCCGCGAGCCGCCGGGCGCGGCCCAGCCGGTAGAGGTACTCGAGCGGGTGGCCCTGCTGGTAGCCGTTCGCGCCGTGGACCTGCAGGGCCTCGCTGACGACGCTCTCGACCATCTGGCTCGAGTAGAGTTTGGCCATCGACGCGTCGCGGCGGTCGGGAACCCGACCTCGTTCGTGGGCCCGCACCGCCGCGCGGTGGGTGAGCGCCCGCGAGGCCTCGAGTTCCGTGGCGGCATCGGCGAGCTTCCACTCGATGCCCTGGAAGTCGCCGATCGGCTGGTCGAACTGCACCCGGTCTTGGGCGTACTCGAGGGCCTTCTCGAGGGCGCAGCTGGCGATCGCGTTCGCGAGCGTCGAGCTGCCGAGGCGCTCCCAGTTGAGCGCCCGAAGCTGGTTTTTGAACCCCTCCGGACCGCGCGTGACGACGTTCTCCTCGGGGACGGTCACGTCCGCCATCGTGAAGTGGGTCTGGTGGTGGCCCGCCATGTTCTCGTAGTGTTGCTGGATCTCGACGCCGTCCCAATCGAACTCGACGATCACCGAGCCGAGCCCCTCCGGGAATTTCGTCCAGATCAGGGCCGCGCTCGAGTCCTCGACGTGGCTCACCCACGTTTTCTCGCCGTTTAGCACCAGTTCGGAGCCGTCGTCCTCGATTCGCGTCCCCATCGAGCCGACGTCGGAGCCGGCCTCCGGCTCCGAGATTCCGATGGCGACGTTGTCCTCGCCGTCGAGCACCGGCGGCAGGTACCGTTCCTTGGCCGCCTCGGTCCCGAACAGTTCGATCGCGCGCGGGGCAACGAGTTGCATGTTGTAGAGCAACTCGGCGGTATCGGGACAAACGCGGCCTACAGCCTCCATGACGAGGATCGCGTCGAGTTCGGTCATCCCGCCGCCGCCGTACTCCTCCGGAAAGTTGACGCCGAGAAAGCCCTGATCGGCGAGGAGTTTCGCGTTCTCCCACGGCGGCTCGTCCTCCCAGTCGAACGCCCTGTCGGCGAATTCGCGTTCCGCGATGTCCTCGACCGCGGAGACGAGTAGCTCCTGTTCCGGGCTGAGCGAGATCATGCAATCCGGTATCGTGGCCACTGGTATCAATGTACGGAAGCCGGATCTCAAACGATCCGTTACAGTTCGCACAGTGTGTAGGATATTTGTCATATCCGCAGGAGACAACGGTCGTTGTCCGTCGGGCGGCCGATCGGCGACGTATCCGTTGAATCTCGGACCCGAGACGGTCGGACTCGAGTCCGATATACCCGCCACCGGAATCACGAATGGTATCATTCCCCAAGGCATTTCTCGGATGCTGACATCGAGGGCGGTATGAAGCCGCTTGACGACCTCACCGTCGTCGATCTGACACAGTCGATCGCCGGCCCTGTCTGTACCCAGCTACTCGCCGAGATGGGCGCGACCGTCCTGAAGATCGAACCACCCGACGGCGACGCCTTCCGTCGTCTCATGGATGGCAACATGTTCACGCCGTTCAACCACGGCAAGCAGAGCCTCTGCGTCGATCTCAAGACCGACGAGGGCCGCGAGGTTGTCACTGATATGGTGAGAGAAGCTGACGTGGTCGTCGAGAGCTTCCGCCCCGGCGTCCTCGAGACGTTCGATCTCGACTACGAGTCGGTGACTGAGCGCAACGAGGACGTGATCTACTGCTCGCTGTCGGGATTCGGCCGGACCGGACCGTACCAGTCGTACCCCGGCTACGATCCCTGCATCCAGGCGGTGTCGGGCCTGATGGCGATTACGGGGTATCGCGACCGGCCGCCGATCCGCATCCGCGCCAGCCTCATCGACTGTGGAACGGGCGCCAACGCCGCCGTTGCGATCCTGGCCGCCGTCCGCCAGCGCGACCGGGGCGGCGACGGCACGCACATCGACATCTCGCTGTTCGACGTGGCGGTCTCGTGGATGTCCTACTGGATCACGAACTACGATCAGACGGGCGACCTCCCCGAGCGGGCCGGCGGCAACGGGATCGGCAGCGCGCCCAACGGCGTCTTCCCGACAGGCGACGGCCACATCTACGTCGCGGCGATCTCGGAAGCGATGTACGAGCGCCTCTGTACCGTCCTCGAGCGCCCCGATCTGCTCGAGGACGACCGGTTTCGGACGATCGACGACCGCCTCGAGCACCGCGAGGCGCTCCGCGAGGAACTGATCTCGGTGTTCGAGGCGTATAGGTCGGCCGACCTCGAAGAGGAACTGCTCGAGGCGGGGATTCCCGCGGGCGCGGTCCAGACCGTCGCCGACCTCGTCGAAGACGACGACCACGTCGCGGCGCGGTCGTCGCTGGTCGACTCCTACAATCCGGAGGCCGACGAAGCGGTCGTGACGGCGGCGCTCCCGTTTCGCTTCAGTTCGGCCATCCACGACGGGGAGTTCTCTTCGCCGCCGCCGACGAAAGGCGAACACACCGACGACGTGCTGGCAGCGCTGTCGTACTCCCAACGAGAGATCGAGGCGCTCCACGAGGCCGGCGCGGTCTTCTCGAGTCCGTAGCCCGCTAGTGCGATACGTCCCTCAAGCGCCGCTGGCGGCCCGCGCTCGACTGAAACGGTGCTGACGGGCCGAATTCCGAACGAAAAACCACTCCGTTCGAACGCCTCACCAGTTCCGGCTAGCCCAGTTCGATTCCCGTCCAACGACCGAAGAACCGGTCAACTGGTCGCTTTCAGTTCGGTGGGGAGTGAGAATTGTAGTGACACACAATGGATCTCCTCCCCACTGCCATGGTATGACATGCCCAGACATAATATAGATACTGGTAGTTCTTACACACATGCACACGTATTTTACTACTCGAAATTGGACTGGCGAGCAGCAACCGACGAAACGGATAATCACCCGGTCGGCGGACCTTCGTTTTCGCCCCCGCTCCGCGATCAGCCGTTTCCCCCGCGAGACGAACCCCCGCTCGGTGGGGAAACGTTCGCCTCACGCAACCCGGTGATGCAGCACTCGACTCGAGAACGGTCTGACGGAATGCATCCCCTTGCTCCCCACGGTGGCACCTGCGATGCGATCAGGAGCGGACGGTTCGAACGACGGTCGCGGGATCAGATGCACACACTGCGGTTCTGAGACACCAGATCCGAGTCGTTTTGGGTGTACGGCCCGTACGTCCGGCGATGCCGACGACGTGTGCGCTCTGTCGGCGCATCGTTCCGGACGAGACCATCGACGACCCCCAGGTCGTCCAGGAACACCACTTGCGGCCCGAGGAGCGAGCGACGAGTCCGACGGTGATGCTCTGTCGGCCCTGCCACAAACAGATTCACGCGGTGTTCACGAACGAGGAACTCCGAGACACGTACGAAACGATCGACGCGCTTCGGTCGGCAGAGCGGTTGGCGGACTACATCGACTGGATTCGCGGAACGAAGAAACTCGACATTCGGGTCTCGAGGGGCGACCGAACCCACCATCGCCGATAGTGACTCGCCGATCGTCTCGATACCGCATCCGCTCGAATCACGGTCGACGAACCCGGACGTTCCGTCCACTGACGGACTCGAGTCCGGAGGAGGAGTACTGTCGTGTGAAAATCGGGCTCCGTCTGAGTAGTCGGCACAGCCGTTCCCACGGTGGTAGCCTCCCGGTCTCGGCGATCGGAAGCGGACGGTGGTTGTGACGGAAGTCACGAACGCCTATACGCCGCGGCACAGTGGTCGGTGATAGATGTCCGCACGTGAACCGTTCGGTCAGCGCGGTCGGCTCGTCGCAGGGACCGCCCTCCTCGCCGCCCTGTTTTTGCTCCTCTGTTGGACGGGCGCGGCCACCGCAGAGCCGCTGGAGACCGCCTATCCCGACGGGCTCGAGGTGACATCGAACCCCGATGCGTACGTCGGCGACCGCGTCGTCATCGGTGGCTTCGTCGTCGAGACTGACCCGGTCGTGATCGCGACGCGAGCGAGCGGCTACGGCAGGTTCACCGTCGTGGACGCGGCCGACAGTCGACTCCAGTCGGCCGCGCCGCTCGAGCGAGGCGACGACGTGACCGTCTTCGGGACGCTGACGGACGCGTCCACGCTCGAGGCGGACCGGGTCCTCACCGACGAGTTGCGGGATACGTTCTACATGCTCGCCGTCTCGCTCGTCGGTGGCTGCTGGGTCCTCGGCCGCCTCGTCCGCGGCTGGCGCATCGACCGCGATCGGCTCGCTCTCGTGCCCAGAACTGCGACGCGACCGGACGGCGACCGACGGCGGAACGTGAACGACGGTGATCCGTGATGCCCGATCTCCTCACGCACGTCCTGATCGGCTACAGCATCGGGACCGTGCTTTCGTTTCGCTACGGGCGGCTCGGACCGGAACAGGTCTCCCTCGTGATGGCTGGAGCGCTCTCGCCGGACCTCGTCAAGGTCCGGCTCTTGTTCCCGGCCAGGTTCGTCGAGGCGATCGTCGGGCTCCCTTTCTCGTGGGCACCGCTGCACACGCTCGGCGGGACCGTGCTGGTCGTCTCTCTTGGAGCGCTGCTGGTCGCACCCGAGTATCGACGGCAGGCGGTCGCGCTGATCGCCGTCGGCGCAGCGTCACACCACGCCCTCGACATCGCGTTGCTCACGGCGGCCGGCGAGTCCTACGCCGTGTTCTACCCGATCAGTTCGTATCGACTGCCGTCTCTGGACCTGTATCTCAGCACCGACCGCTGGCCCGCGATCGTCTCGGGTGCGCTCGCCGCCGCGCTGTGGGCCGCGCGTCGATACGGCGCGACGGCGAAGCAATAGCCCTCGAGTCGTCGACTACGACCGGTTCTCGCTCTAACGGGTCTGAGAGGCCCGACAGACGCCGATTCTAACATACTTGGAATCGTGATGATGTTGATATACATCACGTCTCATCTATCCACTGTCGCGTTCCCCACCGCGACAACGACCATAGCACCCACCCTACTCTTGTCCAACCCCCGTCCGGTGACGGTCTCTGTCCCGGCCCGCCGGACATCTTTGCGGTTCTTCGTGGCCGTTGGAAACAGCCGGTCAGCAGTGGCTTCACGGAGAGAACGAGACGCGCTGCGGGCCGCTCGAGGGGCGGCCCGTTACGTCCGATACTCGCCGGGTGCGAGCAACTCGATCGGATGGGGCACGTCCCGCTCGAGCAGCGTCTCGAGTTGGTCGCCACAGGAGGTCCCCGAGGCGACCACGGTTTCGGCACCTTCAACCTGTCCCGCCAGCCGCTCGCCGACGTCCATGCTGAGGTCGTAGAACTCGCGCTTGTAGCCAAAGGAGCCGGCCATGCCACAGCACTCGGCGTCGGAAGTCTCGGGCGCGTAGCCACAGCGCTCGAGGACGGCCACGGTGGGCGCTTCGAGATCGAGCGTGCGCTGCTGGCAGTGGGAGTGGTAGGCGACCGGTTCCGCGCCGTCGCCGGTCGACAGGGCCGACGGGTCGGCTCCGTTCTCGAGCAGCCCGTAGACGTACTCGCAGATCTCGTAGCTGTTCGTCCGGAGCTGCTCGACGGACCGCTCGGGCAGCAGCCGCTCGTACTCGCGGTGGATCGCCGCCAGATCGGAGGGCTCGACGACGACCACGTCGCGGCCGGCGTCGATGTCTTCGGCCAGCGCGGCGTAGAGCTTGCTGGCTTGCCGGTCCGCGGTCGCGATCATCCCCTGAGAGAGCGCCGCGCGCCCGCTCTCGGGCAGGTCGGGGACGCGGACGGGAACGCCGAGCGCCTCGAGCGTTCGGACGGCCGCTTTCCCGCGGTCGGTGTCGACGTAGTTGGTGTACACGTCCGGGTAGAGGACGACCTCGCGGTCGAGGTCGGCCCCGTTCTCGCGAGCCGCGGCGCGTTCCGCTCGCCGGCTCGAGGCCTCCGGGCCGCCCCGCCCCTCGAACCAGTCGACGAGCGACTCCCGCTGAAACGCGGGGAGGTCGCGCCGACGGTCGATCCCGAGGGTGCGCTCGAGCAGCCCGCGGACGGGGCCGGCGTCGGCCAGCCAGTTCGAGACGGGGGCGGTCGCGCTGGCAGCCTTCGCGACGGTGCCGATGTTGCCGAAGAAACGCTTGCCGGGGTCGAGGCCGCCCTCCTCCACGTCGGGCGTGAGCCCGTCGACGAGGAAGTCGTAGGACTCGGGGTCGCCGCTGCGGTTGACGCGGTCCCGGACGACGGTGTTGATCCACGGGATATCGATCTTGACCGGACAGGCGTCGACGCAGCGTGTACAGCCGGTACAGAAGTCGTTGAACTCGGCGGCCGACTCCTGGCCGTGGACGCCGGCTTCCCAGCCGGTGGCGATCCCGCCCGAGTAGGTCTCGCCGCCGAAGCCGTGGCCGCCGACCGACTGGAAGTTCGCACAGGAGTTCGAACAGGCACCACAGCGGATGCAGTACAGCGTCTCCCGGAGCTGGTCGTCCTCGCGCATGTCCGTGCGGCCGTTGTCCAGCAGGACGAGGTGGAAGTCGCGGTCCCCCGTTGCGTTCCCGTCCGCCGACGCCGCCTCCGCGGACTCCCAGTCGCCCGTGATCGGCTCGTCCGGATCGTCGAAGTCGAGCGTCGGCGAGTCCGTCGGCGGCGACAGCATCGTCACGTACTGGGAGATCGGCTGGCCCGTCGCGCTCTTGGCGATGATGTCGACGAACGGCTCGAGGTCCGACAGCGTCGGGATCAGTTTCTCGACGCCGGCGATCGCGACGTGGGTATCGGGCGTGACCGCGCACTTCCGGGCGTTGCCCTCGTTCGTCACCAGCGTGATCGTCCCGCTGTCGGCGACGACGAAGTTCGCGCCGGTGATCCCCACGTCGGCCGCGCGGATGCGCTCGCCGAGGTGGTCTCTGGCGAACCGGGTCAGTTCCTCGGCGGTCTCGAACGGTTCGTCGGGGTCGAACCGCTCGTTGAACAGTTCGGCGATCTCCGGCCGCGAGAGGTGCATCGCCGGGCCGACGATGTGCGAGGGCGTATCGTCCGCGACTTGCAAGACCCACTCGCCGAGGTCCGTCTCGGTAACGTCGATCCCGTCGGCCTCGAGCGCGTCGTTGAGGTCGATCTCCTCGGTCGTCATCGACTTCGACTTGACGACCGACGGGGTGTCGCCGTCCCCGGCGATCCCGTTCTCCTCGGTCTCCGTCCGGACGACCTCGGAGACGTAGGCGTTCGCGTCCGCGGCGTCGTCGGCCACGTAGACGGTGCCGCCGTTTGCCTCGACAGCGTTCTTTACCGTGTCGATCAGGTCCGGGAGGCGATCGATGGCGTCTTCCTTGATCGAGCGGGCCTCGGCTCGCAGCGCCTCGATATCGTCCGTCGCGCCGTAGGTCTCGTAGCGGCGGGCGTTCGAGGCGCTCGCGTGCGTGTGGATCGCCTCGCCTTCGGTCTCGAGCAGGTGGCGGATCCGATCGGCCTGCTGCGATCGCGTGCGCTGGGCCATCTTATCGGTCCTCCAGAACGATTACGTGAACGTCACCGGGACCGTGGACGCCATGGACGAGATCGCCCATGTCGGCGGTGGCGCTCCGGCCGGTCGCGAAGACGACGCTGTCTCGCCCGTCGGCGAAGCCCTCCGCGAGGCGGTCGAAACCGGCGCTGATGTTCGGGACCACGTCGCTCTCGGCGACGACGGCGACGTGGCGCTCGGGATAGAGGCTAATCGGCTCCGCGCCGGTGGCCGTCGACTCGACGGCGACCGTGCCGTACTCCGCGATGGCGAAGCCGACCGGCGTGACTCCCGTTCGGGCCGCCTCGAGTTCGGCGCTCGTCGGCTCGGTCGTCACCGATTCGGGCAGCGAGACGCCCTCGAACGGTAGCGGCGCGCCGACGGCGGGCTCCTGTGCGATCGTCTCGATCCGCTCGCGTGCGTCGGCGGCCGACACGCGCTCGAGCCCCACCTCGAGCCCCTCGAGCGCGCGTTCGAACCGCCCGACAGTGTCGGCTGTCATCGTCACACATATTTGGGCGGACGGCCAAGACACTGACGGTCGATTCAGGGTAAAGGTCAGCCAACCGTCACGTCGACTAGTGACCACCGTCGACGGCCAAAGCAGTCTCGATAGTGAGTGTCTGGAGAGCACTCGAGAACGTATTCCCGACTTGTTTCTGCCATCCCTCTGTTGGGTTTATCGACAAGGTATAAGATAGCATTGTGTGAGCTACTTTCAGTCGTTCGGCGAACGTGCGGTGTGGTCCTATGAACGACACAGAACTCGGCACCCACGAGTGGTGGGAGTCGTACAAAGAGACGGTAAACAACGACCCAGAGATGAAAGTCAGAGGGCACGACAAGTTCTCGGAGAACTTTTACGTCGAAATCGGGGACGAGCGGGTCCTCCTCGAGGTCGACGGCGGGGAAATCACACAGCTCGTCCCGAACCCCACGATGAACCAGCAGTGGTCGTTCGGCGTCGAGGGTGACCGCGAGGCTTGGGAAGAGTTCGTCCAGGAGACGCCACCGGCGTTCAACCACGAGATCATCGCGTCACACTATCGGAGCGCGGTTCGCAACGAGGACGGCCACCTGCAGTTGACCGGGAACAACAAGAAGATCTTCCAGAATCTCCGGGCGTTCCAGCGAACGCTCGATCTGATGCGGGTCGCCCACAACGACGGAGGGAGCTAACATGGCGACAAACTATCAGCCAGGTGATGTCGAACCGATCAGTGGATCGTACGTGCACACGGAAGTCGAGGGCGTCGACCACCGGATCTACGTCGAGGAAAACGGTCCCGAAGACGGCATTCCGCTGCTTTGCCAACACACGGCCGGCAACAACTGTCAGGAATGGCGACACCTCCTGACCGACGAGGCGATCACCGACGAGTTCCGCGTCATCGCCCACGACCTGCCATACCACGGAAAGTCGGTGCCCCCAACCTCCCAGAAGTGGTGGACCGACGACTACACGATGACCGCCGAGCGGTTCACCGAGACACTCGTCAACCTCGCGGATGCCCTCGAACTCGAGGACCCGATCTACATGGGTTCGAGCATGGGCGGTAACATCGCTCTCGAGTTGGCCGATTGGTACCCCGAGCGGTTTCGGGCGTTGATCGGCCTCGAGTGCGGTGCGTACAGTCCCGGCTTTTACATCGACTGGCTCGACCATCCCGAAGTAAACACGACGGAGGTCAACGCGTATGCGTGCTGGGGACTGATGGCACCGCAGAGTCCCGAACCGACCCGTCGCGAGACGATGTACCTCTACGAACAGGGGGCAACGGGCGTGTTCAAAGGAGACCTCTACTACTACTCCGTCGATCACGACTACCGCGACAAACTCGATCAGGTCAACGCCGACGAGTGTCCCCTTTACATCGCCAACGGTGAATACGACTACCTGACCACTCCCGAAGACGGTCGCCAGGCCGCCGAGGGTATCGGTGAGGGGGCGACTGCAATCGAACTCGCCGAGATAGGCCACTTCCCGATGAGCGAACATCCCGAACTGTTCAACGCCTACATCCGGGAAATTCTCGCCGACATCACCGGCGACCGAGACGAGGACCTCCCGAGTGTCCTCAAGCCTGACGATGTCGGAATCGAACTCCATCAGCGTGGACCGGCGCGCGAAAAACAGGCGAAATAATCACTGACGGTACTCGACTCCGTCGCCGGAGTGGCGACCGGACTCGAGCCATCCGATTTTCAATTGTACGAGACGGGCGGTTCGTCCTCGAGACAGTTGATTCGGGTCAATACTACACGAGACAGAAGAGTTATAGTAGCAGTCGATAGTTGTCTGTCAACGACTCTCATGGAAGATACCACGTCCGGACCGAACCGATATGTCACACAAGAGACGGACGATGGCACCGTTCGGATCCTCGATCCGACAAACGACGCGGCCTGGATCGAATCGGATACGACGCTCTCGCTCGTATGGCAGACGTAACTACCCCTTCCACTGGCAATTCACGCGAATTTTTGTGACGCTCACACCGGCATATTGGCGGTGAGATGCTCGGGGAACGGCCGATGTGGTCCATTTCCGGCCCGCTCGAGAGGGCGACGCCGACGGCGTCCTCGGCAGGTGTGTCGTTGTCGATCAGTTCCGTCTCGACGCCGAGGTCGCGAAGCGCCCGACAGCGGCGACTGTCATCGTCCCTCACGTCTAAACGGACAGGCAAGAGAGTGATGGGCGGTTCGGCGGCGGTCGGACCCGAGACTGCGAGCACCTTCGCCGGATCACTCACCGACCGTCACGTCGTCGCTGACGATCCCGTCGAGGTAGCGGTCGAGTTGCTCGCGAGCGCCGACGAGCCACTGGTCGTCGTCGGTAGTGCTTCGAAAGAGCAGCGCGCCTTCGAGACAGAGATAGATGATCCCGGCGACAGCGTCGGGATCGACATCCCGGAACGTCCCCTCCTCGACGCCGGCCTCGATCAGGGCTGCGAGTCGCTTCCGCGCCGTCCCGTCGAACGCCTCGAAGCGATTGCGATAGGTGGGGTCGTGGACCGCTTGGGTCCGTAGCTCGAGAACGACCCGGTGGACCGATTCGGACGCGTATTCCTCGAGACGCTGGCCGTCGGCCGTCTCGCCCAGTACGACCAGATCGAGCAGCCGCTGGACGCTCTCGAGGGCCGTCCCCGCTGGTTCGAGCACGAGTTCGTCAGTGTATGCGACCAGCAACGACTGAGCGAACTCGAGTAAGAGTTCGTCCTTACTCTCGAAGTGGTGATAGATAGTCGACTTGCTGACCGACGCCTCGTCGGCCACGCGGCTGATCGACAGCGCCGCGTATCCGTACTCTTCGAGAGTCCGGTAGGTCGCCCCGAAGATCGCTTCTTTTCCGCCGGCCGATTCGTCGAACAACGGCCTGCCGTCATCCATACCGACCGACTGTTCGGTCGACCTGTACAAGAAGGTCGCGGCCTCGATACACAGATCAGTCCACTATCGAGCGTAATCTTTTTCATACCTACCGAACGTTCGGTTAGTTATGATACCGAACGTTCGGTCGGGAGCGTGGTGCGATGCGAACGACTGAACTCGCCGCTGGAATCACCGAGAATCGGCAAGTCGTTTTCGCGGTCGTGCTGGTTCTCACGGCCGGGTTCGTGGTCGGTGCGACCGCGATCGACGAAGAAACTACCATGAGCGAGTTTCAGACTGAGTCCGTCGAACGCGACAAACTCGAGTACATCGACGCGAACTTCGCCGCTCACGGCGACGACACGACGACTGCACAGGTCGTCGTCGAAACAGAGGGAGAAGACGGGACTGTCCTCGACCGCGAGTCCCTGCTCTCCGTCCTCGAGTTCCAGCGAGCGCTCCACGAGGACGACCACGTCGCGGCCACGCTGGTCGACGAGGACCCGGTCGTCAGCGTCCCGAGCGCGATCGCGACCGCGGCGATCCGGGACGAGCGCACCGCAGCCCTCGAGTCACGGGCGACCGCGTTGAACGCGACCGAAGCCGACCTCGAACGCGCCCTCCAGCGCCTCGAGAACGATCCCGACGCATCCGTCGAGGAAGCGCTCGAGGCCGTCCGTGCGAACTCGTCAGTCGAACTGACAGAGGACCACGCCGCCACGTTCGAGACGGCGGCCCAACGACTGCGGCAGGCCGAGACGGAGGCCGAACGAACGGAGGCCGTTCGACTGGGTACTCGTGGCGTGCTCGTCGCCGAGTACGACGCGCTCGCGGCCGACCGAGCCGCGTTGACCGACGGTCTCGAGCCGTCGCTTGCCGCCCAGATCGAGCAGGTGAAATCGATGGACGACGACGAACTCGAGGCGACGATCGAGCGAGTGCTCGACGACGAAACGGGTCGCGACGAACTGTTCGCGCTCATGCCGACGGCGTACGAGCCCGGGGCACAGACGGCATCGGGAACCATCGTCGTCGTGATCCAAGACACCGAGGGCGAATACGTCGCCGCGGACAGCGCTCCCGACTCGATCATCGAGGGACAGCGAGCGATCGGTCAGGTGGCCGAGTCGGAACTCGCGGATTCCTCGTCGGTCTTCGGTTACGGAATCACGGCCGACGAGATCAGTTCGGCCGCTCCCGACAGTCTCGGTCTCCTCGGCCCCTTAGCGTTCGCGTTCGTGCTCGCCGTCCTCTCGATCGCATACCGCGATCCAGTCGATGTCGCGCTGGGAGTCGCCGGCGTCGGCCTCGTGCTCGTGTGGACGTTCGGTGCGATGGGGTGGCTCGGCTTCGATTTCAGCCTCGTGTTCGTCGCTGTCCCCGTACTCCTGATCGCGCTGTCGATCGATTACTCGATCCACCTCCTCATGCGGTACCGCGAGGAACGGGCCGACCGGAGTCGTGACACCGAGACCGGAATGAGCGCCGCACTCGCGGGCGTCGGCGTCGCGCTCGTCACCGTGACGCTGACGACGGCGATCGGCTTCCTCTCGAACCTCGTGAGCCCGATCGGACCGATCCGGCGGTTCGGCCTCATCTGTGCCGTGGGGATCGTCGCCGCACTGGCGATCTTCGGACTGTTCGTCCCGGTCGCCAAAGTCTGGATCGACGACGTTCTCGAGGCCCGCGGAATCGACAGACGTCGCGCCGCCCTCGGGACCGGCGGTCGACTCGAGCCAGTCCTCGCTGTCGGGGAGCGGATCGCCCGCCGGGCACCGCTGGCGCTCCTCGCCGTCGCCCTCGTCGTCAGCGCGGGCGGAGCCTACGGCGCGACACAGGTCGAGACGACGTTCGAAACCGCCGCGTTCCTTCCGGAGGAACCCGACTGGGCCGACGAACTCCCCAACTCGATTGCCCCTAGCGAGTACACCGCGGCCGGGACGGTCGACACGCTCGAGGAGTCGTTCGTCCGGCAGGATACGCGCGCACAGATACTCGTTGAAGGCGAGATAACCGACCCGGACACGTTACGACGTGTCGACGAGGCACAGCGAGCGGCGGTCGACGACGGCATCGTCGCCGAGTTGCCAAACGGGGCCGCCGCCGTTCGGAGCCCAATCACCGCCATGGAGTCGGTCGCGGTGACGAACGACTCGTTCAATGCGACGTTCCACGGAGCGGATACCGACGGAGACGGCGTCCCCGACTCGGATCTCGAAGCCGTCTACGACGGGTTCTACGCCACAGATCCCGCGACCGCCGAGACGGTCGTCCACCGGACGGACGACGGCGAGTACGAGGCCCTTCGAGTGGTCCTCACGGCCGCTCCTGATGCCTCCAACGAGGAAATCACGGGAGAGATGCGAGACGCCGCGACCCGTGCCGACGGCGACGGCCTCACTGCCACGGCGACGGGACAGTCGACGATCCTGAGTCACCAGACGGAAGCGGCAATCGTAGACACGATCGTCACGAGTCTGCTCGTCACACTGGTCGTCGTTGGCTTGCTCTTGGTGCTCGTCTACCGCCGGACGGCGGGGTCGGCGACGCTCGGGATCGTGACGGTGGTTCCGGTTGTCCTGACGCTGTGGTGGGTGCTCGGAACCATGTGGCTGCTCGAGATCCCGTTCAACTATATCACAGGCATGATCGCCAGCCTCACGATCGGGCTCGGAATCGACTACAGCGTCCACGTCAGCGAGCGATACCACCACGAACTCGAGCGGCTTGGAGCCGACGGGAACGCGCTACGACGGACGGTTACCGGGACCGGCGGCGCGTTGCTCGGAAGCGCGGCGACAACGGCCGGCGGGTTCGGAATCCTCGCCGTCGCTTTCCTCCCGTCGCTACAGTATTTCGGTATCATCGCGGCGATTTCGATCGTCTACGCGTTCATCGCGAGCATGGTTGTCTTGCCGAGCCTCCTCGTCTACTGGAATCGGTTCGCTGGACCAACAGGGAGTGATTCCGCAACCGGCCATCCTTCACGGCCCGTCCGGTCAGCCCGCAAGGAGGACTGAGCGATCGGCGAGCGATCGCTCGAGTTGGCTCGTGACGACTATTGCATCGCTTTAACCCAGCCCGGCGTCGCCGCCATGCCGTCCTTGTTCTCCCAGCCGTGCTCGCGGAGGTACGTCTCGAGGTCGGTGAACTCGAAGCCGAACTGCTCCTCGAGCGCGTCGATGTCGGCGTCGTAGCCGACCTCGTTGAACCACTCGCACATGACGGTGAACTCCTCGCCGAAGCTCTCGTAGGCGTCCTCGATCGGGACGTGGACCGGCTCGACATCTCGGCCGGTGACCGCAGAGAGCACGTCGGCGGTCTCGGCAAGGGTTAGTTCGTCGCCCGCGAGTTCGATCCGCTCGCCGACGAACTCGTCGGGGTTTGCGAGCGCGACCGCTGCAGCCTGACCGACGTCGTCCACGTCGATCATCTGGAGGGAGACGCCTTCCTCGAGCGGGAGCGCGAGCTGCCCATCCTCGACGATGTCCTCGGCGAAGGCCTCGAGGTTCTGGAAGAAGAACACGGGCTGGAGAACGGTCAGCGGGAGGTCGAGTTCCTGAGCGTACTGATCGATCTCCCAGGCGGAGTCGAAGTGGGGGACGCCGGTGTCTCGCTCGTGGCTGCCGACGCCGCTGAAGACGAACTGGTCGACCCCTTCCTCGGCGGCGACCTCGGCGAGGGTCTCCCCCTGCTGGACCTGTGTGTCGTACCCTTCCGTCCAGAAGTTCGTGACCGCGAAGACGGCGTCGACCTCGGCGACGTGCGGGGCCAGCGACTCTTTGTCGTTCAGATTACCTTCGACCATCGTCACGCCCCGCTC
This sequence comes from Natrinema marinum, assembly GCF_024296685.1. Taxonomy (NCBI): domain Archaea; kingdom Methanobacteriati; phylum Methanobacteriota; class Halobacteria; order Halobacteriales; family Natrialbaceae; genus Natrinema; species Natrinema marinum. The sequence continues at coordinate 503,339 of NZ_CP100763.1, read as the reverse complement.
TGTCAGTTCCTGGGCGCGGTCGCTCGAGGCGTCGCGAGTCAGTCCGTAGACATCGAAGTCGGTGTCGGACGCCAGCAGATGGTCGACCACCGCACCGCCCTGATTGCCGGTCGCGCCGGTGACGAGAACGCTCTCGACCATGTCAGTTCACCTCCTCCGTTCCCCTTTCGTCGGTTTCTATCGATACGACCGCGAACGAACCGCCGCCTGCGACTGGTTGCATCACGTTACGTAGTTCGGTTTCGAACCGATATATACTCTTTTAGACACGAACGATACCACCTAACGTCGATGTCACCGGGTCGCCGACAAAGCATCTCGTGACCGGATTTCTATACGCGGACGGCTTGCGAACGGCTCTACCGCTCGTCTCGACGGTCTGTCAGCGGAAACCGACCACGGGACTCGATTACGCCGACTCGCAGATCGTCAGGAAGTTCTCGAAGATCTCGTCGCCTTCTTCGGTGTGGGCGACTTCCGGGTGCCACTGGACGCCGTAGAGGTCGCGATCGGTGTCGCTCATCGCCTCCACGTCGCAGACATCGCTTTTTGCGGTCAGTTCGAACCCGTCGGGCAGTTCCGTGACCTCGTCGGCGTGGCTCGCCCAGACCCGTGTCTCAGGGTGCAGCGAGCCGGTCAGCGGGTCCTCGGCGTCGACGATGTCGACGGTCACGTCGGCGTAGCCGCCGTACTCGCCGCTGCCGACGCGGCCGCCGAGTTCCTCGGCGATCAGTTGCATTCCCAGACAGATGCCCAGCACCGGGACGCCGGCCTCGAGGTAGTCGGCGGAACGGCCGATGCGGTCCATGTCCGGACCGCCCGAGAGGACGACGCCGTCGGCGTCGACCTCCTCGGGTGGCGTGTCGTTGTCGATCAGTTCCGTCTCGACACCGAGGTCGCGAAGTGCCCGGCGCTCGAGGTGGGTGAACTGTCCGTGGTTGTCCACCACGACGATCTTCGTCATTGGGTGTTCGTAGCGGGCCACCCGGTAAAAGCGGTCCGAAAAACGCTCTCGGTGTGAACGGCAACGGCGGTCGGAATCGGCGCCCGATCTCGATGTGACTGATAAACGGCGACCGACTCGAGGAGCGCCCTTTTCGGTGCACACCCTATTACCGTCGGAAACCAATCGATCGGCCGAACGTGGACGCGGGCGATACGCGGTGGGGCTGGATCTGCCCCCTGTGCGAGACGGCCGCCTCGGTGACCAAAGACCGCGATCCCGACACGTTCCGGTGGGAGTGTGACGCCGACGAGTGTGGGGCGGTCGGCTTCGGATTCACCTCGCAACGCAGAGTTCGAATTGCCCTGTGTGAGTACCGCGAGCGGTACGAGAACGTCTATCGGTAGTCCATGGCTCGAGGCGATCCGGTCGGGTCGCGGCCGAGCGACCGAATCGGGGTTCCGGTACGTTTATGCGCTCGTCGCCGGATGAGACGCACATGGCAGTTGATCTCGGCGAATACGAGCATCCAGCGTGGCTCGCCGCTGCGGGAACGGGCATCGGCTACGGACTAATCCTCGTCGTGCTGACGGTAGCGCTGTTTATCGTCCCGTGGCTCGTCTTCGCGGCCCTGTAACGGGGCCTCGAAACCGCGTCGGCAAACGGTGAGATACGTCTCGAGGTCGCTCGCTCTCGTTGATAGACGCTATCCTTTTTACCACAGCGAACGAGCCCGTCGGGCTCGAGCACAGCACTGACTGGCGAATTCGAAGCGGTACTGACGAAGAGAGAGAGGGAAAACGAACCGCGAACGGCGTCGACCTCGAGCGTTCTCAGGCGAAGGTCTTCGAGACCTCTTCGGTCTCGTCGGATTCGGCCTGGACCTTGTCCCAGGCGCTGCGGAAGTCCTCCATCCGGATCTCGGTGCGGTCGTCACGGATGGCGAACATCCCGGCTTCGGTGCAGACCGCTTTGATGTCGGCGCCGGACGCCTCCTCGGCCTCGGTGGCCAGTTCGGCGAAGTCGACATCGTCGGCGACGTTCATGCCACGGGTGTGGATCTCGAAGATGATCTCGCGGCCCTCCTGATTGGGCTTGGGAACCTCGATGAGGCGGTCGAAGCGGCCGGGACGGAGGATGGCGCGGTCAAGCATGTCGAAGCGATTCGTGGCGGCGATGATGCGGATCTCGCCGCGCTCCTCGAAGCCGTCCATCTCGGAGAGCAGTTGCATCATCGTCCGCTGGACCTCGGCGTCGCCGGAGGTCTTCGACTCCGTTCGCTTGGCGGCGATGGCGTCGATCTCGTCGATGAAGATGACGGCGGGCTCGTGCTCGCGGGCGACCTTGAACAGGTCGCGGACGAGCTTCGCCCCCTCGCCGATGAATTTGTGGACCAGTTCCGAGCCGGCCATCTTGATGAAGGTGGCGTCGGTCTGGTTGGCCACGGCCTTGGCGAGCATCGTCTTGCCCGTCCCCGGCGGCCCATAGAGCAGGACGCCGCTCGGCGGGTCGATACCCACGTCGTCGAACATCTCGGGCTTCTCGAGGGGCATCTCGACGGTCTCGCGGACCTCCTGCATCTGCTCTTCGAGGCCACCGATGTCCTCGTAGCTCACCTCGGGGCTCTCGGTAACTTCCATCACGCGAGCGCGCACGTCGGTCTCGTTCGAGAGGGGCTTGACGATAGACAGCGAGTTGTTGACCGCGACCCGCGCGTCGGGCTCGAGATCGTCGCGCATCTCGTCTGTGACCTCGGTCAGGGCCTCCTGGTTGTTCCCGTGCTGTTTGATGATGACGCCCTCGTCCGTGATCTCCTGGACTGTGGCGACGAACAGCGGGGACTGCTTGAGTTTCTTGTTCTCGTGCGTGAGTCGCTCGAGTTTCTGCTGGTACTTGTTGTTCTCGGCGTTGGCGTCGAGGAGCTTGTCCCGCATCTCCTCGTTTTGCGCCTCGAGTATCTCCAGCCGTTCCTCGAGCGACTGGATTTTCTCCTGTTGGGACGCCTCGTCCTCGTCGTATGGGAGGTCGACGTCGTCCACAGTGTCGCTCATCACCCGACCTTTGGGTGTTGGTTCTTAAGAGGCTTCGGGTAGGTGCACTCAATCGCACGGAATTACTGCAGTGCATTAATTAGAATGGAAAATATTATCACCTCGTATTCGGAATGGGAGGGTAGGATGAGCGCTTCAGAGCCGCTTCGACAGGAGACCAGCGAGCGGGGAACGTGGGACGACGTGCGCGAGTTGCCGCCCAGTGCGAAACTCGTCGCGAAGGTCCTCGAGTACAACGACACGATGACCCAACAACAGATCGCCGACGAGACGCTGCTGCCCTCCCGAACGGTCCGGTACGCACTGAACCGCCTCGACGAGCAGAACGTCATCGACTCTCGCTTCTCGTTCTCCGACGCGCGAAAGCGCCTCTACAGCCTCGAGATCGAGTCCTGAGCGATCGATATCGCTCGGAGCCCTCGACGCTTCTCCTCTCGTCGCTTTGCCGATTCGGTTTCGCGGTAGAACAGTTAAGACACCGTAGTGTCTCTGCTCCGGAAACGATCGATCCATGACCACGATTGGCACGATTTCCGCTCGAGCGGGGAGAGACGATGCGTAACGCCGCCGCGGACCCGCACTGTCCGGAGTGTGGCGAACCCGTCGGGCAGACGGCGGCGTACTGTATGCACTGTTGGACCGACCTCCCCGACGGGCCCGGGGATACCGGGTCGGCAACCCTCGACACGGCCCCCGACGAAGCGTGGGGCGACTCGAACGCGGGGCCGGTGACCGCGAACGCGAGCAACGCCGTTTCGGGTACCCCGTCCGCCGCAACGGGCAGCGTTGATGCGACGTCGAGTGGCACCGCCACGGGTTCCGTCGATACTCGCCCATCCGTCGACGCGGAAGCGGACGAACTGCTGGACCCGAGCGGGCTCGTCGACAACACGCTCACCGCCGTCGTCGGGATCGTCGGCGGACTCATCGTCGGGATCGTCGGCATCTTCGTGCTCTCCATTATCGCCGGGGGGAGCTGGGCGGGGACGTTCGGTCTCATCGCGTGGCTCGGATCGACCGGCTACCTCGTCCGCCGCCGAACCGTCCAGGAAGCGGTCGCGAAGAGCGCCTACGCCGTCGCCCTCGTCCTCCTCTCGGTGCCGATCATCGCGTTCAGTCCCGCCGTTACGATGCAAGGCGGGCTCGAGGAACGCGGCGGCTTCTTCGTCGTGCTGTGCATCTTCGTCGCGGTTCCGGCGGCGGTCGCCGCCGCGATCGGCTGGGTGGCCTCGCGGTTCGTACCCTCCACGCCCGACGATGCGGCGACGTGACCGCTCTCGACGAACGTCTCGGTTCGAGTGACGTTCCGGCTTTAGTTTCACTCCGGTGACGGAACCCCTTTAGGGGCGACTCGCCAACGGGGGGACAATGACGCGGGTTATCCATACGGGCGATACCCACATCGGGTACCAGCAGTACAACTCGCCCGAGCGACGACGGGACTTCCTCGAGGCGTTCCGGAACGTCGTCGACGACGCGGTCGAAGACGACGTGGACGCCGTGGTCCACGCCGGCGACCTCTTTCACGACCGCCGACCGAGTCTGGTCGATCTGCAGGGAACCGTCGACGTACTTCGAACCCTCTCGGACGCCGACATCCCCTTTCTCGCCGTCGTCGGCAATCACGAATCCAAACGCGACGCCCAGTGGCTCGACCTCTTCGCGGACCTCGGCCTCGCAACCCGGCTCGGCGCCGAACCGGTCGTCGTCGGCGACGCCGCTTTCTACGGGCTGGACTTCGTCCCCCGATCGCGTCGCGAGGACCTCGAGTACGAGTTCGAGTCCGTCCCCGACGACGCAGATCACGCCACGCTCGTGAGCCACGGCCTCTTCGAACCCTTTGCCCACGCCGACTGGGATACCGAGACCGTCCTCGAGGAATCGACGGTCGATTTCGACGCCGTCCTGCTGGGGGACAACCACGCGCCCGATACCGCCGAAGTCCGCGAGACGTGGGTCACCTACTGCGGCTCGACCGAGCGCGCGAGCGCCAGCGAGCGCGAGGAGCGGGGCTACAACCTCGTCGAGTACGACGAGTCGGTCGCGATCAGCCGACGGGGACTCACCGACACCCGCGAGTTCGTCTTCGTCGACGTCGAACTCGAGGACGGCGAGGGAGTCGACCGGGTACAGGAACGCGTCCGCCAGCACGACCTCGAGGACGCGGTCGTCATCGTCACCGTCGAAGGCGACGGTCGGCCGGTCACGCCGGCCGCGATCGAGGAACTCGCGATCGATCGCGGCGCGCTGGTCGCCCGCGTGAACGACCGCAGGGAACTCCCCGACGAGGACGAGGAGGTGTCGGTGAGCTTCGCCGATCCGGACGACGCCGTCCGGAAGCGAGTGCGTGAACTCGGGCTCAGCGACGCCGCCCTCGGCATCGACGAGACCGTCCGGAACGACGACGTGGCCGATTCGAACGTCCGCGAGTCCGTCGAACGCCGGGTCCGGGAACTGCTCGAGGACGACGAGTCGGCGTTCGAACCCGCCCCGGAGCGCGAACCGGGCGACGCGGACGTGACGACGGTCGCCGATCAGCTCGCGGAGCCGAGCGAGTCCGCGGGTAGTGACGGTGAGGGCGAGACGGCCGCCGAGGCCGAACCAGAGGACGACGGGACCGACACCGGAGACGCAGACGGCGGGGCCGACACCGCATCGCTGGGTGATTTCGCGTGAGGGTCGACCGCGTTCGCCTGCTGAACTTCAAGTGCTACGGCGACGCCGACCTCTCGCTCGAGCGCGGCGTCACCGTCGTCCACGGCGTCAACGGCAGCGGGAAGTCGACGCTGCTCGAGGCGGTCTTCTTCGCGCTCTATGGCTCGAAAGCGCTGGACGATCGCACCCTAGACGACGTGATCACGACCGGCGAGGAGGAAGCCGAGGTCGAACTCTGGTTCACCCACGACAATCGTGAGTACCGCGCCGAGCGCCGACTGAAGCTGCGCGGCGACCGCGCGACCACGACGAAGTGCGTCCTCGAGACGCCCGACGGGGCGATCGAGGGGGCTCGCGACGTGCGCCGCGAGGTAACCGAACTCCTGCGGATGGATGCCGAGGCGTTCGTCAACTGCGCGTACGTCCGCCAGGGCGAGGTCAACAAGCTCATCCACGCCTCGCCGAGCGACCGACAGGACATGATCGACGACCTCCTCCAGCTCGGGGCCCTCGAGGAGTACCGCGAGCGCGGCAGTGAGGCCCGGCTGGGCGTCAAGACCGTCCTCGACGGGCAACGCGAGGTTCTCGAGAACGTTCGCAAACAGGTCGAGCAGAAAGCGGACAAAGACCTCCACGAGCGGCTCAACGGCCTCGAGTCGCGCCGGGCCGAGGTCGGCGAGGAGATCGACCGTTACGAGACCCAACGGGATCAGGCCGAGGAGACGCTCGAGACCGCCGAAGACGTCCTCGAGCGCCACGAAGAGACCCGCGAGGAAATCGCAGAACTCGAGGGGGAGATCGACGACCTCCGCTCGAAGATCTCCGAGACCGAACGCGAGCGCGAGGACGCGTCCGAGGAGATCCGCGATCTGCGAGAACGGCGCGAGGAACTCGCCGACGAACGCGCCGAGTTGCTCGCCGAGACTAATCTCGAGGGGACCAGCCCGGACGAAGAGACGGTCGCGGATCGCATCGCGGACCTCGAGGCCCGCGACGAGGAACTCCGCGACGACCTCGAGGACGTTCGGGTGACGATCACCGAGGGGAACAACGAGGCAGAGCGGCTCCGTGAGGAGGCCGACGACCTCGAAGTTCAAGCCGAGGCGGCTCGCGACGATGCGGACGATCTCGACGAGCGGATCGAGGCCGACGAGGAGGCCATCGCGGAGCGCGAGGCGAAACTGGAAGACTTCGACGAGCAGATCGAAAACGCGCGTGCGGCGTTCGACGACGCGCTGGTCGCCTTCGGCGAGGCGGACTCCCATCTCGAGGAACTCGAGGCCGAACGCGAGGATATCGTCGCGGACCTCAACGACGTGACGGCCGACATCCGGGCCGCGGAGAACGCCATCGAGGAGGGCGAACGGTTACTAGAGGAGGGGAAGTGCCCCGAGTGTGGCCAGCCGGTCGCGGACTCGCCCCACGTCGACGTACTGGACGACCGCCGCGAGGAACTGGCCGACCTCGAGGCGCGCCGCGAGGAACTCGAAGCCGAACGCGACGGACTCGACGAGCGGATCGAACGCGCCGAAGGGCTGCGAGAGGCAGAGCGGCGGGTCGACCGGCTCGAGGAGAACCGCGACAACCTGAAGCAGCTACTCGCGGAGAAACGCGAGGCCATCGACGACCGGCGCGACCAGCGCGGGCAGCTTCGGGCCGACGCCGAGGAGTACGAGTCAGAGGCGTCGGAGAAGCGATCCGCGGCCGCGGAACGCGAAGACGAGGTGGCCGACGCGCGAGCCGAACTGGGCGAGATCAACACCGAACGCGGGGAGATCAAGGAATCTCTGGAGGGGCTTCGTCGCGTCTCGGAGATCACCGACGAGCGCGACAGCCTCGAGAGCGAGATCGAGACCCTCCGCGAGCGCCGCCGAGACTGGGAGACGATGAACGACGAGCGCCGCGAGACGCTTTCGGCAAAGCGCGAGCGCAAGCGAGAGCTCGAGTCCAAGTTCGACGAAGAGCGAGTCGAGACCGCCCGTGCGGACAAGGAAAACGCCGAAAGCTACATCGGACAGGTCGACGCGAAGCTCGAGGAACTCGAGGAACGGCGCAACGAGATTCAAAACGCCATCGGAGCCGTCGAGAACGAACTCGACGAACTCGAGCGGCTCCGCGAGCGCCTCGAAACGGTCGAACAGCGCTGCGAGCGCCTCGAGTCGCTGTACGACGAGGCCGAGACGTTACAGACGACCTACGGCGAACTGCGGGCGGAACTGCGCCAGCGAAACGTCGAGACCCTCGAGCGGCTCCTGAACGAGACGTTCGATCTGGTCTATCAGAACGACTCCTACGCGGCGATCGATCTCGACGGGGACTACCGGCTGACGGTCTATCAGAAAGACGGCGAGGCTCTAGAGCCCGAACAGCTCTCGGGCGGCGAGCGGGCGCTGTTCAACCTCAGCCTGCGGTGTGCGATCTACCGGCTGCTCGCCGAAGGCGTCGAGGGGACCGCGCCGATGCCGCCGCTCATCCTCGACGAGCCGACCGTCTTCCTCGATTCGGGCCACGTCACGCAACTCGTCTCGCTGGTCGAGTCGATGCGGGATCTCGGCGTCGAACAGATCGTCGTCGTCAGCCACGACGAGGAACTCGTCGGCGCGGCGGACTCGCTCGTCCGCGTCGAGAAAGACGCCACCTCGAACCGCTCGCGCCTCGAGCGGGGCCAGCCGCCGGAGACGGCACTGCTCACGTCCGATTGAGCCCCGCGGCGGCGATCGACGCTACGTCGAGTCAGCGGGCTGCTCGAGGTTCGATCGAAGCACCGCGAGCGCGGTTTCACAGTCCTCGGAGAGTCGGTAGCCGCGCTCGCCAGCGATCTCGGTTTCCTCGAGCAAGCCGGCCGCCGAGAGGACGGTGAGCCGGCCGTGGAGGTCGCTCTCGCAGAAATCGTAGGCGTCGAGCAGCGTGCGAACGTCGAGCGGTCCCCGCTCTCCGAGTTCGATCAAGAGGCCGAGCGTCTCCTCGTCGTGGACGTTGGTCAGCAGCGTCAGTATCGGGCCGTCGACGCTTCGGGCAGCCGTCTCGAGGGGCGACTCGCCGTCGACGCTCTCGAGGCGGTCGTTCTGGATGTAACACTCGTTGCCGGTTTCGGGGTCGCGAACGAGACTCGCCTCGGTGGAGTGTTTGAGAAGGAGATAGCGCTTGCCGGTGTCGTCCTGGACGGATTTCATGATGAGCCTGAATCGTCGGTCGATCGCGTATGAGCTGTGTCGGAAGCGTCGGTATTCAGCGTTTCGCCCGTTCGTCCGTGGTGGCCGCGTCGGCCGTCTCTGCCGTCAGTTTGCGTCGTCCGTTTCGTCGGCGTCGGTGGTCCCCGTCGATTCGGCCGCAACGCGCTCGTACTCTCGGTAGCGGCGTGCGGCGAATCCGCCGAGAACGAGCCCGATCGCGAGCAGCAAGCCGCCTCTGTTCGTATTCCCCTCGAAGATGATATAGAGCGCCCCCAGCGAGGCGGCGAGGATCGCGCCGTTGATGACGAGCACGACGACCCAGAACGCCTCGAGGAGGTCCTCCGGTGCGTCGAGTTCGTCGGTGGTGACGGTCGGGATCCTGACCGAGTCCGCGTACGGTTCGTCGTCCGTCTCCGGCTTGGAATCCGGCGGCTCGATGCTGGGAATCGTGAGCGAATCGTGGTCCGGATCCCGAAACTGCGCTTCCGGGTCCGGCTCGTGATCCGCGGACTCGTCGTCGGACGGGTCGAATACCACGTCCGACCCAAGGTGAAACGACAGGAAAAACGTTCGCGTTTGGATTGCCGCTCAGGCGAGTTCCTCGAGGGTGAGGGGCCGGGTGGCCTCGACCCACGCGAGCGGATTCTGGGCGTCGTAGAAGACGACGCCGTCCTCGGTCTCGTAGGATTCGATGGTTGCGGTACCCTCGGGCACGCTGGTCGGTTCGGGCTGGTCCGTCGCGTCGTCGTTCACGTGGGTGGACACATCGATCACCTGTTTCTGTGGTATGTGTTACCACGTTAAATGTCTTCTTGCTCCCGCAACGCTTAGGACCGGAGCCCGCACATAAATAACACAGTATTAGAGGCAATGTATTAATATTATATGGTAAAGTATTATGTCTCGAAGTACGATAATGACACTACACAGGCGACGTTACGTCCGAGCGCTCCTCGGCGCGATGGCGATCGGCACCACCAGTGGAGTCGGCAGCGCATTCACGGGGTCCGGCCCCGAGGTGACGACCGAGAACGGACCGGTCGTCGGCGAAGAAGTCGGCGATACGAACGTGTTCAAAGGGATTCCGTACGCGAAACAGCCGGTCGGCGATCGCCGCTGGCGGCCACCGGAGAGGCCCGGCGAGTGGGAGGGGACGCTTGACGCGACCGAGTACGGCCCGGCCTGCGTCCAGAGCGGCGGCCTCTCGGGGGTTACCGGTGGCGAGACGGAGATTCGCGGGAGCGAGGCGTGTCTGAACCTGAACGTCTGGACACCGACCGACGCGACGCCGGACGAGCCGCGGCCGGTTATGGTCTGGATCCACGGCGGCGGCTATACGAGCGGGAGCAACCGGTACGAATCGCGACGGCTCTCCGAGTTCGGCGACGTGGTCGTCGTCACCATCAACTACCGCCTGGGACCGTTCGGCTTTTTCACCCACCCGGATCTCCTCGCGGAGAACCCACGAAACGTCAATCAGGGGTACCAAGACATGCAGGCGGCGCTGCGCTGGGTCCAGCGTAACGTCCGGGCGTTCGGCGGCGATCCAGACAACGTGACCATCTTCGGCGAGTCGGCCGGCGGAAACGCCGTCCTGACGCTGATGAGCGATCCGGCGACGGAAGGGTTGTTCGACCGCGTCATCTGTCAGAGCGGTCCCGTCGTCGGCGACCTCTACGACCGCGAGGAAGCAACACAGAACGGGGTCGAACTCGCGACGGAGCTGGGCTGTTCCGGGAGCGATCCGAGCGAGTGTCTGCGCTCGAAATCGCCTGCGGAGATCCTGAACGCGAACGCGTCCGGCTCCGGTCAGAGCACGTTGGACGGCCCGCTCGGCGTCACCGTCGACGGCGAGGTCATCGAGAAACACCCCGCGAAGCGGTTCGCCGACGGCGAGTTCAACGACGTGCCCCTGATCACGGGCGGCAACGCCGACGAAACGCAACTATTCCTCCTGCAGACCGACGTTCCGTCGGCCGATGCTTACGAGTCGATCCTCCGCGAGCGCTACGGCGAGATCGCCGATCAGGTCCTCGAGACCTACCCCGCATCTGCCTACGAGACGCCGAAGAAAGCGCTCATCGACGCGACGACCGACGCGACCTTCCTCTGTGCCGACCGACTGGTCGCGAAGTGGATCGACGAGAACGGCGGTACCGTCTACCGCTACCTGTTCGACGATAGGCCGACGTACCCGCTCACGGCGCTGTCGCTGCTCGCCGACGACGTGGGCGCCTACCACGCGTCGGAACTCGCCTACGTCTTCGGCGGCGAGGTCACGCAGGGCGATACGACGCTGGCACGACTCGGTATCAAGGATAAACTCCTCTCACGGCGGATGCGGGATTACTGGACGACGTTCGCCGAGACCGGCGACCCGAACAGCCGACTGCGCCCCGACTGGCCGCAGTTCTCGGCCGACGGGCAGGAACAGGTTCGACTGACCGAAGACTGGATCATCGAGCAGGCCGGACCGAAGCCGGAGTGTGCCCTCTGGGAGCCGGTCTATCGACAGCAGATCGGGCTCTGATCGGCCGCGGTCGGCGCCTCGAACGCGGACGGGGATTGCAGGGGTTTTTATCCGCCGCCTGCCAACCCCAGCACCATGACTGAGGCGGGCCAGACCGGACTTGCGGACTTCGGCGGCGAGCCCGACGATGCCGACGACCGGCCGGACGAGGAGGCCGTCGCCATCGCCGGCAACGGCGGCTCCGACGCCGCGGAGGTGATCGACGTCCTCGAGGAGACACTCCCCGAGGCCCAGGGCGAACTCGAACTCGCCGTGATGCAGGTCGACTACACCATCGCCGGCTACGGCGACGAGGAGCGACCGATCATGCACGTCTTCGGGCGCACGCCCGACGGCACCCTCGAGCACGTGCAGGTCGTCGGCTTCCGGCCGTACTTCTACGCGCCGACGGAAACGCTCGAGCGGACGCCAGAAGAACAGTACGACCGGCTAACCGGCAGCCGTGAGGTCGGCGAGGACGGCGAGCCCTACGAGAGCATCCGGGGCGAGAAGTTGACCAAGATCTTCGGCCAGACGCCCCGCGATGTCGGGCAGGTCCGCGACGAGTTCGAACACTACGAGGCCGACATCCTGTTTCCGAACCGGTTCCTGATCGACAAGGACATCCGCAGCGGCTTCCGCGTGCCAGAGCGCCGCGCGGACGACGACTCGCTGGTCGTCCCCCACGACGAGGTCGAGGCGACGCCGGTCGACGCCGAACCGCGCATCAACACGTTCGACATCGAGGTCGACGACCGCCAGGGCTTCCCGGAGGACGGCGAGGAGCCGATCGTCTGTCTGACCAGCCACGATTCGTACGACGACGAGTACATCATGTGGCTCTACGAAGCCCCGATCGGCGACGGCGAGATCCCGACCGAGATCACAGACTACGATCCGATCGAGGGCGAGATCGACCACGAGGTGCGGACCTTCGAGGAGGAAGAGGCGATGCTCGAGGCGTTCATCGAGTACGTCGACGAGACCGACCCCGACATCCTCACGGGCTGGAACTTCGAAGACTTCGACGCGCCGTACTTCCTCGATCGACTCGAGGAACTCGGCGGGCCACACCACGAGTACGACCTCTCGATCGACCGGCTCTCGCGTGTCGACGAGGTCTGGCGGAGCAACTGGGGCGGCCCCGACATCAAGGGTCGGGTCGTCTTCGACCTCCTCTATGGCTACCAGCGGATGGTTTTCTCCGAACTCGACTCCTACCGGCTCGACGCCGTCGGCGAGGCCGAGCTCGGCGTCGGCAAGGAACGGTACGCCGGCGACATCGGCGACCTCTGGGAGGGCGATCCGACCCAACTGCTCGCGTACAACCTGCGGGACGTGGAACTCTGCGTCGAACTCGACCGCCAGCAGGAGATCATCCCGTTCTGGGGCGAGGTGCGCTCGTTCGTCGGCTGCAAGTTAGAGGACGCCCCCACGCCCGGCGACGCGGTCGACATGTACGTCCTCCACGAGGCCCACGGCCGCTTCGCGCTCCCCTCGAAGGGCCAACAGGAGGCCGGCGAGGAGTACGAGGGCGGCGCCGTCTTCGAGCCGATCACGGGCGTCAAGGAGAACGTCACCGTGCTCGACCTGAAGTCGCTGTACCCCATGTGTATGACGACGATCAACGCCTCGCCAGAGACAAAAGTAGACCCCGACGAGTACGACGGTGAGACCTACGTCGCGCCCACGGAACCGGAGCCGATCCACTTCCGGAAGGAGCCCGACGGCGTCATGCGCGAGATGATCACGGAACTGCTCGCCGAGCGCGAGGAAAAGAAGGAGTTGCGCAACGAGCACGAGCCCGGAAGCCTCGAGTACGAGCAGTACGACCGCCAGCAGGGTGCGGTAAAGGTTATCATGAATTCGCTATACGGAGTGTCGGGTTGGGAACAATTCCGCCTATATGACAAAGAGGCAGCATCCGCAATCACGGCTACCGGGCGCGAAGTAATCGAATTTACGGAAACAGCTGCAACCGAACTCAACTATCAAGTAACGTATGGAGATACGGACAGCGTCATGCTCGAGCTCGGCCCCGACGTCTCGACGGAGGACGCCATCGAGCAGTCCTTCGCCATCGAGGAGCACATCAACGGCCGATATAACGATTTCGCGCGCGAAGACCTGAACGCGGATTCACACCGCTTCCAGATCGAGTTCGAGAAGCTCTACCGACGGTTCTTCCAGGCGGGCAAGAAGAAACGCTACGCCGGCCACATCGTCTGGAAGGAGGGGAAAGACGTCGACGACATCGACATCGTCGGCTTCGAGTACCAGCGCTCCGATATCGCCTCGATCACCAAGGAGGTTCAACACCGAGTCATCGAGATGATCGTCCGCGAAGGCGACATCGAAGGGGCAAAGGAGTACGTCAACGGCGTCATCGAAGACGTCCGGACGGGCGACATCTCCCTCGAGGAGATCGCCATTCCAGGCGGGATCGGCAAGCGACTCGACAACTACGACACCGACACGGCCCAAGTCCGCGGCGCGAAGTACGCCAACCTCCTGCTGGGGACCAACTTCCAGCGCGGGAGCAAGCCCAAGCGCCTCTACCTCGATCGGGTCGATCCGACCTTCTTCGAACGACTCGAGGACGAAGAGGGGTTCGACGCCCGCACCGACCCGCTCTACGGCGCGTTCAAGCGCGACCCGGACGTGATCTGCTTCGAGTACGAGGATCAGATCCCCGACGAGTTCGAGGTCGACTACGACACGATGCTCGAGAAGACGCTAAAGGGTCCGATCGAGCGCATTCTCGAGGCGCTGGACGTCTCCTGGAACGAAGTGAAAAGCGGCCAGGAGCAGAAAGGGCTGGACAGCTTCATGTGATCTTCCGAAGCACCTCGCCGAAACTCCTCGTTCAGGGGTTGTATCGACTCGATTACGTCCGTTTCGAGACGACGACCGTCTCCGACGTGCGGCCGGAAATCGTCGCTCTCGGTCGCGGCCCGGCCGCGACCTGGATTTCTATTTCGGAAAATTATTTTTGTTAAGCGGAACCGTATCCAATTGGATACGAAACCGTTATCAGTCATACGACCCACCATTCAAGTGACAGAGTACTATGGCACGTCTCGAACTACGCAACCTGCACGCGGAAGTAGCGGAGGGCGACGAGAAAATTCTCGAGGGCGTCGATCTCGAGGTCAAATCCGGCGAGATCCACGCCCTGATGGGGCCGAACGGCTCCGGGAAGTCCACGACCGCGAAGGTCATCGCCGGCCACCCGGCCTACGAGGTCACCGACGGCGAGGTCCTGCTCCACCTCGAGGAGGGCGAGTTCGGCGACGAGATCGAGATCGACGAGGACCAGCGCACGTGGGACCTGCTCGATCTCGAGCCCAACGAGCGCGCCGCGCTCGGCATCTTCCTCGGCTTCCAGTATCCCGCCGAGATCGAGGGCGTCACGATGACGAACTTCCTCCGCACGGCGCTGAACGCCAAGATCGAGGAGCGCGAGGAGCTCTTCGAGGACGAGGAAAGCGAAGAAGCAGAGGCCGAGGACGACGGCTTCGAGACCTCGCCGATGGAAGGCCCCGCCGACGAGGGCGAGGTCGGCGTCGCCGAGTTCCAGAAGATCCTGCAAGAGAAGATGGAGCAACTGGACATGGACGAAAAGTTCGCCCAGCGCTACCTCAACGCCGGCTTCTCCGGCGGCGAGAAGAAACAGAACGAAGTGCTGCAGGCAGCCATCCTTGAGCCGTCGATCGCCGTGCTCGACGAGATCGACTCCGGGCTCGACATCGACCGGCTGCAGGACGTCTCCGCCGGTATCAACGCGCTTCGCGACGAGCAGGGCACCGGCATCCTGCAGATCACCCACTACCAGCGCATCCTCGATTACGTCGAGCCCGATCACGTCCACGTGATGCTCGACGGCCAGATCGCCAAGAGCGGCGGTCCGGAGCTCGCAGAAGAGCTCGAGGACAAGGGGTACGACTGGGTCCGCGAGGAAGTCTACGGCACCGCGTAACCGGATTCGACTAGAACAACCGTAATAACGCTACAGCCGTAACCACTAACCACATCAACCAATGAGTTCCGATCAAGACCATCTCAAAGAGACCGACACCGAGGCCCGGTTCGAGTTCAAGAAAGAGCAAAACGCCGCGGTCAAATCCGACAAGGGCCTGACCGAGGAGGTCATCCGCATGATCTCCGAGGACAAAGACGAGCCCGAGTGGATGTTAGAGCGCCGCCTGCGCGCGCTCAAGCAGTACCACAACATGCCGATGCCGTCGGACTGGCCCGGCATGCCCGACCTCTCCCAACTGGACGTCGAGGAGATCATCCCCTACATCCGTCCGGACGTCGACAAGCGCGAAGGCGTCGACGACTGGACGGAGCTGCCCGACGAAATCAAAGACACCTTCGACAAACTGGGCATTCCGGAGGCCGAGAAGAACGCGCTCTCCGGCGTCGGCGCCCAGTACGAGTCCGAGGTCGTCTACCAGAACATGCAAGAACAGTGGGAGGAGAAGGGGGTCATCTTCATGAACATGGACCGCGCGGTCCAGGAGCACCCCGAACTCGTCAAAGAGCACTTCATGACGACCTGCGTGCCGCCGAGCGACAACAAGTTCGCCGCGCTGCACGGAGCCGTCTGGTCCGGCGGGTCGTTCGTCTACGTCCCCGAGGGCGTCACCGTCGAGATGCCCGTGCAGGCCTACTTCCGGATGAACTCCGAGGGGATGGGCCAGTTCGAGCACACTCTCATCATCGCTGAGGAGGGCTCCGAAGTCCACTACATCGAGGGCTGTTCCGCGCCCAAGTACGGCACCCACAACCTGCACTCGGGTGGCGTCGAAGTCTTCGTCGGCGAAGACGCACACGTCCAGTACTCGACCGTGCAGAACTGGTCGAAAAACACCTTCAACCTGAACACCAAGCGCGCCATCTGCGAGGAGAACGGTACGATGGAGTGGGTCTCGGGCAGCATGGGCTCGAAGGCCACCATGCTCTACCCGTGTACGATCCTCAAAGGGCGCGGTGCGACCGACACCCACATCACCATCGCCTTCGCGGGCGAGGGTCAGGACATCGACACCGGCGCGAAGGTCTACCACAACGCGCCCGACACGAGTTCGACCATCGAGTCCAAATCGATCTCCAAAGACGGCGGCCGCACCAACTACCGCGGCCTCGTCCACATCGCCGACGGCGCCGAGAACTCCTCGACCGCCGTCGAGTGTGACGCGCTGATGTTCGACAACGAATCCACCTCGGACACCATGCCGTACATGGAGATCGAGGAGTCGAAGGTCGACGTCGCACACGAGGCGACCGTCGGCAAGATCGGCGACGAGGACATCTTCTACCTCCAGAGCCGCGGTCTGGACGACGACGACGCCAAGAAGATGATCGTCGCCGGCTTCATCGAGCCGATCACGGAGGAACTGCCGATCGAGTACGCCGTCGAACTCAACCGTCTCATCGAACTCGAGATGGAGGGAAGCCTCGGATAATATGAGCGCCGGAACACAGGTACACGCCAATCTGACGGAAGCACAGGTACGCGAGATCAGCGAGGGACTCGACGAGCCCGACTGGCTCACGGAAACGCGTCTCGAGGCGCTCGCGGCGCTCGAGGACCTCGACATGCCGGACGTGATCCGGACGCCGGGCCGAGACTGGACGAACCTCCACGAACTGGACTTCGAGTCGCTCGTGGACCCGCTGAACGCGGCCGAGGACAAAGACCAGGTCGGCCCCGAGGACGCGGAGGTCCTCCCGTGGGCCGAGGCGGTCCAAGAGCACGAGGAGCTCCTCAAGGAGCACTTCGGCTCCATCGTCGATCCGCAGGAGAACTACCTGACGGCGCTGTCGACCGCACTCTTCAGCACCGGGACGGTCATCTACGTCCCCGAGGGCGTCGACGCCGAAGACGTCACCGTCCGCACCGAGCAGAACTCCCGCTCGCTGTTCAACTACACGCTCGTCGTCACCGAGGAGTCGTCCTCGGTCACGATCCTCGAGCGCCAGTCGACCGGCGCCGAACAGGACGA
The DNA here is from genome assembly GCF_024296685.1 of Natrinema marinum. Taxonomy (NCBI): domain Archaea; kingdom Methanobacteriati; phylum Methanobacteriota; class Halobacteria; order Halobacteriales; family Natrialbaceae; genus Natrinema; species Natrinema marinum. The sequence goes on along the minus strand of NZ_CP100763.1, from coordinate 485,997 downwards.
GCAGTACTACAGCGGCATCGTCGAGGTCGCCGCCGGTGAGAACAGCTACGTCCAGTACGGTAGCCTCCAGAACCTCTCGGAGGAGGCCTACAACTTCACCGTCAAGCGCGGCGTCGCCGACACCTACGCCACTATCGACTGGATCGAGGGCAACCTCGGCACCCAGCTGACGAAGACCGAAGTCTCGACGACGCTCAGCGGCGACTCGTCGGAAACGCAGATCGTCGGGGCCTTCTACGGCCACAACGACCAGCACTTCGACCTCGACGCGAAGGTCTGGCACCGGGCAGAGCACACGACGGCCGACCTCGTCACCCGCGGCGTCACCGACGACGTGGCCCGCTCGGTCTACGAGGGCGTTCAGGACGTCGGAAAGGACGCCTGGGACACCAGCTCCTACCAGCGTGAAAACACGCTGATGCTCTCCGACGAGAGCGAGGCCGACGCCTCCCCGAAGCTGATCATCAACAACCACGACACCGAGGCGAGCCACTCCGCGACGGTCGGCCAGATCGACCAGGAGGACCTGCTCTATATGACCTCCCGCGGCGTCAACCCGCGTGCCGCGCGTAACATGCTCGTCGAGGGCTTCTTCGTGCCGGTCTTAGAGGAGATCGACGTCGACGAACTCCGCGACGACCTGCAAGAACTGATCGGCGCTCGGCTGCGCCAGCGCGAATAGTCGGCCGCTTTCGTTCGATCCGTTTCTCCCGCTTTCGACGACCGACGGCGACATCACCGGACCCGGAGACCGTCGGCCGCCCCGTCTCGGCAATAGGGAAACATAAGTACCGACGGTCCAGTATGTCATCCATGAGTCTGGGACAGCGCGTCTCGAGCGACCACCAGCTGACCCGATTGCTCCAGATCGGCGTCGTGCTGGAGGAACTCGTCGAGTCACGCGCCGCCCACCACATCGAGTCCCTGCCCCCCGAAGAGCGGGCGGAGTTCGACGAGGAGGTGGAGGAGTTGCTCGCCGAGGCCGCCGCCGAGTCGGCCGACCACCGCGAGCGACTCGAGGCGCTGATCGACGATCTCGAGGCCGAAACGGTCGGTTACGAGGAGATCAATGCGCTGGTCGACGCCCAGTACGGGCCACCGGAGGACACGGACGGCGTCCTCTACGACCAGTTAGCGAACGAGGAGACGGCGTACAAGTTCTACGACGACCTGATTCAAGCGATCGAGGCATCCGACGCCGAATTCGCGGTCGATCGCGACCGCCTGCTCGAAACGCTGTACGCGATTCGGGAGGAGGAAAAAGAGGGCGTCGAGGAAGTGACCGAGATCATGGAACACAGAGCATGATCGGAACGGCCACCGCGGCGGTCGCGACCGTTCCGACGCCGTCCGACGCGCGCATCGAGTCCCGGAGTCGATTATCCCGGCGAGTAACCAACGCGGCGCGCAGCGACACTTCCGGAGGGTGGCTATGAACACTGCCGACCAATATCTCAAAGCGATCTACTTGGCTCAGCGCATCGAAGATGGCCCCGCATCGACCGGCACCCTCGCCGACCTACTCGAGGTGAGTCCGGCCAGTGTCAACGAAATGATCGGCAAACTCGAGGATCGAGACCTCGTCGACCACGAGAAGTACAAGGGAGCCAGCCTGACCGACGAGGGCCTCGAGCGCGCCCACAACGCGTTGCAGACCTACTGTATCATCGAGCGGTTCCTCGCGAACGTCCTCGAGGTCGAGGAGTTTCGTGACGAGGCCCGCGCGCTCGAAAGCGTTATCGACGGCACCGTCGCCGAACGGCTCGATACGATCATCGACCGCCCCGACCAGTGTCCTGACTGTTTCGACCCTGACGCAGACTGCTGTGAGCTGCTCGAGGTCGGCGGTCGCGCGGACTGAGCCTGTTCTCGAGTCCCGTTTTGCTCAGGTGTGTTCTGACGGCAGCTCGCCGAATCTGAGATAGCGTCGGCCGACGAGGGCTGCAACCGCGAGTGCCACGATCACTGGGACGACGAGACCGACCGGGAACCGTCGCGAGTCGCCCGACCAGTCGGCTTCGAAGACCTCGGCGTAGTAGTCCGCGGCCGCCTCGCCGTGGAGGGCGACCAGCACCTCGCGGTTGTTCTCGAGCGAGTTCGCGTTCCAGTTGGCGCTGCCGACGATCGCCATATCCCGGTCGATGACCACGCCCTTCGCGTGGATCTTCTCGAATCGATCGGTGTCCTCGACCAGTCGCACCTCGAGCGGAAGGTCGTCGGTCGTCGCGAGGCGCTCGAGGTCGGCGACGAAGCGCTCGTTTTCCTCGGCGTTGTACCACGTCGAGCCGAGCAGGATGCGGACCTCGACGCCGCGGCGGGCCGCCTCGACGGTCGCCTCGAGGAGCGAGACGTCGGCAGCGATGCTGGGCTGAACGACGAGAAGCTCGTCGTCGGCCGCAGCGATCAGGTCTCGCATTCGGCGGTCGGCGTTGTCGGGGGCGACCAGCAGTTCGGCCGATTCGATCGGGATCGTTTCGGGTTCGTGTGTCGTCGGAAAGTCTGGAGCGGACGAGGCGAAAACCGAGGTCTCGTCCTCGACGAACGAGGCGTTCGCGCGATAGGCTGCCCCGGAGACCGTATCCCAGCCCCCGAAGTCGGCCTGAAATACCCTCGCGAGGTCGGCTGCGAGGTCCGCGTCCTCGAGCCGGACACCCCAGCCGCGGCTGCTTTCGCCGCCGACACCCGCTGGTTTCCAGTTCTCGGTCGTAACTAGGACGCTGTCGTCAGCGACAGCGTACTTGGGATGATGGTACCGATAGCGCGCATCCTCGCCGCCGATGACTCGTACGTCGACGTCACCTGCCTCGAGCCGCCGGATGAGGCCGTCGGTCGCCGCGGGCGTTCCGCCGACCGGACTCGCCTCGAGGAGGACAGACACGTCGACGCCACGCTCCGTGGCGGCGACGAGTTCGTCGGCGATCGCGTCGGAGGTGACGGTGTAGCCCGCCAGCAGGAGCCGATCGTCGGCAGTTCGGATCGTCTCGCGCGGTACGCCCGGTGCGTCGGGGAGGACGAACGCCGTGGCCTCGTCGACGGCGGCGCTCGAGACCGGAAGGCAGGTCGCGTCCCGTGGCCACCACTGGCCGCTGACGCGGTCGCTCCCGGCCTCGTGCGTCGTGGAGTCGTCGCTGGAGGTCGGCACCGTCCGATACCACCGTTCTGCCGCTGGCGCACTGTCGTACGATGCTGAATCGAGGGTCGCCGTCGCGTTTCGCAGGCGAAGGTCGTCGCCGTCGTCCGCGAGTTGGAGGTGCCCCTCGAGGCCGAGGACCGGCGCGTCGGTCAGTCGCTCGGTGACGTTCGGAGCGGTACTCAACGCGACCCGCCCGGAAACCGTTGCGTTCGGGAGCCGTGCCGTCGTGTGACCGTCGGTCAGCGTTACGGTCTGGAGACGGGTGTCGGGTGGCGTCTCGAGGACGACGAACTCGCCGACGTCGTCGTCGGTGGTCGGGTTCGGGTAGAGGCCGACGATGGTCGGGTGCGCTGGTAGCTCGGTGCCGGTATCGGTCGTTGCGGCTCGAGTTGGGCAGGAGAGAGCGGACGAAGCCGGGGGCGTCGCTTCGGTTGCTCGAGCAGCAGCCGATCCGTCCACAGCCGTCCCGTCGACGGTCGCGAGTCCCGAGCACAGTGCGGTACCGGTGACGAGACAGCAGCCGAAAACGGCAACGAGGGTGGCCCGACGAGCGTCCATCACCGCGGTTGGCCGCGGTTTCGTACTTAAAGTAGCGGAGTCAACAGCGAAGAGGAAGTCACAGTCGTCAGGCCGCCGGCTCGAGGTCGACGCGCTCGGCTTCGGCCTGCACGAGGTAGGCGCGATCGTCGTCGTAGTCGGCGACGATCTCGAGGGCGTCCTGGGTGCCGACCCGCTGGAGCGCCCAGGCGGCGCTGGCCCGGACGCGATCGGCCTCGTCGTCTTCGAGGACGTCCGCGAGCGGCTCGATGGCGCGAGTGTCGCCGATTAACCCGAGGGCACGGGCGGCCCAGCTTCGGACATCGGCTTCGTCGGCGACGAGCTGCTGGGCGATCGGTTCGACGGCTGCTTCGGCGCCGATTTCGCCGAGCGCGCGGAAGGCTGGCTGCTGGAGGTTCGGGTTGGAGTCGACGTAGTCGAGCAGCGTCTCGACGATCTCCTCGTCGTCGACGCCGATCTTGCCCAGGATTCGCATCGCCGCCTGATCGCGGCGGTTGGCCTTCTGGAGCATCGGCTCGATGGCTTCCTCGGGGCCCATCCGCTCTAGGGCCTCCATGCAGTGTTCCTCCATGAAGTCCGAATCGAACGTCTCGAGGGCGAGCAGGATCATGTCGACGTTGCCCCGCTTCTCGTGGACCTTCAGCGCGTGCCACTCCGGCGGGAAGTCCTTGACGTGGTCGAGCACGTCGTAATAGCCCTCGCGACGGAGCTGTTCGCGGATCTCGAGGTCGGCCCATGCCGTGGCATCGTCGACATCGTTCTGGAGGTCGTCGGTCGCGGAGAGCAAGTCGGCGATCGTCTCGGCGTCGTCGTCCGCGTCGAGGTCGGCGCGCTCGACGGCTTCGGCGGCGTCGTCGAGGGTCGCGTCGAGCTGATCGGGGACGGTTTCGCCCTGGTTGACCAGCGTGACCGAACTCCCGAGCAGGTCGTTCAGGTCGTCGAGGAAGTCGTCGACCGCTTCGATCAGTTCGGCGTTGCCCTCCTCGGTCCAGCGGGTACCGGTGATCGTTCCGCTCGCGCTCTCGATTTCGCTGATCACGTCCTCGCCGTAGGGACCGCGCTGGTCCTCGAGGTCGGACTCCAGATCCGAGAGATCGCTCTCGATCTCGTCGTACTGGTCCTGTAGCTCCTCTTCGGGGGCGGGTTCGTCGTCGTCTTCGTCCTCGTCGGTCTCGGGCGGCTCCGGAATCTCGACGCTCTCTAGGTCATCGCGGAACGACTCGAGGTCCGCCTCGACGGCGTCGAGGTCGTCCTCGGTCTCGGCCGCCTCGAGGTCCGAGTCGTGCTCCTCGAGTCCGACGGCCAACGCGTCGAGTCGCTCGCCGATTTCCTCGAGATCGGTGGACTCCGCCTCGTCTGCGCCCTCTGCGTTGGCCGCGTCGTCACCGTTCGCTTCGTCTTCGCTCATCGTCCCACCTCGAGACGACGCCGACGCGTGACAGTGCTCATACGCTACGGTCGTGTCAGCACGGCCCTAAGCGTTTCCATGCACGTCGACCTCCGAGGAACGCTCCGTCTGGCCCCAGTAGAGCCACGGACTGAGCGTCATGTAGGCCAACCCGAGCGTCAGGAGTGCGTAGGGGAACGTTCGCCCGGCGAAGTCGGGGACGAGGATCGCGAGCGCGTGAACGACGCCCATGATCGCGGCGTCGCGGGCCAGCAGGTCCGGATACCGGATCCGCGAGACCATCAGGTAACAGAACGCGCCGGTGACCGCGAGGACGAGCCAGGGGTGGGTCTCGCCGGCGAGGATCGCCGCGCCCAGCACCGTCGCGGCCAGCGTGGTCTGGACGCCCTCGGTGTAGCTGCCCGAGATATCGTAGGCGGTGTACATCCCCAGCCGAGTGACGGCCATCGCGACGAACAACGCGCAGATCCCCGTCACGAGTAGCAGTTCGGCGGTGACCGCGTCGAATTCGATCTCGAGGCCGCCCGTGACGACGACGAAGGTGAGAACGGCGGGAGCGACCGCGAAGGAGGCCACGTCGGCGAGCGAATCGAGGTAGGGACCGGCGTCGGTGCCGCCATACCGGCGCGCGAGGATGCCGTCGAGACCGTCCGCGATCGCCGCCAGCAGAATAATTCGGGCGGCCAGAGCGATATCGATAGTAGCGACGACGACGGCGACGAACCCCAGGGCGGCGTTGGCGATCGTCACCGCGTCGGCGACGCCCAGCCGACCGACGAACCGGGGGAGCATATGCCCGGATTCGACGGGGAGCTACCTTACGTGTTTTTGTTTCCGAGGCGTTCCCAGTTTCGGGGAGCGAACCAAGACGGTTATACCGCGACTCTCCCAACGATCCGGTATGAACCGGCGTGTCTATCTCGCCGCCGTCGGCACCGCCGCGTCGGCGGGCCTCGCGGGGTGTTCGTCCGCCCTCAGCGTCATCGAGAGCGACCCCTGTAGCGGCGGGGACTGTCACATCGGGATGAACCGCACCGAGTTCCTCCCCGATAGCTACGAGGTCTCCGTCGGCGACACCGTCGTCTGGAAGAACACGAGCGAGGCCGACCACACCGTCACGGCCTACGACGAACTCATCCCCGACGAGGCGGCGTACTTCGCCTCCGGCGGCTTCGAAAATCAGGAAGACGCGTACAACGCGTGGCACGGCGAGCGCGGCGGCGGTCTCGGATCGCGCGAGACGTACGAACACACGTTCGAAGTCCCCGGTACGTACGAGTACTTCTGTATCCCTCACGAACGCGCGAACATGACCGGCGAGATCGTCGTCACCGAGTGACGACCGACGGCTACCGACCCCTGTGCCGGCACGGGTTCCCGGGAGGCGGAGCTTTATCCCCCGACGGGCGGACATCACTGTCGCATGATCGTCGTTCACGCGAGTTTCCCGATCGATCCCGACAGCCGCGAGGAAGCGCTCGACCTCATCGCCGACCTCGTGACCGAATCGCAACAGGAAGACGGCATGATCGACTACCGCGCCGCGACCGATGTCTCCGATCCGAACGTCGTCCGGTTCTTCGAGCGCTACGAGGACGAGGCGGCGCTCGGTGCGCACAGTCAGTCGGACCACTTCCGAGAGTTTTCGGCGGCGCTGCCCGACCTGCTCGCCGGCGAGCCGGAGGTCACCAGGTTCGACGTGGAGTCGGCCGAAGACGTCGACCTCTGAGCGGCCGCTCGCGCCGACTTTCCGGTGCCCACATGTGGAGCCGCGGCTCCAGACTCGAGTCGAGCGTCTCGAAGCGGCACCGAAAATAGCTGCCGGCGAAATCGAACGTTTTCGCCCGCGAAATCAGTCGTCGGCGGCGACGTCTTCGTCGTCGACGTCGACCGAGGTCGCTTCCTCTTCGGCGACTTCCTCGGGGTGGGCCTCGAGGGTGGACTTCTGGATCTCGACGCGGCGCAGCGGGTAGATCGTCTTGGCCTCGCCGTAGATGCCAGAGGAGAGGCGACCTTCGACGACGCTGTCGATGAGTTCCTCGAAGGAGCGCTCCTCGGCGGCCTCCTCAATCATCTCGACCATCGTCTCGCGGATGGCTTTCTCCTGGCTCGCGTCGGCCTTCTTGGTCGTGAAGGCGACTGGCTGGATCTGGACGCGGTAGTCGTCCGTCGTGAGGACGGTGACGTAGGCCTCGATCTTGGAGGCACCGCGGCGGACCAGCGAGCGCAGGTAGTCGCGGGTCAGCGCGTGTTCGACGAACTCCGTGTAGGCGCTGTCGCTGCCCACGTCGGTCACCTTGAAGGTGAGCTTCGTGTTGTTCTCGCTGGCGTTGTTGGTCAGTTCGCCGAGCGTCGTTTCGATGGTTCGGTCGTAGACTTTCTCCGGTTCGTCAGCGGGGGTCTCGCCGAGTTCCTGGCGGTCGAACTGCTCGGGTGCCAGGACGGTGTACCACCGCTTCTCCTGTTTCGCGCGTGAAACTGATCGTTCGCTCATTGTGTATCGTGTGTTGAGTCGGTATCGCTGTCGGACGCAGGTCCCGCGTCCGTCGGTCGTGCGTGCTGTGCGTTCGTCGCGACGTCGATCGCGACCGCGAGGTTGACGACGTAGTCGTCGACGGTCGAGCGAAGGCCGCTGGTCGTCTCGCGGTCGATCCGCGTGACGACCGTGCCGCCAGACGAGCCGTCGGCGTTACGCTCGACGGTCGTCTCCATCTCGTCGGTGTTGTCCGGGGCGAGCGAGCGCGCGACGAGGTCGGGGTCGTCGCAGTCCGTTCGGATCGTCGCTCGCCGGCTCATAGCAGGTCCCTCACTGCCGCGATGATCGTCGATTCGTCCGTTTCGGGGTCGTATCCCAGGTAGCCGCGCCGGTGGCCGACGTCGTAGTCGACACCGACGGACGCCGAGTCCGCCGGTGGTTCCGACGCCGCGCCCTCGAGTTCGCGAGCGACGCCCTCGACGATCGCGCCAAGGGAGCCGGCCTCGCGGGTCGCGATCGCGGCCTCACCGTCACCGACGGCGAGAACGACCGGCTCCGGCGACAGGTAGGCCGCCGCGAGCCGTGCGACTGCCTCGACGGGACCGCCGTCGATGCCGACGACGAACAACCCGTCGTAGCGGCCGGTCGACGCGTCCGCGAGCGTCGTGTGCGCGCGTCGACCGCGTTCGCGCCAGGCCTCGAGTGCGGGCTCGCGAGCGTCGTGGCCCATCGCGAGCGCCGTTCCCGTGCCGGGCTCCGTTCGGGCCGTCGCCTCGAGCACGTCGGCGAAGCCGCCCAGCGTCGCGAATGGGGCCTCGGGCGTCGCGTACGGCCGTAGTAGCCGAGCGATCGACGCTGCAGCGGCGTCGGTCGCCTCGTCGGCACCGACGGCGTCGAGCGCGACCAGCGAGCCGATCGCGCGGTGATCGTCCGCCTCGAGGGAGTTAGAATCACCCACGGCGTCCGCGAGCGCTTCGCGGGTCGCCGCTGGATCGCCCGACCACGGCGCGCGAACGCGCGTCGAGTACGCGAGTCCATCGATCGGGTCCGCGGTGGGCACCGCGACGCCGGGTCGCCGCTCGAGGAGACCACGTTCGGACGCAGTCTCGGCGAGCCACTCGCTTTCGCCCGCGCCGGGTTCACCGCCTGCAGCGACGACGCCGGCCAGCGCGAGCACTGGATCGGGCGTCGCGCCGAGGTCGCGGACGAGATCGACGGCCTCGAGCGCGGCGGGTCGATCGGTCGCGGCCAGTCGGACCACGTCGTCCGCGTCGGCGGTCCCGTCGGCGGCGCCGACGACGACCGTCACGTCGCCGTCAGCCGTCGGCGCGCGGAGGCGTTCGGATCGCTCCCCGACCGTCCGGCCGACGGTCACCTGAAACGGCGTCTCGGCGGCGGCGAGGGCGCCCGCGACGAGTCCGCTCGCCGCGAGCGCGTCGCCGTCGGCGCGGGCAACCAGCCGAACGAAGCCGGCGCTCTCGAGTGCGCCGGTGGCGACCATCGACTCGGCGGATCGACCCTCGGTGGACATACGACGTTACTCGAGGTCCTCGAGCAGTTCTGCCGCGAAGTCGGGCGTGTACGTGAAGTCGGGCTCGAGTTCGTCGCCGCGGTAGTAGTCGACCAGGCGGCGAACCTTCGCTTCGGTGTTCTGCAGGGCGCGCTTGTTCTGGGCGTCCTGAGGGTTCTGACGGACGTGCTCGCGCAGTCGCACCGCACGCTCCATCAGGTTCCGGAGGTCCTCGGGGACCTCTGCCGTGGCGTCGTTCTCCTCGAGGATCTCGCTGATCTTCTTCCCGGTCGCCAGCTTGACGTCCGGGACGGGCGTGCCGGTGACGCCTTCGTCACGCAGCGTCATCCCGATCTGACTGGGATCGTAGCCCTGCTCTGCCAGTTCGACGACCCGGTCTTCGATGTCTTCGGGGTCGACGTCGCTCCACTCCGGCGGTTCGTCTGCCGACGGCTTGTCCGAACCGGACGAGCCGCGACGGCGGGTGTGCATTCGTGCCATTGTTGAGGATAGGAACCGCACTGACCGCGCGTAAATACGGCTCTCGCCGTGCACTTCCGCAATCCCAAGCCGCCCGAAAGAGCGGGCGGCAGAGTCGGATTTGCGGCCGTGCGTTTCCCACTGGAGATTCCGTCGTGGGTGACTAAAGGGTTTCTACATCGACACCGGTCGAGCGCTCACGTCCGGCGCCCGACCGTCGTCGTTGCGATCGTGATTGCCGTCGTCAGCGCTCAGCGAGTTAATCGTCCGAAGCCGCTTGGACGGGGGGTTCGGCCGGAGTCCGTTCGGAGCCCGTCGACTCCCACTCGAGGTCCGCCTGATAGTGAAACGGCGCGTCGTCTTGCTCGGGATCGACGACCGTCAGCTGTATCCAGCCGTTGTCGAGCAACTGGACGAGCTGGTCGTGCTCACGGAGAATCTCGGTGACCTGATCGACCGGTGCGTGGATCACCGCCGTCAAGCGCAACGGCTGGTGGTGTGGCTGCTCGGCGTCGGCGTAGAGCGACTGAAGCGGGAGCCCGGTCATCAGGTCGCCTCCGTTGCCCTGGAAGACACCGACGTTGCCGACCGGGTTCTGCGTCACTTTCGACCCGCTGCCGTAGACGGCGTTGTCGACCGTGGCGAAGTAGTACTGATTGTTGATCCACTGGGTGACCACGAGCGGCCCGGCCATGATCGCCTCGAGCGCCTCGCCCTCCGGATCGGTCTGCCAATCGTAGGAGTGGAGGAACGTGCGACCGTCGAGGGAATCGCCCGCGGTCAACTCGCGTGGCCCGATGACGAACGAGGCGTTCCCGGCCAGCCCCCACTCGGGGCGGGTCTCGGCCCAGTCGGCGGCCCGACGCTGGGTCTCGCGAACGCTATCGTCGGTACCGTCGGTCATCGACTCGGTTCGTTCCGCAGTCGCGCGATCCTGAGCCTGCGCGAGGTCGTCGCGTAACTGCGCCACGTCCGCCTGATGGCCCTCGGGCACCTCGTCGTCGAACAGGGTGATTTCGTCCGTCGTCGTGTTGTGTTCGGCGGCGAGGAATACGGTGTCGGCAGGGATGTCGATCCCATGGTCGCGCAGTTCGTCCCTGACCTCCTCGTCGTTACAGATCGCTGCCAGCACGCGGGCGTTCGGGCCGCCGGGATTCCCGGCGCAGGCACCACAGTCCAGACTCGAGTCGAACGGATTGTTCGTCGTCTCGCTCGTGTGGCCTGTGAAGACGACGAGTCGGGCGAACTCCTCCCAGCCCATCAGCTCGAAGGCGGTCTGGGCGTACTCGACTTTCTCCTCGAGCATGAGTCCTTCTCGGAGGTCGTGGACGGAGTCGGGGTTGTAATCGATCGACGGCTCACAGAACTCGTGGTGAGCGGGCGCGTGGTCTGCGTCGTGGGCAGCGTCGTAGACTCGGCCGGGAAGCAGCGTGCGGGCGGTGAGCGCGGCGCCGTACCCCGGCCCGACGTTCTCGACGAAGCTAAACGCCGTCGCGGTGTTGGACTTGAGCGTCTTGAATAGCTGCTTCCCCGCATCCAGAACGCCCTGCCAGCGGTCGTGTCGGTCGTGTTTAGCGTCCGCGTCCCCGGTAGGGCGGTCCGTGATCCGATGCTGGGCCTCGAGGATCGGCGGACAGGCGTCGACAGCCACGTCCGCGTCGTACCCCCGGTAGCGCATCGGAATCCCAAAGAAGCCCGCATAGCCGTGCGTTTCGTACGGCCCGACCGATTCGATGTGGCGACGGATGATCTCCGAGCGCGTGTCGATACAGAACACGAGCTGTGCGGCCGGGCGATCGGTCTCGTCCGAGGGAACGGGCTCCTCGGCCGGCTCTGACACCTGCTCCAGCAGGCGGCTCCGGTGGCTCTTCTCCCACGCCGTCAGCCAGACCTCCGGGAGCGGCACCTCGTCGGTCTCGACCGGGTCGGTGGAGTGCTCGTCCGGCTCGAGGGGCGCCTCGAGGAAGTCCGCGATGAGCAGGCGGACGGCGAGATAGTCGGTCAGCGAGATGGGGTACCTCGACTGCCACGGATCGGCGTCGTCGCTGGCGCGCTGTTTGATGAAGCCGGTCCAGCCGGGGAGCGCGGCGAGGTGTTGCTCGAAGATCGTCTCCCACTCTCCCTGCGGATAGTCCGACAGGACGGCTTCCAGCGCCCCGACAGGTGTGTCCGGGAGGTCGGACGGGCTGGTGCAGTTGGGGAGCTCACCGTCGTAGGGAGCCACCCCGCGCCAGGCGGCGTAGAACCCCTGCTCGCGATCGGGCATCGACCACTTGGCGCTCCCGTGGTCCAGGAACGCGGCGAGCCACTTCGAGAGAACGCGATCGACCTCGTCGGTGGCGGACTCGCTCTCGGCGGAAGCGGCGGATTCGGACGCCGCCATCTCGTCTAGCGACGGCTCCGGATCCTCGTCGAAGCCGTGGGCGTCCAGCTCGCTGGAGAGCACGTCCGGGTCGATCTGGCCGCTCTCCCAGGCCTGGCGGAAGACGGAGGGATGTGGATAGCCGCGGCCGCCGAACAGCTGTTCGGCCTCGGCGACCGCCTGATGGAACGGCTGGTCTTCGAATCCGGACAGCGGGTTGGCCGTGACGAACGAGTGGAGCGGCCAGACCTCGCCGATGTTCGCTGCTGCGCGATCGATACTGTTCTCGAGGTAGTTTTCTTCAAGCGTCATTGTAGTCCTCCTTCGTGGTCAGCACGGTCTTCGGGGCCGGTTGCGAGTGGTTCAGCAACGCGACGTAGAGACGCTTGCTGGAGCGATGCCAGCCGAGTTCCACCGCGATGTACGAGCCCACGAAGAGGGCACCGACAGCGAGGTGAACGACCGAGAGTTCGGTCGGCGCGTTGGTCATCGGAACCGTCGCCAACAGCGCCGAGATGGTCTCGAACAGGAACCCGTAGACGGCGATGGGAACGACGACGATGAACGGGATACCGACGAGTTTGATCCTCGAGGGAAGCGTCGACCGCTCGAGCAGATCTCGCGTCGCGTGCAGCGTCGTCAGGACCACGATGAACGCCAGGAACGCGCCGGAATCGAGGTGCGCTCCTTTGCCGGTGATGGCGACGAAGAGCGCGCCACCGCCGGCGGCAGCGCCGAGGCTGACGATCAGACCCGGCAGTCCCAGATCGGTACTGGCGGTTTTTTTCGGGGCCGTCTGTTCGACCGTGGCGCCGGCGGAGAGGAACAGATACGCCTTGTAGAAGCCGTGGAGGATGAGGTGGGTGATGGCGGCGGCGAAGAAACCGAGCCCACATTGGAGGATCATGAATCCCATCTGAGCGACGGTGGAGGCGCCGAGCTTGCGTTTGATGTCGGACTGGACGAGCAACAGCGCCTGTCCGAACAGAGCGCTCGTCGCGCCGACGACGACGAGCAGCGACATGGCCGTCGGCACATCGGCGAACAGCGGTGCGAAGCGGGTAAGCAGGATGCCGCCCGCGTTGACGAACCCGGCGTGCATCAGGGCGGAGGCCGGGGTCGGTGCCGTCATCGACGACAGCAACCAGCCCTGAAACGGGAGCAGCGCCGACTGGAGCATCGCCGCGAGGAAGAGTCCCCCGAGAGCGAGCATGGTAAGTTCGGGCGGGAGACTCCCCGCCTGGTCGACGATGCGGGAGATCGAGGTCGTTCCCGTCGTCCAGGCCAGCAGCGCCAGACTTCCCGCGAGCACGGCGCTGCCCGCGACGAAGTATCGACGGGCGATCGCGGCAGCGGCCTGCGCCTGCTCCCAGCCGCGAACGTGGCCGATGAGAGACGCCATCGTGAGTCCCATACCCAGCCACGCCGCTGCGAACAGCGCCACGTGGTCGGCCGCGGTCACGGCCATGACGATGAGCGTGAAGGCGAAGATCCGACCGAAGAACTGGTCGATGCGGCCATCACCGGCCATATAGCGGCGAGAGTAGGAGTGGACGATACCGCTGAAAAACGTGGCGACGACCCACATGACCATCGCTAGCCCGTCCACGACGACGTAGCCCGGGATCGACCACTCGTATCCGCCCCAGACCGAGACCACGAGCGCTACCGCGCTGAGCACGAAGAGCGCCCAGACGCCGACAGTCGCCGCTCGCGGCACTACTGCGGAAGACGGCGTCGTCTCAGGGAGTTGTACGTGATCGGTCGATTGCGATTGTCCAGTCATGTTCTCTTTCTCTCTGGGACCAGTCACGACCGGCCTGGCCGTTTCTACGACATTACTCGAACACACTGGTTATTATAGCCTTCGATGCGACCATACTGTTCGACTAAGGTCCTAATATAGAACGGTATGGTAAAGCGTGACGCGGGGATTGACGTGAGTCGCGGTTTCGGCGCGTCCGGAAAGCGAATCAGTTTCGGACGCTGTCTACGGCGATATCGCGGCTATCGGGAACGCGTGATTTGAGTCTCCTGACACGCTGTTCACCGTTCAAACTGACGAGGTACGGCGTCTCGGGAAATCCGCCGTAGATTCCGTCATCATCGTGAACGTACCCTGCGACCGGTGCCGTGACCGCTTCGTTCTCGAGAAGAAACTCGACTTGTCTGGCGATGGTATACTCGACGAGACGGGCGAGAAGCGTTTGACGGGGACAATCGACTCCGACACGGTCCGACTCGAGCGCCTCGCGTACCGTCGCGACGAGGGGGTCGATTCGCGTTTCGACACCTGCGGACAGTGACCGGTCGGGGGCGACGTACTCGTCGTATGCATCCGCAACGACGTCACAGCCGGAGTGACCGATTACGAGTATCGTCTCCAACTCGTGTGTGCGCGTGATATGAACCAGATCGGGTGCGAGTACGCGGTCGTCTTCGACGAATTCCCACGTTTGACTCCCGAGTCGAGTCACGTTTAGCACCGTATCGATCGGGCCGAGCGGCCACAGCCGTCTCGACGTTCCTCGTACCATCGGACAACAGACGGCGAGACCGACAGCCGCTTCGCCACATGATCCACGGCCGCTGTCTGCGGGGGTGGCGAAGTCCCTCTCTCCCTCGAGGAGCCGCACTAACACGTTATCCTTCATAAGATTCCTCGACGTGGACGATCGTTCGTATCCGCTCAGTTAGAGCAGAGCGAAGATAACTCCCTCCATAGAGGCCGACCCGGTTATTAGAGTGGATATATCGAACGAAGTGTTCGATCCTCCGTCCCGCTGTGCCAGCGTGCTGTCGTCGTGGTGGTCAGGCAGACGGCGACGACGAGTGATCGTCTAGAGCGGTTTCGTGGTCGTGACAACTCGAGCGACGACAGGGCCGGACGGTTGCAGCAAACTCGAGGACTCACACACCACCCCCATCCGGACCCCGTTACGATGGACACACTGGGCGTTTCAGTCGTTATGATGGTTCGATCGTCCGATTTCGAGGGCGTCCATCGTACCGGCGGCAGTCGAAGACGCTGCCGCTTGGCGGCTGTCTCACGGAGAGCACCGATTACAGCGATGTGGAGACCGATAACCGCACAGAGAAGACAGGCGCGATAGTTCCGAACTGCACTCACTCGTCGCTTGGATTCGATCGAGACGAAAAATCATCGAAGGGAGCCGTCTCGTGACTTCGGACGAGTACTTCGTCAGCGACGGTTAGGTCCATGTCGAGGAGCGCTTGGGCGACCGGCGTGATGTCGTCGTCGGTTTCACCGACGGCCGTCACGAGCAAGTTCTTCTCGCCGGTGACCAGTTCTTGGACTGAAACGACTCCCGGGATCTCGAGGATATCGTCGATCAGCGTGCCGCGTTCCGGGATCGACGCCGTACAGAACAAGAGCATTCGGAGCGGGTATCCGGATTGCTGATAGTCGACGTCGGCACTGTAGCCTTTGATGACGCCTTCCGATTCCAGTCGCTGGATGCGCTTGCGAACGGTACTCGATGACGCCTCGGTTCGGTCGGCTATCTCGGCGGACGAGAGATTACGGGCGTCCGCCTGTAGTGCGTAGATAATTTCTCGATCGATATCGTCGAGTTCGTACTCGCCCATACCACCAGTTGGTCGCGATACTACAAGGATTTTCGGCCGCCGTGACAGTTCTCGAGCCAGAATCGATGCTGTAGCGCGCCGCCAGAGAGGGGGAAGTCGTATTGCGACGACCGTTCAGAGGACGAGCGCGAACAGTCCCACAGAAAGCGCGAGCATGATCGCGGCGTGTTTCGCACCTGCTCGAACGTCGCCGGTGCTCAACTGGCCGGCGATCAGCCCCGAACACAGCCCCTGGACGAGCGCCGCGTGGTAAAACAGCGTGGCGTAGGCGTCGGTATCGGCTCCGGAGAACCCGCCGAGTTGGGACGCGGCCGCACCCGACCCCAGCTCCGCGCCGTCGGACGGGAGATTCGGCAGCAGATAGCCCGCCAACACGGCGATGATGAAGAGGAAGACCAGAAACGAGACGTAGACGACGACCATGTACTCGAGCATCGCCTGTCTGCGTTCGCGCTCGAGCCGGCGATCGGCCGCCGCTCCGCGCGCGGCGATCCGGAGCGTGGTCGCGAGGTTCCCGCTGGCGTTCATCGATTCGGTCAGCAGCGTGACGACGCGCGAAACGGAGCGCGTCCCGACGCGGGCCTCGAACCGGTGCAAGGCGGTCTGGAGGTCGGCGCCCCACTGCACGTCGGCCCAGACCCGGTCGAGTTCGTCGCTGAGCGGCCCGAGGTCCGATCCTCGCACTCGGTCGATCGACGAGACGATCGAGAGGCCGGCTTCGTTGACGCTCGCGAGACGATCGAGCAGGTCCGGCACCGCGGTCTCGATAGCCTTCAGACGACGGCGGTGGATCTCGTAGGCGACCGCGAAGACGGCTACGATGCCGAGGGTTCCGACGGCGACGGCGTCGTCGATCGCCGTAACGGTGAGGCCGTCCTCGAGTGCCGCCGGAAGCCGCGCTCCGATCGCCGCGAGGGCGATCGGGACGGTGATTGCGAGCGTGAGCGACGGCCGCGCGACGAGGGTTCGGAGCGGATTGCCGAACCGCTCGCGCAGACCCGCCAACCGGCGGTAGTACCGCACTCGTTCGACGTTGGGGTGGGTGGTCGGAACGGCCGCCGCGCCGTCGCCGTCGGCTCGCACCGTTCGGGCTCTCTCGACGGTCGGCGCCTCGAGGGCGGCCGGCTCCCCGTCGACCCCGTCGCTGGGATCGAGCTTGTCGGTCACCATGCTCAGGTACACCACGAAGCCGAGGTTGGCCAGCGGCAAGAGCAGGTAGACCAGCGCCTGTAGCTCCCCGAACGTGTCGCCGGCGGCAATCCCGATGACGACGAGGATCGTGATCAGGAACAGCGGGCCCGCGACCAGCACCGTGACGTAGGCCTCCGCCAGCGTGGCGAGCAGTTCGAGGATCCCCTCCTGCTGGGATTCGGCCTCCTCGCGGTACTCCTGATACTGGCGCTCGAGGAAGCCCGAGAGCCCCTGCCCGCTCTGGAGGACGCTGACGAGGTTCTCGGTGAACTCGCGGAACTGCGGGCTCGGCGAGCGCCGGCCCATCGTCTGGAGGGCGGTGACGACATCGGTGCCGAACGTGTCCATCTGCCGGACTGCGACGGCGAACTCCGCGGCGGTCTCACCGTAGGTGTCCTCCTGTGCCGCGACGACTCGAACCACGTTCGGGAACGCCATCCCGCTCTTCGAGAGCGCGTAGATGAACGCAACCGTCGCCGGGAGCCCCGCCTCGATCCGGCGGGAGCGACCGTCGGCGACGTAGCCGGGATACCACCACCGGAACCAGTAGGTGCCGGCTCCGGCGACGGCCCCTACCGTGAGCGCCGAGACCGAGAACAGGGCGATCAGTTCGCCGGCCGACAGCGACGGAAGCCCGCCGAGGGTCGCGAGGAACCCCAGGGAGCCGGGCAACGCCGCGCGCATGGTTTCGGGGCTGACCGAGAGAACCGTCAAGAGCCCCCAGACGGCGTAGACCCCGAGGATCGACCCGACGAGCGCGGCGACCGCGGCCGACAGCATCGTTCTCGAGCCGTACTCGCGGTCGGTCGTGGGGACGTGTGCGCCGCGCAAGGCCGCCCGCCTGTCCGGGTGCACGCTACCGAAGACGTCGGCGTGGGCGCCGAACGCACGGATCGCGATCCGAGTCAGCGCGCGGTCGACGCGGTCGGAGTACCTGGCGAGGGCGATCGGCGAGCAGAGGAGCGCGGCGATCGCCAGCGGGACGAGGCTACCGAGGGTCATCGGTCCGTCGGCGTCTCCCCTCCGGGTGCTGGTTCGCTCTCTGCTTGCCGCTCGGTCTCGTCCCGCCCGTGGGACTCCTGCTCGCGAACGCGCGCGAGGTCACCGTCGTGCTCCTCGGCGATCCGCTCGAGGACGCGGTCGGGATCGCCGTAGTACTCGTTGACCAGCGCGGTGAACCGCCGGTAGTCCGAGATGCCGTTGTCCCGGAGATAGGTGAGAAATTGCTCGCGGTGCTCGAGTTCGCTCAGCAGTTCCTTCTGGCTCCAGCCGCGTTCGTCCCGAATCTCCGAGAGGACGTGGCTCGAACTGCTCCGGAAGCTGTCGGTCTCGCTCTCCCAGGTGTAGGCCGTCGAGTAGTCGAGTTCGCCGGTGCGCTGGTCGATCCCTTCGATCTCGGCGAGCACCTTGTTCCGCCGGACCCGCTGATCGCCCGACCGAGTGAGCGTCTGCACGGAGAGGATGTCGAGGCTGCGGACCATCGACCGGGGGACGTTGATCGGCTCGTTCTCGAGCCGGTTGATCGCCGTCTGGACCGAGTCGGCGTGCATCGTCGAGTAGGTCGTGTGGCCGGTATTCATCGCCTGAAAGAGGGTCATGGCTTCTTCCCCGCGGACCTCGCCGACGACGATGTACTCGGGTCGGTGGCGCAGGGCCGAGCGCAGCAGATCGTACATCGTCACGTCGGTCCCCTCGTGGATGCGCTCGCGCGTGACCGATGACAGCCAGTTGCCGTGGGAGAGCTGGAGTTCGCTGGTGTCCTCGATGGTCACCACCTTCGAGCGCGGCGGGATGAACATCGAGATGGCGTTCATGCTCGTCGTCTTTCCCGACGCGGTGCCGCCGGCGAATATGAGGCTCTTGTTGTGTTCGATCGCAAGCCAGAGGTAAGCCAGTTGCTCGACGCTGAACGTGCCATACTCGAGCAGATCGATCGGCGTGAACGGGTCCTCGGCGTACTTCCGGATCGTGAACGCGGACCCGCGCGGCGTCACTTCCTCGCCGAGTGCGAGTTCCGCGCGGGAGCCGTCGGGGAGGGTCGTCTCGACCATCGGATCGCCGATGGAGATGTGCCGGCCGGAGTGTTGGGCCAGCCGGACGACGAACTGGTCGAGGGAGGCTTTCTCGAACGAGACGTTCGTCTCGATATCGGTGTACTCGTCGTGGTAGACGAAGATCGGGAGCCCGTAGCCGTCACAGGAGACGTCCTCGACGTGCGGGTCGTGCATGATCGGATCCAGACGACCGTACCCGCGGAAGTCCCGGTGAATGTAGTAAAACAACCGGTAAAACGTCGCCGCGTCGACCTCGGCCCCGTAACGCTCGAGGTACTCCCGAACCGTCTCGCGCAGCAACCCGTCGATATCGTCGCCGTCGGCCTCGCGGTAGAGCAACGGATCGCGCACGTCAGATAACAGCGTCTCGAGCAGGACCGCCTCGTCTTCCCGCAACGAGGGCTCGACCGCCCGATACCGGTGTTCGTTCGCCTCGCGGTCGTAGCCGATCGAGACGAACGAGAACGGCGCGTCGACCCAGTAGCGGTCGACCTCCGCTACGCCGTCGGGGTCGTCGAAGGTAACCAGCGGGCCGTGAGCGTCGGGCTCGTACTCGCCCACGTCGACGGTCGATCCGCGCAGCGTTTCGACGACACGCCGGATCGACCGCCGGGCGGCCTCGAGCGTCGACGCCGGGCGCTCGTCGTCCCGCACCGGGTCGCGGTCGCCGCTCTCGGCCGGCGCGTCGGTTCGGGGCGCGCCGCCCGCGCTATCGACGGGCGCGTCCACGGCCGCGTCGGTGTGATCTGGAGGTGCCATTGAACGCAGGGTTCGTGACACGTCCGGGCGCAACCCTGATAAGTGAGATGGCCGATCGGCGCTTCGGGTCGTCGTTCGCTCCTCGACCCCGCGCCGCCCGAACCGCGTCGCCGGCGTGTCCGTCGTGCGTTACGTTCATACTGCCAGAGGTCGAAGCGACAGGTACGGAATGAGGCGCGAGCACTTCACATTAGACGTCAACAATATCGACTGGGTCGAAACCGACGGGGAACCCGAAAAGCCCGCGGTATCGATCGACTTTACCGGCCCGGCGACGATGCTTCGCGAGCGCCTGACTGGTCCCGACGGCGACGTTCTCGAGGCGAGCGAAACGGACGCGGCCCTCCGACTGCAGGGACCACTCGGGGACGACAGCGCGGGAGTGGTGAGCGTGACCAACCGCGTCACCGGCGAGTTCATCCTCGAACTCAACGAGGACGCCGACGACGTCCTCCAGTTCATCCGCGCGGCGCGGGGCTACGGCGAGACCGCCGCCGACGACGAGGGTCGATACGAGGTCGAAATCACGCTCGACGGCGAGCCGTTCGTTACCTACGACAAGCGGACGTTTCTCGTCTACGACGACGAAGGGAGCCTGCTCCGACAGCACAGTTTGATCCCCAGCGGCGTCGAACTCTAGCGTCTCCACCTTCTTCGGTTCCCGGCAGGCGGTACGGACCGGCAGCTATAAGCGTTTAGGCATGCCTAAAGAGGACGAACGCCGGCTCGCGCCGGAGAGTCGATTTATGGGGAACGGAGAACTGCTTACGACGGCGGTCGAAGAACCGACACCGGAGTCGACGACCGAGGAACCGGTACTCGAACTCGACGGCATCGCGAAACGGTACGGCAAACAGGACGTCATCGGCGACCTCTCGCTGTCCGTCCGCGAGGGCGAGATCCTGACCCTCCTCGGGCCGTCGGGGTGTGGCAAGACCACGACGCTCCGGCTGATCGCCGGCCTCGAGCGGCCGACCGCCGGCCAGGTCCGCCTCGAGGACGAGACCGTCTCCGGCGACGGACGCTTCGTCCCGCCCGAGAACCGCGATATCGGCGTCGTCTTTCAGGACTTCGCGCTGTTTCCCCACCTGAGCGCCCGCGAAAACGTCGCCTTCGGCCTGCAGGACTGGGACGACGCCGACCGCGAGGCCCGCGTCGACGACCTCCTCGAACTCGTCGGCCTCGAGGCCCACGGCGACCACTACCCCGACGAACTCTCCGGCGGGCAGCGCCAACGGATCGCGCTCGCGCGCTCGCTAGCCCCCGAACCCGAGATGCTATTGCTCGACGAACCCTTCTCGAGCCTCGACGTGGATCTGCGCGTCGAGATGCGCGAGGAGGTCCGCCGAATTATCAAGGAGACGGGCGTCACGGCCATCTCCGTCACACACGATCAGGAGGAGGCGCTGTCGATCTCCGACCGCGTCGCCGTGATGAACGACGGCGACATCGAGCAGATCGATCGGCCCCAGCGGGTCTTCCAGCAGCCCGAGTCGCGGTTCGTCGCCGGCTTCCTCGGCCACGCGAGTTTCCTCTCTGGCGAGGTCCGCGGCGACAGCGTCGACACCGCGCTGGGTCGCGTCCTCCGGGACGACGTGCACGGACTGGCCCACCAGTACGACGGCTCCGCCGTCGACCTGCTCGTCCGCCCGGACGACGTGACGGCCTACCCTGCCGACGAGGCTGCGGCCGACGGCCGCGTCGTCTACCGGCGCTATCTGGGCCCGACCGTCCTCTATCGCGTGGAACTCGACGGCGGCGAGACGATCGAGTGCATGCACAACCACTCTGACCGGATCGATCTGGACGAGCGCGTCCGCGTCCGCGTCACCGCCGACCACGAGCTCGCGTGGTTCCCCGTGGACCATCGCGAGGAAGCCGACGCGGACGCGGCCCCCGCCGGCGCCGACTGATCGGCTCGTCCGCGGTCTCCCTACCGCTGTCCCCACCGCAGCCTCTCGTTTCCGTTACCGACGATATTGATTACTGATAGCATCGACGATCCGAAGAGCCACCTTGATATGGCATCGCTTCCCAGGCCACCGCATGACCGATCGGAAACGGATCGCGACGTACTGCGGCGCTACCGGAGCGATCCTCTCGCTCGGGGCGATCCTCCTCGCGACCCTCCTGGCGCCGCCGGAGACGTTCACCTGGTCCGACCGGGCGCTCTCGGACATGGGCCGGTACGGTGCCCCGACGTTTCCGATATTCAACGGCGGCCTGATTCTGGGTGGGCTCGTCGGACTTCCCTTCGCCTGGCGGCTATGGGTCGAGAGTCGGAACGCTCTCGAGCGCCTCGGCATCGTCCTGCTCGCGGTCGCCGTCGTCGGACAGATCGGCGTCGGAATCTTCTTTCTCGAGCACACAGCCGTCTACCTCGAGACGAGTCTCCACGGGCTCGCGGCGCTGGCCGTGTTCGGCGTCGCGCCGTTGGCGAGCTGGGTCTACGGGACCGGAGCGGCGCTGGCTGGCGATGGCCGGCTCGCGATCGTGTCGTTCTGGTGTGGCAACGTCCATCCGGTGGCCTGGCTGGTCTGGGTCCTCTCGCTCGGCGGGCGCGTCGACACCGGGACGTGGTTTGCCGTCCCCGAGTTCGTCGCCGCCCTCGCCTTCGGCAGCTGGGTCCTCGTGCTTGCGGTCGTCGTCTACCGCCGGACCGACGAAGATCCGGACGGTCCGAGTCGCTGACCGGTTACGGCATATTTTGCGACGCTGGGCCACACAACGCTTAAATCGAAACCGTTCGTACAGGCGCGTATGCATAAGGACGAACTCCTCGAGCTCCACGAAGAACTCGTCGTCATCATGGAGTACTTCTCGGAGCGCGAGGAGGTCGACGAAACGCTGTTCGATCCCTACCGCCAGCTCGACGTCGACCCCTCGCACGTCCACAAGTCGAAGAGCGAACACAAACATGCGGTCTTCGTCCTCGGCAACGCGCTGGCGAGCGCGATGAGCGAAGACGAGTTCTCGAGCGCCGGTCGGATCGGCAAGCGCATGAAGGAACTCGCCGAGGATGCGGAATCGAAGATATAGAAAATAGCGACCTATTCTAGGCGAAACGTATTTGGTGCGGTTCCCGCTTGTTGACGTATGGACCCGCGCACGCAAGAGCGCGTCGAGGAGTGGGACGCCCGCCCGTTCAACGGCGGTTTCGATGGCCTCTCCGATCTCGCTGCTGCTGATTTCTCGGGTGCCGTCTCCGCGGCCGGTACGTGGCTCTTCATGCTCAACGGCCGGATCGTCGGCGTCTTCGACGGCGACATAGAGGACTTCGAGACGGCCTCGGGAACGCAGTACGAGGCACCCCACCCGTCGCTGCCGTTGCTCTGTACGATGGAGGAACGCGGCGGCGAGACACGGGCGAACTATTATACCAACGAGACGCCGCTCCGAGAGGTCGACAACACCCTCCAGAGCGGGTCGTTCACCGGCTACGTCGAACTGAGCGAGAACGTTCTCAGTGGCGACTACTACGCCGTCTACTACGGCGGTCGTCGGATGGCAGCCGCCTACATCGGTAACGCCGAACGCCTGCTCACCGGCGACGAGGCGTTCGATCGGGCGGCCGACGAGGTCGGGATCTACGAGGTCGTCGACGTCGAGATCGATGTCACCGACGTACCGGGGACGGGCGGTGTCGACGCCGCCTCGTCGTCGGACACCGGTCGGACGACGACCGAGGACGCTGATGCCGGCGCTAGCGGAACGTCCACAGTCGAGGACGCCGAGCCGACGACCGATCCGACGACCTCGGCGATCGATCCGATCGACGTCTCGAGTACGGAGCCGACCGCGACCGACGACGCGGCCGCCGACCCGATCGAGGACGTGACCGCCGACGCTGAGTCGTCGTTGACGGGCGAGATCGACCTCACGGGCGATCCGTCTGGAATCACCGCGACCGACGAGACCGAGGTCGAATCGGAGCCGATGTCGGCCGGCATCACCGAGGCCGAACCGTCCGCCGATCCCGGCCCAGCGTCCGACTCGACAACGTCGGACGAGGGCTCCGAATCGGCGGAGGAGAACAGCGGCGAGGCACTCGAGGGGGCGAGCGAGACGGAGTCCCCGTCGTCGACCGGCGTCGAAACCGAGTTCTCGGAGGTCGACGCCGCGACGGACGCCCCCGCTGGCGACGCGTCGGCGATCGATTCCGCGGTGGCCGATGGCGAACCCGACGACGAAGAACCCGAGCGGCCGACGGATCCGGATCTCGCGGAGGTCGAGGCGGCGGCCGAGGAACTGGACCGGAACATCTCCTGGGTCGAGGAAGACGACGACTCGGACGCGGCCGAGACGACGCTCCAGGACACCGCCAGCGAGCCGACCGCCGGATCGACGGCCGAAACTGACCCCGACGAGGACGATCTCGAGGAGCAGTTCGAACGCGAAGAGCAGTGGCGCGAGACGCGGCGTATCCCGTCGATCGATCCGGACAGCAGCGAGTCACAGTCGGACTCGAGCGGTGAGAGCACGCGCTCGAGCGCGACGCGGTCGTCGACGGCGACGAGCGCCGGCACGGCCGGCGGCGGGGCGTCGACCGGCACTGGGTCGGACGCGTCCTCGACGGCGTCGTCCGGCGGTCACAGCGGGCAGTCACAGCCCCAGAGCCGCCAGCGCGAGACGACCGACTCCCGGTCGGAAACGGCCGGACAGGGGAGTCAAGAACGGACCGCAGCGCTCACCGAGAAGGTCGAGACCCTACAGGAGCAACGCGACGCGCTGGTCGCGAAAGCCGAAGAACTCGAGGGCGAGCGCGACCGACTGCGCTCCGAAAACGAGGATCTCTCCGCGACGGTCGACCGGCTCCAGAACCGGATCGAAAGCCTCGAGACGGAACTGGAACAGGCTCGCGCACAGGAAGCGGGTGCCGGCGCCGCGGCTGCCGACGCGACCGCGGGACGGGGTACGCGACTCTCGCCCCAGCAGGCCCTCTCGGGGACGAATCTCTTCGTCCGCTACGCGTCGAAGAGCCAGCCGACCCTCGAGACCGCCCACGACGGCGCCGCCGACCGCAGCGAGGTCGCCTCGAACCTGCGTCTGGAACATCACACGCAGTTCGACTCGGCCGACGCCGTCGTCGACGGCGAGCCGTACGACGACTTCCTCGCCTCGACGATGGAGTACCGATTCGTCGACTGGCTCACCGAGATGGTCCTCTACGAGATCCGCGATACCGGCAACGCCGACGGGCTTGGCGACCTCTACGACGCGATCCCGCGGATCGACCGGGCCGAGCTCGGCGCGACCATCTCGTTGGAAGACGACGACACCGAGGACGTGCCCGATCAGGTCACCTTCGACATCGTCGCCTTCGACAAGATGGGGAACCCGCTCGTGCTGGCCACGCTCAACGATTCGCGCGAGCCGGCGTCGAAGGCCTTACTCGAGGAACTCGAGGAGGCTGCCTCCGCGGTGAAGGCCAACTACCCGTCGCTCGCTGGGGCCATCGCCGTCACCTCGAGTTACTTCGAACCCGGCGCGCTCGAGGTGGCCGAACAGGCCACCAGCGGCGGCTTGCTCAGTCGTGGCTCGAAGCTGAGCTACGTGAACCTCTCGCGTAAAGAGGGGTATCACCTCTGTCTGGTCGAATCGCGCTCTGAAGGCTTCCATATGAACGTTCCCGAGCTGTAGCCGGCGGGCTCGGTTTTTTCGCTCGCCGTCTCGAGGTGACTCGTCACTGCGGCGTCGTGTCGATAGCGGAGGCGATATCACTCTCGCGTGCCCGCCAGTGCGGGCGCTCGACGGAACGAGAACGAACGAAAAGCCTGTCCAGCCGCGCCGAGGGCGGTAGCGAGGACGGGCGGCAGCGACCGAACCGGGCGAGAGATTACCCTTCGATCTCGGCGACGTCTTCGATCTTCATCCCGTCGAGTTTGTCGACGATGTCGTCGATTTTACCGTCGAGTTCGTCGACGAACTCGGCGGTGCGCTCGGTCTTGATCGCACCCTGGCTCGAGGGCTCGATGAGGTTCTCCTCCTCGAGGACGCGCAGGGAGTAGCGGACCTTGTGATGCGGGTAACCGGTTTCGTTCGACATCTTGACGATCCCGATCGGTTCGTTCTCGATCACCATCTTCAGGACCTGCAGATGGCGTTCCAACATATCGACTTCCTTCTCAAGTCGGTCTATCATGGCATTTGTTAACTTGTCTTTGGACCTTTTAAAAGTTACTCTCGCCGAGTGAAAGGACCACTCTCAACTGCGTGCTCGTTCCTGTCAGTAGTTAACGTTTCCGATCACGGCCATTTCTTGCAGGAACTTGGCGCCGTCGATACCCCCGATCGACGGCCCTCGTGCGAACGACCGCGGGTCCGGAAGCGCCTCGGGCGACGGAGACCGCTCCTCGGGGCGGTCGAGCCGTCGGTCGGGCATTTCGATCGATCGGCGATACGGCTTGCGTTCGCCGGCAGTGCTGACACCGGTGGCGGGACGGTCTGCCCCCGTCCATACCGTAATCTGTTTATCGGCCCGGCAAGAACCCGCCGCTGTTATGACCGTCACTATCGTCGGGTCGCAACTCGGCGACGAAGGCAAAGGTGGGGTCGTCGACCTGTACGGCGACGCTGCCGATGTCGTCGCCCGCTATCAGGGCGGCGACAACGCTGGCCACACCGTCGTTCACGACGGTACGAAGTACAAGCTGTCGCTCGTGCCGTCCGGCGCCGTCCGGGGCAAGGTGGGTGTCCTCGGCAACGGCTGCGTCGTCAACCTGCGGACGCTGTTCGACGAACTGAACACGCTCCGAGAGAAGGGACTCGATCCGGACGTCCGGGTCGCGGAGCGCGCCCACGCCATTCTGCCGTTCCACCGCGTCCTGGACGGCATCGAGGAGGACGTGAAGAGCGAATCCGACCAGGAGGTCGGGACCACTGGTCGCGGCATCGGACCGACCTACGAGGACAAGGCCGGACGCCGCGGCGTTCGGATCGGGGACCTGCTTGATCCCGACGTCCTCCGCGACCGCCTCGAGTACGTCGTCCCGCAAAAACGCGCGCTCGTTGAGGAGGTGTACGGCATCGACGTCGACGATCTCGACGATCCCGACGCGTTTGACGTGGAAGCGCTCTTCGAGGAGTTCCGCGAGTTCGGCGAGCGCCTCGAAGCAGAGAACATGACCGTCAACGCCGGTTCATTCCTCTCCAAGGCCATCGACGACGGACAGAACGTCATGTTCGAGGGCGCACAGGGGACCCTCATCGACATCGATCACGGCAACTACCCGTACGTCACGTCGTCAAACCCGACGGCGGGCGGCGCCGCGACGGGGACGGGACTCAGTCCCGGCGTCGTCGGCGACGGGGAGATCATCGGGATCGTCAAGGCCTACCTCACGCGGGTCGGAAGCGGTCCGCTACCAACCGAACTCGGCGGCGTCGCCGGCGACACCCCCGGCTACGACGAGGAGACCGAGGGGCGGAACGAGGAACTCGCCACGTACATCCGCGACGAGGGTGGGGAGTACGGGACCGTCACCGGTCGTCCCCGCCGCGTCGGCTGGCTCGACCTCCCGATGCTTCGCCACGCCTCTCGCGCGAACGGCTTCACTGGCCTCGCAGTCAATCACATCGACGTGCTCGCGGGGCTCGACGAGGTGAAGGTTGGCCACGCCTACGAACTTGACGGCGAGGAAGTCCGAACGATCCCCTCGACGACCGAGGAGTGGGGCCGGTGCGAGGCCAAGTTCAAGGCCTTCGACGGCTGGCCCGAAGTCGACTGGAGCGAGGTCGCCGAGGAGGGCTACGAGGCGATCCCCGAGAACGCGCGGACCTACCTCGAGTACGTCAGCGACGAACTCGACGCGCCGATCTACGCAGTCGGCGTCGGCCCCGGACGGGGCGAGACCGTCGTGGTCGAGAACCCCTACGAATAGCGCTCGAGCCGGTTTCGACGACCGATTTTCGGACCGGATACCGCCGTCTGAACGGCGTCGCGACCGTCGCTCACGAGCGACGTTCCCGAAACCTTTTGCTGGAGGCGACGAGCCTACGTAGTATGAAGGAGTCGTTACTGGACATTCTCTGCTGTCCGCTCGACAAACACGACCTCGAGCTCGAAGACGCTGCCTACGAGGAGGGGGAAGTCGTCGCTGGCGATCTCGTCTGCACCGAGTGCGGCGAGCGGTACCCGATCGAGGACGGGATTCCGAACCTGCTCCCGCCGGACATGCGTGAGGAGACGCCGGCCTGATCGGCCACGTACACGATGTCCGGGTCCGAGGTCACCGTCCACGTCAATCGCGGTTCCACAGACCAACTCGAGGCGTCGAGCGCGACGCTCGAGTGCCACGAGTCGTTCGCCCTCCGTTTGCAGGGCCACGAGTCGCCCGCGCACGTCCACTGCCGCCTCGACGGTGGCCTCGAACGGATCGCATCGATCGAGGGATCCAACTATTACGTCGAGCCCGACGCCGTCACGACGGTCCCGATCGCCGTTGAGCCCGTCGAACGGCCCGTCGACGGGACCCTCGAGGTACTGACCGGCTACGGCTCGGAGTCGGTCTCGATCGCCGTCACCGTCGCGCCTGGACCGCCCGACGTCGATGTCGACGAGACGCTCGCCGAACCGGCACGCCGGGAGCCCGAGCCGACGGCCCTCGAGCGGACGATCGACCGCGTCACCGACGTCAGCGGACTCGAGCCGGCGACGCTCGCGGTGCTGGGACTCGGACTGGTCGCCGTCGCGGTCGCCGCGGCGACGGCGGCGACGATCGCCAGCCCGGTGGCGACGGCCGGACTCGGCATCGTCGTCGTCGGGGTCGTCGTCGCGGTGCTCTTGCTCGTCTGGTAGCGCCCGCTACCGTTCGCTCGTTACGTCGACAGCCGCCCGATAGCGTTGCCCGTCGTACCGACACGGCGTGGCAAACGACGCCGTGCGGTTGATCTCCGGGTCACGACCGACGTGGCGGGCGATCAGCTGGATCACCGTCCGGAACTCCATCGTGATCCCCGTTCGGCCCGGAAACGAACTCCAGTTGACCCCCGCTTCGCTGTAGGACCCGGTTCGGATCGCCTCCTCGAGGACGGCGGACTGGCCGGAGGCCAGCCCCGTCGCATCGAAGTCGAGGACATCGCCCGCCGCGTCGTCGCTATCGTCGGCGACCGAGAGCGTATACGTCCGGCCAGTCTCGTTCGAATCACTCCGCGAGCAGCCGGCGATCGCCGCGAGAGACGCGGTCGCTATCGCGGTAGTGAGACACGTGCGACGGTTCACGAACGGCGGTTTCGACGCCCGAGATACGAATGTTGCGGCCGTCCGCGCGATGGGGACCGGTAAGCCGCTGCCGATCGCGGCGGGAGCTCAGTCGTCGACCCGCGTCGCCTCGAGCTCGCCGTCCTCGTCGAACCGCTTGGCCCGGAGGTACCGCGCCCGGTAGCGGTTCGCGCCGTCGTTGACGTCGGCTTCGCGGATCTCGTCGACCCGGCCCTCCGCGACGGCGTCGATCAGCTCCTCGAGCTGATTGAGTTCACTCGTCGTCAACTCGAGTTCGTAGGTGTGTTCGTCTTCGGATTCGAGGATGGCCCACTTTCGGGCGGCAGCGACCACGAGCGAGCAGGGTTCGCGACAGGGGAAGGGGCCGTCGCCGCCGTCGGTGTCGAGGTCGTCGCCCTCTTCGTACTGCCACTCGCGGCGGCGCAGACACTGCGAGTCGACACAGCAGGCGTCGGCCATCCAGTCGACGGCCTCACGGGGGAGTTCGTCGATCACGTCGTAGATGCCGGTCTGTCGCTCGGCGGTCTCGAGCCAGTGGTCGACGTCCAAGTTCCCACGCAGTTCGCGGTGCCAGTTGGCGACCGTCGCCGGGTAGAAGAACTCGACCGTCTCGACGAGTTCGTCGCCCGAGAGGCCCGTGAAGGCCCAGCCGCCGGGAAGCGTTGGAGCCGTCTTCAACGGCCGGTAGCGGCCGTCCGCGTCGTAGGTCGCGAGCTCGCGGGCGTCGCGGGGGTCGTCGTGGACCGCGAGGTCGGCGAGGTCGCTCTCGGCGTCGTCGACGTGCCAGAGATCGTAGACACGCTCGCCGTCGGGGTTTGCCACATCGACGAAGCGAGTCGTGATACACAGTTGGCCCCACCGGCGATCGATGCCGTCGCGCAGCGCGTCGTAGCGCTCGGGGACCGCGAGAGGATTGGGGTCCGCCGCCTCGCCGAGGTCGTTCCGCGGCCCGGATGGGGCCGCCCCCAGGTCGGCGTCCGCAATTGGCGCGTGCTCGCACCACCGGAGGAACGCGCGGCGGGCGGTCCCCTCGCCGCCGACCGTCTCCTGCCAGTAGCGCCAGTTCGTGACGTACTCCTCGCAGGCGGCGAGCGCGTCCTCGAGATCGTCCTCATCGAGCCCAGTCCACTCGTTGTCGGGCGTCTCGAGCGTGAACTCGCCGTCCGTCTCCTCGACGCGGAGCCCGTCGAACGCGACGCCCGACGATGCGCGGTCGGCCAGTCGCTCGCAGTCCTCGGTCGCCACCGTCACGCGTCAGTCCCCCGCGCCCGCTCCCGCGCTCGGTTCGGTGCCGGCGACCGACGCGGCCAGTTCGCGCACCGCCTCGCGGGCGTCGCCGATGTCGGCTCCCGCGTCGGCTGCGCGCTCTAAGAGCACGTCGGCCATGAGGTCCTCGGTGCCGACCGCGCCGGTGTACCAGATGCGGTGGCCGTCGACTTCGGCGGGCACGTCCCAGCCCAGCCGGTAGTCCTCTGTCAGGCCCATGTCCTCGGGGATGTCCTCCTGGGTGTGGTAGCCGTCGGCGATAAAGAGGGGAACGACGACGATATCCTCGCTCTCGAAGTAGTCGGTCACGTCGTCGACTTCGGGCTCCTCGTCCATGAACAGCGCCTCGGCCTCGTCGAAGCGGTCACGCTGGCGGATGCGCTCGGTGTGGTACTCGATGGCCTTCGCGGAGTTCTCGTTGCGCTCGGTGCCGTGACCGACGACCGCGAGGCCGACACCCTCGCCCACGTCGGGGTCCGCCATCGCGGTCTCGGCTCGCTGGACGATCACGTCGGTCATCGCGTCGTGGGTCCCCACCGGGCCACAGTAGTGGATCGTCTTCCCCACGTCCGTCGCCTCGAGCGTGGCCTGCGAGGCGTCGGTGCCATCGGAATTCCATCGCTCGGGATCCCAGTCCTCGAGACGTAGCTCTCGAGGAATGACCTGCTCGGTGAAGTAGCCCTCGCTGATGAAGAGCGGAACGACGAACACCTCGTCTGCCTCGAGGGTGCGGATCACCTCGCGGAAGTGCGGTTCCTCCTTCCAGAAGGCCTCGCGGACCTCGTCGAACGCGCCCGTCTCGCGGACGGTGTCCGCGTGGGCGTAGGTGGGGTCCGAGGCGTCCGGATTCAGGTGCGATCCGTGTGCCGCGACGACCAGCGCTTGCATGGGGGCGGCTTGGGATGCAGACGGTATATGGACTTCGCTGGCGGACCACGTCGCCGGGTCCACCCGCGTCGCTGTGGCCGGTTCGTTCCGTTACGTGACGAGCGTCACGACCGTACCGACAGGGTGGTTCGGGCCTCGCAGTCTTCGTCCTGCGCTCGCAGTTCGGCGACGGCCTCGTAAGTCCCCCGTTCGGGATCGGCCCACTCCGCCTCGTAGCTCGCGGACGCTCCGGGTCCGAGCGTCTCCGACTCGAGCACCTGCGCGAACATGCGACCCTCCGAGAACCGCCAAATCTCTTCCCCGTCGTCGATCACGACGAACTCCGCCTTGCACGCGTCCGAAAACCGAAGCTCGACCGGCTCGCCTCCCGCGTTGGTGACGGTGAACGCGAACAGCACGGCGTCGCCGGCGTCGTCGCCCGCCGTCTCGAGCGATCCCTCGAGTGTCATGGCTCGGCGTTGGCCGGCGTCGCGTATAGGTGTTCGTCCGCGCGGACCGCGGTGAACGGCGTCGGAGCGACGCGGCTCGGCGACAGCGAGGGGTATATTGGCGGTCGACTCCAACCCGAAGCCGTGCAACTGGTGGGCTACGAACCGAGCGGGACCGGCTCCGCGCTGCTGGTGAGCGACGGCGACGGAGCCGACATCGAGCGCCACTCCCTCGAGTCCGGCGACGACCTCACCTTTGCCCTCGGCGAGCGCCACTGCGCCGGCGCGATCGACGACGACGGTGCACACATCGCCTGCGACCGGCCGTCGGCTCCCTACTGCGAGTACCACACGAGCACCTGGGTCTGCGCTCGCTGTACCGGCACCTGCCTCAAAGACGAGATGGACTGCTACGAGGCCCACGCCGTCTACGTCGCCGCGTTCGCCCCGGACACGTTCAAGGTCGGCGTCACCCGCGAGTGGCGCCTCGAGACCCGCCTCCGAGAACAGGGGGCCGACCGCGCGGCCCACGTCCACACCGTCTCGAACGGCCGGATCGCCCGCGAACTCGAGGCCGAGATCGCGACCCGACTCACCGACCGCGTTCGAACCGGCCCGAAGGTCGCCGCGCTCGCGGCTGCCGTCGACGAGGACGCGTGGGAAGCGGCTCTCACGGAGTTCGACGCCATCGACCGGTTCGACTTCGACTACGGGTTCGACCTCGCGGCGCGTCCGGTCCGCGAGACCATCGCCTCGGGGACCGTCGTGGGGGTCAAGGGGCGACTGCTGGTCCTCGAGAACGGCGGGACGACCTACGCCGTCGACATGCGCGATCTGGTCGGCTACGACGTTACGGAGGGAGCGGCGGAGCGGAGTCTCCAGTCGTCACTGGGTTCGTTCGGATAAGTAGTCGGTGGCGGAGCGTCCCGAGTTCGTGACAGCTCTGAAATCGGAACGTGGTATTCGGGAAGTGCGTGACTGGGATGGGCTCCTCGAGCGAGAAGAAATTAAACGGGAACGCTCTGCTATCGTGGCGGCGAGACGTTTCCACGTCCTCCCCAGCCGATTCGCTCGTTCCGTCCGGTCACTCGCTCATCCCTCACACGGGGTCGTCGACTGCCTTCGCTCACGCTCAGGCAGCCGACAGCGCGCGCCACCGCACGGCCGTCGATCGGTCGGCGTGGCTCCTAGTGCGATCACCTGTATAACCAGCGATCGGCCACCACGCCCGATGGCGACGAGCGGAAGCCAACGATTCAAATCCCAGTCGTGCCAAGAGGTCGGTAATGGGAAACGCTGCACTCCGGGACATCGCCGTCATCGAGGAGATCCCCTTCGATGAGATCGAGGGCGTGGTCGCCGTCGACGCCCACAACTGGCTCTACCGCTATCTGACGACGACGGTCAAGTGGACTGACAGCGGGAAATACACGACCGCGGACGGCACCGAGGTCGCCAACCTCGTCGGCATCGTTCAGGGGCTGCCCAAG
Organism: Natrinema marinum; assembly: GCF_024296685.1. Lineage (NCBI taxonomy): Archaea > Methanobacteriati > Methanobacteriota > Halobacteria > Halobacteriales > Natrialbaceae > Natrinema > Natrinema marinum. The sequence continues at coordinate 453,165 of NZ_CP100763.1, read as the reverse complement.
TTCTTCGAGAACGACGTGACGCCGGTGATGGTCTTCGACGGCGGCCCCTCGGAGCTCAAAACCGACGAGATCGAGTCCCGCCGCGAGCAACGGCGCAGCTACGAGGAGCAACTCGAGACCGCCCGCGAGGAGGGCGACGAGGTCGCTATCGCGCAACTCGAGTCCCGCACCCAGCGGCTGACGCCGACGATCCAGGAGACCAGCCGGGAACTACTTCGACTGCTCGACGTACCGGTCGTCGAAGCGCCCGCGGAGGGCGAGGCGCAGGCGGCCCACATGGTCAAACGCAGCGACGCCGACTACGTCGGCTCCGAGGACTACGACGCCCTGCTGTTCGGCGCGCCGCTGACGCTGCGCCAGCTAACGAGCAAGGGCGATCCCGAGCTGATGGACCTCGAGGCGACCTTGGAGCACCACGACCTCACCCTCGAGCAGTTGATCGACGCGGCGATCCTCATCGGGACGGACTTCAACGAAGGCGTGTCAGGAATCGGTCCGAAGACGGCGATTTCGGCGATCACAGAACACGGCGACCTCTGGAGCGTCCTCGAGGCCCGCGGGGCGCACATCGAGTACGGCGACCGCGTCCGACAGCTGTTCCGCGACCCGAACGTGACCGACGACTACGAGTTTGAGACGGCGCTCGAGCCGGACCTCGAGGCTGCTCGGGAGTACGTCACCGAGGAGTGGGGAGTCGACGCGGGCGAGGTCGAACGCGGCTTCGAGCGCATCGAAGAGAGCGTCACGCAGACGGGGCTCGACCGCTGGACGTAGGCGCGACCGCTCAGGACCCAGACGGAGGCCGGTTCGTGAACGTCACCGGTCTGGGGCGTATATCGGCGGTTCGGTCAGAATCGGTGGGAATGGCGCCAGTCTTACTGGCGTCGACCGCGTACTGACAACGGTGAGTAGAGCCCCGATCCGTCGATGGGAGTACAAGACGCTTCGGCCGCCTCGAGACGAGACCAAAAAGGAAGCGCAGAACCCTCAGGACGCCCTGAACGAGTACGGCGACGACGGCTGGGAACTCGTCGAGACGATCGAATACACCGGCGGCGGAACGAAGTATCTCGTGTTCAAACGGCCGGTTGAGGCCGGCGAGGAGAGCGACGAGGAGTGACGACGCGTGAGGGAGTCTTCCAATTCGAACGAGATCAGTACGGCCAACACCATGCGGGAACGGGCCGGCGAGAGCCGGCTCAAGATCTGGCTCCTCCTCGCCGCGAATCGGTTACACGTAACCGCTGCCATGGCACTGGTCGTATTCACGACGTTCGTCGCGGCCGTTACCCTCCTCCCGGAACCGCTGATGCCACAGCTTCGATCCGGCGACACGATCGAGACGATGTTTTCGACGATGATCGGCGCGATCATCACCGGGACCACGCTCGTCGTCACGATCGGCCAACTCGTCCTCTCACAGGAGAACGGACCGCTCGGCGAGCAGCGCGCCCGCATGGAGAACGCGATGGACTTCCGGGACTTCACCGAGGAACTGATCGGCTCCCCCAGTCCGGCCGATCCGTCGACGTTCCTGCAGGAGATCATCGGCCTCGCCCAGCAGCGAGTCGAAACAGTCCGCTCGGAGATCACCGGCAACGATAACGACCGGCTGTGCGAGGAGGTCGACGAGTTCGCCGACAGTTTCGTCGGCAACGCCGAACTGGTTCGCGATCAGCTCGAGGACGCCTCGTTCGGAAGCTTCGACGTGCTGTTCGCTGCGCTCAACTTCAACTACGGTTGGAAAATCTTTCAGGTCGAACGGCTCGCCAACGAATTCGAGGACGACCTTTCCGACGAAGAAATGGGGATGTTAGACGACCTGAAGACAGCGCTCAGCCTGTTCGGCCCGGCCCGCGAGCACGTCAAGACGCTGTACTTCGAGTGGGCGCTCGTCTCGCTGTCGCAGATGATCCTCTACGTCGCCGTGCCGGCGCTGGTCGTCGCCGGCATCATGCTCACGGTCGTGGACGCGGGCACGTTTCCGGGGCGTACGCTCGGGGTGACGAACATGACACTGGCGATCGGGGTGGCGTTCACCGTCACGCTCCTGCCGTTTCTGCTGTTTACGGCCTACGTCCTTCGAATCGTCACGATCGCCAAGCGGACGCTCGCGATCGAACCGCTCATCCTCCGCGACTCACAGCGGTAGTCGACGCCGTCGCGGTTCGGTTTCGACCCGCCCCCACCGAGCGCCCCTCATCCGTCGCGCTGGAGCCGCTCCGAGACGAACTCACGATACGCGAATCCGGTCACGCTCCGGGCGTCGCCGACCGCGGAGCGGTATCCCGCACCGATCGTCGCCTTCAGCGCCGCCGCGTGGCCGGTGACGACCCGCGGCAGCGAAACCGTGATCGCCGCGGCCAGTTCCGGCCGGCGACTCACCCGATGGAGTTCGTGCTGAACGAGGTGGTCCGGCGACTCGTCGACCAGCGTGAGGTCGATATCGTCGGGGAGCGATCGCTCGAGCGAGCGCGTCAGAACCAGCCCGGCCTAGCCCGCGCCGAGGACGACGACGTGCATGGGTCCGCGTCGGGACCTCGAGCGGTATAGGTTCCGCACCGCGGTCGAGACGACTATCGATGCCGACGGCGTCGACGTGGTCTCGTATTGAGCTGGTGGTTCGGCAGGTAACGGTTCGTTCGAACTCGATTTCACGTCTCCAAAACAAACACCTCGCTTGTACGCACTTCTCTGTCCCAGACAGTGGCCAGGAGCGGCGATCGTCTGCGCACTCCGTCCGATCGCGCGACTCGGGAGAGGGCAGGATGTTGTCCAACGTGCCCGTGAGCGACCGAAGGGGGCGAGCGGGCCGACGACCGATGTGAATGCCCTGTCGGGCCGGAACGGAGGGAGGAGTGGTTTAATCGAATTATTGCCGAAGGTTCGCTTCGGCGTACCCGCAGCGCAAAACTTCGGTTTAGAAGAGTTGTTTCTCTTCGTCGAGGAGTTTCGCGGGGCCACCGACGTTCCAGGTCGTCGTCGAGACGCCGCAGTCCGAAACCGCTTCCTCGACTTCCTCGGCGTACTCCTCGGTGGTGTTGACGTAGACGCTGGCGCCGGTGTCGGTCGAGAAGTAGACCGGGATGTCCTCTTCCTCGCGCAGTTCGCGCACTTTGTTGAAAATCGCGAGGGTGGCCGGTTGCCAGTAGACCCAGCCCGAGGGGCCGGTCATGGTGGTCGCCGCGAGGGAGAGCGAGTCGTGCTCGGCGAGTTCAAACACGCCCTCGAAGTCGTCGTTTCGCAGACCGTCGCGCATCTTCGCGATCTGCTCGTGGATGTGGGCGTTGCGAGCCTGGAACATGTGGCTGTCGGCGGCCTCGCGGTGGGCGTCGTCGGTGTCCTTGTGGTAGGGGACGAGGCCGACGATGATCTTGAGATCCTCGTGGAGGTTCGAGGGGATCCGCTCGGAGCGGCAGTCCTCGTCGTTCATGCCGGTCCGGAGATGCGAGAACGCGCCGGTGACCGCTCGCGCAGCCGAGGCCGATCCGACGCGGGCGATCGTCGAGATTTCCTGTTTCGAGACGTCGAGCTCGGCCGCCTCGGCCAGCGCCATCGCCGCGGCCGCGAATCCCGACGAGGACGAGCCCAGTCCGACGTTCGTGGGGAAGCTGTTCTCGCTCTCGAGGCGTACCGGGTACACCGTGTGGGCGGCGTCGGACATCGAGCGGGCCTTCTCGACGACGGCCTCGACCCGTTCGTACGCCCGGCCCTCGAGTTCCTCGCCGTCGACGACGAAGGTATCATCCTCGTAGTCCATCGAGAACTCGACAGTCGTCCGCGTGTGGCTGGGGGCCGTACAGACGCTGATGCTGTCGTGATAGGGGAGCCGCTCGATCTCGTCGCGCATCCCGTGGTACTTGACCAGCCCCTGAATGGGGTGGGCCATGGCGGTGGCTTTCATACCCTCATAGGTGGATGACGGCCGCTTAAAGTTCACGGCATCACGCTGACGAGTCGTCGGAACCGGCGTCCGCGTCGACACCGACTGCCGTCTCGAGCGCGGCCAGTCGTTGCTCGAGGGACTCGATGTCGGCCTGAAACGTCGCTTGCAGCGACTCGAGATCTCCCTCGACCTCCGACGTGACCGACCGGAACGCTTCGGCGACCGTTCGCTGGAGGTCGGTGAGATCGTCCGCGACGGCCTCGATGTCCGGGTCGGTCTCGCTGTCGGGTTCGGATCCAGGCCCGGACGCGGCCTCGAGCGAGTCGCGCACGCCGGTGACCTCCGTTCGGAGCCCGCCCGCCTCGGCTCGGACGTTCGTGACCTGGTCGTCGAGTTCGCGCAGTTGTCGCTCGAGGGCGTCGAGTCGGGGGAGCACGTCGTTTTCGATCGCCGTCCGTCGCTCCGTGTCGGCCGCGGCGAGATCGTCGACTGCGGCCCGGAGCGACGCGAGTTCGTCTTCGACCGCCTCGAGTCGCTCCGCGGTGGGCGTCGGCTCGGGCTCGAGGTCGAGGGTTTGCCGGAGCGTCGCCGTTTGCGTCCCGTCGTCGGCCTCGAGTTCGGCCACCAGTGCGTCGAGAATGTCGCCGCGCTGTCGCTGCGTCCCCGTCTCGTCCGCCATCTGCGTGTCGTCCTCCGTCATTGTCTGAACAGCCCCCGTCAACCGCTTTTTCGTACGGTGCGCGCGTGGCCTAATAATATTGCCCCTCCGATCGAACGGGGGCCGAACCGAACCCGAACGCTAAACCGGGGCGGCTCCCACCTCGTTTCCATGGGAACGCCACGCGAGACCACACACGAGCAGGCCGAGACGGTGGTCGACCGGCTCGAGGAGGAGTATCCCGATTCGACGATCTCGCTGCGATACTCGAATCGACTGGAGTTGCTGATCGCGGTGATCCTCTCGGCACAGTGTACGGACGAGCGAGTGAACAAAGAGACCGCCGCCCTCTTCGAGAAGTACGACGGTCCCGAAGACTACGCGAACGCGCCCCAGGAGGAACTCGCCGAGGACCTGAACTCGATCACGTACTACAACAGCAAGGCGGAGTACATCCGCGACTCCTGTGAGACGATCAGAGAGGACCACGACGGCGAGGTGCCGGACACGATGGACGAGTTGACCGAACTCTCCGGCGTCGGTCGCAAGACGGCAAACGTCGTCCTCCAGCACGGCCACGATATCGTCGAGGGAATCGTCGTCGACACGCACGTCCAGCGGCTCTCGCGGCGGCTCGGCCTGACCGAGGAGGAGCGACCCGAGCGGATCGAAGAAGCCTTGATGGAGATCGTCCCCGAAACGCACTGGCAGCAGTTCACCCACCTCTGTATCGATCACGGTCGAGCGGTCTGTACGGCCCGGAACCCGGACTGCGACGACTGCGTGCTGGCGGACATCTGTCCCTCCGAGCGAGGCGACACCGAGATCGACCTCGCGTCGGGAGAGCCCTGGTAAACGGCCGGGACCGTCGTCTCCGGCCCGCCGACCCTCGCAAGCCCAACGCCTTTTCATGGGTCACGGGTATCTCCGGTGGATCACTATGTCCGACGACATCGACGACCGCCACAACACCAAGGACGAACACGGGCGCGACGTCCAGCTCGAGCACGAAGCGACCGATCCAAAGGAAGACGAAGACGAAGCGGAACTCACCGAGGAGGAGAAAGCGGCCCGCGAGCGACAGGACGAGGAACAGCGTCGCCAGGACATCGAACACAAATCCGACGACCGGGAGAACGAGGCCCTCGAGAACACGAATCCGGACGACCACCGGGACGAGGAGCCGTACAACAGCTGAGAACCCGTCACCCGTCGTTCGCATCTCCTCGTCGTCAGCTCAGAGTCGCTCGCTCGGCACGGACAGCGTCTCGAGCGTGTCGACTACTGAGACGCTCACCAGCGACTCGACGGTGACCGACCCCACCGAGCGACCGTCGACGACGAGCGCCACGTCGCCCTCCTCGCGTTCGACCGTCATCGAGAGGTCGTCGTCCGGCAGCACCCATCGCCTGGTCTGAGTGACGAACGGGCCGATCGGCGCGACCGCGAGCGCGTCGACGGCCGCCGAGAGGTTCGGGGCGTCGACGGCGCTCGCGTAGCCGTGGCTGCCGGCCGGCGTCGCGGCGACGACGCCGTCGGCGCGAAAGGTCGCGACGGTCTCCCCGCGGCTGTGGACGCCGTACTCCGAGATGCGGGCCGGCTCGTCGGTCACCAGCGTCACGTCGAACAGCGCCCGGTCGCACCCCTCGAGATCGCTCGCGTCCGCTTCGGTCTCGGACTCGAGGGCGACGGCCAACACGGGGTGAGCGTGGCGGACGGCGTGGCCCTCGAGCGCCGCTGCGAGCGCGGCGGACAGCTGCACGCGATCGACCGACTCGATACCGGCGAGCGAGCCGACCGGAAGCACGGGGGCGTCGACGCCGGCGCGGGCGGCCCCAGACAGGGTTCCCTCGCCGGCCGCGACCAGCACCGAGGGGTCGGCCGCGAGGACATCCTCGAGACCGCCACGTACGACCGTCACATCACCGGCGAGCGCGCCCTCGAGGGCGTCCGTCTCGAGGCGAGCGCTGGCTTCCGCGGCGTCGCTCGGCGCGTCCTCGCGGTCGACGACGCCGACGACGGGGTCTTCGCCCGCGTGCCACCCGGTATCCATAGCCGTCAGTTCACACGGCCCGGTCAAAAGCGTACGGTTGTCGGTCGCCGATCGAGCGCCGGCGGTCGATCTGCGCCCGGCCGATCACCCCTTGCGCCGTCGCGTCGATCTACTCGTCGAAGGGCCAGTCGCCGGTGACCTTCATCCCTTCTGCGAGGCCCTGGTCCTCCAGGTCGGCCGCGATGTCGGCCGGTTTCCGGGATTCGATCGTCACGTCCTCGCGGGCGAGCGCGACGACGTAGGCGGTCAGCAGGATCGCCTGTTCGCGCAGATTGCGGGGCTCGAGCTTCTCGAGCGTATCGGCGAAGGTGTGGCCCCAGCCGCGGCCCGCGCCCTCGGAGATCGACTTGACGTGACAGCCGGGGACGCCGGACTCGACGAACGACCAGTGGTCGCTGTGGGGGCCGAGTTTCGGCACCGTTCCGATCGGGTGATCGTAGCGGTCTGCGACCTCGTTGGCCGTCTCGGAGAGCGCGTCGAACCCGTGGGTGATGATCGAAAGCGTTCGATCGCGGACGACGCCGTCGCTGTTGACCACCGCTTTGATCGCGTCGTGGTCGGCCCGCTCGGCGTACGTCGTCGAGCCGAGGAGGCCGACCTCCTCCGCGCCGAAGGCGACGAACTCGACGCGCGTCTCGAGGTCGTCTTCGCGGTCGGCCAGCGCGTTGGCGATCTCGACGATCATCGCGGTCCCTGCGCCGTTGTCCATCGCACCCTCCGCGATGTCGTGGGCGTCGACGTGGCTCGTCACGAGGAGGCGCTCGTCCGTGTCGGGCCCGAGTTCGGCGCGGACGTTCTGGCTCTCGGCGGGGTGGATATCGGCCTCGACGGAGAGCGTGATTGACTCGCCGTCGAACCGGCGTCCGAGACGCGCGCCGACCTCGCTCGAGACGCCGACGGCCGGAATCGGGCCGATCGGCTCGTCCTGCCAGCCGACGCTGCCGGTCGGCGGAAGACAGCCCTCGACGTGGTTGCGGTAGACGAACCCCACCGCGCCGCCCTCGACGGCGTGGTGGTACTTCTCGCGGCGGTGGAGGTACCGATCGTAGTAGCCGGGCACGTCGCTGCGGACCATGACGATCGCGTCCTCCACGTCGGTTTCCTCGAAATCCGCGGGCAGGCCGTAGCCGAGATCGACCAGCGGCGCGACGACGCGCTCGTCGGGGCTGCGCGGCAGCGCGATACAGTCCTGGGTCGTGTCGCCGGCCGAGATCGTGCTGTCTTCCCGCGTCCAGCCCTGTATCTCGAAGGACTCGAGGCGGGCGTCTCGCGCGCCGGCTGCGGCCAGCGCGTCGCGGGTCAGTTCGGCGGCCTCGCGTTCGCCCTCGCTGCCGGCCATCCGGTTCCCCACGTCGACCAGCGTCTCGAGGTGGTCCCAGCCGGCGTCGCTCTCGAAGATCGAACCGATCCAGTCGGACATGGATGAGGCGTCGAGACACGGCCGTGTAACTGTATCGCTCGCTCGAGACCGGGAGCCGAAGAACTGGCCGACGGTTGTTGGTCGTTGCTGACACGTCCAACTGCCAATCTTTTTCACGCCGCTCCGACTCGACACAGGTATGCGGGAGACGCTTGCCGACTGGCGGCCGGCCGTCGACGAGGCGATCGCCGACCTGGTCCCACGCGAGATCAACGCCGACTACCTCGAGTCACTTTTCGGGTCCCCCACCTACGAGTACGATCCCGACGGCATCCAGCGCGCGCTGTCGACGCCGCTGTGGGAGTTGCTCGACCGTGGCGGCAAACGGTGGCGCGCGATACTCTTCCTCGTCTTTATCGAGGGCTTCGGCGAGGACCCGGCCGAGTACTTGCCCTACGCCTGTATCCCGGAGATACTCCACAACGGGACGATCATCGTCGACGACGTCGAGGACGGCGCGACGATCCGGCGCGGCGAGCCGGCGTTACACCACGTCTACGGGCGCGATATCGCGCTCAACGTCGGCAACGCGATGTACTTCCTGCCGCTGAAGGTCATCACGCGGGACCCGGCAGACCTCCCGGCGGACCGGAAACTCGCCACCTACGAGATGCTGATGGACGAACTCAACCGAACCCACCTCGGCCAGGGGATGGATATCTGCTGGCACAACGAACGCGAGGTCCGGGTCGGCACCGAGGAGTACCTCGAGATGTGCGCCTGCAAGACCGGCTGTCTCGGCCGGATCGTCGCCCGGCTGGCCGCGATCATCACCGGCCAGCCTCCGGAGGTCGAGCAAGCGGTAGCAACGTATGCCGAGCTAACCGCCGTTGCCTTCCAGATCGGCGACGACATTCTGGACGTCGAACACTCTCTCGGCCGCGCCGGCGAGTTCGGCAAGGAGTTCGGCAACGACATTCGCGAGGGCAAGAAGACCCTCATGGTCATCCACGCGATAGACGAGAGCGACCCCGACCGCGCCTCCCGACTTCAGGACATCCTCGAGGCCGACGAGAACACCGACGACGAGATCCTCGAGGCCCTCGAGATCCTCGCGGATGCCGGCAGCGTCGAGTACGCCCGCGAACGCGCACTCGCGTTGGCAGCCGACGCGCGCGTGGCGATCGCCGACCTCGAGTTCGACGCCGAGACGACCCGGAAACTCGAGGAGTTCACGGAGTTCGTCATCGAGCGCGACGAGTAGCGGGCCCGTGTCCGGTCGGCCTCACTCTTTCCACCGCCCCGATTGTTCCCCGTGGAACTCTCCTTTCGCCTCTCGCCCGCGCGGCCAGGCGGTGACCACCGTCGCCGCGAGGAAGAACGCGGCGACGACGGCGACGACGACTTTGCCCGGAACGCCGGGCACGGAGGCGGTCTGCGTCCACGCCTCGTTCGGCGTGTACAGCGTGATCCGAAAGAGCCACGCGATCCCTAACAGCAGGTAGAGCGGGTAGTAGATGCGCCGCAGCCGACGCGAGATGGCTTCCCAGTAGGTGACCTTGAACGTCGGCATCCGCAGGTCGTCGCCGAGTTCGGCCCGCCACGCCTCGAGGACCGCATCGCTCGGGTCGAGCGCGTTCGCGAACAGGTTCTCCTCTATGAGACGGATACGGGCTCGGCTAGCGTCGTACGCCCGGTAGCGCCGGACATCGAACAGGAGGAACAACGAGACGCCGACGATGCCGATCAACAGCAGGTACGCGGAGACATCGCCGCCCTGAAAGGCGAGCGCGAGGACGGCCGTGACCGCGACGATAGCCCAGTCGGTCGTGAGATCGAGCCGCGAGAGGAGGTTGCCCGATTGGGACATCTCGCCGCGGTAGTAGTGTGGCAACAGCGCGAGGAACTCCTCGCGGTCCGTCGCCGCGATGGTGGCGACGTTGCGCTCGTCGGGCGCGGATGAATCGAAGTCCTCCGGATTCGGCTCGGTCATCGACCGCCTCCGGCGCTCGAGGGGGACGGTCGACGCGCGGTAACGCTGGCGAAGGGGCCGCCGACCGCAGGCGGGACGAAGACGGCGGGTGGTCGTTCTTTCACTCCCATGTCACGTGTAGTCCGGGTGTGACGATGACCCTTCCGCCGGTGACCACCGGCTGGCGGTCCGACCCGCCGTCACGAGGGCGTGAGCGTCACGGGACCCGACGGGTAGGGTCAGATACTACACCCCCGACGTGGAACGGCGACTATGTCCGATCACTCGAGGCAGGTCGGGACCGAGCGGACCGACGCCGCGCGGCCGTGGCCGCTCTTGGTGGCTCTCGGACTCGCCGGGTCGGAGGTCGGACTCGTCGTGGGCCTTCTCCCCGTCGCCGTCGCCGGCCTCGTCGTCTTCGCCGCGAGCGTCGCCGGGATCCTCGCGGACGCCAACTACGTCGACCGCCCCGTCGCCGTCGCGGCCAGACTCGGCGTCGCTTTCGCGCTCGGCGGCGCGGCCCTGATCGCCCACGGCACGGGAACGGTTCCGATCGCCCTCCTCGAGCCCCTCTCGGGGCTGCCGAGCCGCGGCGTCGCGCTCGTCGGAGCCGGCCTCGTGACGATAACCGGGGCCGGGCTCGTGCGGAGACGGCGAAGCGAGGAGGGAACCGAAAACGCCAGCGACCGCAGATTATCGCCATGAGCCGACGCGCCTTCGACGCCGAGATTGCGCTCGATCTCGCAGTCAACGCGATCCCGTTCCTGATCGTCGGCTTCTTCGTCGTCGTCTTCGCGCTGTTCAACCCGTGGGGGTTCGATCCGCTCCAGTCGACGGTCCAGTTCGCCATCCTCGTGACGACGATGGTGTTGCTGGCGGTCGTGACCCTCGTCGCGGCCAGGGTGATCGAAACCGACGACCGCACGCGAGGCGATTCGCCCGAGGGCTGACCGTCGTCCGGGTGCCGATACCGATCAGTCAGTTGATGATGAGGACGAACCCGGTCACCGCCATCAGGACCGCGATCCCGACCAGCAAGAGCAAGAACAGCTCCTTCTCCTTCATGTGCGCCTGCTCACCGTCCGGGCGCAAAAACCTACGTCCGCGACGGCGTACCGGAACCCGTGTCTGACGATCGTCGGCTCACCGGTCGGGGGGTCGTCGCGAGCCTGGGCCTCGCGCTGGTCGCCGCGACGGCCGCCTTCGGCGCGATCCTCGGCGCGACACTTCCGACCCACATGGACGTGACGGAGATCACGCTCCTCGCGATCACCGTTCCCGTCTCTCCACTTACGTTGGCCATCTACGGGGCCGTTGCCATGGGGGCCGGGCTAGTGGCGGCCGGACTCGTCGTCCACGCCGTCTCGCGGCGCGTCGACCGACACGACGAGGGCGCCGCGTAGCCGGAGTTCGTACCCGGCTGCGCCGCTCGCCGCGCTCGAGTTGAAGTCAGGCCAGCCCGATCTCCTCGCTGTAGGCCCCGTACCGCTCCTCGAAGACGCCCATGATCTCGCCCATCGTCGCGTAGGCCTTCACCGCGTCGACGATGTACGGCATCGTATTCTCGTCGCGCTCACAGGCGTCGTCGAGCGCCTCGAGCGCCGCCTCTACGGTCGCCTCCTCACGCTCTGCTTTCACCGACTCGAGGCGCTCGAGCTGGCGCTCGGCCGTGGTCTCGTCGATCCGGAGGATGTCGGGGCTGGTGTCCTCCGCTAGGGTGTACTCGTTGACGCCGACGACGACCTCCTCGCCGCGCTCGACGCGCTCTTGATACTCGTAGGAGGCCTCCTGAATCTCCCGGAGGAAGTAGCCCTCCTCGATCCCGCGGAGGATGCCGTCGCGGACGGAGCCGTCGCCCATCTCGCGGATCTCCTCGATGTAGCGCATCGCCCGCTCCTCGATCTGGTCGGTGAGCGCCTCGACAGCGAAGGAGCCGCCCATCGGGTCGACAATGTCGGCCGCGCCGGACTCCTCGGCGATGATCTGCTGGGTGCGCAGGGCGACGCGGACGGCCTTTTCGCCGGGCAGGGCCAGCGCCTCGTCGAAGCTGTTGGTGTGCAGCGACTGGGTGCCCCCGAGGACGCCGGCCAGCGCCTGGATCGTCACTCGAGCGACGTTGTTCAGCGGCTGCTGGGCCGTCAGCGACTGCCCCGCCGTCTGCGTGTGGAACTTGAGGCGCTTTGACTCGTCGGCTTCGGCGTCGTACCAGTCGTCCATGACGCGCGCGTAGATCCGTCGGGCCGCGCGGAATTTCGCGATCTCTTCGAAGAAAGAGTTGTGGCAGTTGAAGAAAAAGGAGAGCCGCGGCGCGGACTCGTCGACCGCGAGCCCGCGGTCGACGGCGTCCTCGACGTAGCCGAAGCCGTCCGCGAGGGTGAAAGCCAGTTCCTGGACCGCCGTCGAACCGGCCTCGCGGATGTGGTAGCCCGAGACCGAGATGGGGTGGAACTTCGGAGTCTCGTCGGTACTGAACGCGAGGACGTCGGTGACCAGATCCAGCGAGGGCTCGGGCGGGATGACCCACTCCTTCTGGGCGATAAACTCCTTGAACATGTCGTTCTGGAGGGTGCCCCGAAGCTGGTCGCGGGGAACGCCCCGCCGGTCGGCCAGCGCGACGTACATCGCGTAGATCACCGGCGCGGAGGGATTGATGGTAAAGGACGTAGATATCTCCGCCAGATCGATCCCGTCGAAGAGGATCTCCATGTCCCGGAGGGTGTCGACCGCGACGCCTTCCTTGCCGATCTCGCCCTCACTCATCGGGTCGTCCGAGTCCAGCCCCATCAGCGACGGCATGTCGAAGGCCACCGAGAGGCCGGTCTGGCCCTCCTCGATCAGGTAGTGGAAGCGCTCGTTGGTCTCCTCGGCGGTGCCAAAGCCCGCGAACTGACGCATCGTCCACGTCCGCCCGCGGTACATCGTCGGGTACGGACCGCGGGTGTAGGGCTCTTCGCCCGGAAAGCCGAGGTCCTCGAGGTAGTCCGTCTCGGAGACATCCGCCGGCGTGTAGAGGCGATCGACCTCGTGGTTCGACACCGTCGCGAACCGGTCTTGCCGTTCGCCGTGGCGCTCGAGAGTCGGCTCGAGCGTCTCCGCCTCCCACCGCTCGCCCGCCTCGCGGATCTCCTCGAGCTCGTCCTCGTCGTACATGGGTGTAATATTTGCCGACGACGCAATGAAGGTTCGGGGGCTGCGGGCCGGTGTGAGAAACGGCCGTCGGAGAACACGTCGGTCAGAGGTGACGACGTTCCCGGGCGGCCGCGAGCCGGTCGTCCACCCAGTCGACCTCGACGAGGTTCGTCGGGGTCCCGGAGAGCCCGTCGCGGCTGACGACCTCGAACGTTCGATTGCGCGCGTCGGGCGTGAACGGGGCGGCGGCCATCACCCGAGCGACATCGGCCCGCGAGATCGATCCCGTGACGGAATCGCCGCCCTCGCCGACGACCACCTCACCGCTCGGCGGTTCGTTCGTGAGTCTGCCCGGTCGAACGATCGTGTACTCGATCCCCGCCCGGCGAAGCGCCGTCTCGGCGTCGCGCTTGGCCGACAGCGAGCCACGGACCACGAGTCGAGCCGGGAACGGCATCCCCGCCTTCGAGTTCCCGACGCCGATCGCGCTCTCGAAGACGAAGTGAGAGACCCCCTCGGACAGCGCGGCGGTCACGAGGTTGACGACGCCGGTCCGATCGACCAGCTTCCCGCCGGTCACGTGTCGGTAACTCGGCGGCGTGCCGAGGGCACAGTAGACGATATCACAGTCCTCGACCGCCGCGACGGCGTCGGCCGATTCGAAGAAGTCGGCCACCAGCACTTCGTCCGCGCCGTGGCGCTCGAGCGTGTCGACGTTCGCGTACGATCGGGTCGTCGCGCGAACGGTGAGATCGGTCGGTCGCAGGACGGAGAGGAGTTCCTGTCCGGTCGCGCCGCTGGCACCGGCCAAAAGGACGCGCTCGGATGTGTGTTGACTAGCCATCGGGCGAGGTACTGCGCGGACACGGAAAACCCTCACCAGCGGTCGACCGCGCTGACCGTCCGTCCGTGGAGAACGTGCGATAGCGTCGCAAACGGGTCTCGAAACGGCGCGGTCATTCGCCGCCGTCTTCGCTCTCTCCGTGATCCGCACCCACGCCGTCGGCCTCCTCGCCGTCGTCTTCACCTTCGTTGTCGGACTGGAGCCGCTTCGTCGTCCGGACGAGCGGATGACGCGCGTAGTCGACGACATCGATGTCGTCGATCCGCTCGAGGTCTTCTTTCTCGGCCGTCCGCGCCATCCCCAGATCGATCTCGTGGTCGACGACGATGACGTAGGCGTCCATCTCGTCGATCCCGAGCCGGTCGGACGCGAGCACGCGGTGGTGGCCGTCCGCCAGCAACAGGGTGCCGTCGTTGTCGATGACCACCAGCGGCTCGGCCAGCCCGCGCTCGAGTTCGTAGCGCCGCCCCTCGAGTTCGTCGGCGTAGACTCGGCCCTGGGTCGGCGTGAGATCCTCGAGGGCGACGGTACGCAGTTCCTCGGTCAGATCGATCTCGTGGATCTGTTCTAAGGTGCGCATCAGTTTGCCGACCTTCTCCGGCGTCGCGCGCTCGATCTGGCTCCGGATGACGTCGGCGTTGGAGATGATCCCGACGAGGTTGCCCGCGTCGTCGACGACGGGGAGCTTCTGGATCCCCGACCGGAGGATGACCCGGGCGGCGTCGTTGACTTTCATGTCGGGGTGGGCGACCAGCAGATCGGTCGCCATGATCTTGAAGATCGGATCGTCGTCGTCGGCGAGCAGCAGGTCGCGGGCGCTGATGAATCCCTCGACGCGGCGGCGATCGCAGACGGGAAAGCCGCTGTGCTCCTCGCTCTCGGCGATCCGCGTCGCGACCTCGCCGACGGTCTCGTCGGGCGATACCGTCGCCACGTCGCGGGTCATGTACTCTTTGACTCGAGGCTTCGTCCGGTCCGACACGACCTCCATACTCGACCGAACGGGAGCCGCGCGCAAAAGTACTGGTACTGGCGTCCGTTCTCGAGACGGCTACGCCGATTCGGCGTCCTCGCCCTCGCCGCGTTGCGTGAACAGCCACTCGCTGGTCTGGGTGTAGGCGCCGACCGGGACTCCCGGCCGCGTCTCGAGGGCCTCGTAGAACCGGTTGGTGATGACCTCCTCGACGACGCTGACGATCGACTCGATCTCCTCCTCGTCGTCGGCGCTGCCCAAGATCCCGATCTCGAGTTGCGCGCCGGCCATGTCGGCGTGGCCGCCGGCGCTGCCGATCCGGTCGAAGGCGTCCCGCAGCGTCTCGCCTAAGTCGATGTCGGCCGCCCGCGACCGGGCCGACAGGTACACCATCTCACCGTCGAACCCGAAGACGAGCGTCGTCTCGACGCCCTCCATCGCGAGCAACTGGTCGGCCGCCTGCGGGAGCGCGTCGCGGTCGCCGATCCGGCCGACGCTGGCGACGGCGACAGAGTCGCGCTGGTCGCGGTTCTTGATCGCCCGCGCGATCGTCTCCAAGGTGTCGCCCTCGAGCGAGGGCTGTTCGATCTGGCGCAGGACCGACGCGTCCACGTGAGGGTGCAACAGCGAGGCGGCCCGGAAGTCGGTGGGCGAGACCTCCCGCGTGAAGTCGTTCGTATCGACGCGGATCCCGTACAACAGCGCCGTCGCCGTCGCGGCGTCGAACGCGAGGTCGAACCGGTCGACGTACTCGGTCAAGACCGTGCTGGTCGCACCCGCTCCCTGCCGCAGATCGACGAACTCGCCGGGGACCGGCCCCCGAGGCGGGTGGTGGTCGATGACGATATCCGGGCGGAGGTCCTCGGGCAACTGGTCGTTGACGCCGGGCCGCGAGTGGTCGACGAGCGCGAACGCCGCGTACTCCTCGAGCGAGTCGTCGGGATCCAGATTTCGCAGATTCAGATCGAGCAGGTTGACCATCGCTCGGTTCTCCTGATGGGAGATGTCGCCGAAGTAGCAGGCGTCGGCGTCGACGCCGACGGCGGCCGCGATATCGACCAGCGCCACCGCGCTGGCGATGGCGTCAGGGTCAGGGTTGTCGTGGGCCACGACCGCCAGCCGGCCGTCGATCCCCGAGAGCAACTCGCGGAGTTCGATGGCGGCTTCGGCCGACGGGCTCGCCGCGTCCGCGAGCACCCGGTCGGCGATGGCCAGCGACGGATCGATGATGCGGTCCGCGAGCGCGTCGAACGCCTCACGATCCGCGGCAGTCGCGTTGCCACCGAGATAGGCCACGATCGACGCGTCGGGAAACCGGTCTCTGGCGGCCTCGAGCGCGGCCCGGTTGACGTCGGTGCGGTCCCCGGCGACGAAGATCACGTCAGGAGTGTCGACGTTCGCGATAGACTCCGGGTCGGCCGGATCGGCGCTCCGGGCCGGAACGCTCTCGTCGCGCAGTGTCTCGACGACGCTCTCGTCGTCGGTGATGGCGAGCACGCGCCCACCGTCGCGCCCGGAGAGCCGCTCGGTGACCTGCCGACAGATGGTCCCGCAGCCGAGCACGAGCCAGAAAACCATTTGTCGCGGCTTGCGACCGCGACGGGTAAAAGCTACCGGGTCCCTCTCAGGCGACGACCGCGGCGGCCGCCTCGATCGCGGCGTTTTCGATCGGACCGAACGCGGGCAGGATGACGACCGTCATCACGGCCGCGGCGATGACCGCGGCGTAGAGCGCGGTCGGCTGGGCGAGCCGGTCCCGGTCGACGATCGGCTCCTCGATCCAGAGCGCCTTGACCAGCCGCGAGTAGTAGTACAGCGACAGCGCGCTGTTGACGACGAGCGCGCCGGCGAGCACGAGCAAGATCGTGTTGTCCGCGGCCGCCTCGAGCGTCGCGGTATACAGCAGGTACTTGCTCCAGAAGCCGCCGAAGGGCGGGACGCCCGCGAGGCTGAACATGAAGACGGCCATCGCGGCGCAGGCGAAGGGTGCCCGCTCGGCGAGGCCGTTGTAGTCCTCGAAGCGGGGGCCGACGCCCCAGTACTCCGCGAGGCCGACGAACAGGAACGCGCCGGTGTTCATGAAGCCGTAGACGAGCAGGTGCATCATGGCCGCGCCCATGACGAATTCGCCACCGTCGGCCGTGATCCCCGCTAGCCCGATCAGCACGTAGCCGGCGTGGCCGATCGAGGAGTACGCGAGCATCCGCTTGACGTTCTCCTGGGTCGCGGCCGCGAAGTTGCCGACCGTCATCGTGACGAGCGCGAGGATGACGAACGCCCAGGTCCACTCGACGCCGATGACCGCGGTCGTCGCCTCGAGCGGGAACGCCGTCGTGAACACGCGGAAGGCGAGCACGAAACCGGCGGCCTTCGAGGCCGACGAGAGGAACGCGGAGATCGGCGCGGGCGCACCCTCGTACGCCTCCGGCGCCCAGAAGTGGAAGGGGACGCTGGCGGTCTTGAACGCGATGCCGCCGATCAGCATCAGGATGCCAAGCCCGAGCAGGCCGCCCATCTCGCCGGCGTTGGTGAGACCGGTCGCGACGGCCTCGAGCTGCAGGGAGCCGGTCGCGCCGTAGACCAGCGAGACGCCGTAGACGAAGATCGCCGACGACAGCGCGCCGATCAGGAAGTACTTCAATCCCGCCTCGACGCTGCCGCGGTTGTCCTTCAAGATTGCGACCAGCGCGTACGACGGCAGGCTCGTCAGCTCGAGGGCGATGAAGATCGTCACGAGACTGTTCGAGGCCGCCATCATCGACATGCCGGTGGCGGCGAGGATCACCAGCGAGTAGTACTCCGCCTGGTAGGTGTGATCCCGCAGATAGTCGTAGCTCGCGACCGCGACGAGCGCGGTGACGGTCGCGATGATGATCATGAAGTACAGCGCCAGCCGATCGACGACGAACTGGCCGTCCATGATATCGATGACGCCGTAGTTCTCGATGCCGGTCGCGCCGACGCCGGCTGCGGTAAACCAGACGGCGACGACCAGCGAGGCCAGCGAGCCGAGGACGGCGGTGCCGGCCAGCAGTGGCCGGTTCGTCGAGCGCGGATCGATGCTATCTAGCAGGAACAGGACGAGCGCCGTCCCGGCGAGAATCAGCGCCGGTGCGAGCGCCGCCCACTCGGGGAGTTGCACGACCGCCATCAGAGCTCACCTCCGATGATCGGGTCGACTGCGTCGGTTATCATGTCGAAGATCAGGTCAGGGGCCACGCCCAGCGCGATGATCAGACCCAGCAGGACGACCATCGAGGCCACGTCGTGGACGGGCGCACGGCCCACTTCGTAGTCGGTCTCGAGTCGATACGGCCCGAACACCGTCCGCTGGAGCGCGAACAGCAGATAGCCCGCGACGATGACGATGCCGAACATCGCGAGCGCGGTGAACAGCGGCGAGTACGCCAGCAGATCAGAGCCAAAGGCGCCGAAGAAGATGAAGTACTCGGCGGCAAAGCCGCTCATTAGCGGCAGCCCCATGTAGCCGAACGCGCCGGCGATCAGGATCCCGACCGCGATCGGCATCCGATCGGCCAGCCCGGACATGTCGGTGACCATCCGGGTGTGAGTGGCGTTGTAGATGACGCCGACGGCCATGAACATCAGCCCCGAGATGAGGCCGTGGGAGACCATCTGGAACGTCGCGCCGCCGACGCCGAACTGGGTGTACGCGACCAGTCCGAGGATGACGTAGCCCATCGACGACACGGAGGAGTAGGCGACGATCCGTTTCAGATCGGTCTGAGCGAGCGCCAACATCGCGCCGTAGATGACGCTGATCACCGCGACTGCCGCGATCGGCACCGCGTAGGCCTCGACCTGCTCGGGGAACATCGTGAAGTTGAACCGCAGCAGGGCGTAGGTCCCCATCTTCAGCAGGACCCCGGCCAGCAACACGGATGCCGGTGTCGGCGCCTCGACGTGAGCGTCCGGCAACCACGTGTGGAAGGGGACGACGGGCACCTTCACCGCGAAGCCGAGGAACAGGCCAACGAAGACGATCGAGGCCAGCGCCGACCCGCCGAGGCCGAAGAGGCCGTCGGGACCCCCCTCGAGCATCGCCGTCGCGATCTCAGGTAGCGCGAACGACGAGACGTCGAGCCCGTAGACCAGCGCGATGAACGAACCGAACATCACCAGCGACGCCACGTTCGTGTAGACGAAGAACTTGATCGCGGCGTACTTCCGGCGTGGGCCGCCCCAGATCCCGATCAACAGGTACATCGGGATCAGGACCGCCTCCCAGAAGACGAACCAGAGGAAGAAATCCAGCGCGGAGAAGACGCCGATCAGCATCGCCTCGATGAACAGGATCAGGCCGTAGAACTGCGATTCACGCTCGTCGATCGGCGTCCACGAACTGACGATCGCGAGCGTACAGAGGATCGTCGTCAAGACGACCAGCGGCATGCTGATCCCGTCGAGCCCGACGAACCACGAGACCGTGTAGTCGCCGACCTCGAGCCACGACGCTTGCGACTCGAAGGCGAGTTCGCCGTCGAGCAGGGCGTTCCCGCTGCCATCGAAGGCGGCGAACAGCCACAGCGACAGCGCCGCCGGGACGAGGCTGATCGCGAAGGCCAGTTTTCCAGCAATACGATTCGGCGCGACGAACGTGACCAGCGCGCCCACCAGTGTCACCGCGAGCAGTATCTCGATCATCATACGAACCACCCTCCAAGCGCGCCGAGGATCAGCAGTAAGCCGATGAACCCGGCGACCAACAGCGCCGCATAGTTAGTCACGATACCCGTCTGTAGCCGTTTCATCCAGTTACTACCGAACAGACTGATCGTCGACGTGCCGTTGACGACGCCGTCGATGACCGTCTGGTCGAACCGGTCTGCGGCTCGAGCCAGCGGCAGCGTGAATCCGCGAGCGAGCCAGACCTGGTACTCGTCCTGGTAGTAGTTGCTCTTGAGGACGCGGTACGCGCCCCCGAGTTTCCGGGTGTGACGTTCCGGCTCGGGTACGTTGTACAGCGTGTGGGCCGCGAACGCGCCGGCAAGCGCCAGTCCGAGCGAGAGCCCGGCGCTCACCAGCAGCGTGGTTGTCTCGGAGCCGATCGCGCCTTCTTCGAAGGCGACCGTCTCGTGGTAGGCGTGGTAGGTCAGCCCCTCGACGTAGCCGTACTCGCCGTCGAGCCAGAACTCGAGGAACGTGATGTCGATCGCGACGAGCTTCGCGACTGGGGCCATGTTCACGAGGCCGGTGACGGCCGCGAGGACGCCCAGCGCGAGCAGCGGGACCTTGATGGCCCAGCCGACCGGATGGGGGTCCTCCGCGGTCTCCGACCGCGGTTCGCCGTGGAAGGTCAGGAAGACCATCCGGAACGTGTAGAAGCCGGTGAAAAACACCGCCACGAGGCCCATCGCGTAGGCCGCGAGGATTACGGGCTGCTCTAGACCGACGATCAGCGCGTCGTAGAGCACCTCGTCTTTCGACCAGAAGCCAGAGAAGGGAACGATCCCCGCGAGCGCGAGCGCGCCGGCGAGGAACGTGTAGTAGGTGATGGGTGCCTTGTCCTTGAGGCCGCCCATCTCCCACATGTCCTGTTCGTGGTGCATGAGGACGATGACGGCACCGGCACCGAGGAAGAGCAGCGCCTTGAAGAAGGCGTGGTTCATGAGGTGGAAGACCCCGGCGACGTAGCCGCCGACGCCCAGACCGAGCATCATGTAGCCGTACTGGCTGATCGTCGAGTACGCCAGCACCTGCTTGATGTCGTCTTTGACGACGCCCATCGTCGCGGCGAACAAGGCGGTGAAGCCGCCGACGAAGGCGATGATCGCCAACGCGGTCGGACTCAGCGCGTAGTAGCCGAACATCCGTGCGACGAGGTAGACGCCGGCCGCGACCATCGTCGCCGCGTGGATGAGCGCGGAGACGGTGGTCGGACCCTCCATCGCGTCGGGCAGCCACGTGTGGAAGGGGAACTGTGCGGACTTGCCCAGCACCCCGCCGAGCACGAGCAGTCCGGTGATCGTCACCCAGGTCTGGGCGTCGAACCCGAACAGCGTCGCGCCGTCGTCGATCGCCGTCTCCGCGGCGGTGACGAACGACCCCTCGCCGGCGAAGCCGACCGTGCCGAACGTCGCCGCGATGGCGACGACCCCGATCAGGAAGAAGTAGTCACCGAAGCGGGTGACGAGGAACGCCTTCTTCGCGGCCGAAGGGGCCGACTCGGTGCGGAACCAGAAGCCGATCAGCAGATACGAACACAGCCCCACCAGTTCGAAGAACATGAACGCCATCAGCAGGTTGTCCGCGAAGACGAAGGCGAGCATGCTGAACGTAAAGAGGCCGAGTTCGGCGTAGTACCGCGCCAGCCCGGTCTCGCCTTCGGCGTTCATATAGCCGAGGCTGAACACGTGGACGAGCAAGGCGACCAGCGAGACGATCACCAGCATGAGCGCCGAGAGCGGATCGATCAGCACTCCGAAGGAGAACGCGATCGTCTCCACGCCGGTCTCGCTCGCGGCCGCGCCGGCCGTCCACTCGTACAGCGTCGTGTGATGTGCGTTCCCGCCGGCGACGCTCGCGAACATGACGAGCGAGATCAGTAGCGAGCCCCCCGTCGCGATGATGCCGGGGATCGCCCCCTTCTTCGGCAGGTGTTTCCCGAACAGCAGCGTGACGACGAAGGCCACGAGCGGGAGCACTGCGATCGCCGGTGCGAATCCGAACGGTCCTGTTGCTGTTGCTGCCATTTTACCACCTCATCGTCGCCGGAACCGTGACATCGATGTCACGGAAGTTGCGGTACAGCACCAGGATGATCCCGAGTCCGACGGCCACCTCGGCGGCAGCGAGCGCCATCGTGAACAGCGCGAACAGCTGGCCCGTGAGGTTGCCGTGATAGAACGCGAACGCGATCAGGTTGACGTTCGCCGCGTTCAACATCAGTTCGACGGACATCAGGAACAACAGTGCGTTGCGACGCGTCAGAATGCCGAACAGCCCGATACAGAACAGCGCCATCGACAGCAGCACGTAGTACTGTACGTCGACGGTCATCGGGTCTCACCTCCCGTCTCGGACTCCCCACCGTCGGCGACGGCCGGTTGGGCCCCCTCGCTGGGGCTCGAGACCTCGCCGGTCGTCGAGAGCGCGGCGACGGGTTCGCCGCCCTCTTCGCGTTTCGCGAGGACGAGCGAGGCGTCGAGCGCGGCGTCGAGCGCGACGGCGACGAGCAAGACGGCGGCGAGGAACGGCTCGGTGCCGCCGATTTCCTGCAGCTCGTCGAAGCCAAACAGCGCGTAGCCGAGTTCGGCCGTGATCGAAACGTCGTCGGGGAAGCCGGCGCCCGCGGCCTGTGTCATCGGTTCGAACGCCGTGTTCACCGCGATGAGCGCCATCACGGCGAACAGCCCGACGGCGAGCAGCCCCGGAACGAGGGTCTTGCCGAGTCGGAGTTTCGGCCCGGTCGTCATGTCTGTACCACCTCTGTGTCGGTCTCGGAGTCGTCGCGCTGGGTCAGCATGACGGCGAACGTGATGAGGACGAGGACCCCGCCGATGTAGACGAGGACCTGCATCATAGCGACGAACTCCGCCGCCAGCATCACGTAGTGGACCGCCACGCTGAGCAGCGCCACACCCAGCAGGAGCGCCGAATGCCACGGGTCCTGCACGAGGACGACACCCACCGCGCTGGCCAGCGTGACGCCGGCGAACAGCGCGAACGCGATCAGCTCGTAGTTCATGTATTGGTAGTTGGTGCCCGTTTGCGGGACGGGCGGACCCGTTACTGGTAGTCGACCTCTCCCTCTCCTTCGCCGACCCACGCACCCCGGTCTGGTTCGCGCGAGGCCAGCGGATCGATGTCCTTGTACCACGGCACCGCCTTCAGCTGCTCTTTGTTGTAGACGAAGTCGTGTTTCGTGTCCGCGGTGAACTCGAAGTTCTCCGTCAGCAGGATGGCGTCGACGGGGCAGACCTCCTCGCAGAGCCGGCAGTAGATGCACTGTCCGATGTGGAGGTTGTACTGTTCGCCCTGTCGTTGATCGTTCGTAACGATCTGGATCGTGTCGTTCGGACAGACGTTCTCACACTGGCGACACCAGATACACCGCTCCTGACTGAACTTGTGGACGCCGCGAAAGCGCGGCGACACGTCGGGTGCGGTCTCCGGATACTCCACCGTGAAGGTGGAACCGTCCAGCGCGTGTTTCATCGTCGTTGCCATCGATTTGAGTATCCCGATCATGCTATCAGCCCCACGATTACCGCGGTAAGCACGAGATTGGCAAACGAAAGGACGAGCAGTCCCTTCCAGCCGATCTCGATCAGTTGGTCGATACGCACTCGAGGCACCGCCGAGCGCAGCCACTGCGTCGCGAAGAACACCGCCCAGATCTTGATGATGAACCAGACGATGCCCGGCAGGATCGGCCCGGCGGGGCCGCCGAGGAAGATCGTCGCGATGATCGCGCCGCCGAGGAAGATGTGGAGGAACTCCCCGAGGTAGATCAACACGAAGTAGACCGAGGAGTACTCGGTCTGGTAGCCGGCGACGATCTCGGTCGGGGCCTCCGGCGTGTCGAAGGGGTTGCGGCCGACCTCCGCGAAGTTCGCGACGAGGAACAGGACGAACGCGAAGGGGTTGACCAGCGCGTACCACGTCGGAATCGAAACGCCCGCGACTTCCACCAGCGTCTCGTGTTGGGCCGCGACGATCTCGCCCATCTGCAAGGTGCCGGCGAAGATCACGACCGACATCCCGGTGACGACGAGCGGAATCTCGTAGGCGATGTTCTGTGCCACCGCACGGAGCCCGCCGATCAGCGAGTACTTGTTCGACGACGCGTAGCCGGCCATCACCAGCCCGACGCTCGCGATGCCCGAGACCGCGAAGACGTAGGCGAGCCCGACTTCGGGATCCGCGAGGTGGATGCCACTCCCCATCGGAATGACCGCAAAGCCGAGCAGCGCCGACGCCGCGACGACGATCGGCGCGAGGTCGTAAGCCGGCCGATCCGCGTTCTCGGGAACGATCAGCTCCTTCGAGAGGAGCCGAACCGCGTCGGCGACGATGATGAAGATGCCCGCCGGCCCGAGCCGATTGACCGCGATCCGGTCGGTGAACGCGGCGGTGATCTTCCGCTTGGCCCACGGCCCCGCGACGCCGGTCATCGCGAGCATCAGGTTCCCGATGACGAAGGCCGCGATGAACGTCGCGAGCAACTCGCCGCCGAGACCGAACTGATCCAACCCGGTCAGCTCCCCGATCCGCTCGGGGAGCAAGACCGTATCCTGCAGCGGCACCGTCGGCATCGCGGCCGCTGTCTGCACGCCGGTCATGTTAGCGGTCCACCTCCCCGAGGACGATGTCGAGGCTTCCCAGCGACGCGATCAGGTCGGGCACGTACTCGCCTTCGGACATCTCGGGCAGCGCCGAGAGGTTGTGGAAGCACGGACTCCGGATCTTGAACCGGCCCGGCTTGGCCGTCCCGTCCGAGCGAATGTAGATGCCGAGTTCGCCCTTCGCGGCCTCGACGCTGCGGTAGATCTCCGTGTCCGCGTCCGGCTTCAGCGTTCGCGGGACGTTGCTCTGGACCGTCCGCTCGTCTTCGGGCCAGTCCTCGAGCAGGTCGATACACTGCTCGATGATCTTCGCGGACTCCTCGACTTCCTGCATGCGAACGAGGACGCGACTGTAGTTGTCACAGCCGTCCTCGGTGACGACATCCCACTCGAGGTTGTCGTAGTAGCCGTAGGGGTCGTCCCGACGCAGGTCGTAGTCGATGCCGGAGCCGCGGGCGACGGGCCCGGTACAGCCGTACTGTTTGGCGACCTCGGGCTCTAAGATGCCGGTGTTGTGGGTTCGAACCTGGAAGATCTCGTTTCCGGTCAGCAGGTCGTGGTACTCGTCGACCTTCGCGGGAAGCCCGTCGAGGAAGTCCCGCGTCTTCTCGATGAACTCCTCGCGGGGTTCGGGCAGGTCCCACGCGACGCCGCCGAGTCGGAAGTAGTTGAACATGAGCCGCTGGCCGGTCAGGTCCTCCAAGATGTCCTGGACGACTTCGCGGTCGCGCATGCCGTACTGGAAGATGGCGGTGAAGTCGCCGTAGACGTCCAGCGCGAACGTCGCCAGCGCGAGCATGTGTGAGGCAATCCGGCACAGTTCCGCGCCCATCGTCCGGATGACCTGCGCGTAGTCGGGGACCTCGATGTCCGCGAGGTCCTCGGCCGTACGCGCGTAGGCCCACTCGTTCAACAGACCGGCCGAGACGTAGTCCCAGCGGTCGGGGTAGGGCATGATCTGGTGGCGATACGTCCCTTGCTGGCACATCTGCTCCTCACAGCGGTGCAGATAGCCGATGTCGGGGTCGACATCGACGACCGTCTCGCCGTCCAGCACCGTCTCGATGTGGAGCACGCCGTGGGTCGCCGGGTGGTGGGGACCGATGTTGAGGAACATCGTGTCCGACTCGTCGTCGTGGTGGTCCGGCTGGACCGGGTTGGCGTGTTCCGTGAGCGTGACGATCTGGGGTTTCTCCTGGTCGTAGCCCCGCGAGAGCGGGTGTCCTTGCCAGGTTTCGGGCAGGAGGATCCGGCGCGGATCGGGGTGGCCCTCGTAGTCGATGCCGACGAGGTCGAACGCCTCGCGCTCGTGCCAGTCGGCGGTCCTGAAGACCGGCTCTGCGGTCTGGCTGACCGGCTCGTCGGTGGTCGTCGGCACGACGACGCTCACCTCCTGGGTCGGATCGGCGTACTTCCGGAGGTGGTAGATCGACTCGTAGCGGTCGGGGTACTCCTGGGCGGTCAGACAGGCCAGGTGGTCGAACCCGGCCTCGTCGCGCAGATCCGAGAGGACGCTCTGGACGTCGTCCGGCCGGATAACGAAGCCCGATGCGTTTAGGTGATCGTCGCGTGCGAGCGCGCGATCCCCGATCAGCGCCTCGAGTTCGTCTTCGGAGACTTCGATCGGTGGGCCCTGGTCTCGCTCGAGTCCCGTGCTCATGGCGAATCAGCCCAGTTGTAGCGCATGACGAGGTCGTCCTCGTCGATGTCGTCGGCCAGTTTCTGGACGAGTTCGTCTTTCGGCAGGTCGCCGAACTCCTCGAGTTCGTAGGGTTTGACGACGACGGGGGTTGACTCGCCGTTGCGGATCCGTTCCTGAAGTTTGGCGATGCCGTAGACGAGCGCCTCCGGTCGCGGCGGGCAGCCGGGGACGTGGATGTCGATGGGAATGATCTCCTCGGCGCCTTTGACGACGTTGTAGCCCTCTTGGAAGGGACCCCCGGAGATCGTGCACGAGCCCATACCCACGACGAACTTGGGTTCGGGCATCTGGTCGTAGACCCGCTTCATGCGCGGGCCGAACTTTGAGACGATCGTTCCCGGAACGATCATCACGTCGGCCTGGCGCGGCGACGCGCGGGGGACCCCGGCGCCGAAGCGGTCGAGGTCGTGTTTGATCGCGTACGTGTGCATCATCTCGATGCTACAACACGCGATCCCGAACTGCAGCATGAACATCGAGTTGCCCCGAACCCAGTTCATGAACTTGTCGAACTTCGTGAGTATGAACGGGGTCGAGCCGAAGGCCTCCCGAAGCTTGGAGTTGAATCTGTCGTCGGCACCCTCGCCGATCCGCGAGTCGCGGGTGTCCGTCGACGGTGCGGTGCTGCCGTGGATCGATTGGCGTGGTTGATCGCTGCTCATAGTCTGTCTGTGTCCAGTTGGCGTGGTGTCCGTGCCCACTGTACCGCGCCGTTGCGCCACGCCCACGCGAGTCCGACGAGCAGGATGGCGACGAACAACAGCATCGGCCCGAGTGCGCGGACGAGCGGGATATCCGCCGCGAGCGCATCCCGATAGACGACCGCCCACGGGAACAGGAGGACGGTCTCGATATCGAAGACGACGAACAGAAGCGCAACCATGTAGTACTGGATGTTAAACCGGATGCGCGTCCCGCCGGTCGGAATCTCGCCACTCTCGTAGGTGGCGCGTTTGCTCGTTTCGGGCACGGTGGGCCGCAGGAGGTACGATACCGCCATCATCCCGAACGGTATCAGTACTCCGACGAGCGCCAGCGCCCCGATGGCGATCCAATCATTCATCTCGGTAACGTTCGGAGCTTCAAACCGCATGCATATAAGGGTTGATTCTTCGTTTTTCGGGGGGACGCGGGCCCGTAGCGTGACTTCAGCCCGAAACGATCGTCGTGAATAATCACCTTAAACTATATATAGCTGCTTGAAGATTGGCCGGGTCGGTAATCCGGGATTACTCGAGACGGAAACAGAGTGATACGCGCACGGAAACCGGACGGTCCTCCGACGAACGGGATCGACGCTCCCCGAATCGCCCTCGAGACGACGGAGCGATCGGCTTTGCACCGTCTCAGTCGCGCTGCCGAAACGCCGGCGTGCCGCCGTCGTGGAGTTCTCGAGAAACGTTCCCGACGCCCGCTCGCAGCTCCTCGTGGTAGGCGACCAGCCGGTCGCGGACCGTCTCGTGTTGCCGAG
The DNA here is from genome assembly GCF_024296685.1 of Natrinema marinum. Lineage (NCBI taxonomy): Archaea > Methanobacteriati > Methanobacteriota > Halobacteria > Halobacteriales > Natrialbaceae > Natrinema > Natrinema marinum. The sequence goes on along the minus strand of NZ_CP100763.1, from coordinate 425,809 downwards.
CGAGGATTTGAGCGGCCGAGAGCGCGGCGTTGAACGACTTGCCCGCGTCGACCGCGACCAGCGGCGCGCCGGTCGGCATCCCGATAACGCTGTCGACGGACTTCTCCTGAACGGGGACGCCGATGACCGGCAGCGGGTACGCGATCGACGCGGTCATGTTCGGCAGGTCCGCGGACTTGCCGCCCGCGCCGGCGATGAGGACTTCGAGCCCGCGGTCCTCGGCCGTCTCGGCGTAAGCCGTCATTAAGTCGGGCGTGCGGTGGGCGGAGGTGACGTACGTTTCGAACGTGAACCGTTCTTCGGGCGGGCTCTCGTAGTCCGTCTGCTCGGCGAAGCCGAGTTCGTCCACGAAGGCGTCGTAAGCCCCGCGCCGCCGGCCGCCGGTCATCATCGTCTCGAGGTCGGAGTCACTGCCCATTACGATCCCCACGTCGGGAGTCTCTTCGGACGGGCGGTCCTGGTCGGCCTCGCGGTGCAAGCGGTCGATGAGGTCGCTGACGCTATCGCTCATGGCTGGTGGTGGTCCGGGGAGTGACTTGAAACGGTGGTAAACAGGGCGAGCGGTTCGGCCCGCTCGCACTCGAGCAGTCACGATCGGAACGTCACCGCGTCCTCGAGGTCGCGCGCGGTCTTGAGGAGGTCGTCGGCCGAGGCATCGGCGTCGCCCGTCACCGTCACGTGGCCCATCTTCCGCAGGGGACGGGCCTGGCGCTTCCCGTACCAGTGGAGGTTTGCGCCGGGCGTCTCGAGGATCTCGTCGATGTCGCTCAACTGTGCTGGCTGCTCCGCTTCGACGTCCGCGAGCAGGTTCTTCGAGACCGTCGGCGAACGCAGGTCGGTCGAGCCAAGCGGCCAGCCCAGCACCGCACGAGCGTGCTGTTCGAACTGGGAGCTGTGCGCCCCCTCGATCGTCCAGTGGCCGGAGTTGTGCGGCCGCGGCGCGATCTCGTTGAGCAGGATCTCGCCACCCTCTCGCGGCTGGTCGCCGCTCGAGCTATTCGAGGCGCTCCGCGCCTCGTGCGTTTCGAACAGCTCGATCCCGTACACGCCGCGGCCTTCCATCACCTCGAGCACGTCGCGGGCAACCGCGTGGGCGCGTTCGGTGACGGTCTCGCTCGAGCGCGCCGGGACGATCGTCTCCCGGAGGATCTCCTCCTCGTGAACGTTCTCGCCGAGCGGGAAAGTCGCGATTTCGCCCTCGCCCTTGACCGCGATGACCGAGACCTCGCGCTCGAAGTCGACGAACGACTCGACCATCGCGGGGCCGGCAACCGACTCGAGGGCGGCCTCGGCGTCGGCTTTCGACTCGACCGGGACGTTGCCCCGACCGTCGTAGCCGCCGGTCCGGGCCTTGAGCATCACGGGCGCGCCGTAGTCGTCGATCGCCGCGCGAATGTCGTCGGCGTCCGAGACCGCACGGAACGGTGGCACCGGAACGCCCGCGTCCTCGAGTTCTCGCTTCTGAACGAGTTTATCGTGAATCGTCTCGAGCGTCGCCGGGTTCGGGTGAACTGGCGTCCCCGTCTCTTCGCTGATTCGGGCTAGCGCGTCCTGGTCGGCGAGTTCGATCTCGAACGTGAGCACGTCCGCGCGCTCGGCGAGTTCGCGAATACCCGCCTCGTCGTCGAACTCGGCGACGAGCTGGTCGCGGGCGACCGGCGCTGCTGGGCAGTCCGGCGTCGGATCGAGCACGACCACCTCGATGCCCAGCGGCGCGGCCGCTTCGGCGAGCATCCGCCCGAGCTGTCCACCGCCAACGACGCCGATCGTCGGCCCCGGCGTCCGTAACGTCGTCATTGCGCGCCGGTTGTCCGCGCCCGCGCTTAAGAATTCTTAAACGGAGCGTCGCTCGAGACCCGATCGCTTCGCCGCCGAGCCGCGAGGAAGCCGGGGAACCAGTCCTCATATAAAAACCCTCGTGCAGGACACCCAGGTCGGAAACTGACAGGTATTACATATCCCGGTGGCAACACAAGGCTACGAGTATGAGACGCGACCTTTCACGACGACGGCTGCTCGCCGGAGGGAGTCTCGGGGTACTCGGATCGCTCGCCGGTTGTCTCGCGACCGGCCGGAGCGCGACGGAGACCGTGACGAATACCTACGGGACCGACGGCGTCGATGCGCTCTCGCTGATCGCCGAGAACGGCGCCGTCACCGTCGAGGGGAATCAGGGAGAGGAGATCGAGATTCGGGGGCACAAGGCAGCCCCGACCGAGGACGCCCTCGAGTCGCTAACCCTCGAGGACAGCCGGAGCGACGGCCATCTCACGGTCGAGACGCATCGAGAGGGGACGCCGTTCCTGTTCGGTCCCGATTCCAAGGTGGACCTTGAGGCGACGGTCCCGGCGGGGATCCGACTCGCGCGCGCAGAGACGACGAATGGCGACGTGAAAGTCCGCGACGTGACGGGCGAACTGGTCGCCGACACGACGAACGGCCGGATCGACATCGAGGGCGTCGATGGCGGACTGGTCGCGGACAGCACCAACGGGGCGGTTCACGCAGCCGGGGTCAGCGGCGACCTGCAGGCGGAGACGACCAACGGCAACATCGACGTAGCCCTCGCGGCGAACGGCGGCGATCTCACCGCCGACACCACTAACGGCGAAGTGACGGTTCGCGCACCGCCGTCGCTCGACGCGACGGTCAGCGTCTCGACGACCAACGGGAGCGTGACGATCGAGGGGTTCGACGGCTCGGACATCTCGAGCAACGGGGATCTCGAGGCGACGCTGGGCGACGGAGCGCGGCGTCTCCAGATCGAGACGACCAACGGGAGCGTGACGATCCGAAGCGACGATGCGTCGTAACGGCGTTCCGCGAGCGCTCTCCGGCTCGTAGTTCTGACGACCGACGCTCGATCCGGCGGCGACGCGCCGGCGTGCAATCGTCCGAGAACGGTACCTCTTTTACCCGCCCTCCCCACCGCTCGCCTATGACCACGCTCGGACTGGTGGTCGCGGAATTCAACCGGCCGATCACCGAGCAGATGGAGCAAGAGGCACTCGAGGCGGCCACCGCCGCGGGCGCGGAGGTGTACGAGACGGTTCACGTGCCGGGGGCGTACGACGCCCCGCTGGCCGCCGACCGGCTCGCCCGCCGCGAGGCAGTCGACGCCGTCGCCGTCGTCGGCACCGTCATCACCGGCGACACCGATCACGATCAGGTGATCACCGACGCCACCGCCCAGCGGCTCTCCGACGTGAGCCTCGAGCGCGACACGCCCGTGACCCTCGGCGTGACGGGCCCCGGCATGTCCGCCGCCGAAGCCCGCGAGCGCGTCGGGAACGCCGCCAAAGCCGTCGACGGTGCGCTCGATCTCGCCGACGAACTCCCCGATCCCAGTCCCGCGACCGATTCCGATCCACAATGACGATGGAATTCACCGACCGCGTAACCCGAGTCGAACCGTCCGCAACGCTCGCCATCTCCGCGCTCGCCACCGAACTCGAGGCCGACGGCGCGGACGTCGTCGACCTCTCCGTCGGCGAGCCCGACTTCCCCACGCCCGAGAACATCATCGAAGCGGGCAAGGACGCGATGGACGCCGGCCACACCGGCTACACCACCTCCGCCGGCATCCTCGAACTTCGCGAGGCGATCGCCGACAAACTCGCCGACGACGGCCTTGAGCACACCGCCGACGAGATCATCGTCACGCCCGGCGCGAAGCAGGCCCTCTACGAGATCGTCCAGGCGCTGATTCAGGAGGGCGACGAAGTCGCCCTGCTGGACCCCGCGTGGGTCTCCTACGAGGCGATGGTCAAAATGGCCGGCGGCGACCTGACCCGCGTCGACCTCTCCGACTCGGACTTCCGGCTCGAGCCGGCCCTCGACGACCTCGCGGCCGCCGTCTCGGACGACACCGAACTGCTGATCGTCAACTCGCCGTCGAACCCCACCGGCGCGGTCTACTCCGACGCCGCGCTCGAGGGTGTCCGCGACCTGGCCGTCGAGCACGACATCACCGTCATCTCCGACGAGATCTACAAGGAGATCACCTATGGCGTCGACCCCACGAGCCTGGGTACGCTCGAGGGAATGGCCGACCGAACGATTACGGTCAACGGCTTCTCGAAGGCCTACTCGATGACCGGCTGGCGGCTCGGCTACTTCGCCGGCCCCGAGGAACTGGTCGATCAGGCCGGCAAACTCCACAGCCACTCGGTCTCGTCTGCCGTCAACTTCGTCCAACACGCCGGCCTCGAGGCGCTCGAGACCGAGGAGGCCGTTACGGAGATGGTCGACGCCTTCGAAGAGCGCCGCGATCTGGTCGTCGACCTGCTTGCCGAGTACGATGTCGACGTAGCAGTGCCGGAAGGCGCGTTCTACATGATGCTCCCGGTGGATGACGATGACCAGGCCTGGTGTGAGGGCGCGATCGAGGACGCCCACGTCGCCACGGTGCCGGGCAGCGCCTTCGGCACGCCCGGCTACGCGCGTATTTCCTACGCTGCGAGCGAAGAGCGGCTCGAGGAGGGTATCGAACGGCTGGCCGAGGAAGGCTACCTGTAAGTGATTACACGGCTTCTCTGGTAGCCGCCTCGTCATCGAGCAACTGAACGTTCGGAAGCACGATCGCACTGCATTCTCTGTCGGCGTGGCCTCATGTTTATACAGGATACCGAAGCCAAGCCCCGTATGGATTGCCCGACGTGTGGAAAGTCGTTAAACACGGAACAGGGTATGCGCCAGCACCATACCAAAGTCCACGACGAGCCGCTTCCGAATCGAACGTGTACGGGTTGCGCGTCCGAATTTTACGATCCAAAAGCGCGACTCGAGTTTTGCGACGACTGCAATCCCAACGGCGGTGAGTACAACGGCAACTGGAAAGGTGGAAAGGAAACGGCGACGTGTACGTGCTGTGGATCGACGTTCTCGTTCTATCCGTCATCGAAAAAGGGTATCTATTGTTCGGCGTGTGTCGAGGGGGTCGACGGGTTACTTCCGGAGAATTACGCAGAAAAGGGGGAACGAGTGGTTACCGAGTGTCGTGCCTGCGGCGAGTCCCTCGAAGTCCGGCCAGCACGACTCGAACGGCAGAAGCGAGGGCCGTTCTGCACGCTCGAGTGCTACGGCGACTGGCTCTCTGAGAACGTCGTCGGGCCCGAACACCACCAGTGGGAGGGCGGCTCGATCAATTACGGGCAGAAGTGGTGGCAGATTCGAAGCCGAGCGCTCGAGCGGGATGATTACGAGTGCCAACACTGCGGAGCAGACGACGAAGAACTCGGTCGAAATCCGGACGTCCATCATCTACAGCCCGTCCGGTCGTTCGAGCACGTCGAAGACGCACACACGATGGATAACGTGATCACGCTCTGTCGGAGCTGTCATCGGCGTGCCGAGGATGGACAGATAGCCGTCTCGGCTGTCGACGAAAAGTAACACTATTGTGCGACGGCAGTCTATCCCGCAAGTGAAGTCCCGTGGTGGTACGCAAATCCGTACGGATTTGCGAGGTACGCGGGGCGACGAACGAAGTAGAAGCAGTCCCGTGGTGTAGTGGCCAATCATATGGGCCTTTGGACGTGTCCGGTTCCGGCCGTCACGGAAGTGAGCCCATGACGGCGGTTCGAATCCGCCCGGGACTATATAACATATTTTTCATATTTTGTTTGTCAATAAGTTCGTGTGTTCGACGGGAAGTGAAAACAGATCATCGCGTGTCAGAAGACGACCGTTAGATCTCGCGCTGTCCGACCTCCGGCACACGCGGCCGACTCGAGCGGCCGATCCTCGCCCATGCGAGCCGACCACCGATCGCGCTCAGCGACGTAAAGACCAGAAACGAGCAGAAGTACCAGGGTTTGGCCTGCACTACCACCAGTCCCCTCGAGGGTGCCGGCACGACCCCGAGCGCCAGCAGGTAGAACGCGGTCAAGAGGGCGAGCGACGACCGACGGTGGCCGTGCCAGTAGAGGAGACCGACGAGCACGCCGGAGAGCAGGCCGAGTTGTCCGGAGTGAAGTTCAGGGATCGTGCTGAAAATCGACGACAGGACAGTCTCGACGGTAGCCATGAGTATGGTATACTCAGTCGGCGGTGGGATATGATCGAGCCTGCACTGATGCGTCTACTACGGTACCCGGTCGGATCAGTCGGCCGCAGGTGACCGGAACGAGGAAGGACGCGACGGTGATACGTTCGTCAGGCTGACCTGTTCGAACGCCGCCGAGTCGACGAAACTGCGTCGTTTACTCGAGTTCGATATCTTTCGATCGGGGATCTCGCTCTTGCAGTTCCTCGAACACGCCCTCGAGCGTGCCACGCGTGTCGGCGACCGTCGCGCCGACGAGTCCGCCGATCGCGCCGCCGGTGCTCGCGGCGTTTCGACTGAACAGTCCGCCGACCGCTGCGCCGATCGCCGCACCCATCGCCGCGTAGCGAGCGCGGAGCAACATCTGCTTGAGTCGTTCTTTCATGTGTTGCATATCGTGACTGTGACGGATAAATATGTCTCTCGAGTTCACCCGATGAAGGCGGCGCGTCACCGCCGGACAGCGATCAGAGAAGCGTCTCGACGGCGGCCAGCGACTCGAGGACGTGATCCGGCTCGATGTCGGACGCGGCGAGGGTCGCACGGTCGGTGATGCCGGTGAGGACGAGCGCGGTCTCCATGCCGGCGCGATTCCCGAGGGCGATGTCGGTGTCGAGTCGGTCGCCGACGACCAGGGTCGTCGTCGGATCGACACCCAGTCGGTCCATGGCGGCGGCGGCCGCGACCGAGGACGGTTTGCCGAGGATCGCGTCGGGTTCGCGGCCGGCGACGGCCTCCATCGCGGCGAGGATCGCCCCGGAGCCGGGGATCTCGCCCTCGTCGATCGGAATCGTCGCGTCGGGGTCGGTGCCGTAAAACGGAACGTCGCCCTCGAGCGCCCGCAGGGCCTCCCAGAGCGTGCCGAACGAGAAGTTCTTGTCGAACGAACCGAGGACGACGTCGGCCGCGTCGGGGTCGCTCGTCAGTTCGACGGCCGCGTCTTCTAAGATCGCCTCGAGACGCTCGCCGCCGACCACGAAGACCCGCTCGTCGGGGTGGGTCGCGGCGAGGTACTCGGCCGAGACCGTCGCAGACGTGAGGACGGTGTTCGGATCGACGTCGATCCCGTGGGGCGCGAGCTTCGCGCCGTAGTGGTCGCTGCCCCGCGTCGGATTGTTCGAGAAGAGCAGTCGCGAACAGCCGGCCGCCTCGAGCGCGCGCACGCCGTCAGTCGCGCCGGGCAGGAGGTCGTCACCCCGGACGATCGTCCCGTCGACGTCGAGGATCGCCGCCTCGTAGTCGGTCATCGCTCGCGAGTACGGTCGGCCGGCGATTGAGTGTTGGGATCGGTCGGTCGGCCGACGTGACCGTCGAGGGAACGCGAGGTGGGAATTCTTATCCGCCGACCCGACCTACGATCGGCCATGACACTCGAGGTCGAACCCCCCGAGCCGCCGGAACTGGAGTTCGTCGACCCGAACGAGTACGAGGACGCGACGATCAGCGCCGACGGGACCGAGGAGATCGACTACCGCCGCGAGGAGTTACAGGCGTTCCTCGAGGAGGGGGCCTGGACGGAGGCCTTCGACGAGTGGCGCGAGGACACCGACCTCGGGGAGCGCGAGTACGGAATCGCCGGCGACCTCGACCTGTTCGCCGGCTTCGACTTCTTCTGGGACGACTTCGCGGATCGCGTCGGTTATCACGCCCCCGGCATCCCGGAAGACTGGCAGGCCCGCGAGTACCACCCCGACCTCGACACGTGGGGGACGGTCTCCGCTATCAACGCCGAACTCACGGAGTTCGGTCAGGTCGTCTCGGTAATTCTCAAAGAGGAGTACGTCGACTGGGAGGCCGAGTACGAGCCGCCGGAAGACCTGCCCGACTTCGACTGACGGCGAGCGCGTCGGTTCGGTTCACTCTCGCGCCACGGCGATGTTACGGACGGTACCTTCGCATTCGGGACAGACCTCGAGCGAGTCGCTCGTCTCCCGGTGACCGCAGTCGAGGCATTCGTAGTGCGATCGGTCGGGCGTGTACGGGTCGTCGTATACCATGTGATTGACACACACAGTACCACGAAAAAGCGTTGCGTCGATACGGTTCAATCCGATATAGATAACTAGATGGGGCTAAATGCGTTCGATTATTGGTCGTTCGTCCATCCTACTATCGCGTCGCGACGATCGCGATCGTTTCCGGCCGCTCGCAGGCGCGTTCGATCTCGAACCCGGCGGCCTCGAGTCCGGCGGTCGCGTCGGCGAGTCCGAACCGCTCCTCGACCGGTGGGCCGGCCTCCCCCGCGCCGTCGGCCGACCAGTCGACGGTGACGAGCCGACCGCCGGGACGGATGACGCGCGCGAGTTCGGTCAATGCGCTATCGGTCGGCGTATCGCCGTCGTCGGCCGTCGGTGGCGACGCGTACTCGTGGTGGGTCATCGTCGAGTACGCTCCGTCGAGTTGGTCGTCCTCGAACGGGAGCGACGAGATTTCGGCCGTCACGAAGTCGACGGCGTCGGGAGCCCCCTTCTCTCGGTAGTAGTCGTGCATCGCCGTCTGGACGTCGACCGCGTACAGCGTGTCGACGAACGGCGCGACGTCGTCGGCGTAAAAGCCCGTCCCGGAACCCAGGTCGGCTACGACACCGTCGGCCGCCGGCTCGAGCATCGCGAGCAACTCCTCGCGAGAACAGTACCGATAGCGCTCAGGGTCCTCGAGGGACTCCGCCCGCTCGATCGGGAAGGTGTGAAAGCCCATACGATGGCTCGGTGCCGTCGTGACTTCCGCGTTGCGCTCGAGGTGGCGTCGTGACAGCCAGACCGCTGAGAACGATACCCGCAACCGCTTGGACTCGCGGACGATTCGGTTCGACTAGCCGGTCCACTCGCCGGCGAGGTCGCCGGCGATGTTTTCGCGCCAGTGGTCGAAGCCGTCCTCGCAGTCGGCGTTGTCGTGGATGTGGTCGATGAAGCCGGCGCCCGGCGAGGCGAGTTCGTCGCCGCAGAATGGACAGGTAATCGGGTCGACCCAGTCCGTCGTCGTGTTCGCAGTCATTGGTACTCGAGTCTATCAGGAACTATCATATAAGTCTCGTCCGTTAAGGTCTATTACAATTTGTATGGGATATAATGCCAACAGTTGAAGATCGATCGGTTTGGTACCAGCCGTCGATGCAGTCAGGGACCGCGACCGGAGGATACTCGGTCGTCCGGTCGTGACTCTCGGCGAGAGGAATGTCGGTTCGACACGCGGCCGGTCGGCTCACCCGCTACGACGCGCTCGTCCTGACGGCCGCGATCTGGTTTCTCGCGAAGTTCCTCCGGTACGCCTTTCCGCCCTTGTTCGACACGTTCGGGGCGACCTTCGGCGTCTCGGACGCCGTCCTCGGAACCGCGTTCTCGGGGCTCATGCTCGTCTACGCCGCCATGCAGTTTCCCTCGGGTGTGTTCGCCGACCGGCTAGGTGCCGTGACCGTCATCACGGCGGGCGCGGTCGTTGCGGCCGCCGCGTCGCTCGCGCTTGCCGTCGACTCGCCCTTCCTCGTCGTCGTGGGCGCGATGCTCGTGATCGGGGCCGGCACCGGCGCGCACAAGACCGTCGCCGTCCGGCTCCTCGCTCGAGCCTACCCCGCCCGGACGGGGCGGGCGCTCGGCGTTCTCGATACATTCGGTGCCTTGAGCGGCGTCGTCGCCCCTACAGCGGTCGTCGCGGTCGCGTCGCTGGCCGTCGGCCCGGTCGTGGGCTGGCGGCTGCTCTTTTTCGGTGCCGGTCTGGTCGGATTGGCGCTCGCGGTGGCGTTCCGACTCCGCGTTCCGATGCGACTTCCCGAGGAAACCAGCGGGATCGACGCGAACTCGAGCGGAGCGGACGGCGGGCTCCGTCGATACGCTGTACTGTTTCGAAACTGGCGGTTCTCGGCCTTTGCCCTGCTGACGGTCCTCTTTTCGTTCACGTACAACGGACTGGTCGCGTTCGCGCCGCGGTACCTGACGGTGGCGGCGGGCCTCGCGCCGGCGACCGCGAGTTTACTCTACAGCGGCCTCTTCCTCGCGAGTTTCGTCCAGCTAGTGACCGGTAACCTCAGCGATCGCATCGGCCGGCTGCCGATCGTCGTCGCGACGCTCGGCCTCGCGTCGGTAGCGCTCGTCGCGTTCGTCGCGCTGACCGGTACGGGAGCGCCGGTCCTGCTCGGCGGGCTGCTCGTCGCCGTCGGCATCGGCTCGCACGGCTTTCGCCCCGTCAGGGGCGCCTACCTGATGTCAGCCATCCCGGACGATGTCGCCGGCGGCGGACTCGGCGTCGTCCGCACACTCCTGATGGGTGCCGGCGCGATCGCACCCGCCGTCGTCGGTGCCATCGCCGAAACAACCGGTTTCGAGGCCGCCTTCTGGCTGCTCGCGTCGTCGATCGTCTGTGCGACCGCGCTCGGTTGCCTGCTCTGGGTTTCCGAGAAGCGGCCGTAGCCGGCCGACCTACGCGGTATTCCGGTCAGCCTACGGGCGTCGGTTACCGCCACCGCCGGCTGTTTCCTCGATTTACCACGAAAAGAGTTAATAGAGAGCATGAGTAACGGTACCATATGACTCTCGAGGCCCGACGCGAGTACGAGTGCGTGCAGTGTGGCCGGCGGGAGACGGTCGGCGACGCGCTGTTGAGCACGTGCCGTCGGTGTGGCGGCGAGATGCGCAACGTCGAACCGGTTCGCGACTGACGACTTCGGCGGTAGTCGTTCGGACCGACGCTCGAGGAGCGGTGGCGTCGGTCCGAGTCGTCGCACCTTCTGATCGACGTCAGCGGGCCCGTAGCATCGCGACGCCGAGTAAGACGAGGCCGAGAGCGACTGCGCCGGCTCCGACGACGGCGTCGCCGGCCAGCGTGGTGACGCCTCCGGCGACGATCCCCGCGCCTCCGCCACCGGCCGCGACCGCGGACGGGAGCGCCGTCTCGGCGGTCGCGTCGGCTCGGAGGTCCGCGAGTTCCGTTCGCAGTGCCTCGAGATCGTCCTCGCCGGCCCCGCGTTCGTCGAGTCGCGCGTCGATCGACTCGACCCGCTCCTCGAGACGCGAGAGCCCGTCGGCGACCGTCGTCACCCGCTCGTCCAGCGAGTCGACGTCATCGTCGAGCGTCCGGACCTCGTCTAAGGCCTGCACCGCCGACTCGTCCGGGCCGGCGGCGACGGTCCGAGCGAGGTCGTCGTGTTCGGACCGGAGCGACGCTAAGCGGTCGCCGAGGGCCGAAAGATCGTTCTCGAGCGACTCGAGATCGTCCTCGCTCGCCGCCTCGTCGACCCGTCCCGCGAGCGCCCCGACATCGTCGTCGATACGGTCGACCCCGCTGTCGACCTCCTCGAGCGTCGACGCGAGGTCGTCCACGCGGCGCTCGTGGTTGTCTGCCCTGCGCTCGCCGTCGTCGACGCGCTCTTCGAGCGTGCCGAGGTCGTCGGTGAGCGCGTCGGTCTCGCGTTCGAGGGCGGCTTCCAGTGCAGCCACGTTTTCCTCGAGGGCTGTTCGAACGGCCTCGGTCTCGTCGCGATGCTCCTCGAGCCTCGATCGCACCTCGTCGATCCGCTCGTCGAGGGCCGACTGCGTCTCGTCGATTCTGTCGTCGAGTTCCGCCCGTGCGTCGTCGGCTGCGTCCTGCGTCTCGTCGATCCGCTCGTCGACCGTGCTTCGAACGTCCTCCAGCCGGGTGGCGAGCTCTCGGTCGACCTCGTCGAGTCGCTCCTCGACGGCCGCGAGGTCCGTCGCGATGTCGTCGACCTCCGCGGCCACCGATTCGAGTTCGTCGCCGTGGTCGTCGATCGATTCGTGCGCAGTGGCGAGTTCCTCGTCCGTCACCGCCTCGTCGTCGAGTCGCTCGACGGTCGCCTCGAGCGCGTCGAAATTAGTCGTCAGCCCCTCGACATCGTCTTCGAGCACATCCGTCGCTGCGTCGAGTTCCGTTTCGACGCCCGCGACTGCGTCGTCGATCCGCTCCTCGAGCGCGTCGTCGAGGGAGCGAAGATCGGATTCGAGCGTCTCGACCGCCGCTTCGACCGCGTCGAGATCGGCCACGAGCGCCGTGACGGACTCTTCGGTCGCCGTACGCGCGTCAACATCGTCGAGTCGCTCCGAGACGCCAGTCACCGCCTCGTCGAGCTCGTCGACCGTCGCCTCGAGGGCCGGCAGGTCGTCTTGGGCCACCGATTCGATGGCGGCCGACTCGTCCTCGACGGTCGTCTCGAGATCGGCCAGATCCGCGGCGACGGCGTCGACCCGGTCGGCGTCGGCGGTTACGTCCTCGAGATCGCCGATCGCGTCTCGAGCGGCGTCGAGGTCTGCCTCAAGCGCCTCGGTCCGGTCGGCGAGCGTCTCGCGCACCGCGGCGAGTTCCTCGTCGACGGCGTCGGTCTCCGCGTCGATCGTCGACTCGAGTGCGTCGAAGCGCTCGTCGGTTCGCTCGCTCTCCGCCTCGAGTCGCTCCGAGACGCCGTCGATCCGGGTTCCGAGTTCCTCCAGTCGACCGGCGAACCCGTCGAGTCGGGTCTCGGCCCGATCGACAGCCACATCCAGGTCGTCGATCGCGTCGGCGAGTTCCGAGACGGTCCCCTCGACGTCCTCGAGCGACGACTCGGTGGCAGCGGTCGCCGCGAGGTCGTCGAGGCTCGTCCGAACCGTTTCGAGGTCGTCCTCGAGCGTCTCGGTCCGATCGGCCACGTCCTCGAAGTCGCCGACCACTTCGTCAACCCGGTCTTCGAGCGCCGATCGCTCGTCGGCCGCGGCCGTCTCGGCCTCCGCGAGCGCCGCATCCACGTCGGCCACGTCGGCTTCCAGGTCGTCGATCGTCGTCGACAGCGACCCGAGTTCGTCGTCGAGCGCGTCGACGGCGTCGGCGCTCGCGTGCGTCTCGCTCTCCGTCTCGAGGTCCGTCAGGTCGTCGGCGAACGCCTCGAGGCGCTCCTCGAGATCGTCGACGTCGTCGACCGCGGCCGCCCGTTCCTCGACGTACTCGAGGTCGTCGAACGCTGACTCGAGGTCCTCGCGGACGGCTCGGATCTCGTCGTCGCGGTTGGCGAGCCGGTCGAACAGCTGCTCGATGGCGTCGTCGGTCCGATCGTCGGCCGCCGTGTCGGCGATCGCCGACTCGTCGAACGACAGCGCCGTCCGCTCGCCCTCGGTCGTCGCGTCGGCGCCGCTCGGCGTCTCGTCAGATTCGCCGTCGTCGGCCGCCGACCAGGTGACCGCCTCGTACGCCTCGACATCGTCGCGGGCGGCTTCGAGAGCACCTCTGGCGGCGCTCACCGCGGGGTCGTCCGCGATCCGGGCACCGCGGACGGAAAACGGGAGCGCGGCCGCGTCGAACCGGCCGCCGACGAGGAACTCGAGGCCGTCGATAGCGCCCTCGCCGGCGATGGCGATGGGGACCGAGAGCCCCTGTTGGACATCGCTCTCGTCGGCCGCGTTGCCGATCGCTGCGATGACCTCGCCGAGCAGGGCGTCGTAGGCCTGTGCCAGCGCGCTTTCGATCCCGCCTCCCGCCGCGTCGGGGTCGAGCGCGAACTCGTCGAGGACGCCGGCGACCTGTGCCGGCGCGTGGCCGGTCTCGCCGGCCGCGCGCTCGACGATCCACTCGCGGCCTTTCTCGATCGAGACGGCCATCGCCGGGACGCCGTAGTACGCGAGCGCGACGCTGGTCGAGCGCGCCTCGAGACAGATCCCGAGACCGGTGTAGTTGTCGCCCGCGAGCTGGTCGTAGACGACGGCGAAGCCCTTGTGGATCGGTGTCGCATCGAACCCGCGGTCCTCGAGCACCGACGCGACGGTCTCGCGGTGGTCGTCGGTCGCCGCCGCATCGGCGAACGGGCCGGGCGTCGTGTAACAAAGCCGGCCGTCCGTCGCGTCCCCCACGGCGTCGTCGACGAGCGCTGACAGCGCGGGTGTGACGTGTGCCCCCGAATCGACCGCGAGGCTACCGCCCGAAAACAGCGACTCGGGTTCCTCGTCGATCGCGTCAGCGGCCGTCCGTGCAGCCCCACCGACCGCGTACGTCGTTCCATCCGCGCTAACGGTGGCGCTCTCCTCCGAGAGCCCCGCCGCCTCAAGCGCGTCGTCGACTGCCAGCGCGATCGGCGGGACCGAGTCGATCGTCGGATCGCCGCCGGCGTCGGTGGCGACCCGGATCCCCCCTGGGCCGATATCGAGACCGTAGTCCATGCCCTCGGCAAGTCGTACCACCCTCTTGGAGGTTCCCCCCGGAATACCAGATGTGAAAATCAGCACGCCGCCGCGGGTCGGCGCGGCGCCGGTGTAATCGCTGACTCCCGGGTTCGCTCTGCAGTCCTCGCCCGTTGCTCGCCGCCCCGTCAAGAATTATCTCGTATCTGGATACTTGTGGCAGGTCGACACACCGTCGATCGTCGACGGATCGGAAATCGGTAATTTCCGCTCGCTGAGGGGCGCACACAGCACACGTCACTCCGTCACTGGGTAGTCGATGGCATACGAAGAGAGAAATCCTCACGTTTATTTATCAGGCTGATGGTGGATTATGTGTATGTCTGAAACCGGGACGGAGTCCCGTCCGCTGGTCCGACAGCTTCCCGATCCAGCGACAGCGTCGAACGTCCGGTACAACCCGTCGCTCGCGGAACTGCGCGAACTCGCCGAGGCCGACGAGACGACGACCGAGTTCGACTCGCCGTCGTACGTCAGCGAGTTCCGCTCGCGGAGCGCCGATCGGACGAAAAACGCCGTCGACGACGAGTTCTCCGAGCGCGACCACGAACTCGTCGACGACGCCGTCGACCGCACCGACGAGGTCGAACTCGTCTGTGTCGACCGACTCATGGGGCGCCATCCGGACGCGACCTTCTGTTGTCGCCTGTTCGTGCCGGTCGAGCACGCTCGGATCGCCTACGCGTGGGCGAACCTCTTCGAGCCGGCCGACGGTCAGGACCCCGACCTCTACACCGTCCAGCTGCCGGACTACGACGAGACCGCGATCCGCATCCTCCCCGACACCGGCTTTACCGCCGTGCTCGGCAGCGACTACACCGGCGAGGCCAAGAAGTCGTTCCTCCGGCTGTTCATGTACCGGATCAAACAGCAGGGCGGCCTCGGCCTCCACGCCGGCAGCAAGCGCGTCCGCGTCCGCGACGAGGACGGCGAACTGCAGACCGTCGGTCAGGTGTTCATGGGGCTGTCCGCGACCGGCAAGTCGACGCTGACCTCCCACGGCTGCTGGCTCGAGGAGCCCGAAAGCGCCGCCATGCTCCAAGACGACGTCTGCGGACTCCTGCCGACCGGCTCCGTTGCCGGCAGCGAGGGCCAGGGGCTGTTCATCAAGACGATCGGCTTGGGTGAGGAGGAACAGCCCGAACTCTACGAGGCCGCGACCGACGAGTCCGCGATCTTGGAGAACGTCGCGGTCGACGACGACGGCACCGTCCACTTCGACGAGGATCGCTACACCTCGAACTCCCGGGCGATCGTCCAGCGCGACCAACTCGAGAGCGCCGACGAGGAGATCGACCTCGGCCGGATGGACCAGGTCTTTTTCATCACCCGAAACCCGCTGATGCCGCCGGTCGCCAAACTCGAGGACGAGCAGGCCGCCGTCGCCTTCATGCTCGGCGAGTCGATCGAGACCAGCGCGGGCGATCCCTCCCGTGCCGGGGAATCGATCCGCGTCGTCGGGACGAACCCCTTCATCGTCGGCCCCGAGGGCGAGGAGGGCAACATCTTCCACGAACTCATCGACATCCTCGACGTGGAGTGTTACGTGATCAACACGGGCTACCTCGGCGAGAAGTCGAAGGACATCGGCGTCACCGAGTCCGTCACCGTGCTCACGGAGGCCGCCCGCGGGACCATCGACTGGACCCACGACGACCGAATGGATCTGACGATCCCCGAGTCCGTCCCCGGCCTCGAGATCGAGGACTACTACGTGCCCGACCACGTCGAGGACTACGAGGACGCGCTCGCCGAGTTGCGCGCCGAGCGACGCGACTACTTGGCGCAGTTCGACGAACTCCGCGAGGAGATCAAAGACGCCGTCTACTGACCGGCATCGGACCCCGGTCTCGACGGACACGACAGCGGACTGACAGCGGCCCCGGTTTTCCGATCGCTCGATTCGCCAGCGACGGCGCAGTCCTTGCCGCACACGAATACCGTTATATGTGTCGAGTTCCCACGATTGGGTAATGAGCGCACAGGTACGAACACCGACCGCGCGGGTCTGCGAAGCGTGTGGTCGCGGCGAAGTATGGGACGAGGACCTCGAGGCCTGGCAACTCGCCCGCGAAGACGGCGAGAAGCAGGTCGGCAACCCCCACTGTATCCACGAGTGGGACATCAACGGCACGTTCAACCCGGTCGAGAGCGCCGACAGCTAACCGCGGCTGCGCCCCGCCGACGACCGGTGTGGCAGACGGCCCGCTCCGGGTGGACGGTGCCCTTTTGCGTTGCTCGAGCGTAGCCGCCGCTATGCCAACCGTGTATATCACCGCGCCGCCCGAGGCAGCCGACGGGATGGCCGAGACGCTGGTCGAGGAGCGACTCGCCGCCTGCGTCAATCGGCTGTCGACGACCTCGACCTACCGCTGGGAGGGCGACGTGCACCGCGACGAGGAGGCACTGTTGCTCGCGAAGACGACCGACGACGCGTACGACGACCTCGTCGCACGCGTCGAGGAACTGCATCCGTACGACGTTCCCTGTATCGAGCGATTCGACGAGGACGACGTCCTCGAGTCGTTCGCGACGTGGCGAGCGGAGAGCGTGGAGTAGCCGGTGCGATCGTCGATCGGTACGTGAGATCGTCACAGACGAGGACTGCCCGAAAAAGCAACCCTTAAAACTCGCGCACGGGTTGTGACGGATATGGCTGGAACCATCGAAGTGCTCGTTCCGGGCGGGCAGGCCAACCCTGGCCCACCGCTCGGTCCCGAGCTCGGACCGACGCCCGTCGACGTGCAGGCCGTCGTACAGGAGATCAACGACCAGACCGCCGCGTTCGACGGCACCGAAGTTCCCGTCACCGTCGACTACGACGACGACGGCTCCTTCGAGATCGACGTCGGCGTCCCGCCGACGGCGGCGCTCATCAAGGACGAAGCCGGTTTCGAGACCGGCAGCGGCGAACCCCAGAAGGACTTCGTCGCTGACCTCTCCGTCGAACAGGTCAAGACGATCGCCGAGCAGAAACACCCCGACCTGCTCGCCTACGACACGATCAACGCCGCTAAGGAAGTCGTCGGCACCTGCGCCTCGATGGGCGTCACCATCGAGGGCAACGACGCTCGAGAGTTCAAGCAGCGAGTCGACGACGGCGAGTACGACGACGTGCTCGCGGGCGAAGCGGAAGCGTAATCGCGGCCCGGTATCGACTTACCGAATCGGCTTCGTTTTCACAACGAACGATCTGTACGGAGCGTACAGCGCGAGCAGCGGCTGTCGACAGACGGGAATTCGAAGCGACGGTGGAGAACGAAGAGACGAATTTCGACGAACCGGCGGCGATCGACCGTCTCAGATCTTGTTCGCGGGCGGAATGGTTCGCTCGTCGGGCCGGCCCGCACCGATGCCGCCGAACGTGATTCGAGCGGTCGCCCCGAGGCCGAGTGCGCCGGCAACGCCGGCGACGGCGACGGTCGCCGGAAGCGCCAGGCCGGCGAGTCCGCTGACGACCGCGCCGACAAAGATGCCGACCCACAGCCGATCGCTGCCGAGTCGCGACGCGAGGGTCCGACCGATAGCGGTGAACCCGATCGCCGTGACGACCGGCAGGACCGTCGCCCCGAGGATCACCATCGGCACAGCGAAGAAGGGCCCGACGCTCGTATCCGAGATGAAAATCCCGGCGCCCGCGACCGCGCCGACGACCAGCAGACCCGGCAGCCCGATACAGAGGGAGATGATGGGACTCCGTCGGGACTTCGTCACCGCGCGCGTGCCGTGGCTCTGGAGCAGCCCGAGCACGACCACCACGAGGAGGAGCGTCCCGAAGAACTGTATGCCCGCACGAATGGGCGGCTCAAGCGATCGATACATCTCGAGCGCCCCTCCGTGCCCCGAGACCGCTGCGACCGAGCCAAGTGTCGGTCCAGCAATCATAGTATATAACTCTAATGGCCACATACTGCATGATATACAATCATTCATTATAGAACTTCCGGTCAGGCGGACAGTGACGAGAGCCGACCGGTGACGGCTGCGGTACGGCTGGAAAACCTGCTCGGCGAAACGAACCGCGGTGGACTCGAGTCCAGACCATCTGTTCGGCGGTGAGCGGCGCTGATCGGCGTGGAGTGACGGGTCTCCGGTGGTTCGACGGGTTTAAGTTTGGGATGGCCCTCGGTTCAAGGGAGACAGGCATCGCCTGTTTCACTGACCCGTAGGAGCACTCCTGCGTACTACGGAGGTGAACGATGGCAGATTCGGATATTGAAACCGCAGTAGCGCGCGCACTCGAGGACGCACCCGATCGGAACTTTACCGAGACGGTCGACCTCGCGATCAATCTGCGCGACTTAGACCTGAACGAACCGTCGAACCGCGTCGACGAGTCGATCGTCCTGCCGTCCGGAACCGGCCAGGAAACGCGTATCGTCGTCATCGCCGAGGGAGAAACCGCTGTCCGCGCCGAAGAGGCCGCGGACGAGGTCCTCTCGGGAGACGACGTGGCCGATCTGGACGACGACGAGGCCAAGGACATGGCCGACGAGACGGACTTCTTCATCGCCGAAGAGGCGATGATGCAAGACATCGCCCGGCACCTGGGTACCATTCTCGGTCCCCGAGGGAAGATGCCGGACCCGCTCTCGCCCGACGACGACGTCGTCGAGACCGTCAACCGACTCAAGAACACCGTGCAGCTTCGCTCCGGCGACCGACGAACCTTCCACACCCTCGTCGGCGCCGAGGACATGGATGCCGAGGAGATCTCCGACAACATCGACGTCATCCTGCGTCGCCTGCACGCCGACCTCGAGAAGGGCCCCCAGAACATCGACGCCGTCTACGTGAAGACGACGATGGGGCCGTCCGTGGAGGTGGCCTAACATGAGCGCACAGGCCGAACGCAAGACCGAGAACCTTCCCCAGTGGAAGCGAGAAGAGGTCGACGAACTCGAACAGCTCATCGCTGACTACGAGAGCGTCGGCGTCGTCGGCATCGCCGGCATCCCCTCGAAGCAGCTCCAAGACATGCGCCGCGACCTGCACGGCACCGCCGTGTTGCGCGTTAGCCGCAACACCCTGCAGACGCACGCGCTCGAGGACGCCGGACTCGGCGACCTGGTCGAGCACATCGAAGGCCAGGTCGGGCTCGTCGCAACGAACGAGAACCCGTTCTCGCTGTACAAGGAACTCGAGGCGTCGAAGACGCCCGCCCCGATCAACGAGGGCGAGGTCGCCCCGAACGACATCGTCATCCCCGAAGGGGACACCGGTGTCGACCCAGGGCCGTTCGTCGGCGAACTCCAGCAGATCGGCGCGAACGCGCGGATCGAAGAGGGTTCGATCCAGGTCATGGAGGACTCGACGGTCCTAGAGGCCGGCGAGGAAGTCTCTGCGGATCTGGCGAACGTCCTCAACGAACTGGGTATCGAGCCCAAGGAAGTCGGGCTTGACCTGCGCGCCGTCATCGCAGACGGCGTGCTGTTCGACCCCGAGGACCTCGATATCGACGTCGAGGCCTACCGGAGCGACGTGTCGACGGCCGCCGCTCGCGCGCAGAACCTCTCGATCAACACGAGCTTCCCGACCGCGGCGACGGCACCGACGCTCATCGCGAAGGCCACGGGCGAGGCCAAGAGCCTCGGCCTGCAGGCCGCGATCGAGGACGAAGACCTCATGCCCGACCTCGTCAGCAAGGCCGACGCACAGCTGCGTGCGCTCGCGGCCCAGATCGACGACGAGGAGGCGCTCCCTGCTGAACTGCAGGGCGTCGAGGCGGCCGCCGAACCGGCGGCAGCTGAGGGCGACGACGACGAATCGGCAGACGACCAGACCGAAGACGAGACCGAGGCCGAAGACGCCGACACCGACGATGACGACGACGAAGACGACGGCGACGGCGCGGCTGGTCTCGGCGAAATGTTCGGCTAATCAACGGAGGACACAACAATGGAATACGTATACGCTGCACTCATCCTGAACGAATCGGGCGAAGAGATCAACGAAGACAACCTGACCGACGTGCTCGACGCCGCCGGCGTCGACGTCGAGGAGTCCCGAGTCAAGGCGCTCGTCGCCGCGCTCGAGGACGTCGACATCGACGAGGCCGTCTCCGAGGCCGCAGCCGTCCCCGCTGGCGGGGCCGCCGCAGGCGGCGCCGCGGGTGGCGAGGCCGCTGCCGACGAAGGCGGCGAGGAAGAAGAGGTCGAGGAGACCAGCGACGTGCCGGACACGACGGACGACGACGACGACGAAGACGAAGAGGCCAGCGGCGAGGGCCTCGGCGAACTCTTCGGATAACTCGCGCCGTCGATCCGGTTTCGACGAGTTGCAATCCCGATTTTTTATCGCGCCGATCGGTGAGCGATAGCGCTCTCGAGCGACGGCTCGGCCGACCCCGCGCCCCGGCCGAGACTATATAACCGATGACGCGGCCAGAAGCGACGATGGCCGCTCCGCTCGAGTTCGTCGCCCAGCCCGCGCTGACGGTGCAGTTGCTCGTGTGGGTGCTCGCCGGCTCGGCGCTCGGGACCTGTAGCGGGCTCGTGCCCGGCCTCCACGCCAACAATTTCGCGCTCCTGCTCGCGGGGATCGCGCCGTCGGTCCCCGGCCCGCCGCTGTTCGTCGGCTGTGCGATGCTCGCCGCGGGCGTCGTCCACACCTTCCTGAACGCCGTGCCCGCGATGGCGCTCGGCGTCCCCGACGCCGAGATGGCGATCACCGCGCTGCCGGGCCACCGGCTGGTCCTCGCGGGCCGGGGCTACGAGGCGATCCGGCTCTCCGCGCTCGGCAGCGTCCTCGCCGTTCTCGCGGCGGTGCCGCTTTCCGTACCCGTTACTCGAGCCGTCACGGCCGTCTATCCGACGGTACAAGCGAACCTGTCGGTCGTTCTCGCGGCGATCGCGGTCGCGTTGCTCGCGTCGGAGCCGACCTGGCGCGGGCGGTTCGGCGGCCTCCTCTCGTTTGCGCTGGCGACCGGGCTCGGCGCGCTCGCGCTGGATCTCACGCCGGCGGCCCCGCTCGAGGCGGGCGGCACGCTCGCCCCGCTGTTCGCTGGCCTCTTCGGTGCCCCGGTGTTGCTCGACGCGATCCGCGGGAGCGGGCTCCCCCGCCAGACCGGCGACGGGATCGCGATGTCGCGGGGACTGATCGGGGTCACGGCAGTCGCGGGCACGCTCGCGGGCGCTGCAGTCGGCTACTTGCCCGGCATCACGGCGGCGATCGCCGCCGTCGCGGTGCTGGCCGCCGTCCCGGACGGAGCCAGCGATCGGGGCTATATCGTTGCGACCAGCGGCGTCGACACGGCGAACACGATCTTCGCGCTCCTCGCGCTGGTCGCCATCGGCCAGCCCCGGACCGGCGTCATGGTCGCCTTCGAGACCGTCGGCGCGCCCCTCGAGCTCCCGATCCTGCTCGCGGCCGTCGTCCTCGCGGGACTGATCGGCTTCGTCCTCGTGATCGTTCTCGGGGACGCCTACCTCGAGTTCGTCGGTCGGCTGGCCTACTGGAAACTGTCGGTCGCCGTGCTCGCTCTGTTGCTCGCCCTCGCGTTCCTCTTTGCCGGCTCGGTCGGGATCGCGATCTTCGTCGCGGCGACCGCCGTCGGGATGGTGCCGGTTCGGTTGCACGCCCGGCGCGTTCATCTGATGGGCGTCCTCATCGGACCGCTAATGCTCGGCCTCTAATCGTCTCACCCTCGAGCGGCCGCCACGAGTTCCGCGACGCGCTCGCTCGAGACTGGCGCAGTCGTCTCGCCGCCGTGTTTGAGCGCGGTACCGACGATAACGCCGTGCGCACCGGATCCAAAGCAGTCGCCGACGGTCTCGATCGTCACGCCGCTGCCGACGAACACGGCAGCGTGATCGCCGACTGCGCCGGCGACGCGCTCGATATCTTCGAGCGGCGTCTCGACGCCCGTTCCGGGGCCGGAGACGATGACTCCGTCGGCCTTCCCGCGTTCGACCGTCTCGAGCGCCGCGCGCTCGAGGTCCCGATTGCCGACCGGACTCGCGTGTTTGACGTGAACGTCCGCGAGGATCGATACGTCGGCCGCGAGCCGATCGCGGAGCCGGAGCGTCTCGTGGGCTCGCCCCTCGATGACCCCCTGATCGGTCGCGGCGGTGCCGACGTGGACGTTGACGCGGACAAAATCGACATCAACAGCCGCGGCGATCGACACTGCGGCCGCCGCGTCGTTTCGGAGGACGTTGATCCCGACCGGCACGTCGACGGCGTCGGTCACCCGCGTCGCGACGGTGGTTAGTTCGGCGACGACGTGGTTCGGCACGTCCTCGGGATAGAACGGCGCGTCCCCGAAGTTCTCGAGGATCAGTCCGTCGATCCCGCCGGCCTCGAGCGCCCGTGCGTCTTCGAGCGCGCGCGTTCGGACGGCATCGCGGTCGCCGTCGAATCCAGGTGCGCCAGGTAGCGCCGGGAGGTGAACCATGCCGACGACGGGGCGATCGGCGTCGAAGCGCTCGAGGAGGGACGTATCCGTGGACATACCGGTGCTGGGTGCGCGAACGGGATAAGTAGGTGTGACCGCTCGAGGAGGCCCCGGAACCGTCGCTCGAGCCGGCAATCGCCGCTCCCTTCAGGGTCGTTTTCTCCCCGCCGCGGCTATCGCCGGCCGATGACCGACGCGCTCTCTCCGTTGTCGCTGCGCGACGTGACGAGTCGGAACCGAATCGCCGTCTCCCCGATGTGTCAGTACTCCTGCGAACCCGACGGGCTGCCGACCGAGTGGCACCGCGTTCACCTCGGGAGCCGCGCCGTCGGCGGCGCCGGCATCGTGATGACCGAAGCGACCGCCGTCTCCCCCGAGGGGCGGATCACGCCCCACGACCTCGGGATCTGGAGCGACGAGCACGCGACCGCGCTCGAGCCGATCACCGAGTTCGTCCGCGAACAGGGCGGCGTGCCGGCGATTCAGTTGGCCCACGCGGGTCACAAGGCCAGCAAGGAACGACCCTGGGAGGGCCACGTGCCGATCCAGCCCGACGGGACCGGCCCGAGCGGCGCGTCGGGCTGGGAGGTCCTCTCGCCGTCGCCGGCGGCCTACCCGCCGTTCGACGGCGACCGGCCGGCGATGCGGCAGGCCGACCAGGACGACATCGAGGGCGTGATCGACGCTTACCGCGCCGCGGCCGAACGCTCGCTCGAGGCGGGGTTCGAGATCGCCGAGGTCCACGCGGCTCACGGCTACCTGCTCCACGAGTTCCTCTCGCCGGTCACGAACCGCCGCGAGGATGACTACGGCGGCGGCTTCGAGAACCGCACGCGGCTGGTCCGAGAGGTCGTCACCGCGGTCCGAGACGTCTGGCCGGACGACAAGCCGCTCTTCGTTCGGATTTCGGGGACGGACTGGCTCGACGACCGCGACTCGTGGGATATCGAGGGGTCGGTTCGGCTGGCCGACGACCTCGCCGCCCTCGGCGTCGATCTGGTCGACGTCAGTTCGGGCGGACTCCACCCCGAGCAGTCGGTCCCCGGCGGCCCGAACTTCCAGGTGCCCCTCGCCGAGCGCGTTCGCGAGGGAGCCGACGTCGCCGTCGGCGCAGTGGGCGGCGTCACCGAACCCGAGCAGGCCGACGCGCTGGTGCGCAACGGCCGGACTGACCTCGTCCTCGTCGGCCGGGAGTTCTTGCGCGATCCGTACTTCGGGCTCCGCGCGACGGAGGCGCTCGAGCGCGACCCGGAGGCGGTCAGAGAGGAGTGGCCGGTACAGTACCGGCGCGCGGTTCGGCGCTGAACCGTCGAGCGCCGGTCACCCGTTGTACGCTTCGAGCCAGCCGGTCACGCTCGATTGCAGCGCCCCGGTTGTCGTACCGATATTCAGCAGCTGATAACCGTTCTCGGCTTTCTCGTTGACGTCGTCCATCCCGAACCCGAGCCCGCCGACGGGGACGCCCGCGTCGACGGCCGCCGACCGAATCGTCTCGACGGCCTCTTCGACCTCGTCGTGATCGAGTTCGCCGGGGTGGCCGAGCGACACCGAGAGGTCCAGCGGGCCGATGAAGACGAAGCCGAGTTCCGGGACCGAGAGGATAGCCTCGAGGTCCTCGAGCGCGGATTCCGTTTCGACCGTGACGCCGACGACGACCGACTCGTCCTCGCTTTCGACGTAGTCGTCGACCATCCCCCAGCGGCGGGCGCGGGGACTCGCCAGCCCGCGCCGACCCGGCTCGCCGTCGTACTCGAACCGGCCGGCTCGCACCGCGCGCTCGAGTTCCTCCGCGCTGCCGACCCGCGGGAGGAAGACGTTCCGAACGCCGGCGTCGAGGGCCTTCCGGACGAGCGCCGGGTCCGTATCGGCAACCCGAACCAGCAGTTCGGTGTCGGTGCCGTCGGCCGCTCGGAGGAGGGCCTCGAGTCGCTCGCCGTCCCACGGGCTCGGCCCGCCGTGCTCGAGGTCGATCCAGACGAAGTCGACGCCGATCGTCGCGAGGAGTTCGACGGCCGTCGGGCTGTACGTGTTCTCGAGAACGCCGAGCGCGACCTCGCCGGCCGCGAGCGTCTCGCCGAGCGCGTTACCGCGGGGCTCACTCATGCCCCTGCCTACCACGGCCACCACTAAAATCGAGCGTCCGGCCGTCGCCGGCAGAGACCGTCACGGTCTAGCGACGGTCAGTCCGCTTTCCACTTGATCGAACAGCCCTGAGACGGCTGCCACTCGAGGTCGACCGACTCGCCCGCCAGCACGGACTCGATGGCCTCGCGAACGTGGAAGCGAGTCGGCTCGTCGTCGGGGTTCAACGCGTCGTCGAGGCGGCCGTGGTAGACCAGCTCAAACTCGCCATCGGCGCGAGCGAAGAGGAACGGATCGGGCGTACAGACCGCGCCGTACGCGCGAGCGACATCCTGGCTCTCGTCGCGCAGATAGGCGTCGTACTCGATCTTCCCCTCGTCGACGTACTCTCGCATCGTCTCGAACGAGTCCGCGGGATACTCCGCGGCGTCGTTGGAGTTGATCCCGACGACCGCGACGTCGTCGTACTCGCCGGCCAGTTCGTTCAGGAGGTCGAACTTCGCTTTCGCGTACGGACAGTGATTGCAGGTGAAGACGAGCAACAGCGCCTCCGCGTCGGCGAACGACTCGAGCGAGTGGGTCTCGCCGTCGACGCCCTCGAGTTCGAAGTCCGGCGCGGCGTCGCCGGCCTCGAGTTCGGAATCGGATTCTTGCAGGACCATACCGATTTCTTCCCGTCGTTCGACCTTAATCGTCACGTTCGCAGTAGTCCGCTCGGCTCGATCGTATCGGTCGGAGGCGTGAGCGCGACGTGAGTACAGTCCGTCGTGACTGTTTGGCAGACCGCGACAACGTATTATCTGTTTTTACGTCGTCAAGCCGGATATGCAAGGGTTGCGCTGGCTCACACTGACCGATGAGGAGATGGCCGAATTCCTCGGGCGCGGCGGGACGGGGGTCATCTCGTTTGCGACCGACCCCGACGAGCCGCCGGTCTCGATTCCGGTCTCGTACGGCTACAACGCGGACGAACGGGTGTTCTACTATCAGCTATCGTTTCCTCGGGATAGCAGAAAAGGGGCGCTCGTCGACAGGCCCGCTTCGTTCGTCACCTACGGCGAGACTGACAGCGGCTGGCAAAGCGTCGTCGCGACGGGAACGCTCGAGAACGTCGAGGAGATGCCCTATGAGTCCAGCACGGTTCAGGGAATGTGGGCGATTCAGATCCCGCGGGTCGACATCTTCGAACGGCCGCGAGAGGAAGTCACGTTCCGCTTTTTCTGTCTCGACCCCGAGACGCTGACGGGACGGAAGGAAGTCCCTTCGCGTCCCTGATCGCGGGTCAGCCGAACAGTTCCGCGAGCGCGAGGAGGACGCTCGGGGCAACGAGCAAGACGAGTCCGCCGAGGAGCAGGACCAGCGGGACGACGAGCAGTCCCATCTCGGTCAACAGCCAGAGGCCGAGACCGGCGAGGACGGCGAGCAGCCCCACAAGCCGGAGGAGCCAGACGACCGCGCCCTCGAGTCCGGAGTCGGCGACGATGTCTACGAGTTCGAGTACCTCGTCCATAGCTAGTCGGGGCTGCCAGCCGAAGCCCCTTAATTTCGTTGCTGTGGACCGGTCGTCGAAGTCGTGAACTCGATCGATCGGTCCTCGAGCGGCCGACACCGGGGAACGGCGGTCGCGACGACGTACATATTTGTACCCGCGGCATCATCCACGGGGTATGCAGACGCTCGAGGTCACCGACGAACAGTACGCCTTTATCCAGCACCTTCGCGAGGAGATCGCCGAATCGGTCGTCGGTAAGTACGGCTTCGTCCGCGAGCAGGACGCCGTCCAGTTCCTGATCGACAATTTCGACGAGGACGTCGAGATCGACGTCGACGCCGCCGAGTTCGACTCCTCGGCGACCGACGACGTGGCCGCGTCCGTCGGGGCCGCCATCGACGGCGAGGCGGACCCCCACGAACTCGAGGAAGTCTCCTACGTCGAGGACGAGACCCCGGACGCGGGCGAGGTAGTAGACGAAGGGGACGACGGACTCGAGCCGGACGCTGACGACTCGAGCGAGGGCGACTCGGCCGACGATGACGGGGACGAAGCAGACGCTGACGCAGGCGACGGCTCGGCCGACGACGACGATATGCTAGACGAGATGATGAGCCTGCTCGAGACGCACGACGACAAGTGGACGGAGTCGAACTCGGCGGACTACCGGTACGACGTGGAACTCCCCGACGGCTCGACCGAGCAGGTGCAGACGAAAGACGACGTGCGGGCGCTGTTGTTCAAGAACTATCGGTAATCCGGACGCGGATTTCGGTCGCCCGTTACTCGTCGGCTGTCGCACGGAGAAGCGTCTGCTACCGTGGCGACACGGAATCGCCGCGCCCTCCCCAGCCGATTCGTTCGCTCGCTTCGCTCGCTCACTCATCCCTCGCGCGCTGTCGTCGTTCGGCCACACTTTCGTTCGGCCGAACTGACAGCGCGCGCCACCGCGTCTCGATCGGCCAGTCCGAAGTGACGCGTCGACGGGGGTGTTCCGGGGCCGAGGTCGAACTGCGCCCGCCCGCCGGCCGGCGACCGCTGCGAGAACGTTAGAACTTTACTCGCGCTCGCGCTTCCACGCAGTATGAGCGAACGCGAGGTGCTCGAGTTGCTTCGTGAGAACGCGCGGTACTCCGCGGCCGATATCGCGCGAATGACCGACCTCGAGGAAGACGAGGTCGAAGCAGCAATCGAGGAACTCGAGGCAGCGGGCCTGGTGCGTGGCTACCAGGCGGTCGTCGACTGGGACCGGCTCGAGGACGAGCGGGTCCGCGCCGAGGTCGAGTTGAACGTCCGACTCGACCGCGAGACGGGCTACGACGACATCGCAGAGCGCCTCGCGCGATTCCCGCAGGTGACGGCCCTGCGGCTGGTCAGCGGCGACTACGACTTCGACATGGAAGTCGAGGGCGACTCCATTCGCGAGGTCTCGCAGTTCATCAGCGAGAAGGTCGCGCCCGTCCCCGAGATCACCCAGACGGTCACCCACTACGTGATGACCTCCTACAAGGAAAACGGGATCGAACTCGGCGACGGCGAGGACGACGACCGCCTCTCCTTTTCGCCCTGACCATGACGTTCGAACTGTCAGAGCGGGTGCAAGCGGTCCCGCCGTCGGGCATCCGCCGGTTCTTCGAGATCGCCGAGGAGCGCGACGATGTCATCTCCCTCGGTGTGGGCGAGCCCGACTTCGCGACGCCGTGGGCGGCCCGCGACGCCGCGATCACGTCCCTGGAACAGGGCAAGACCTCCTACACGGCCAACCGAGGCAAGCGCGAGCTCCGCGAGGCGATCGCCGACTACGTCGCAGACCGGTTCGACCTGGGCTACGATCCCGACGAGGAGATCATCGTGACCGCCGGTGCGAGCGAGGCGGTCGACCTGGCCTTCCGCGCGTTCGTCGACCCCGGCGACACGGTCGCGATCGCCCAGCCCGCGTACATCTCCTACGAGCCCGGCGTGATCTTCGCCGGCGGCGAGGTGTTGCCCGTCCCCACGAAAGAGGCGGACGACTTCCGGCTCACCGTCGAGGGCCTCGAGGAAGCCGGCGCGGCCGACGCGGACGTGCTGGTGCTGTGTTACCCGAACAATCCGACGGGGGCGATCATGCCCGAAGAAGACCTCGAGCCGATCGCCGAGTTCGCCCGCGAGCACGACCAGACGGTCTTCTCGGACGAGATCTACGCCGAGTTGACCTACGACGGCGAGCACGCCTCGATCGCGAGTCTTCCGGGAATGCGCGAGCGCACCATCGTCTTCAACGGCTTCTCGAAGGCCCACGCGATGACCGGCCTCCGACTTGGCTACGCGCTCGGCCCCGCGGACGCGATCGGCGCGATGAACAAGATCCACCAGTATACGATGCTTTCGGCCCCGACGACGGCCCAGTACGCCGCCCTCGAGGCCTTAGACTCCTGCGAGAACGATGTCCGCGAGATGGTCGAGCAGTACGATCGGCGGCGGCGGTTCGTCCTCTCGCGCTTTCGGGAGATCGGGATGGACGTCTTCGAAGCCAAAGGCGCGTTCTACTGTTTCCCGGAGGTCCCCGAGAACTTCACGGCGGAGGAGTTCGCCGAGGAAGTCCTGCGTGAGCAGGGCGTCGCGGTCGTCCCCGGCGACGTCTTCGGCGACGTCGGCGAAGGCCACCTGCGGGTCTCCTACGCGACCGGGCTCGAGGATCTCAAGCGAGCGCTCAACCGGATCGAGGCGTTCGTCGAAGACCACACCTGAGGCCGGCGCGGTGCCGTTCTAAATTGTCGATTCAGTGCTCGAGCGCGCTCTCTTCGAGCCAGGCACCGGCCCAGCACTCGATTTCGTCGAAGACCGGCTCCAGCGACTCGCCTTTGTCGGTGAGGCTGTAGAACGTGGCGACGGGGGCGTCCTCCTCGATGCGACGCTCGACGAAGCCCATCTCGCCGAGATCGTCGAGAACCCGCGAGAGGGTGCGTGCGTTCGCGCCGGTCGAGCGCTTGAGTTCGTTGAATCGCTGCTCACCGTCTAACAGTTCGTGGAGCACGGCGAGTCGCCACTGCGAGCCGATCTGCTCGAGGGAGGCGATGACGGGGCAGGCATCCTGATTTCGCTCGCGAGGTTTCGTCTGTGGCGATGACATCGATAGTATCCGGTGATGCCTACGTCGCGAATCGCTTTAGTAGTTCGCATCCGAACCGGGTAACATCGTGTTAGTAGCAATCGGGAAGACGGCGTCGACGGCTGCAGCCACAACGCGGCCGGCGGAGGGGCGTCGATGACGGACGGCGGACGGGCGGACAGCGAGGACGGAGCAGCCCTCGAAATCGACGTCGACGACCACGACGGCTCGTTGTATCGAATCCTCTCGAGCGCGGTCGTCCCGCGGCCGATCGCGTGGGTGAGCACCACGAGCGACGACGGCGTCGACAACCTCGCGCCCTATAGCTTCTTCACCGTCGCGTCGGTCGCGCCGCCGGTCTTGCTGTTCGCGCCCGTCGACGGCGCGGACGGGCTGAAGGACACGCCGCGCAACGCCCGCGACACCGGCGAATTCGTCGTCAACCTCGTCACGGAGGAGTTGGCCGAGGCGATGAACGAGACCAGCGCCACGCTGCCCGCCGGCGAGAGCGAGTTCGATCACGCCGACCTCGAGCGCGCCGAGTCGGCCGCCGTCGAGCCGCCCCGCGTCGCCGGCGCGAAGGTCGCCTTCGAGTGCGACCTCCACGACCTGATCGACGTGGGCGGGTCGACGCTCGTCCTCGGCGAAGTTCGTCACGTCCACCTCGACGAGTCCGTGACGAGCGACAGGAAGATCGACATCGACGAGATCGACGCCGTCGGCCGGCTCGCGGGGAGTCGCTACGCACGGCTGGGAGATCGGTTCTCGATCGAACGGCCGCCGTAGATCGAGTTCCAGTCGAAATCAGCAGTGGGGCGCTATCCCAGACTCACGTCGAGATAGAGCATCACGATCACGCCGGCCATCACGCCGAGCGTGGCGATCCGTTCGTAGCCGCGAGTGTGGGTCTCCGGGATGATCTCGTCCGAGATGACGAACAGCATCGCTCCCGCGGCAAAGCCCATCGCGTAGGGCAACAGCGGCTCGACGACGCTCACCGCCAGCGCGCCCAGCACCGCGAGCGGGATTTCGACCGCGCCGGAACGCAGGCCGGCGAAGGCCGCGTAGAAACGCCGGTCCAGCCCCGCGTTGATCGCGGCCACCGAAACGGCGAGCCCCTCCGGAACGTTCTGGATCCCGATCGCGAGCATGAGCGGAATCGCGTTCTCGACGTTGCCGGAGCCGAAGCCGACGCCCACGGCCAGTCCCTCGGGCATATTGTGGAGCGTGATCGCCAGGATGAACAGGATAACTGGAGTCAGTCGCTCGTTCTCGAGGGGCAGCGACGTGCTCGGGTCGGCCTCGTCCGTGCGCCTGTTCCCGGTCAACAGGTAATGGGCGTGGGGGACGAGCCCGTCGGCGCGGTCGAGGAAGACGACCCCGAGGACGACGCCGACGAGCGTCGGAATCGGATCGCCGCCGGAGTACTGCTCGATCCCCGGAATGATGAGGCTGGTGAAGGCGGCGGCGAGCATCACGCCGGCCGCGAACCCGAGCGCGCCGTCGAGCGCGCGTTCGGAGGGATCGCGCCAGACGAGCACCAGCGACGCCCCGAGCAAGTTCAACGTCGCAATGACGATCCCGCCCACGAGCCCCTGAACGACCGGATTCTCGCCGGCGATCCGAACGAACAACTCGACTACTGAGACCATGCTCTCCCCCAGCGAACCGGTCGGCGGTCGCCGTCGCGTCGTGTCTCACCGCGAGTCATTTTCGGTGTGGAAGACTGACGAGGACCGGATAAACCCACCGATCAGGGCGTCTCTCTTCGACCGGTCGCCTCGTCGCCCTCGAGCAGCGCTTCCAGATTCTCGAGCGAGCGCAGGCTGATCGGTGCGGAACCCGCCTGTGATGGCGGCAGTTCGAACGCGATCCGACACCGCTCGTCGCGAAGGTCGTCGACGCGGTGACCGGCGGCCGGAACCCCCGTCACGCGCCAGGTCCACCGGCGCTCGGCACACGAGGCGATCCGGAACGGGACCCAGACGCCGGGGAGTCGCACCCGGCCGGTCGTCCCGGTCCGAATCCGGCGCTCCGTCGACTCGACGCCGAGAACGATCGGCGACCACTCCGGCCACCGGGTCGTATCGACGATGGCGTCCCAGGCGTCGGCCGCCGGGACGGCGACGACGGTCGAAACCTCGAGGCGACGGCCGTTCGGCGTGTTTGCGGTCCGGACTCGAGTCATACCTATCACTACGCTATCCCCGGCTTTGGTGGTTTGGTCCGTACGCCGAGCTGTCGGCGACCCCCGACAGTCGTTGGCCGCTAGACTTTACTGGGGTGACTCCCTCGGTCGCGCTATCCAATGGCTATACTCGAAGTGGACGACCTCCGGAAGGAGTACGGCGGCTTCGTCGCCGTCGAGGGCAGCTCCTTTTCGATCGAGCGCGGCGAGGTCTTCGGCGTCGTCGGCCCCAACGGCGCGGGCAAGACGACGACGCTGAAGATCTTGGCGGGGCTGATCGAGCCCACCGCCGGCACTGCCGTCGTCGCCGGCCACACGCCCGGCGAGCCCGCGATGCAGCGCCGCCTCGGCTTCCTTCCCGAGGAATCCCCGCTGTACGAGGAGATGACCGCGATCGGCTACCTCGAGTTCTTCGCGGACCTCTACGACGTGCCGAGGGACGTGGCACGCGAGCGAATTCACGACTCGCTGGACCGGCTCGATCTCGAGCACCGGGATCGCCGAATCGGCAACATGTCGAAGGGCATGCAACGGAAGGTCGCGATCGCGCGGGCGCTGGTCAACGACCCCGACGTACTGATCTTCGACGAGCCGGCGTCGGGCCTCGATCCGCTGACGACCAACTACATCATCGAGTTCACCCGCGAACTGAGCGACGAGGGGAAGACGATCGTCTTCAGCGCGCACAACCTCTTTCACGTCGAGAGTATCTGCGACCGGCTCATCATCATGAACGACGGCCGGATCGTCGCCCGCGGCACCTTAGAAGAGATCCGCGACGCCCACGGCGGGACCGAGTACCACGTCTACGCGACTGACGACGGGAGCGCCGGCCTCGAGGCGACGGCGGGGCCGATCGAGGTGACTCGCGAGAACGGGCAGGTCCGTCACGTCGTCGACGACATGGCCGCCGTCGAGTCGATCCGCGAGGCCGTCGAGGCCACGGGCGGCCGCGTCACGGACATTCAGACGAAGACGCCCAGTCTCGAGGAGATTTTCCTCGAGGTCGCGAGCGAGCCGACGGAGGCCGAGACGTGAGCGAGGGCCGTCCTCCCGGCTTCGTCGGGCGTCTGCGGCGGCTTCCGCATCGTCTCCGCGTCTTCGCCGCGCGTACGGCCCGCATCGCGCGCTGGGAGGTCTCCCGCAGCGCCGATACCGTCGATCGGAAGACGGCGGTGGCCCTCGTCGTGATGGTCCTCGCGGTCGGGACCGCTGGAGCGACGGTCGCCGACTCTGGGCTCGGCCTCGAGCGAGAGATCTACGTCGTCGGCGTCGACGCGGACAGCCCCTACTACGACGCCGCCGTCGACAGCGAGCAGTTCCGGGCGCTCCCGCTCGAGGACATCGAGACCGACGGCGGAGGCGGAGCGAACGCCGACGTGATCGTAATGCGAGACGGTCGGATCGGTTACGTCGGCGAGAACGGCAAGGCCGCCGCCAACGAGTTCCGGGACGCCGTCGAGTCGTACAACGCGAAACTGATGGACGAGGAGTCCGACGAAGCGGCCGCCTATCCGGTTCTCGTCTCGATGGACTACCAGAGCCGCGATCTCGGCGGGTCGCCCAGCGGCGGCGGGAGCGGCGACGGTGGGTCCGCAGGTGGTTCCGGCGACGGAACCGGTGGCGCGGACGGCGGCGACGGCGAGCCGAGCCGGACCGACACGAGTGGCGGAAGCAGCGGAGCCGGTGCCGACAGCGGCGAGGACGGTCGCCTGCAAGTTCCCGGTCTCGGCGGCGGCTCGACGGCGTCGACGGCTCCGGGGACGCCCGGCTCGATCGCGCCGCCGTTTCCCTTCCAGTCGCTCGTGCTCGCCTTCCTGTTCGTCGTGCCGATGAACTTCGTCATCCAGGCCTACGGGAGCACGATCATGGACGAGCGGGTCAAGCGCCGCGGGGAACTACTGCTGGTCTCGCCGGCCTCGCGCCTCGAGATCGTGGCGGGCAAGACCCTGCCGTATCTCTGCGGCCTCGCCGCCATCGTCGTCGCCATCGCGGTCGCGATCGGCGGCGGCCCGCTGGCCGTCGCGGCGGCGCTGCCGATCGCCCTGCTCTTTCTCGGCTCGACGTTCATCGGCGCGATGCTCGCCCGCTCGTTCAAAGAACTGACGTTCGTGACGGTCACGATCAGCGTCTTCCTGACGACGTACACGTTTATCCCGGCGATCTTCACCGATGTCCACGCCGTCGCGCTGATCTCGCCGCTGACGCTGGTCGTGATGGATCTGCAGAGTCAGTCCGCCACCGCCGGCGAGTACCTGTTCTCGACTGCGCCGTTCTATTGCAGCGCGGCCGTCTTCTTCCTGCTCGGAATCGGCGTCTACCGCGAGGAGGACATGTTCGCCCAGAAGCCGATTCCGGCGAAGGTGATCGACGCGATCGCGAGCCGTATCCGCGGCCGGCGGAGTGTTCCGCTGCTGTCGATCCTCTTTATCCCCTTCGTCTTCGCGAGCCAGTTGCTCGCCGTCGCGCTCCTCTTTGCCGTCCCGCAGGCGGTCGCGGTGCCGGTTATCATCGTCATCGCCGCTGGCGTCGAGGAGATCGCGAAGAGCATCCACGTCTACGCCGGCTTCGCCCGCTCGCGGTTCGACGCGACGCTGCGGACCGCCGCGGTACTCGGTGCGCTCTCGGGAGCCGGCTTCTTCGTCGGCGAGAAGCTCACCCACGTCGTCCAGTTCGTCGGCCTGCCCGAGCTCTCGGTCGGTGCCGCCGCGTTCGGCCCTGCGGTCTCTAGCGACCCGCTCGTCCTGCTCGCGGTCTTTCTCGCGCCGCTGGCCCTGCACGTCGCGACGGCGATCCTCTCGGCGCTCGGGGCGAGCCGCGGCCGGACGGGCTACGCCGCCGGCTTCCTCGCGGCCACGCTGGTTCACGCAGCCTACAACCTCGGGGTGATCGCCCTTGTCGCGTGAGCGCGTCAGCGACGGCGGGTCGGGCTCGAGTTGGGGATCGCGCTGGGCGGTCGCCCGCCGAGAGCTACGCTCGCTGCGCTCGGAGAAGACGATCATCCTGGCGCTGGCGATCCAGTTGTTCATCGCGGCGTTCTCCTCGTTCCTGGTCGTCGGCCTCGTCTCGCTGTACGATCCCGGCTCCGTCGACGGCTATCAGGCCGAGATCGCCGTCACCGGCGACGATCCCGACACGCTGCTCGCGGTCGCGGACGACCGCGACGGCGTCTCGGCGGCGTTCTACGAGGACCGCAGCGCCGCTTACGAGGCCTTCGACACCGGCCGAGTCACGGCCGTCCTCGACGCGAACAGGAACGACGATGGACGGCTTAGCGTCAGAGTCACCGCGCCCGAGGAAGGGATTCGGACGACGCTGCTCGTCGTCCAGCTTCGGGACACCTTAGAGCAAGTCGAGCGCGTCGAGCGCGAGCGAAACGCCAACGCTGGCCGCCTCGAGCGAGCGCCGCTCCCCGTTCCGGACGAGGTCGGCGCGAGCCCGTACGTCGGCTTCACCTACACCGTGTTGCTGCCACTCTTGCTGTTCCTGCCGGTGTTCATCAGCGGCTCGATCGCCGTCGACTCGCTCATCGAGGAGCGCCAGCGGGGCACCCTCGAGTTACTCCGGGTCGCGCCACTCTCGCTGGCGGACGTGATCGACGCGAAGCTGCTGGCGACGGCGGGGCTGGCACCGATTCAGGCGGTCGCCTGGCTCCTCTTGCTGTCGATCAACGGCACCTCGATCGCGAGCCCCGCGGCGCTGATCGTGCTGGTGGCCGCGCTGTCGCTGCTCGTCGTCGCCGGCGGCGTCGCGGTCGCGCTGTGGGCACCCGACAGACGACAGGCCCAACTGCTCTACTCGGTGGCCACCGTCGGCGCGCTGGTCGTCGCGACGGTGCTGCCCGAACACCCCGCGAACACCGTCGCGAAGTTCGCCATCGGCACCCAGACGGCGACGACCTGGGGGCTGCTCGGGGTTTACTGTCTGCTCGGCGTCGCCGCATTCCTCGCACTTCGGTCGGGCGTCGGCCGACTCGACCCCGACTCGCTGTAGGCCTCGAGCCGGGTGAGGCGCTCGACGGCTCGAGATCGGTCGGCGCTCTCACCGACCGCGACCCCAGTAACGGCCGCTAATAACAGATACTAAACGCGTCGTCTCGTTACGGGTTCGTACCTGACAATGAGCGAGCGCGATCCTCCCGACCAGCGGCGTACGGACTCCGCGCCGGTCGAGCGACGCCGACCGGACCGAGACCGGACCGACCAGGAACAGGTCCGCGAGGCCGTCGAGCGGTCCAGAAGCGGTGCACCGGCGGTCGGCGCGGTCGTCCGCGACCGGTTTTCCTCCGACGAGATCTTCCAGCGGATCGTCGCCGCGGCCGACGAGGAGATCACGTCCGGAAGCCGCGAACTGTTCTTCAGCGGTCTAGCGGCCGGCTTCGCGATCACCATCACGTTCTTGCTCTACGCCTCGCTGACGGCCTCGACCGACGGCCATCCGATCCTGAGCAAACTCCTCTATCCGCTCGGCTTCATCTATATCATCATCGGCGGCTACCAACTGTACACCGAGAACACGCTGCCGCCGGTCGCGCTGACTCTGGAACGGCTGGCCAGCGTTCCCGCCTTGCTGCGACACTGGACGATCGTGCTGGCGGGCAACTTCACCGGCGGCGCCCTGGGCGCGATCGCGCTCTCGTACGGCGGCGTCTTCGACGAGGCAGCAAGGGACGCCGCGATGGAACTCTCCCGACACGGCGTCGAGACGGCGTGGTGGACCCTCTTCTCGAAGGCGGCCTTCGCGGGCCTGATCGTTGCCGGCGTCGTCTGGATCGTCTACGCCTCCCGCGACACAATTTCGCGGCTCGTCGTCGTCTACATGGCCTTCCTCGCCATCCCGCTGGGCGACCTGTTCCACGTCGTCGTCTCCTTTACCGAGATGGTGTATCTGGTGCTGGCCGGCGAACTCGCCCTCTTGACCGGGCTCTACGGCTTCGTCCTCCCGGTCCTGCTGGGCAACACCATCGGCGGCATCGCCCTCGTCACCGTCGTCAACTACTTCCAGACCAGCGAACACCGCCTCGAGTCGGCCCGCTTCGAGGGCGCCGACAGACAGCTCTCGATCGGGGAGTGGGTGTTCGGCGGCTACGCGGGCCGCTCCTATGTGCCGCTGATCAACACGACCGAGATTCACGGCGACGACGAGGACGCCTATCGTATCCTCGTCCCCATCGCGAACCCGCGGACCGAGTCGGCGATCGTCGACTTCGCCTGCACGCTGGCCAGCGGCCGCGAGAACGCGATCATCCACGCCGTCCACGTCGTCCAGATGCCCAACCGGACGTCGATGCGCTACGGGGCCGGCCAGACCGAACGGATCGTCGCCGAATCCGAAGAGCGCATGGCGGACGTCCGGAAGCGGGCCGACGCCTACGACGTGCCCTGCGAGACGTCGACGGTCGTCTCCCACCGGTCGTTCGAGGACGTCTTCGCCACCGCCGAACGCGAGCGGTCCGACCTCGTCTTGCTCGGCTGGGGCACCGACCGACCCTGGAGTTCCGGCCGCGCCGAGCGCCGGATCAGCGAACTGACGAGCAACCTCCCCTGTGACTTTCTCATCCTCAAAGATCGGGAGCTGGATACCTCCCGGGTCCTCTTGGCGACCGCCGGCGGC
Source organism: Natrinema marinum (assembly GCF_024296685.1). Taxonomy (NCBI): domain Archaea; kingdom Methanobacteriati; phylum Methanobacteriota; class Halobacteria; order Halobacteriales; family Natrialbaceae; genus Natrinema; species Natrinema marinum. The sequence goes on along the minus strand of NZ_CP100763.1, from coordinate 388,749 downwards.
CCGGACTCCGACCTGAGTGCCGAGGTCGCGCAGACGCTACAGACGAAAATCGGGGCCGACGTGACGCTGTTGCACGTCGTCGCCGGCCCGGACGACCGCGAGGCCGGCGAGCAGTTCCTCGCCGACTGGGCCGCCGAGCGGGATCTCGAGGACGCTGAACTCGTCGTCGACGATTCCGGCGACGTCGAGGACACCATCTGTCGGGCGGCCGCCGATCACCCGCTCGTCCTGCTGGGCGCGACCGAAGAAGGCGTGATTTCGCGACTGATGACGGATTCCCTGCACATGGACGTGGTCAACGAGGTCGAGGGGTCGGTCCTGCTCGCCGAGCGACCGAGCGATCGGAACGTCTTCGAGCGGCTGTTCGGTCACTGGTAGGCCGTCCCGACGATCCGAGAAGGGGACGTTCGATGCGTGTTGTCGTTTGCCGCACCACGCACGCTTTTTTCGCGGGTTTCCGTACGGCCGGTATGGAGTACACGACGCTCGGTTCGACCGGGATGCAGGTGAGTCGCATCTGTCTGGGCTGTATGAGCTTCGGCTCGAGCGACTGGCGCGAGTGGGTCCTGGATGACGAGGAGAGCAAGGAGATCATCGACCGCGCGATCGATCTGGGGATCAACTTCTTCGATACGGCAAACATGTACTCGATGGGCGAGTCCGAGCGCGTGCTGGGCGACGCTCTCGAGGGCCACCGCGAGGAGTCCGTCGTCGCGACGAAGGGCTTCTTCCGGATGCGCGAGGACGACCCGAACTCCGGTGGCCTCTCCCGGAAGGCGATCGAGCAGGAACTGGCGGCCAGCCGGGAGCGGCTGGGGATGGACACGATCGACCTCTATCAGATCCACCGGCTGGATCACAACACCCCGATCGAGACGACGCTCCGGGCGCTCGACGACGCGGTCCGCAGGGGCCACGCGCGGTACATCGGCGCCTCCTCGATGTGGGCCCACGAGTTCGCCGACGCGCTCCACGCGAGCGACTCGCTGGGACTCGAGCGCTTCGCGACGATGCAGAACCACTACAACCTCGTCTACCGGGAGGAGGAACGCGAGATGCTGCCGCTGTGTGACAAGGAGAACGTCGGCGTCGTTCCGTGGTCGCCGCTAGCGCGGGGCTATCTGACCCGCCCCCACGAGGAGATCGACGCGACGACGCGCGGCGAGTCCGAGGAATACCTCTACGAACACCCCTACCGCGAGGGCGGCGGTCCGGAGATCAACGAGCGCGTCGCGGAGGTCGCAGACGACAAGGGAGTCACGATGGCCCAGATCGCCCTCGCGTGGCTGCTCCACAAAGAGTGGGTCGACGCGCCGATCGTCGGCACGACCAGCGTCGAACACCTAGAGCAGGCCGTCGAGGCCCTCGAGATCAGCCTTTCGGATTCCGAAATGGAGTACCTCGAGGAGCCCTACGAACCGGTGCCGGTGTCGGGTCACCAGTAGCCGATTCGGCGGTCGCGCCAGGGGGTGGCAGGCTCCGGCCCGGCGGCCCTGCCCGTGGATCGCCGCCGCCCGCTCGAGTCACTCGCGCGAGCAGCACCCTTCGGTCGTGTCGATGCCGAGCACGAAGTTTCCGCCGCAGAATCGGGTCACCGCGTTGATCAGCAGGCCCGATCCGGCGATCGCCGTTGCGGCGGCGGTAGTCCGGCGATCGGTCAACAGGGCCGCACCCGCGACGACGAGCAACCACGTTCCCAGGACGGCCCTGACGATTCGATCGAGTCCGCCGACGTTTCGCTGCATATGCGGTCGGACGACCGCCGGGGTGGAATCGATTCGGCCGAATCGGTCGGGTGGGTTTATCATCTGCCGTTCGAGGCCGTCGTCGAGGCGAAGTGATTTCACGGGCGTTTTCGAACGCGAACGCATGAAACGCGTCCGCATCACGCTGGACCCGCGGGGTGACTACGCGCCGCCGATTTACGAGCGGCTCGCGGGCGGAGCCGACTACGTAGAGCGAGCCCGGATCGTCAACTGGAACGTCTCGAGCCCGCCGACGGGCTTTCTGTTCCGACTCGAGGGGGACTATCGGCGCTTCGAAGGCGAACTCGCCGAGAGTCCGATGGTGTCGAATTACGAGATACTGCCGGTCACGGACCGAGCGTGCTATTGCTTTCTCGAGGGAGAGGTCTCGACGGCGGCCCGCTCGCTGTTCGAGAACTTCACCCGCGGCAGCCTCATGACGGTGCCGCCGATCGAGTGCAACGACGACGGGACGAACACGTTCAGCATCGTCGGGACGGAGGCCGACATTCAAGCCGCGGTCGACGGCGTCCCCGACGGCGTCGGCGTGACCGTCGAGCGGGTCGGCGGGAAGCGCGTCGCCGCCGACAGCGTCGTCGGCCGCCTCTCCGAGCGCCAGCGGGAGGCGGTCGCGACCGCGCTCGAACTCGGCTACTACGACGTGCCCCGGACGGCGACGACCGAAGACGTAGCCCGCGAACTCGACTGCGCGACCGCGACCGCGGCGGAGCACCTCCGGAAGGCCGAGTCGACGCTACTCGCGTCGCTGTTCGACGGCTGATTCGATCGACGTGCACCCGGTGTCACTCCGGCCGCGTTCACGGCAGCGACTCGGCGGCCTCGACGAGGTCGGCCTCGGTCTCCCACCGGTACAGTCGCTCCTCGGTCTCGAGCAGGTCGAAGACGCCGTCCTCCATCCAGCCGTAGGGTCGGTCGTCCTCGGGGTACGTCCGCTTGAGCACGTGGGTCTTTTCGAAATACTCGGTCGTCCCGGCGAGGAGTCCCTGCTCGACGAGGAAGCCGCTGGGCTCGCGCTCCGCGACGCCGACGATGTGGGTGACCAGGTCCGCGAGCAGACAGAACTTCGCGATCCCGTTGTCCCAGTCGCCGCGAACGTCGACCATCCGGAAGGCATAGGCGTCCGGTCGGCGGTTCAGGCGATCGACGACCAGGTTCAGCCGGCGGATCGGCTCCCGGTCGTAGTTCCCGAGGACGAAATACGAGCGCTCGGTCTCGTAGAGCGGCCGGAGTTCGCTCAGTTCGTGGAGGAGTTCCTCGTTGTCCGACAGCGAAAGCTCCGCGTTCTCGAGTCGTTCCGTCGCGCTTGCCAACACCTCGTCCGGCTCCGGCGGATCGTCGTCGGTCATACGAATCAGTTATCGCGAATTACGGATAGTCGTTACCGTCCCGTTTCCGATTTTTCCGATACTGACCGCGGCGCGCTCGAGCCCCCGTAGTTTACCCCAGAGTAAACTACTTGGCGCTGCGTTCCGTACGGGCCCGTATGAGTACCGACGTGGGGACGCCGAAGGGGGCGAACGCGCGCGAACTCGTTCACTTCGTCACCCAAGAGACGCGGTTCGCGATCCTCGCGAACATCCTGCAACACCCAGAGGGGCTGCCGTCGCTGTACGAACTCGAGCAACTGAACCCGAGCGTGAGCGAGGCGACGGTATACAAGCACGTCCAGAAGTTGATCGACGCCGGAATCGTCGAGGCGGTCACCCTCCCGAACGACCGACGCCAACAGGGCTATCCTTGGACGTTCTACCGGCTGACCGACGAGGGACGGGCGTTCCTCGAGGATCACAACCTGCTCGCAGCCGAGGCGACCTTGCAACGAATCTACGAGACGATTTCCGATAAATCGGAAAAGATGATCAGATACGAGAACGCCCCTCGTCCCGATGTCGACTGAACTCGCGGGCATCGCCCGGTGGCGCGTTCCGGCGTCTCCGCTGCGCCGCGTCGGAGTGCCGACCGGTCCCCGCGTTGATCCGACCCGCTAAATCCGGTTTTCGACCGTCTGGAGTCCGTCCTCGAGCGTGTTGCGTTCGAAGTAGAGCACCTCGAGGCCGACGACGATCGCGGTGAGCGCGACGACGGTCACGAACACCGACCGCTGCTCGGTGTAGAGGCGATAGAGCAACAGCGGGAGCAGCGTCGCGGTGCCGAGCATGCCGACCGCGGGAACGAACGCGGAGACATCCTCGGCGTCGCGCTGGCGGAACGCGAGGTAGCTCATCGCGCCGAAGACGACCATGAAGGCGAGCGAGCCGAAGGAGGTGATCCCCTGAAGGCTGCCGTAGAAGGTGAACGCGGCGGCGGCGACGCCGATGACCAGAACCGTCTGTGTCGGGACGCCCTCCTGTTCGGCGTCGCCGAATCGATCCGGAAGGAGACCGTCGGCGAGCATTCCCTTCGCGAAGTGGGCGGCACTGAAGAGCGTCCCGTTGATCGCGCTCCCGGTCGAAAAGAGGGCCGCGACGGCCACGAAGACGAAGCCGAGACCGCCGAGGAACGGACGAACGGCCTCCGCGACCGCGATCTCGGGGTGGTTCGCGATCACGTTCGTCGCGACGAGGCTCGTGACGAGGATCGAGACCAGGCTGTCGACGACGATCGCCCCGAGTATCGAAACGTAGACCGCCCGCGGCACGTTCTTCGACGGGTTCTTGATGCTCTCCTGGTCGTACATCACGAGTTGCCACCCCTGGAACGAGACGAACGAGATCGCGACCGCAGTCAGGAAACTCGTGTTCGTCAGGTGGCCGAAACCGTACTCGAGTTGGTCGACCGTCCAGCCGTAGTACAGTCCCCAGCCGCTGATCGCGAGGAGGATCGCCAGCTTGAGCCCGACCAGCAGTTCCTCCGTCGTCCCCGTCGCCTTCGCGCCCACGACGTTGAGCGCGATGAACCCGCCGACGGCGAGGGCGGAGAGCAGCGGCCGGGCGGAGAACCCGAGGACCGAGTGGACATCCAGCAGCCGCTCGGCGAAGCCACCGAACGCGAACGCGTACATCGCGATCGCGCCCACGTACCCGAACAGCAGTGTCCAGCCCACCATCCCGGCGAGCGTCGAGTTCCCCACGTACGCTTCGATCATCGAGACCGAGCCGCCGCGCTCGTCGCTGAGTTGATTGAGTTTGATATACGAGTACGCGGCGGCCATCGAGACGAGGCTCGCCGCGGTAAACGCCAGCCACGCCGCAGCGCCGGCAATCGTCGCGACGACGCCGAGCACCGAGAACACGCCGCCGCCGATCATCCCACCGAGCCCGATCGAGGCCGCTCCGAGAAATCCGAGTTCGCCGTCTTCCTCGGCCATGATTGCATTCCCGACGGTCGAACTGATGAATATTCGGCCGGCAGTAGTCGGATGGGGTTGGGCGATACGCGCGCTCGAGGATCGAACGGGCGATCAGGAGAGCCGCGCGGCGATGTCCGCCTCGGTGATGATGCCGACGGTTTCGCCCGCCTCGGTGATCATCACGGCCTTGTAGTGCTCGAGCAGGTTGCTGATCTCGTCGAGGGTCGCGTCCTTCGAGACGGTCGGGAAGCTCTCGCTCATGTGCTCCTCGACGGGTTCGTCGCGGTCCTCCGAGTCTAAGTGGACCAGATCGGTCTGGCTGATCGAGCCGACGGGGATGCCGTCCTGGATGACCGCCAGTTGGGAGTAGGCCTCCTCTTCCATCTCGCGGGCGGCCTCGCTGACAGAATCGTCGGGCGCGACGCTGACGACGGCCTCGTTCATCAGGTCCGCCGCCCGAATCACGTCGCTCTCGGCTTTCTCTAAGGCGTTGACGATCCGGCGGAGCGTCGACAGACGCGGGTCGACGTCGCCGCCCTCGATGCGGGCGATCAGCGGTTGAGAGACGTCCGCCGTGTCCGCCAGTTCGCTTTGCGTGAGCCCGAGTTCGGTACGGCGCTGTCGGAGGTCCGCGGGCGTCGGAAGTTCCATGTCTCTAAATAACCGAGGGTTATAGAAAGAGCTTTGGGTCGATCGGCGAACTCAGTCCTCGTCCGGAACCTCGACGACTTCGACGACCGACAGCGGCACGTCACGCAGCGCGCCACCGACCTCGCTTTTCGCGATTCTGGAGGCGTGTTCTTCCCCATCGGCGTTGAAGACCTCCATCTCGAGTCCGAGGCCGACGAGCGCAGTGTCGGCAGCGATAAAGGCGGAGTCGAACGGCTCGCCGCAGGCCGGACAGCCCGTCGCGCCAACTTCGACCTCGACGTAGTCCATGTCTTCGCTGTTGAGTCGCTTCCCGGCTTCGCTGACGGCCACGCCGATCGCGTCGTCGATCTCGTCGACATCACGAACGAGCCATGCCGCCTCCATCGCGACGAGGTAGTTGCTCATACGTGGTGGTCGGTCCGGGGGGTTTCCTGCTTTGCGGTTCGTCGCCGCTCGTCCGCGCCACTGTGGCATGCTCACACGGCGACTGCGACGCTCTCGCAGGCGCGCGCCGTCGACGCAGCGGTGCGCACGTGAATCGAATGATTCCCATAACTTACGGGAAATCCCCGGATCGATTGGCGCCCGCTTAGGCGTAGATCGCCTCGAGTGCGCCTCCACTTGTGCTCGGAGAAAGCTAGATTGAATCGCACGACTGCGCCGACCCGTTCGCGACAGATAGATAATTATGAAATCCGTCCTTCAAGAAGGCTTATATACTCCCTCCGTCTGAGCCACGGCTGAACGCCGATGATATCCCGCGTGTACCGCGCGACGCTGTTCGCACTGTACCAGCTCTGCATTGTGACCGGCATCGTCGCAATGCCACTCGCCATCGCCGCCCGCCAGGCCGGGCTGACTCTCCCGATCCACCGCGTCCTCGCCAACGTCGAGGAAGCGTACGAGGCGACCCAGCCCTGATCGGCCAACCGCGTTCCGCGTTTTCCGTTCGTCGGTCCCCGAGCGACCGCGTTTCGATACCGCCGACCGGCGCTCGAGTCGACTTTACCTCGCGACCGCTGGAAGCGGAAACGAGGGCAGTGACCGCCGGTGTTTTATACCGTCCCGGTCGTATCTGTCCGGTAATGCGCACGCCCACACACGACTCCGACTTCTCCCGGACGGTCGACCAGTTGGCCGACGATCCGAACCCCTACGAGCCGGAGATCGGCTCCCTCCCGGAGAACGATCTGACGCGGGCCGACCTCGAGAACGTCAACAAGACCGGAACGACGACGATCGGCATCTCGACGGCCGACGGCGTCGTCATCGCGACGGACATGCGCGCCAGCCTCGGCGGCCGCTTCGTCTCGAACAAGAACGTCCAGAAGGTCGAACAGATCCACCCGACCGGCGCACTGACCCTCGTCGGCAGTGTCGGCGGCGCCCAGTCGTTCATCTCGAGTCTCCGCGCCGAGGTCAACCTCTACGAGGCCCGCCGCGGCGAGGACATGAGCATCGACGCGCTCGCGACGCTGGCGGGCAACTTCGCCCGCGGTGGCCCGTTCTTCGCCATCCACCCGATTCTGGGCGGCGTCGACGAGGAGGGCAGCCACGTCTACAGCATCGACCCCGCCGGCGGCGTCATGGAAGACGACTACACCGTCACCGGCTCCGGCATGCAACTCGCCTACGGTCACCTAGAGCAGGCCTACGAACCAGACATGTCCAACGAGGAAGCGAAGACGGTCGCCGCTCGCGGCATCAAATCGGCCGTCGAGCGCGATACCGGCTCCGGTAACGGCGTCTTCCTCTGTGAGATCACCGACGAGGGCGTCGATATCCACGGCCACCACGACTTCGACGACGTGCTGTAATCGGCGCTCTGGACAGATAGTCGGGGCGACCGCCCTCGGCTCCGTTCGTGCCTTCGCTTTTCGTTTTCTGACCGCAGATCAGTGCGTCTGAACGAGTAGTTACAGAAAACCGGGCCCCGTCACTGGTCGCCCTCGAGACGGGACATCTCGGGTGGCCGTCGGTGCGACCGGGGGACCGGACTACTTGATTCGCGTCGTCTGCTCGAGTTCGATCTCGGCCTCTCTCACCGTCGTCGCTCGACCGGTCTCGCTCGAGCGGTAGATCGCGTCGATGACGCGCTGGACGGTCAGGGCCTCCTCGATGGTGTTGCTCTCCGGCGTCGTGCCGGCGGCGATGGCCGCGAGGAACGCTGCGTCCTGTTCGGCGTAGCCGGTCATCGCGGTGTCGCCGGTCATCTCCACGTCGGCGTAGTGGTCGCAGCCGGCGGTGCCAGCTTCGAGGATCCGCAGGTCGGTGTCGCCGATGTCGAACTGGGCGCCGGCCCGCGTGCCGCGCACGCGGAAGTCCATGCTCCCTTCGCGGTTCGTCGCCCACGCGGCCTCGAGGGAGATGGTCTGTCCCTCGGCGGTGCGGATGAAAGCGCTGACGGAGTCGTCGACCTCGTATGTCTCGGCCTCGGCGTTCCAGTTGTCGCCGAAGCCGTCGGGGTCGGCGTACTCCGCTTGGGGCCCGAACGTCGTCCGGGCGACGCCGCTGACCTCGGTGATCTCGGGAAAGTCGAGCGCGTAGAGGGCGAGATCGAGGGCGTGGACGCCGATATCGAGGAGCGCTCCGCCGCCGGCGAGTTCCGGATCGGTGAACCAGGAGCCGGGACCGGGGACGCCGCGTCGGCGGACGTAGTTCGCCTCGACGTGGGTCAGGTCGCCGAAGCGACCGCGGGCGTGGTGTTCGTCGAACATAGCCATCGACGCCGCGTGGCGGTTGTGGAAGCCGACCATACAGATCCCGTCGGCTCTGGCCGCCGCCGCGGCGATGCGTTCGGCGCTCTCTAAGGTGTGCGCGAGGGGCTTCTCGACGAGTACGTCGCGGCCGGCCTCGAGTGCGGCGACGGTGATCGGTTCGTGAAACCGGTTCGGCGTCGTCACGATGACGGCGTCGACCGCGTCGTCGACGACGAGGTCCTCGTGGGTCTCGTAGGTCGCCGCGTCGAACTCGGCGGCGAACCGCTCGCGTTGCTCCGGGACGAGGTCCGCGCCCGCGACGACATCAGCGCCGAGGTCGCGGACGCTTTGTGCGTGGAGCGTCCCCATTCCACCGAGACCGACGACGCCGACGCCGATCTCCTCACCGTTCATATCTCAACCCCCGATTTCGCGCCCACACCGACGAGCGAGTAGTGAGAAATCAAGTATTTCGATGACGTTTGAGTGCGATCCCGGTCCATAGAGAGAGGCGGTCGGCGATCGAAATAAGAGTTGTGACCGATTAATCATACAGTCGGGCCATCATTCCGGTAAAACTAGACTATTACTCGCCAAGACCGGGCGTTAGATTTGATTTGTTATATTATTTCGTGAACGTATCCGGCGCTGACCGGCCGAGCTAAGGGCGGCGACGATGGAGGACACCGCTATGGCAGCAGTCACGATCTGGAACGAGTACCGACACGAGCGAGCGGACGACGAGGTTGCGGCCGTCTATCCCGACGGGATCCATGCGGCGATCGCCGATGCGCTCGCCGACGAGCACACGGTCCGAACCGCCACGCTCGACGATCCCGATCACGGCCTCACCGACGCAGTGCTCACATCGACCGACGTGCTGGTGTGGTGGGGCCACGAAGCCCACGACGAGGTCGCCGACGTAATCGTCGACCGGGTCCAGGAGCGCGTCCTCGAGGGGATGGGCCTGGTCGCGCTTCACTCGAGCCACTACGCGAAGATCTTCAAGCGACTCATGGGGACGACGTGTAGCCTGCAGTACCGCGAGGATGGCGGGACCGAGCGCCTGTGGATCGTCGATCCGGGTCATCCGATCGCCGACGGGCTCGCGGAGTCGATCGAACTCCCCCGGACGGAGATGTACGGCGAGCCGTTCGACGTGCCCGAGCCCGATCGGCAGGTGTTCGTCAGCTGGTTCGAAGGCGGCGAGGTGTTCCGCAGCGGCTGTTGCTACCGGCGCGGCAGCGGGCGCATCTTCTACTTTCGGCCGGGCCACGAGACGTATCCGATCTACGAGAACGAGGACGTTCGCCGGGTGCTCCGCAACGCGGTCGCGTGGGCCAGCCCGACGGACGGCTCGCCGCGAGCGTTCGGCGAACGGGACTGATCGCGCGTCGCGTCGGGGCCGTCAGAACTCCTGTCGCCCCTCGTCGGTGATCACGCTCTCGAGCAACGCCGTCGGCGTCGCGTCGTAGGCGGGGTTTTTCACGTCGAAGCCGTCGGCGGGTTCGGCCATCACTTCGCTGCCCGGCCGGAACTCGTTCTCGAAGACGAACCCCTCGCTGACGATCTTCGACGCCGAGCCGAGGACGGTGACCGGCACGTCCACCTGGGCGGCCGTCGCCGCGATCGGAAACGTGCCGACGCGGTTGTAGAGGGTGTCGTCGACGATACAGTCCATGCCGACGACGACGCGGTCGCACTCCTCGAGATAGATCCCGTGGGCGCTGTCGGCCAGCAGCGTCGCCTCGACGCCGTCCACGTCGGCCAGCGTCCGGGCGGTCTTGCGCCCCAGGTACCGGGGCCGGGCCTCGGTGACGTAGACCTCGAACGTCTTGCCGGCCGCGGTCGCCTGCTCGAGGGCCTCGAGCACCGTCGAAGAGTAGTCGTGAGTCAGCAGCGTCGCGCCGTCCGTGAGGTGCTCGACGGCGTTTTCGGCCGCGAGTCGCTTGCCGGATTCGATCCGCGTGACGACGTCTTCGATCTTCTCGCTGGTGAGCCGGCGGGCCGCCTCCACGCTGTCCAGGTCGGCGTCGGTCACATCGTCGACCACCTCGCGGACGGCGTTTTGCAGCGAGGCATGGGAAGGGTTGGCTCGCCGCAGGACCGAGCCGTTGCGCTCGAGCGCGCGGACGTACTCCTCGACGGTGGCGAACTCCCGCTCGGTCAGCTCCTCGAGGGCGCGCGCGGCGTTCGCCGCCACCACCGAGGAGCTGTGGGTCTGCATCTCACGGATTTCCTCGGCCGTCTCGTCGATCATACGTGGACGAATTCTCGTCAGCGGGAAAGGTGTTCCGGGTGGCGACACGCCGCGGGCCACAGCCTTACGTCCGCGAGCGCCCTAGGACGGCCGATGACAGTCACCGTTCGATACACCTGCCCCCACTGCGATGCCGTCGTGAGCGTCGAGCGCAGCCCAGACCTCGCCGACCGCTCCGTGACTACGGCCCCGCAACCGGGTTGGGAGTATGCCGGCCCGGACGACGACTTCGAGGACGCCGACGGGATCGAATTTCTCTGCGGCGAGGACGGCCCCGTCACCGACCTCGAGGGCGACCCAGTCGAGGGCTGTGGCCGCCCGTTCTATCTCAACTTCGTGCGCTACGAACAGGGGGTCGAACTCGAGCCCGATCCGCCGACCTACGGGGGGCCGCGGTTCGATTTCAACGCGTAGAGGCGAACTGTACGAGCGTTGCACCCCCGAACGACCAACCGTATGGCGCTTTGCGCCGTAAGGGCCTGCACCCGTGTGGTAGGGAGCGAGCGGCTTTTTTGGTCCAGATTTTTGTCGGGGTCCGAGGGCGGCAACGCCGCCCGAGGACTCCGATAAAAAGGTGGGAACACAACCCTTTTCGACGCCCGGCAGTACCTACTGGCATGGACGAAGCCGCCGTTCGCGACCGCCTTCGGGGGGTCGACGATCCCGAACTCGGCGACGACATCGTTTCGCTCGGACTCGTCAACGACATCAGCGTCGATGGCGACGAGGTCCACGTCGATCTCGCGCTCGGTGCACCCTACTCGCCGGCCGAGAGCGACATCGCCGCGGACGTTCGCCGTGTGCTGACCGACGCGGGTCTCGAGCCGGAGCTCACCGCGAGCGTGCCCGACCGGGACGATCTCACGAACGACGAACAGGTGTTGCCGAACGTCAAGAACGTCATCGCCGTCGCCTCCGGCAAGGGCGGCGTGGGCAAATCGACCGTCGCGGTCAACCTCGCGGCGGGGCTCTCGCAGTTGGGTGCCCGCGTCGGCCTCTTCGACGCCGACGTCTACGGCCCGAACGTCCCGCGGATGGTCGACGCCGACGAGCCGCCGATGGCCACCGAGGACGAGACCCTCGTGCCGCCCGAGAAGTACGGCGTGAAGCTCATGAGCATGGCCTTCCTCACGGGCGAGGACGACCCCGTCATCTGGCGCGGCCCGATGGTCCACAAGGTCATCACGCAACTCACCGAGGACGTCGAGTGGGGCCACCTCGACTACCTCGTGGTCGACCTGCCGCCGGGGACCGGCGACACCCAGCTGACGATGCTCCAGACCATGCCCGTCACCGGCGCGGTCATCGTCACAACGCCCCAAGACGTGGCGCTAGACGACGCTCGCAAGGGCCTCGAGATGTTCGCCAAACACGACACCGTCGTCCTGGGGATCGCCGAGAACATGTCGACGTTCGCCTGTCCCGACTGCGGCGGCGAACACGATATCTTCGGCTCCGGCGGCGGGGAGGCCTTCGCCGAGGAACACGAACTCCCCTTCCTCGGCTCGATCCCGCTCGATCCGGCCGTCCGCGAGGGCGGCGATGGCGGGAAGCCCACCGTGTTGAAAGACGGTGACGGCACCAGCGACGCCCTCCGGACGATCACGGAAAACGTCGCGAACAACACCGGGATCGTCCACCGACAGGGGATCTCGCAGACGCGCCGGAGCGAAGCCGCATCGCCCGATCGATGACCACCGGCGAAGCCGACGATGACGGCGGGGAGGCGACCCCTGCCGTCGCCGACGGGTTCGAACCCGACCCCGAACGCGTCACCCTCCTCCGCGAGGTCGCCGACGAGATTCGCGGCGACTCGAGCGAGCGCGACCAACTCGCGAACATCCTCTATCGAACGAGCGACCTGTACGACGAGTCCGAGGAAACCTCGCCCGAGGTGATCGTCCGCAACGTGAAGTACATCCTCGAGGTCGGCGAACGCGGCGGTCTCGAGCGCTAATTCTCGTCTCATCGTTTCCTGCTGTGGTTCCAAACCGGGGCGGCTCGAGACGGCTCGACGCGCCTGCTCGCGGTCTCGTTCGACCGACCACTCCGAGGCCGACGGACGGCCGCGCCAGCGGACGCAGCGGTGGCTGTTGGGTGCACTGAAACGCGACGCCTCCAGTGGAGGTTCCGCTCAGAGGTGTTCAATGGTGACTAAAACCATTTAGGGGAGTTGTTTATATCATTGACAGGTGTACGCCGGGGTAGGACCCGGCGACGGACGCGGCAAGCGCCGTCACCGATCCGCCACACTCATGACAAACGCAACGACCCCCATCGAAGCGACGTTCGAGTTGCAACGCCGGTCGATCAAGCACGGCCAGCAACTGCTCGAGCAGAGCCTCGAGATCCAAGAGAACGCGGCCGAGAGATTCCTCCGGACCGGCTTCGCAGCCCAGCGAAGCGCACAGCGTCAGGCGACGGAACTCGCTCGAGCGTTCTTCGATGCGCAACTCGAGGCGTTCGAGTCGGCGCTCGACGAGGACCGATACGACGTTCGATCGAGCGTCGACGAGCAGTTCGAAGAAGGGGCTGAGGGAACCATGCAACTGCTGAACGGCCAGTTCGAGCAGAGCGCGAAACTGACCCAGCAGCTCCTTCACGTCCAGTTCGACGCCCTCGAGTCGGCACTCGACGGGGACGGGCCCAACATGCGGACGGTCGTCGAAGCCCAGTTCGACGAGCTCGAACGAACGCAGGACGCAGCCTTGGAAGTGCTCGAGTCGAGGTTCCTCCGGGCGGTCGACGAACTGACCGACCAGCAACATCACGTTCTGGTGGAATCGACCGAATCACTCCTGGACGCACAGCTGGAAACCGAACACCAGACCATCAACGGGGTTCGCAGCGTCGAAGAGAGTGTCGAACTGGCCCAACAACAGACCGAGGATATCGCCGAGACGACCCGACAGGGCACGCAGGAGCCGGCCGGCGAAGCCGCCGCGGCGACCGAAGAGATAGCCATCGAAACGACGAGCGCGGTCGAAACGGCGACCGAACGAGAAACCGATGCAAACGAGCAGAGGGTACAGCGCATCGACGGCGTCGGGCAGACGTACGCCCAGCGACTCTCGGACGCGGGCATCGAGAGCGTCGCCGACCTCGCGGACGCGGCGGTGGACCACGTCGCCGAGGCCGCAGAGATCTCGGCCGACCGCGCCACGGAGTGGATCGAAACGGCCCAGTCCCGAGAGTGACACGGTTGCTGGGAGTGGTCTCGTCGTGGCGACCGCTCCGATTCGGCCAGTCGCGCAGCTTTTGCGTCCCAGCCACGAGAACCGAGTATGGACGCGAGTCAACGGTCTCGAGCGAACCCATTCGGGATGGACGAGGCGTGTCGGAACTGTCCGGCGCTGTGCGAGACGCGCACGCAGGTCGTCCACGGCTACGGTGACGTGGGCGCGGACTTCCTGTTCGTCGGCGAGCGGCCCACGGCGCGGGCCGACGAGACCGGCGTCCCTTTCGCTGGCGCAGGCGGCAGCGACGGCGACGGTGGGCTACGACGCATGCTCGAGCGACTCGGCCTCTGTGCTGTCGACTCGCCGGCCGAGCGCCCCGAACTCGAGAACGTCTATCTGACGACCCTCACCCGCTGTCGCGACCCCGAGCGGGGGCCGACCGACGAGGAGGTCGACAACTGCGAACCCTTCCTCAACGCCGAAATCAGGATGATCAACCCCGAGATCCTCGTCCCCGTCGGTGAGCGCACGCTCGCCGAACTGGGAACCGAGTACACGACGACGCCGGTCGACGACCTCACGCTCCCCGAGGACCACGCACAGCGAATCCGCGGCCGCGGCTTCGAACTCGTCCCGATGATCGACCCTCGCGACCAGACGGACGACCAGACGCAGGCGTGGCTCGAGGCGTTCGTCGAACTGATGGCGTCGGATTATCGGCAGACGAAAGGGCGGCGAGAACGCTGAGAGAGCCCCGGGACGGCAGAATCGGCTACCAGTAGGGGTTCTCGCGCCAGCGTCGCGACCCGGCGCCGAGCGCGGCCAGGCCGCCGACGACGAGGACCGCGACGACGAGGATGGCGACCGTCGGCGCGAGGTAGATACTGGTGGGCGGATCGATCAGGTAACCGCTACTGAAGCCGAAGACGCCGATGACTGCCAGCACGGCGATCGTGGCAGTCCCGACCAGTCCGGCGATCGTTCGTTCGTCCATACCGCCTCTGAGACGCTACTCCATTATAATTCATCGTCATTTCGTCCCTCATCTCCGCGTCCGCTCGTCGCGATCCCGGCCATCGATCCCCGGAAGCGCCGCGTTCAAGAAGCGCGCGCCCCGAGTGGGCAGCATGATCGTCGTCGTTCCGCTCGACCCGCCACAGGAGGGGCTCGTCCTTCCCTCGCTCGTCGAGGAGACGCCGCTGTCCGACGCCGAGGCCGTCTCGCTGTACGAGGCCGCCGTCGCCGACGTCCTCTGGGCCGTCGCATCGAGCGGCGGCGACCTCCTGCTCAACTACCGTGATGCCGAGACGCTGCCCGCGGCGTACGCGGACGGCGACCCCGAGGCCGAGGTCCGATCGCTCGCTCTCGGCGCGCTCGGCGAGGACGCCGACGTGCGATTCGAGCGCCAGGTCGGCTCGAGCCGCTCGGCACGGATCGGAAACACCGTCACGCACCTGCTCGAGCGGGAGGGTGCCCAGAGCGTGGGCGTGCTCGAGCCGACGGCCCCGCTGGTCGCCCGGACGGAGATCGACGGCGCGGCGATGTCGCTCCGCCGGCACGACGTGGTGCTCGGCCCCGCGGACGAGGGCCGGACCTACTTCGCGGGCTTTTCCGAACCGATCGACTTCGAGAGTGCGTACGCGACGCCGGAACTGTCCACGCTGGCCCGCCGTGGGGCCGATGCGGGGCTCGCCGTCGGGTTTGCGCCGATGCTGCCGACCGTGGCGACGCCGGCCGGGCTACGGGCGACCGTCGTGGGACTCGAGGCCCGCCGGGCCGCCGGCCGACCGGGAGCCGAGGCGACGGCGGCGTTCGTGGACGAACTCGGACTGCGGGTCGGGGAGGGCGGCGGGCTCGAGCGCGAATAGACCGACAACCCTTTTTGAACGTGTGGAGAAGCGGAGGGTGAGGTGGGGTGGCAGAGCGGCCTAACGCGCCTGCCTTGAGAGCAGGTGGCTGTCAAGCCTCATGGGTTCAAATCCCATCCCCACCGTTGCTGTCGCGAACAATACCGTGAGCGACAGCGAGGTCGATGGGATTTGAATCAGACCAGTCGCGCGCAGCGAAGCGAGCACGTCTGGGCGTGGTTCAAATCCCATCCCCACCGGTTTTCGCCAACGAACGAGAGGGGGGAGACCTCTCGAGTACGCTACCGTGGCCTCGAGAATGCAATTCTTGAACTGAGAGCACCGAGAAGGGGGTTTCGTCCTGCTATCGTGGCAACAGGGAATTTCCACGTCCTCCCCAACCGATTCGCTCGCTCCGCTCGCTCATCCCTCGCACAGCGTCGAGTCACGACTCGCTGGTCGCTCGTCGTGACACAGCGCGCGCCTCCGCAGTGGTACCCCGACCTCGCGCCGACGGAAATCGCAATGCGGCCCGCTGGACGGTTGCGTCGACGGAATTAAAAATCGTTCACTCGACGATTCGAGAGCGTCGGCGATCTCAGTTGTAGGAGAGCTCGAGTTCGCGGGCGCGCGTCAGCAGGTCGGCGTCGTAGTACTCCTCGGTCTGGTCGGGACGCATCTCGTCGATGGCGCGGACCTGTTGGACCGTGTTCTTGAAGTTCTTGAACGTGGCCTCGTCGACCATCTGGCCGTCGAGCGTGACCGCACCGGTGCCCTCGCGTTTGGCCTCGTTGAAGCGCTCGATCTTGCTCACGTCGCGCTCGAGCTCCTCGGGGGTGGGCATGTGGACGGTGTTGGCCTGGATGGTCTGTTTGGGGTACAGCGACCAGGAGCCGTCGAGCCCCAGTTGCGCTTCGTGTTCGACCTGATCCGCGTACTCGTCGGCGTTGTAGTAGGTCAGGCCGGCGCGCTCCTTGAACAGGTCGTCGAAGGGGCCGCCGATCGAGAGCAGGCCGGCGGCGCTGGCCTCGTTCGAGAGGGCCTCGAGCAGGCCGTCCCAGCGGGGCATCCCGTCACCGAGGTCGCGGCCGCCGAGTTCGGCGGCGTAGTCGACGGGGCCGAAGATGAGCGCGGTGAGCCGGGAGTCCTCGCCGAACTTGGAGATTTCGCGGAGATCGGAGCGGGCGCGGCCGGTCTCGATGATGATCGAGAGACCGATCGAGCCGTCCTCGTAGCCGTGCTCGGCTTCGGCCTCGGCGACGACTTCCGCGGCGCGCTCGACGTCCTCGAGGCGGCCGACTTTGGGGACGACGACGCCGTCGATCTCGTCGCCGATCTCGGCGACGAGCCGGTCGATCTGGTCGCGACCCTTCTCGCAGTACTCCTCGTCCTCGTAGCTCCACTCGACGCGGGGCCAGATCTCGCCGGGGAAGTCGTACTCGGGAACCTTCTCGATGGTGTTCTCGAGGCCCTCGGCTTTCATGTTCGGCGCTGTCCCGTCTTCCATGTCGGGGACGAGCCAGTCGGGGGCCTGGAAGCCCTCGGCCTCGAGCGCGGAGACGAGGTACTTCGCGGAGTCGTCTTTCGGAACGCCGGCCGGTGCGGTCTGGAACGTGCGGCAGAGTCGGATGTCGTCAGTCATGGATTCGTGATTGTCTGCGGTCGTTTGTGATAATCGATCGTGTTAGTTAGAACGCTTTCGAATCTCGGCGGTCCGCGTCCCCGAGTAGACGGGTTCGTCGTCCTGGTTGAACGCAATGTGTTCGAAGGTGACGGTGCCCGCCTCGTCGCTCGAGGCGTCGTCGTCGGCCTCGATGACGCGCGTGAAGGCGTAGACGGTGTCGCCGACGGCGACGAACGTGTGGAACGACTCGTCGTCGAAGCCGACCTCGCGCCAGGTCTCCTCGTCCGAGCGGGCGTGGCCGAGCGCCGTCGACCGGGTCACGTCGCCGTAGGTGACGATACTTCCCGACGGGGAGTCGCTCATCACGTCGACGTTGTGGTGCTGTTTGGCCGTGTTCAGCGTCGCGAGCGGCAGCGAGGCGACGGTCACGTCGTCTTGCGTACGGCCGCGCTCGTGGCGGTAGGCGACGGCGGCGTTCTCGTCGTCGGCCGCTTCGAGAGCCTCGACGAAGTCCTCGAAATACCCTCCCTCAGGAGCGACGAACTCCTCGGGGAGTTCGGGGCCGTCCTCGTCGTCTTCGGCCGCCGCGGCGCCGCTCCCGTCGGTCGCGACGGGCTCGCGGCGGGGAATCATGTTCGTGCGCTCGTACGAACAGAGCACGTCGCCGGTCTCGGCGTCTTTGCCGCGGGTGCGCCAGGAAACGATGCCGTACTCGGGTCGGGAACTCGAGGTGGCGCAGTTGACGACCTCGCTCTCGACGTGGAGTTCGGTGCCGGTGTAGACCGGCGAAGTGGGGAATCGCACGTCGGTGCGACCGAGGAAGTAGCCGCCCTTCTCACTGAGGTCCTCGACGGTGATACCGAGCGTCGCGGCGGTCAGATAATCAGGGTGGACCGGCGGCTCGTCGAAGCCGCGTTCCTCGGCGGCGTCGGCTCGCCAGTAGGCGGGGTCGTGGTTGAGCGTCTGGCTCATCCAGCCCTCGTTACCGAACTGCGTGAGCGTGAGGCCGGGGTCGTGTTCGATCACGTCCCCTTCTTCGAAGTCCTCGAAGCAGTTCCCCTTCTCTTTGGTCTCGACCTGCTCGAGCGCCTGTGCGAACGTGTCGGGATCGGTCCAGTCAGTCATCTGCTGTCACCTCGTCGGTATCGGCCGTTAACTGTTCTCGTTCTCGTCGGGCGATCGTTCGTCGCATCTCGTTTTCGACGATCATGTAGCCCTCGTCGAAGCCCATCCCGGGCTTTGCGAGCACCTGCGCGGCGTCCGTCGCGAGCGCGACGTGGGCGCAGGCACGCGCGGAGGTTTCCGTCTCGTTGCAGGTGCCGCCAAGGTAGGCGCGGGTCTCGGTCCCCTCGCAGTAGCGGACCGCCTGTCCGCTGCGGTGGATCCCGCCGAGGTCGGGCGTCTTGACCTGCACGAGGTCCGCGGCCCCGGCGTCGACGAACGCCTGCACGTCCTCGAAGGTGTTACACCACTCGTCGGCCACGATGTCGACGCCGACGCCGGCGTCGGCCAGCCCCTCGCGGAGTTCGACCATCGCGTCGATCTGGTCGGCGCGGTTGCCCACGTCCATCGGCCCCTCGATCTGGATCGGGAACGGTGCGGCGGCCTCCTCGAGCGCGGCGAAGTAGTCGACGACCTCCTCGCGGTCGTAGGGCGCGCCGAAGATCTCGCCGATCATCCCGTAAACGTCGATGTGGAAGCGGGGCTCGTACCCCTCGGGACCCAGTTCCTGCGAACGCTCGACTAACCACTCGACGTACTCGAGCAGGACCTCGCCGTCCTCGCCGATCTTCTCGACGCTGTTGATCAGCGCGTGGGGGAGGACGGGGACGCCCTTGACGAACATCTTCTCGGTGTTGTTGTAGCGGTCGTCGCCGGACTGTCCGAAGACCGGCACCGGCTCCGTCGCGGGCTCGGTGCCGAGCGCGTCGGCGACGATGTCCGTCTGCGTCGTGTTCTCGGCCTCGGCGGCCGCGGCGAGCAGCGCCTGGGAGACGCCGTAGCGGATCGCCGTGTGGAGCCGGTCGCCCTCGACTTCCAGCTCCTCGAGCAACTCGGCGTTGTCGAGGAAGTCGGTGGCGTCCCGTCCCTCGAGTTCGTCGGCGACGGGACCCTCGATGACTGGGGCGTACTCCTCAGCCTGAAAGAGCGGGTCGCGGCCGCCGGCACCGGAGTACTGGACCGCGGCGCAGTCGCCCCGCACCACGGTGCCGTCGGCGAGTTCGATATCGACGATGATCGTTTCGCCGGCCTGTCGAATCTCGTCGAAGCCGTCGGTGACGGGCTCGCCCTCGTAGGTGAAGCCGTCCTGCGTTGCTCCTTGCTTGATTGCGCGCTGGTCGTCGAAGAAGAACCCGGAGTAGCCGGGCGTCGCGTACACTCCTGTGATTTCCATATTAGACGTCACCCTGCGGTCGGCCGATGAGCTTTCCATCGCTGATAGCGTCGACGTCGTCCGCGACCATTCGGAACGACTGGTCGCGGCCTTCGGTGTCGGCGCGCTGCGAGAGTCGAGCCTTGTGAATCTCCTTGATGTCGTCGTCCATCTCGAGGTCGGCCCACTCGAAGATGCGGACGCGACCGTCGTCGTCGCGGGCCGGGAGGACGGCTCCCCGCGCACTGTCGCTGGGCGCAAAGGGCACGTCGAGCGCCCCGGAGTCGAACGCCTTGAGCGTCCCCTGAACGACGTCGCCGTCGCCGTGGTCGAAGATGGTGTCCATTAGACACCGGGTCTCGCGCTCGATTAAGTCCTGTTCCTCCTCGATGCCGTCGATGTCGATCTTCTGCTCGATCGCCATGTCGATGACCTGCCGCGTGGTGCGCAGGCCCGAGGCGTTGGCTTCCTTGGTCGGAACCCCCTGGAACTCCTGGGGCGACTTGGTGATGACCTTGTCCGGCTTCGCGATGGCGGCGGTCATGCCGCCGAGGCTGATGACGCCGTTGGCGCGGGCCTCGTCCGGCGGGAAGCCGCCCATCCACTCGTGGAAGACGGTGGTGACGACGACCTCGTCGGGGAGGTACTCGTTGCCCAGCTTTTTGAGGGCGTTCAGGGCGGCCACGTCCTGGACGACGTTACCGACCTGCCCGTAGCCGAGCGTGATCGAGCGCACGCCCTGCGTGGCGGCGAGCTTGCCCTCGACCAGCATGATCGCGATGGCGATCGACGGTGGGACGAGCGTCCCCGTGAGGGGACCGAACGGCTCGCGGTTGATCCGGATGCCGCGTTCCGTGTACGCGCCGGCCAGCCGGTCGACGAACTGCCATCGCTCGATGGTCTCCTCTAAGCCGTGGCGCTTCGTGTACGGGATGTTGTAGGAGATCGGCCCGCCCTCGAAGCTCTGGAAGCCGCCGGCGAAGGTGATCGCCGCGAGCAACCGGGCGTCCGGCGTCCCGTGGCGAACCTCGATCGGCGCGTCGACCGCGTCGATCAGCTTCCGGCAGCCGTCGACGCCGTGGTTGACGGCGGGGAAGCCGTTCAACGTGTCGTCGCCCGTCTCGCGGGCCTTCTCCAGACCCTGCTGGGCCTTCTCGTACTCGTTGTCACGCGTGTACGAGTCGATCGTCGTCGGAAGCAGGTCCGCCTGCCCTTCCCGATGGAGGTACTGGAGAAGTTCGATCTGGTCGTCGAGTCGAGGGACGCCGGCCCGCGGCTGGAGCAGCGGTTTGTCGGCCGACTCGAGGACGTCGGCGAACTGCTTGTGGTCCGGTAGCGATTCGTGGTACTCGATGGCTTCCTCGAAGTCGACGTCTGCCCCCGTTGGCCAGTTCGACCGGATCTCCTCGTCGATACGCTGTAGCTCGTCGGATGGAATGCGTTCGTCTCGTATCATCTAGACATCTAAGAACTGATAGTTGCCCGCTCGGACTCCGGTGGCTTGAGCTGGAGGTCTTCGCGGAGTGTGGCAATCGCGTCCTCGGGATCCGTCTCGGAGTCGAACACGCGGTCGAACCCGAGCTCCCGGAACGTCTTCCGGGTCTGCTCGAAGTCGTCTTGTCCGACGGCGAGGTTGCCGCCGATGTAGCTGACCGCGTCGACGCCAGCGTCCTCGAGGACGCTGTGGAATCCCTGGCAGTCCTGCTCGGCGTGTCCGTAGAGCGACGAGACCAGTACAGCCTCGGCGTCGTGGGCTACCGCGGCCTCGGCGAACTCCTCTTGGGAGGTCTGGACGCCGAGGTTGACGACATCGAAGCCGGCTGCACTGAAGGCTTGCTCTAGGATTGTGATGCCAACGACGTGGGCATCGGAGCCGATCACGCCGAGGACGACCGTTTGGGACATCGTATCCAGAACCATGAGGGACTCGGGTATAAACCTAATGATCTTCCATGATAATACACCTTAAACGTCCTAGCAGCGTCCCTATGTCGGGCGTTCCCACGTCCCCTGGTAGGCGAACTCAACTACATGATCGATGGTAAGGGTTTTGGTAATGGTTTGGTAAGGTGGGCGTACAGACTATGGGAGCGCTTTCCAACCTTCGTGTCGTTGATCTAACGCAGGTGCTCGCCGGGCCGTACTGTACGATGTTGCTCGCGGACCTGGGCGCGGACGTGGTCAAAATCGAGCGACCGGGCGGCGACATGATCCGGTCGAACCCGCCGTTCGTCGACGACCCCGAAGAAGAAGCCTACGGGGGCTACTTCCAGAGCGTCAATCGCGGCAAGAAGAGCATCGAACTGAACTTCCGCGAGGAGGACGACCGCGAGGACTTCCTCTCGCTCGTCGAGGAGGCCGACATCGTCGTCGAGAACTACCGCGCGGGGACGATGGAAAAGTACGGCCTCGGTTACGAGACGCTGAAAGAACACAACCCCGATCTCATCTACTCCTCGATCCGGGGCTTCGGCGACCCGCGCACCGGCGAGACTGACCGACAGGGCCAGCCCTCCTTCGACCTCATCGCGCAGGCCCTGGGTGGCGTCATGGAGACCACCGGCCAGCCCGACGGCCCGCCGACGAAGACCGGTCCCGGCGTCGGCGACCTCTTCACCGCGACGCTGAACTGCATCGGCATCCTCGCCGCCGTCAACCACCGCGAACAGACCGGCGAGGGCCAGTACGTCGACACCGGCATGTACGACTCCATGATCAGCTTCACCGAGCGCGCCATCTACCAGCAGTCCTACACCGGCGAGGCCCCCACCCGGCGGGGCAACTCCCACCCTACGCTGTTCCCCTACAACGCCTTCGAGACCGACGACGGCTACGCCGTCATCGCCGCGTTCAACAACAACCACTGGGCGGAACTCTGCGATATAATGGACCGCGAGGACCTCGCAGAGGAGTACCCCACGACCCCCGAGCGCCTCGAGCACCGTGACGCCTTGCGCGAGGAGATCGCCGACTGGACCCGCGAGCAGACCAACGACGAACTCGTAGGCAAACTCGAGGGCCGCGTGCCCGCCGCACCCGTCCAGACCACCGAAGAGATCTTCGACGACCCGCACGTCCACGCACGCGACATGCTGTACCCCGTCGAACAGCCCGGCGCCGACCGAAAGGTCGAGATCGCGGGCAACCCGATCAAGATGAGCGAGACGAATCCCGAGCCCCGCGGTCGCGCGCCGCTGTTAGACGAGCACCGCGAAGAAGTGCTGGGCGAGGATGCAGACGCCGAAACGGCCGACGA
This sequence comes from Natrinema marinum, assembly GCF_024296685.1. NCBI lineage: Archaea > Methanobacteriati > Methanobacteriota > Halobacteria > Halobacteriales > Natrialbaceae > Natrinema > Natrinema marinum. The sequence goes on along the minus strand of NZ_CP100763.1, from coordinate 365,804 downwards.
CTGAGCGGCAGCCGACGTATCGATCGGTTTTCAGCTGAGACAGTGCTTTCGAAGAGGGGGTCGGGACGTTTCCGTACCTCCCCGAATTCCGGAGAGCGGCTTCCAGTTTGACGGTTGACTCGTTGTGCCGTATACCTGTTCGTTGTTCTATGAAAGAGAGGCGGACTCGAGGTCGAGTCGCGACTGTGAGGAGCGACGACGACCGAATTACTGTTTCACTTTCACTCCGCTACGCGAGCCCTTACGACCGCTCGCCCCCTTTCGATTTCATGGTCACCGTGACTCTCACACCGCTACTCGAGACCGCGAGCACGGCGTCGAAAGCGGCGGATCGACCCTCCCTCGAGTCGGCCGGCGGTGATCGCCGATGACGGAGAGCCGAACCCCACCCACGGACCCCACGCCAGAGCACAATCGCTCTCGACTCGAGGACGGCCCCACCCTCGATCGGGTGACCTTCCGGGCGACCGACGAACAGCTCGCGGCGATCGAATCGCTCGTCGACGACGATCTCTATCGGAATCGAAGCGAGGCGATCAGAGCCGGGCTGCAGCGGTTGCTCGAGTACCACACCGAGACCGACGACGATCGTGACGAGCGATAAGGTCGTGGGTCGCCGACGGTCGACCGCCTCGATCTCCGCTCATCATCCGTAACTGTGCGCGATCGGTCACACCGCGGTGCTCGAGTCGCGTCGGGCTCTCAGCACGCGCCGCCGCCACCGCCCGCCGCGCCAGCGCCGGCACAGGAGGCGGCGCTCGCGCTAGCACCCGCCGCGGCGGCCGCACCGGCCGTGACGATCGCCGCGTTGGTCGTGCGACTGTAGTTTTTGCACTCGCCCCACGCGACCGGCGCGATCGCATCGTCGATGTCGTCCGCGGCGACGACCGCCTCGCGGAGGTCGTCGATCCCGAACCCCGGATCGGTCGCGAATCGGTCGACGAGGTCGTCGGTCAGCGCGATGCGACGACACTCCTCGGCCTCGAAGAGTTCGTCGCCATCGAAGGTGAACTGAATATCGTAGTGGCGAACGAACACGTCGTCGAAGGGGTCCTGCACGGCGTCGACCGCCTCGCCGACGAGGTCCCAGACCAGATCCATATCCGGGTCCTCGACATCCTCGCCGAGCGAGAAGCGGGCGATCGGCACGACGACCGGCTCGCCGTCCGGCCCTTCGTTGACGACCGCGACGCCGGTCACGCCGCAGTCCTCGACGGCGTAGCCGGCTCGCTCCGTGGCGTCGCGCAGCGCCTCGTCCGCCTCGTTCTGGCGCGACTCGAGGTCGACCTGTTCGTCGGGCGTGTCGTCACCGAGCAAGCGCTCGAGCAGGGACATTGTAGCAGCCCGTTGCACGACGAGCCACTTTGTCATTGTGATAACTAGTTCGCCCGATCCCCGACGGGGTGCGATGGGGAGAAACGAGAGCGTGCAACTGGAGGGCGATCGGTCTACGACGAGCCGGTCGAAATCGTGATCTCGACGGTCTCGCCCGCGTCGAGATCCGCCGTGTCGACGAGTCGCAGGACCTGCTCGCCGTCGCCGTCGGTGAGGACGCGAGCCCGGACGGTCTCCCCGTCGGGCTGCTCGAGTTTCGATTCGATCGCCGCAAGCCGGTCGAGAAGTTCCGCCTCGAGCGACCGGTCGTCCGCCTCCTTCACCTCGGCGTCGGCCGTCGTCCCGTCAGTCGTCGGCTCGCCTTCGACGCCGACCGCCGTCCCCGCAGTCGCCGGCTCGTCCTCGGCGGTCGACGCTTCGTAGGGATCCGCCGACGATCGAGCGAAGGCGTCCTCGAGCGCCTCGAGATCGAGCCCCTCCGCAGCGAGGTTGACCGAGTCCCGTCGGACGGTCGGAACTGCTCCGGCCGCATCGAACGAGCGGTTTTTCATCGCTTTCCACTGTCGCGTGCGGATCTTCGTCGCCGTCGTCTCCGCGATCCAGTCGGGGGCCAGCCACTCGCCGCCCTCGTAGAGTCGGTGGATCTCGTCGTCGTTCGTCCCCCACGTGAAACAGCGGTCGAAGCGGCGCTGGAACCGATTTAACGTCTCTCCCATCGCGTGTTTGATCACGACCTGCGTCGGCGCGAGGTCGCGGACGGTGTCATCGATCGTCTCGATCGACGGGTGATTCCGCAGTTCGACACAGCGCGTCGTACACCGCACGTTCGACACCGCCACGCTGTCGCCCGTCGCGAGCTGGACGAACACGGCGGCGGGGTCGTCCGCGACCGCCTCGAGCAGTCGAGACGCGCTTCCCCGCGTCGGCGTCTCCGGCCCGCCGATCGTGACTCGGCCCTGCTCGAGTACCTCGCCGGGCCGGTCGAACACGTCCCGCGTCTCGATCCCGGGGTCGTCGAGCCCGAGTCCGTCGTACAGCTTGGCGGCCTGGCCAACGAGCGTGATCGGGAGGTCGCGGTCGAGCGCCGCCGCCGCGTGGCCCAGCAGCGTCGCGTAGTGAACGCCGGTCAGCGAACTCGTCGCGACGACGACCCGGGAGCCGGCGTAGGCGCGCTCGAGGACCGTCCGCACCGATTCGTCGAGCGCGCTCGGATAGGCGTCCTCGGTCGAGGCGTTCAACAGGACGGCGTCGATGTCGAACGGGTAAGTCGTCTCCAGCCCGGGATAGCCCGCACAGGGGCGCTCGGTGAAATCGCCCGTCGCCAGGAGATGGTGCTCGCCGTTCAGGAGTTCGCCGGTCGTCTCCGTCTCCCGGAATCGGACGAGAAACCCTGCCCCACCGGGCGTGTGGCCCGCGGGGACGGGCCGAACGTCGAGGTTGGGAAGGATCGACGTCCAGTCGTCGATGGGCTCGAGCGCGTCGAGCGCGGCCGAGATATCGCCCAGATCGTTGTCCTTTCGCGCCTCCGGGAGCGCCCGCTTGAGGACGGTCGCCGTCGCGGGCGAGGTGTAGATCGGGGCGTTGTGCCGAACGTTTCTCGCCAGCGTCCGGTAGTGATCGATGTGTGCGTGTGTCAGGAGGATCGCGTTCAGATACTCGTCGGGTCCAAGCAGCGAGTCCAGATCGACGTCGTCGCCGGAGTCGACGAGGATGCACGCCCGTGTCCCATCGTCGGTCGTGAATCGGAGGAGCGTGGACTCGTTCCCGCTCCGAACGTTGGCGTGTTGATAGGACACACGCATGCTTTCGAACCCACTATGTTTCACCGCTACTTCAATGTCAGCACATTTGTTGTGTGCCATACCATACGAAAACAACAGGTATAACGAGAAGCGGGACGGACCCGGGCCGCCGAAACGTGACTTCGCTGAGTCGGGCGAGGACGCGATACCGAGTGAGCGCCGTCTCGTTCCGCTACACCGTCGAATGAGGCACGGAGAGTGCGTCAGAAACAGCAACTGCTCGCACCGCTCGGTTCCGACGGGCGGTAGTTACCGGGCGGCTGGCCACCGTCGATAGTTCCGCCCAGCCGCAACTGGAACCCGACCCCAAGTTATTTCTCCGCTGTAACGAGAGAGAACCTATGCAAACCCGAGACGAATCCCCTCCCGGGAGCGTCTCGATGGAGCCGATCCGCGTACTCTACGTGGACGACGACCCGGAGTATCCCGACGCATCAGCCGCCCTCGAGCGAGCAGACGAGACCATCGAAACGTTTCGCGCGAACAGCGCCGACGACGGGCTCGAGCGCCTCGCAGAGACCGAAGTCGACTGTATCGTCTCGGAGTACGATCTCCCTGATATGGACGGACTGGCCTTTCTCGAGTCCGTCCGGGCGGAAACCGACGATGTACCGTTCATCCTCTATACGGATGCGGGGTCGGAAGCGATCGCGAGCGAGGCAATCTCGGCGGGCGTTACAGACTACGTGTGCAAGGGGCACGAAGGGGGCGCGACGTTGGCCGATCGGATCGTCGACGCCGTCGCAACGACGCGGGCGCGACTAGGGCGCCAGCGACAGCTCCGTGCCATCGAAACGGCCCAGGAAGGGATCGGGATTCTCAACGACGACGGCCAGTTCGTCTACGTGAACCAGGCGTACGCAGACCTCTACGGCTACGAGCCTGCTGACCTGGTCGGCCAGGGATGGGGGCACCTCTATCCCGAGGACGACCTCGCGACCGTCCGGGAGGAGATCGTACCGACGGTGATGGCGGAGGGCGACTGGCACGGGGAGACGACCGGACTCCGAGCGGACGGATCGACGTTCACCGAGGCCCACTCGCTGTCGGCGGCGGGTGACGGCGACCTGATCTGTACGGTACAAGACATCTCCGACCGCAAAGCGCGCGAGCGGGACCTCGAGCGCTACGAAACGATCATCGAGGCGCTGGGCGACCCTGTCTACACGGTCGACGCCGACGGCCGGTACACGTACGTCAACGATGCCTACGCCGAGTTGACCGGCTACGAAAAAGGCGAGATCGTCGGCCAGCACGTCTCGGTCCTACTCGACGAGGCGTCCGTCGAACGCGCCACCGACAGCGTCCAGTCGCTGTTCGCAAAGACCGAGACGGACCAGCGGACCTACGAGACCACCGTCACGACCAAAGACGGCGAGCGGATTCAGTGTGAGGCGAAAGTCTCGCTGTTGCCCCTCGAGGACGGCCAGTATCGCGGCGTCGCCGGCGTCGTTCGCGACATCACCGACCGAAAGGTGCGAGAGCGAGAACTCGAGGAGTACGAGACGATCCTCAAAACGGTTCCCGACGAAGTATACGCGCTGGACGCCGACGGCTACTTCACCAAGGTCGTGCCGCCGGTCGACGCCGAAGTGACAGTGTCCGGGTATCGATCCGACGAGATGGTCGGCAAACACGTCTCGCACGTGCTCAGTGACGACGACATCGAGCGAGCCGAGTCGATAATCGAATCGATGTTGCGCGACGGTGACCGTGACCGCGCATCGTTCGAGATGGAGACGATAACGGCGGACGGCGAACGCGTCCCCAACGAGAATCACTTCGCCCTCCTCCCGCCCGACGAGGACGGCCGCTTCCGAGGGACCGTCGGCGTCCTGCGAGATATTACCGAGCGGAAGGCCCGAGAGCGCGAACTGAAGGCGCAGAACGAACGCCTCGACCGGTTCGCCGGCATCGTCTCCCACGATCTCCGGAACCCACTGAACGTCGCGCAGGGCCGCCTCGAGCTGGCCCGCGAGGAGTGCGATAGCGAGGACCTCGAGGCCGTCGCCTGGGCGCACGACCGGATGGTCGTCCTGATCGAGAACATTCTGGCGGTCGCCCGCGAGCGCGATCCCGATCCGGACACGAACCCGGTCGGTCTCGCGGCGATCGCCGAGGATTGCTGGGCACACGTCGAGACGGGCGAAGCGACGCTTCGACTCGAGACGGACGCCGTCGTGAATGCCGACCGGACGCGGCTCAAACAGTTCCTCGAGAATCTGATCCGGAATGCGGTCGAACACGGCTCGGGGAGTCCGGACCCGTTCGCCCAGCAGGGCGGGGCTGACCGCAGCGGCGCAGGCGTCACGATCACCATTGGCGACCTTGCCGACGACCGAGGACCCGGATTCTACGTCGAAGACGACGGCCCCGGCATCGCCGACGACGAGCGCAGCAAGATCTTCGAGAGCGGCTACTCGAGCGCCAGCGACGGCACCGGGCTCGGGCTGGCGATCGTCGCGGACGTCGCCGAGGCCCACGGCTGGACCGTGACCGTCACCGACGGTGCCGACGGCGGGGCGCGGTTCGAGTTTACCGGCGTCGAGCGAGCGGACTGGCGGCGACCCGACGGCGACGGAGAGTAATCCTTTTGCAGGACCCCTGCACACGTCCGGGTATGAGCAACGATTGGCCGGTCGACCCCGACGGCGAGGAAGGTAGCGAGGGGATGCGCAAGTTCGACATGCGGATCATCGCGGACAAAGTCGACGAGGAGGAGGACTTCCCGATGAACCGCGACGAGTTCGTCGAGGAGTACGGCGACTACCCGATCCGGATCAACTACCAGCGCGTCGTCCCGATGCGTGAGATCTTCGAGTACGTCGAACCCGAGGAGTTCGAGACGATGGTCGACATGCACAAAGCCGTCGGCGCGGCGATGCGCGCCGGCGACTTCTGGGAGTACCACCCGCAGGGGGCCGACCCCGAGAAGAAACACGCCTGACCCGTTCTCGAGCCGAATCACGAATCTGGATTGCGTATCACTTATACGACGGCGTTCGAAACCATCGCCCACAGTGACTAACACGCAGGTAACGCTCGTTCAGATCGACAACTACGGTCCCTGGACGGTGACGCCCGAGCCGCGACGGGAGGCCGACCTCCAGACCATGCAGTCGCGGCTGTACGCGGACATCTCTCAGTTCGTCGGCAACCGCGGCGGCTACACCTTCTTCACTCGCTTCGACAACATGATCGCCGTCACGAACGGCTGCTCGCTCGAGGACCACGCGCTCCTCCAGGAGTCGGTCGGTAACCGCTACCCGGTGACGCTCAGTCTCGGCGTCGCGACCGGCCGCAATCCGGTACAGGCGCTGTCTGACGCGACCGAGCGTCTTCAGGACGCCGGCAGCGCTCAGGACAAGGACCGACGCGAGTGTCTCGAGGGCCGCGTCATCGACGAGGAGTACCGGACCGGCGAGGACGTTCAGATCGCCCACTTCGACGTGGTCGATGCGACCGGCAACTACACGGACGAACTCAACGCCTTCGACACCTTCATCGAGATCGAGCAGGGGTACGCGGAACTCATGCGCCACATGCGCTACGCCCACGATAGCCTCTCGTTTTTCGTCGGCGGCGACAACGTCATCGTCGTTTGTCCCGACCTCGCAGCCAGCGAGTACGAGGACGCAATCGCCCACGTCGAGGCGGCCGTCGATGTCGAGATGCAGGTCGGCGTCGGCCGCGGAAAAAGCGCACACGACGCCGGCTACGCCGCCAAGCACGCCCTCGAGACGTGCCGAGCCCACGGGACCAGAGTCGAACTCGAGTGGGAAACGGCTTAAAACCCGGAGACAGTGAACTTCGACGCCGTTTTGCTTAAGTGTAGCGGGGGTAGCTTTTAGCCCATCCGTGCTATTCGTTCACACATGGAATCAGAACTGTCCGTCAGGGATGTCCTGACGAACGAGTACGTCGGCGTCAGCGAATCCGACAGCGTCCTCGAGACCGTCCGGCTCATGCGCGAGGAACGGACGAGTTGTGCGCTGGTCGTCCGCGGGAGCGAGCCGGTCGGCATCGTGACCGAGTGGGACGTCCTCGGGCTCGTCGCCGACGAGGACGACACCGCCACGACGACCGTCGAGGAAGCGATGACGACCCCGGTCATCACGGTCGGTCCCGATCGCTCGCTCACCGACGTCGCCACGACGATGGCCCGCCAGAACATCCGCAACGTCCTCGTCGAGGACGAGGACGGGATCGTCGGCCTCGTCACCCAGCGCGACGTCATCGCCGCCGCGGGCTCGTTCCAGGCGACGATGACCCCCGTTCGCTCGAGCGGGTCGCTGCTCGACTACGACCGGGAGGTCGCCGAGGCGACGACGGCCCCCGCGACCGAGTCGGCGGACGCTCGTCTCGTTCCGAACGGCGGCGACGAGTACACGACCCAGGGCGTCTGCGAGGCCTGTGGCTCCCTCGCGGACGCGTTATGGGACGCCAACGGCCAGCTAGTCTGTGCGGACTGCCGCACGGTGTGATCGGTAGGCCTGGTTTACGGCATCGTGAGCCGTGTCACCAGCCACCGGACGCTATCTCTCCGATAGAAAGACCTTTCGGGTGGCGCGGTGGAGGGCCCGGTAATGATCGAGACCCTCGACGACCTGGACGTCGACGGGACTACCGTCGGCGTTCGCGTCGACGTCAATAGTCCGATCGACGACGACGGGACGCTCGCGGACGACGCCCGACTGCGCGCCCACGTCGATACCCTCTCCGAACTGCTCGAGCGCGGCGGTCGGGTCGCCGTCCTCGCTCACCAGGGCCGACCCGGCGGTGACGACTTCGTCTCCCTCGAGTCCCACGCCGATCGCCTCGCCGAACTGCTCGGCCGACCCGTCGACTACGCCGACGTGACCTTCTCCGCGGCCGCCCGCGACGCCGTCGACGAACTCGAGAACGGCGACTGCCTCGTGCTCGAGAACACCCGCTTCTACAGCGAGGAGTACATGGAGTTCGACCCAGAACGAGCCGCCCGAACGCACCTCGTCAAGGGGCTCGAGCCCGTCCTCGACGCCTACGTCAACGACGCCTTCGCGGCGGCCCACCGCTCGCAGCCCTCGCTGGTCGGCCTCCCGACGGTCCTCCCGAGCTACGCCGGCCGCGTCATGGAGTCGGAACTCGACGTGCTCGGCTCTATCGAGGAGACCGCCGAGCCCCGCGTCTACGTCCTCGGCGGCGCGAAGGTTCCCGACTCGATCGACGTCGCTTGGTCGGTACTCGAGAAGGGGCTGGCCGATCACATCCTCACCGCCGGCGTCGTCGGCAACGTCTTCCTCATCGCCGACGGCGTCGATCTGGGCGACGAGAGCTCCGATTTCATCTACGACCAGGGCTACTGGGACGAGATCGATCGCGCCGCCGACTTACTCGACGCCTACGGCGACCGGATCGCGCTTCCCCGTGACGTCGCGGTCGACCGCGACGACGAGCGCCACGAACTCGGCGTCAACGCCCTCCCGCCGGGCGACGGCGAGTCCGCGATGGACATCGGCGGCTCGACGCTCGACTACTACCGGCGGATCCTCGACGACGCGGAGACGGTCATCCTCAACGGCCCCGCGGGCGTCTTCGAGGACGAGCGCTTCCAGACGGGCACCCGCCAACTCTACAGCGCGGCGACCGACAGCCCCACGAGCATCGTCGGCGGCGGCGACACGGCTTCGGCGCTGCGCAAACTCGGCGTCGAGGGCTTCTCCCACGTCAGCACCGGCGGCGGCGCTGCCCTGCGGATGCTTACCGCCGAATCGCTCCCTGCCGTGACGGCCCTCGAGAATGCCCCACGACAGCCCGCAGCCGACGATTGAACCCGCCTCGGCGGACGACGTGGAGACCCTGGCGGACATGTGGGTCCGGCTGGCGCGCGACCAGCGCCGGCACGACTCGGCGGTCCTCGCCGACGCGAACCGGGAGACGATGCGCCAGACGCTCGGCGCCTATCGAGTCAGCGACGGCCTCCTCGTCGCCCGCCTCGAGGGCGAGCTCGTCGGCTTCGCCTCGATATCGATCGAACGCGGCTCGCTCGAGCTCGACGCCACCCGCGGCCTGCTCTCGAACATCTACGTCGAGCCCGCCGTCCGCGGGCGAGGGATCGGCACCGCCCTGCTCGAGGCCGCCGAGGAGTCACTCGCCGACAAGGGTGCCGACACGATGGTGCTCGAGGTGATGGCCGACAACGAGGCCGCCAGACGATTTTATCGCCGGCATGGCTACGACGCGTTTCGGGTGTCGATGTCCCGATCGCTCGACGAGTCGGGCGAAAACGATACACACTCAAAGGAGGACGGCTAACCCACGGCCTGCGCCAGGGGAGCATGGGCGGTTCATGCACTCGACTTGTAATCGAGACTTCCGGGGTTCAAATCCCCGCCCTGGCTTTCAGTCTTCTCGGACGGATTCGTTTGGCCCAACCGCGGCGATTGCTCGAACGCCAGTCGAAATTTGTTAAATTAACGTAGGTCTTATATACGATGTGTGTGACATGTTCGGTATGTCAACTGATGTGGATGGAGATACGACGATGGCAGCCTTAGCACACCTATCGTCGCTGATTGCGTCGTTTGTCGGCCCACTGCTCATTCTCATACTCGCCGACGACGACGATACACTGGTCAAAGAGAACGCGAAGAACTCGTTGAATTTCCAGATAATGATCGCTATCGCGCTCATTATTTCTGGGATACTGATGGTTGTCCTCATCGGCTTCCTCTTGTTCCCGGTGATCGCTTTGGTCGACCTCATCCTGGTCATTATCGCGACAGTGAAAGCCAACAACGGTGAAGTCTACTCCTACCCCTTCACGCCGGACATCGTCTGAGACAGCCGCTGTCGTGCGGTTCCGTCGTACCCGCAGCGAAGATACAATCCTACACTACCGAACTTCGTGGCTCGTTTCGACAGTCGTCGCCACTCGAGCGGAGTCACCAAATATACCGGACACAATGCGACGGTACGACGCGACGAGGACGCCGCGCCTACTCCTCTCGAGACTGGTCCGTTCGCCGGTACCGCAACGCGGCGGCACCGCTGATGCCTGCGACCGCCGTCAGTGTGCCAAAGCCCGGTGAGCCGCTTGCAGAGCCCGAGGTGGTTCCGTCGGACGTCGACGGTTCGCCGTCCGAACGAGTGGAGTCGTTCGATGCCCCACTCCCGGCACCTTGGGTGCTTTCGCTGGAAGACGAGCCGTCGCTCTGCTCGGTGTCGTCGGACCCTCCCCCGATGTCGTCGGGGTGTACGGGCTGTGGTTCGGATGGCTGGTCGCCGCCGAAGTCGAGTTCGCCGAACGCGACCGACTCTCCGGCCCAGGCACCGGTGTGGCCGACCGTCCCGAACCGAACACGTGATCCGGTACTCGAGGCGTCGCTGTGAGCCTGGACCGCCTCCAGATGACCGGCGTCGCCACCGAGGTAGACGACGCCGTTCGAAACCGTCGCGCCGGTGAGCGTCTCGTTTCTCGAGTCGTAGGTCCACCGCTGGTCGCCGTTCTGGGTGTTCAGGGCGTACAGCGTGCCGGTGTCGGTTCCGACGTAGACGGTCTCACCCGCGACGGTCGGCGGAACGCCGAGATACCCATCGAACTGTGTCGCCCACCGGCCGCCGCCGCTGATCTCGAAGGCGTGGAGGGTGCCGTCCAGCGCCGGGACGAACACGGCCCCGTTCGCGACGGTCGGCGTGTCGTATACCGCATCGCTCGTCCCGGACGACCAGCGTCGCTCCCCCGACTGCGCGTCGATTCGATAGGCGTTGCCGGCCTCGTCGCCGACGAAGACCGAGCCGGCGGCGACCGTCGGCGCGCTGTCGACGTAGCCGTTCGTCTGGTGGTGCCACACCTGATCGCCCGTCTCCGCGTCGATGGCGAAGACGCCCCTATCGTCGCTGTCTCTCACGTTCGGCGAACTGCCGACGAAGACCGTGCCGCCGACCACGGTCGGCGTGCTGGCGTTCAACTGTTGAGCGCGGAACTCCCACACCCCTTCGCCCGTCGCCGCATCGAGAGCGACGACGGTGTTGGCGTCCCCGAGGTAGACGGTGCCGTCAACGACCGTTGGCGCTGTCTCGACGGCACCGCCCATCGGGCGTTCCCACAGTTGCTCGCCGGTCGCGGCGTCAAGCGCCCGGAGCGTGCTGCTCGCGTCGACGTAGACGGTGCCGTCGACGACCGTCGGCGACGCGTCGACGGTACGCACGTCCGTCGACCAGGTCTCGTCACCCGTCGCCGCGTCGACGGCGTAGACGGTTCCGGTAGGTGTGTTCGGACGGTTGTCGCTACCAATGTAGACCGTTCCATCGACGATCGTCGGAGAGCCGCCGATCGAGCCGCCGGTCTCGAGGTGCCACTCGGACGCACCGGGTGCGAGCGTGCGCCCCGATGCCACGGCAGTCTGTAGTCCCGCGATCCCGAAACCGATTCCCCCACAGTGAGAGATGAATGAACGTCGTCTCACGTGTCGCTCGAGAGATGGAATTCCGAAAAGGATTGGGAATACGGAAGTTTCAGCCAGCCCGAACGCTACCGTCGTGTCCGCCGGTCACGGGACTGGTCGTCGATTATCGCGCCGGAGAACCGAGATCGAAGCCGATATCGGGCCGGGTCCGGTTCTCGCAGCCTCCCGTAGCGATCTCAGTCGCCGATTCCCGAATCCGGAAAGCGGTATTGATCCGTATAGAACGTATATAGTATCATATACTACTACCCAAGAAATTCTTATATCACATGGCGGTGATTACTGGTTTGCAATGGTAACTTCAGACGGAACTCGGCGGACGAAAACGCTGTCGCGTCGCCAAGCACTGAAAGTCACCGGTTGCAGTCTCGGTGCGTTCACGGTTGCAGGAGCGGGGATCACCGCGGCCAGCACGACCGACACCCGATGGCGAGTCGGGCTGTCGTTCCCGACGCTCGCCATGGACGACAACGGCCAGGATCGGCTCTTCAACGTCGACAACGCCGACGGGACGGTCGAAGGCTACGAGGGATACGAGTACGACGGCATGTTCGTCCTGCCGAACGGGACACAGAACACCAACTGTTCGTTCTGGAACGGCTGTGACTACTACCGCGCGAAACTGCCGTACATTCTCGAGTGGGGCTGTGAGACCTCGAACTTCGGCGAGGTGGAGATCATCATCAACACGACGCCGTTCAGCGGAGTCGGGTACGGTGCGGTCCACCAGTTCAACAGCCAGCACGACTCGGTAGCAATCGAGTCGGGCGCACCCGGCTCCGATCTGCTGCAGCCGAAGTTCACGAAAGAGAGCGTCCCGGCGCAGAACTACTTCAGGCCGTTCGACGTGGAGTTGACGGTGAATCTGAGTAACTCGTCGCTCGGCGACGGCGAGGTGAGCACGACGATCCCGGCGGCGATCCCGAGCGTGGACATCCTGAACGATCTCGAGAATCTGGTGAACACGACGGACGAGATCTACTCGCAGGGCGTCGATCTGGCCGACAAGACGACGCCGGTCGACCTCAACCGGCTGGACAAACTCGGCCGGTACTACGCGTACACGGCCTCAGCAGCGGTCGGACTCGACGACGATCTCCCGCGGGCGGCAGCGAAAGACGGGATCGGTGCGTTCACCGAGCCGATCAAAGACTACCAGGAGCGGCAAATCTACGGCGAGAACACCGTCTCGACAATGGGCGGCCCGACGATCTTCAATACGCCGTAACGCCTTCGGCGGGGCTGCTCGAGAACCCCCCTTGACTACCGCGGCCGTCACAGTCCCGCCGGAAGCACCACCGCCACGCGAGGCGGGGATAGCGGGTCAGTCCTCGAGACGGTTGCTCGTCCGTGCGACCACGTCGAGGCCGGGGCTATAGTATCGCACTGGGTCGGCTTCGGGGTACGCGAAGCCGTTCCCCGAGAGTAGCGTGTTGGTCTCGACATCGGCGGTCGCCGGATACAACGTCCAGGGCTCGTGGTCGACATCAGTATAACGCACCGAGCCGTCGGGGGCTTCCGTATAAAATCGGTAGCGTTCGACGAGGAAGCTCGCCAACGGATCGTCCGGAGCCGAGAACGAATCGCCGGTCGGCCGATAGGTTGCCTCGTAGCGGGCGGGGCGCGCGCCGGGATGGTATCGGCGACTGCTGAACGCGACGCCGCCATTGGCTCGAGACAGCGAGATTCGGGCGTAGTAGTACGGGAGGTGATGGAACAGTCGCGCACCCGTCACGCTCGCGACTCCCTGTGCGTCGAGGCTGAAGAAATACACGCTCGGGACGCCGTCGTGCGTGACGTACGTCCTGACGTTGATCTCCGGCAGCGCGACGCCGGCCCACTCGGGGAGCCCCTTCGGCCGGACGGCGACGTTCGTAAAGGGAATCACCGAGAGCCACGCGGAGCCGTCGTAGGTGTCTGCCTCGAGCGCGTCGGGGAGCCGCGCGTTCAGTTCCGCGGGATCGACCGGCCAGTTCTCGAACAGGAGGTTGCGCCACCCCATCGCCAGCGGGAGGACCATAGCGGTAGCTCGGTGCTGGTCTCAGAAATAGGTCCTGTCTCGTCGAGTGAACCGTCGGCGGGATCGACGGCCCGTCGGATCGTGACTGTCGCCGGTGTCACCCCCGCAGAAAACGCCGGTCGGACGCCGGCGTTCGAGCCCCCGTTCGATCGTGGTGTGTCAATCGACGGGCCGAAATCGAGACACGCGGCCGATGCGCCGTCGTGGACCGATCCCGGAACGGCGAGGACTGATGCATGGTCGGACGAATTCCGTCGCTGAAGACCGAACCCGTTCCTCGCCATCCGGTCTGTCACATCCGGGGAGAATAACGTTGGCGGCCGATCGGCTCGAGCCAACAGCTATAAATGCGGGCGCCGACTCAACCCGGCAAAGCGGTGCACGACGTGATTCCGACAACAACCGGCACGGACCGACCCCTGCTCGCCGCCTCGCTCGCCTGTTTTGCAGTCGCCGGCGTCGGAACCGTCGCCGTCGACGCGATCGAACTCACGCTCGGGGCCACGACGCTCGCGATCGGCGGCGTCTACTGCGTCGCTCGATACGCCCAGTCGGTCGACCGGCGGGTACTCGCACGGACGGCGCTGGGCCTCTGGCTCGCATTCCTCGGGGTTGCGGGCAGCCACGCCGTCGGCCTCGAGACGATCGGCGCGGCCACACCGGGTCCCGCCGAAATAACGATCGTCGCGCTCACCGCAGTGACGTGGGCGACGCTGCTCGCCGCGGCCGCCGCGACGATCTTCCTCGGCTTCCGTGAGTACGGCTCCCCGGCCCCGGCCGAAGAGCCCGACGAGAGCGTGTTCGAGGGCGACGCCTCCGACTACTCGATGCGGTAACTCACCGCGATTCCTTCGCCCAGCGGGACGCCGATCGTCTCGAAGGCCGGATCGGCCCGCACCGTCTCGAGGTAGTCGATGATTCCCTGCGTGTGATCGTTCACGTCGGTCGGGGAACCGCCCTCCGCCCACTCGAGGATCGCGTCGAAGTCGACGACGCTGGCCGTGATCGCGTTGTCGGCGACGACGACCCCGCCGACCGGGACCTTCGATCGGATGGCCTCGAACGCGTCCGCGTAGCGCTCCTTCTGGTGGTCGATCAGGACGACATCGAACGGGCCGTCGTAGTCCTCGACGGCCTCCATCGCGTCGCCGAGTTCGTACCGGGCGATCCCGTCGTAGCCGCCCGCAGCCATGTACTCGCGGGCCAACTCGAGTTCGACCTCGTCGACCTCGGTGAGGACTATTTCGCCGGCGTCGGGCAGCGCCGCGGCGAGCCAGTAGGCCGAGTAGCCGTAGCCAGAGCCGAACTCGAAGACCCGCTCGGCGTCGGTCAGTCGGGCGAGAAACCGGAGGAACGCGCCCACCTCGGGGCCGACGTGGGGGAACCCCTCGGCGGCCGCATACTCGTCCATCTCGAGCAAGGTCTCGTCGGGGTCCGGGCCGACCGCGCGAACGAAGCGAGCGATCTCGTCGGAGAGAACGTCGGTCATAGGCGACGCTACGCGCGCCAGCCTATAGGAGTCGGGGCTGTGGGCGAACCTGAATCCTTTTTCCCGCTCGAAACCGTCGTTTCGAGTAACATGTCCGCCGACCATCCCTTCGCCGAGAGCGTCGACAATCTAGTGTACGAGCCAACTCAGGTCCACGAACACGGGATCGACCTGACGGTCAGCGCGGTCTACGAGGTGGCCGCCCCCGGCCGCATCGATTTCGGCGGCGACGAACTCGCGGACGCCGATTTAGAGCCCGTGCCGACGGTGCTGCGAAACCCCGACGACGAGTTCGGCTGGTGGGAACTCGCCGGCGGCCAGTACGTGATCCAGCACAACGAGTTCCTGACGGGACTCGGGGAGCCGGCGCTGCTCCAGCCGCGCAACGAACTGCTCGCCCGCGGCGGGTCCCATCCATCCGTGCAGGTGCGCGACCACCTGCCGCTGCTGCCGCTGTCGGTCGCCGACGGCGGCCTCGAGCTCAAGGAGAACGCGCGGGTCTCGACGCTGCTGCCGACCGGCCGCGAGTCGAGAGGTGTCGAGTAACGCTCTACGGCCACTCGACGGCCGCCCACTCGCCGGTGTGACCACTCAACCGTCGGTGGACGGAACCCGATCCGATACTTTCGTATAGAATCCCTTTAATGTAGCATGTGATGGGGGATCACACTGCTTACGATTCGGCCGATTCGGTGTCGGACTCGGTGGCAGAGTCCGACTCCGGTCGGTCGGGGGATTGGGGAATCGAGACGCGACAGATACTGGCCGCGATCGCCGTCGGCCTGGTACTCGTCGCCGCCGGAACGGCGGTCGGCAACTGGGCCACGACCGGCGGTGGCGAGGTCGAGGTCCGCGAGACGACGGTCGAGACCGACTCCGGGGTCGCGCTCGCCGCGACCGTCTACGAACC
The DNA here is from genome assembly GCF_024296685.1 of Natrinema marinum. Lineage (NCBI taxonomy): Archaea > Methanobacteriati > Methanobacteriota > Halobacteria > Halobacteriales > Natrialbaceae > Natrinema > Natrinema marinum. Next base: position 349,801 of record NZ_CP100763.1, on the reverse strand, counting down.
GGCGAGCGTCAGCGCAGACGATCCCGCGCCGGCCGCGCTGCTGATCCACGGCTACACGGGCGACCGCGGGACGATGTCGAGTTTCGCGACGGAACTCGCCGATCGCGGCTACGTCGCCGTCACCGTCGACCAGCCCGGCCACGGCGACTCGGCGCCGCCGGCCTTCGCCGACGGCTGGGGCGGCCCGGCGAGTCTGGAGTACACCCGCTCGCTCGAGACGGTGGACGAAGATCGGGTCGCGCTGGCGGGACACTCGATGGGCGGGTTCGCCTCGCTGGCGGCCGCGGAGGCCCATCCCGACGGCTACGAGTCGATCGTCCTGATCGGCTCGACGTGGGGCTTTGTGGGCGCGCCGGCGGCCAACGAGACGTTCCCGCGGAACGTGGCGGTCGTCTACGCGCCGTACGACGAGTACAGTTCGGCGATGTGGAACGAGTCGACTCCGGGGAACGTCAACGAGGGTGAGAAACTCGCCACCGCGTTCCCGACGGCGCCGCCGGTCGAGCCCGGCCGGACCTACGGCTCGATCGAGGACGGCACCGCGCGGCAGTTCACCGCACCGCCGACGATCCACACCGGCATGCACCGGTCGACGACCGCCGTCGCGGACACGGTCGGCTGGATCGAACGCACCACGGGCGGCGCCGACGAGCCGACGACCGCCGACCAGCGCTGGTACTGGGCCTCGATCGGCCACGCCGTCGCGCTGCTCGGCGGGGTCGTCGTCGCGGTCGGCACGAGCGCGCTCGTCTGGCGGCGCCTCGAGGGGAGCGGGGCACGAAGCGCTCGAGAATCGCCTTGCGATTCTCGCAGCCCATCAGAAGTGCGAAGCACTTCTGAGGACGCCTCGGAGGAGCGAGCGGGGAGCGAAGCGACCCGCGAGACTGGGGCGACCGCACCGATCGGGGCCGACGATGGGAGTTCACTGTCGATGCGCGTCGGGCTCTCGCTCCTGCCAGCGCTCACGCTCTACCCGCTGTACGCGATCGGCACCGCCGCCGTGCCGACGACGCGGCTCACGCATCAGGAACTCACCCACGGCTACCTCCTCTGGATCGTCGGGACGGTCGCGCTCGCCGCCGGCGTCGTCCGCTGGCGGCGCGGTGGTGTCGACCGGGCGTCGCTCCGGCGGCTCGCACCCGACGGCGCGACGATCGGCCGCGCGCTCACCGCGGCCGTCGCCGGTATCGGCGCGCTGTACATCCTCGCGGTCGTCGCCGACGCCGTGGCCGGCGGGGCGCTCAATGCCTGGGTCGTCGGCGTCACGACGCTCTCTCCGGTGCGGTGGGTCTCGCTCGCGGTGTACGTCCTGCCGATCACGGCTGCCGCGGTCGCCTTCGCGGCCGGCCTCGAGCGCGTCGGCGGCTCGAACGGGCTCGAGGCGCGCTCGCTCCCGCGGACGCTCGGTCGCGCGCTCGCGGTCACCTGCGGGGGACTGCTCGTCTTGCTGGCCGTCCAGTACGTGCCGCTGTTCCTCGGCTACGGACTGCCGGTGCCGAGCGCGGGGCCGCTGGCGATCACGGCGATCAGCGCGACCGGGACCCTCGCGGTCGCGACCGTCGTCGCGACGGCGGCCGCGCGACTGACCGACTCGCCGCTGGTTGGCGGGCTCCTGACCGGGGTCCTCGTGACCTGGATGATCGTCGGGACCGGCCCGATCCACGTCGCACCGTTCTAGACTGCTGGGCCGGCATGGCGTTTTCGGCGGTCCTCACTCGACCTCGTAGGCGAGGTGCTCGACCGCCAGCACCAGTCGGTAGAACAGATAGCAGATGAACGCGGATCCGAGCAGGAAGATCGGAAGGACCGAATAGAGCAGGAGTTCACGAGACAGGAATCCGACGACGATACTTGCGAGCACGAGTCCGGCGATACCGAGCCCGTGACGCGTGTCGAGTCGTACCCCAGAGTGCGGTGTCGACATGGCGGCGCGTTCGACCGATCGTTACAAAACGATTGTGTTATCAAATTGATGTCAGAGAGACAAACCGGGCCTCGAGACGGCGACGTTCCCACCCTCGAGAAACAGAAACAGGAGTCCGAATCGGTAGCGACCGGCTAGCGGCCTTCGAACTCGGGATCGCGGTCCTCGAGGAAGGCGCTGACACCCTCCTCGTGATCCCCGGTCTCGAAGACGATCCCCTGTGCGACGGCCTCGTCGGTCAGGGCTTGCTCGAGGGATTTCTCGAGGCCTTCGCCGACGAGCCGGTTGGCGTGGCGCAGCGCGATCGGCGGGCCGGAGACGACCTTGTCGACGAACTCGTCGGCACGCTCGTCGAACTCGTCGGCGTCGTAGACGTGGTTGACCAGTCCGAGATCTTTCGCGCGGTCCGCACCGAAGATGTCGCCGGTGAGGACGAGTTCCTTCGCGACGTTCTCGCCGACGATCCGGGGCAGCAGGTAGGACGTGCCGGCGTCGACGCTCAGACCGACCTGCCGGAAGACGAAGCCGAACACCGAGCGGTCGCTGGCCAGTTGCACGTCACAGCCGATGGCGAGGTTCGCGCCGGCACCGACGGCGGGGCCGTCGATCACGGCGATCGTCGGGATCGGGCAGTCGACCAGCGCGGTCATCATCTCCTTCGTTCGCTGCTCGAGGCTGCGCGCCCGCTCGTCGGCGGGGATATCCTCCTCGAGGGCGTCGACCATCCGGTTGACGTCGCCGCCGGCCGAGAACGCGCCGCCGGCGCCTTCGATGACGACACAGCGGGCATCGCTGCCTTCGATCTCTTCGAAGGCCGCGACGAATCCGTCGTGGATCTCCGCCGAGAAGGCGTTGCGGCGGTCAGGCTGGTTCAGCGTGATCGTCGCGGGGCCGTCGTCTTCGATATCGAGAAGGACTGCATCTCCGAGTGCCATTATTCGTCACCTCCTTCCTGTCCACGAAGCTTAAATTTTTGCACTTTCCCGGTGGTCGTCCGTGGCAGTTCCTGAACGAACTCGACCTCGCGGGGGTGTTTGTACTCCGCCATGTTGGTCAGGCAGTACTCTTTGATTTCCTCCTCGGTCACGTCGCCGTCGGGAGTGCGAACGATGAACGCCTTGACGGTCTCGCCGCGGCGTTCGTCCGGGATCCCGGCGACGGCCGCGTCGGCCACGTCGGGGTGCTCGAAGAGCAACTCCTCGACTTCACGCGGGTAGACGTTGTAGCCGCCGGTGACGATCATGTGCTTCTCGCGGTCGACGACGTAGAAGAACCCGTCCTCATCCTTGTAGCCGATGTCGCCGGTGTGGAACCAGCGCCGGCCGCCGTCCTCGGTGAAGACCTCCTCGTTGGCCTCGGGCAGCCCGTAGTAGCCCTTCATCACGTTCGGACCGGCGACGACGATTTCGCCGGTGATCTCGCGGAGGTCGGCCTCCTCCTCGTCGATCGGGCCCTCCTCGACCGGCGAGACCTCGTTGAAGTCCTCGTCGACGACTTTCGAGTCGACGCCGGGGACGGTCTTGCCCACGCTGCCGACGCGACGACCCTCGATCGGGCTGTTGAAGTGGGTGATCGGGCTGGTTTCGGTCAGGCCGTACCCCTCGTAGATCTTCGGTTCGTAGAGCTCCTCGAACTGGCGCAGCACTTCGACGGGGATGCCGGAGCCGCCGACGCCACAGAGGCGCAGCGAGGACATGTCGAACTCCTCGGCGTTGGGCTGGTTGATCACGTCGTTGTACATCGCCGGCACGCCGTGCATGATCGTTAGCTGCTCGTCTTCGATGAGCGAAATGGCGTCCTGTGCCTCCCACGAAGGCATCGGGTAGTAGGCGGCCCCGTTGAATAACGCCGCGTTCATCGTCACGGTCATCCCGTAGATGTGGAACAGCGGGAGGACGCCGAGCCCTTTGTCGTCGGGTCGGATCCCGTCGGGGATCAGCTCCGAGGCGGCGTTCGCGTTCGACGCGAGGTTGCCGTGAGTGAGCTGGACGCCCTTTGGCTGGCCCGTCGTTCCGGACGTGTACGGCTGGACGGCGTCGTCGTCGTCGTCACGGTCGACGATTTCGGGCGCGCCGCGCTCTAAGAACGCCTCGAACGCGGTCGCACCGTCGGCGTCGCCGCCGACGCTGACGACGTGTTCGACGCTCGTCTCGTCCTGTACCTCGTTGACGAAGGGGACGAGGTCGGCCAGCGCGACGACGACCTTCGCCTCGCTGTCGTCGAGCAGATGGCCGATCTCACGGGACTTGTACTGCGGGTTCATCGGAACGACGACTCCGCCGGCACGAAGCGTCCCGTGGAACGCGATCACGAACTGCGGCAGATTCGGAAGGTACAGTGCGACGCGGTCGTCGGGACCGAGGCCGCGTTCCTCGAGCGCGGCCGCGAACGCGCCCGTCTGCCCCCAGAACTCCTCGTAGCTGATGTCGGACCCCTGGAACCCGATTGCGGTGTTGTCGCCGTACTCCTCGACGGCACTGGCGACGTTAGTGACAAGATTTGTCATGCTCCGTGCGAACCGTTTCCGCGTACCGTAAAAAAGATTCTCAAAGGCGGGACGGCTGCCCGTTTCGACCTCGGCTCGAGCGGGCGAACATCCTGTGGTGGTCCGAAGCCGACAGGATCCGACTCGAGGGTATTTAGGCACGGGTTCCCTAGGCACGCGATATCGATGTATCAGGACATTCTCGTGCCGACGGACGGGAGCGACGGCACCCGGCGGTCGCTCAATCACGGGGTGACGATCGCGGATCGGTTCGGCGCGACGATCCACGCGCTGTCGGTCGTGCCCGAGGGGCCGCTTGGCACGCTTCAGACCGACGAGGCGATTCCGGCGGCCGAACGCGCGGTCGAGCGCATCGAGACCGAAGCGAGCCGAGAGGGCGTCGAGGTCGTCACGGCGGTCGAACAGGGCGTCCCCCACGAACAGATCCTCGCGTACGCCGACGAGCACGGGATCGACATGATCGTGATGGGGACCCAGGGCCGGACCGGGCTCGACCGGGTACTGGTCGGCAGCGTCACCGAACGGATCGTCCGCATGGCCGACGTGCCCGTCGTCACCGTCCGCCTGACCGACGAGATCCGCATCGAGGACGCCGACGAGGCCGCCGATATCGCTCGCAAAACCGCCGAGCAGGAGGGGTACGACGACATCAGCGTGCTCGAGGACCCACACCGGACCAGCGCGTCGTGGATCGTCCCGCTCGAGACGGGCTCGGGGCGGGTTCACGTCCACGTCGATGCGGTGACGAGCGAGGGTCGCGTCGCGAAAGGTCGGGAGTAGGGACCCCGTAGGGGCCGCCGACGGCGACGACGCCGGTACTGAGGAGTGTGTCGGCGCCGTTCCGGATCGGTGGTGTTAGAGCCCGACCGCGGTTTCAGGGGGAGCCTGACGCGGCGAATGGGAGGTTTTCCGGCCGAAACGGTAGCGCCGCTTTTTACCCGGAATTCCGGTTTCCGATCACGAATGACGGTCAACCGGCGGACGCTGTTGCGAGGGGCCGTGGCGAGTAGTATCGTTCCCGCTACGTACGGCCGCGTCCGTTCTCGGGGCGACCGGACGGAACGTGCGCCTCGAGACGACGCATCGGAACCGATCTCCGACGGCTCGGGCGTGCTCGTCCGGATCGCCGACGCGACCGATCCCGTCGCGGGTGCGGGGCTACTCGAGGTGACCGCCGAACTCGAGAACGCGACGGACCGGACGGCGCGTCCGACTGTCGAGTATTTCGTCGACGGCGAGTCCGTCGGCAACGTCACGCTGACGCTCGAGCCGGGCGAGACGAGGCGACCGTTCCCCGCGAGCCACCGCGTCGAACCCGCCGACGAGGACCGCGACGTGACGGTCCGCGTCGAGGCCGCGGGCGGGTCGGCCGCGCGGACGGTGACCGTCCGCGGTGTCGACGAACTCGGCGACGGACTGACGCGCCCGAACGCTGAGATCGCGGTGCAGCCCGGTGCGTCGGTCCTGCTCGAGGCCGGCGCGGTCGATCCCGACGCGTCACAGACCACCGCCTGGTGGGTCGACGGCGAGTCCGTCGGCGAGTCGACGGCCTCCCCCTGGCAGTCGATCTACTACGCCGAGCGCAACGCCCACTACTGGCAGTACACCGCCGACGCCGAGGGCGATCACGAGGTTACCGCGGGAATCGAGAGCGAGGCCGGTAACTACCGGGCCGACTGGACGGTCACGGTGACGCCCAACGGGCACGCGCCGCCCACGATCGAAGCCGCTCGACCGGCGCGAGGGTCACTGCCGGTCGATCACGAGGGAACGACCGACCTCGCGCTCGAGGTCGCCGATCCCGACGGGGCGCTGGATCGCGTCGTCTGGTGGGTCAGTCAGGTCGACCGCTTGCTGGGCGTCTCCGGCGTGTCAGGCGCGACCGACACCGCGTCGCTGACGATCGAGGGTGGGCTCCCGCAGCGCTGCCCGATCGTCGCCTGGGTGATCGCGGACGACGGGACGATCGCGTCGGAGCGCGTCTGGACGGTCGGCAGCGCCGACGGCGGTGCCGGCGGTGACGCCGGCGTGACCGTCTCGATCGCGGGGACGAACGACCCCGTCGACGCCGGCGACGTACTCGAGGTGACCGCGACCCTCGAGAACGCGGGCGACCGGTCGGTCACACAGGCCGTCGAACTGCTCGTCGGCCACGATCCGACGCTGGTGGACACGCAACACGTCTCGATCGACGGCGGGGAGTCGAAAACGGCGATTCTCGAGTTCGAGACGGCGGTCGTCGCGAACGACCAGTCGTTCCCCGTCAGGGTCGAAACGGTCGGGAGTACGGCCGAGCAGTCGGAGACCGTTCGCGGGACCGACGGGTCGTAGCCGGCTCGAGCCCATCGCGGACAGTCCCACGCGACAGCCTACTGGACGAAGTCGCCGCCGCAGTCGTACTGCTGGATCATGATCTCGCTCGTCGATTCGGTCTCGTTGTACGGCTCGGAGGGCTGTCGGACGTAGTAGAGCTCGAGGTCCTCGATGTCGGTCTCGTGGCTGCGGTTCCAGCGCTCACAGAGGTAGTTCGACAGGTACGACCGATGGTTCTTGTTGTCGGCCCCGTAGACGTTCGAGAGGTACTTTCGCCAGCGGGCGTTGGGGTACACCGCCGCGCCGCTCGGCGGGGGCTCCCAGCTTACCTCGGACTCGTACATCGCGTCGACCGTCGACCCGTTCTCGAGGGTGGCCGGGACGACGTACCAGCCGTCGGTCTGGAGCGGCTCGGGCGCGAACATGCGCCAGTGCTGTTCGGCCGCGGCCGCGTCGAGGGCCGACTGGCCGGGATCGGGCACCTGCGTGTAGCCGACCGCCTGTGCGTTCGAGAGGACCACGAGGACGAGGAACAGCGCCGGGACGGCCGTCGTGAACAGCGTCCCCCCGCGCTCGCGGACGTTCGAGACGGCCGATCGGATTCCCCGAGCGGTGGGTATCGGGGCCGCGGGCGCGTCAATCCGCGAGTCGAAACCGCGGACGGCGGTCGCGAGCCGTCTCCCCCAGCGGCGGCTCGGCTCGGCGAGACCGGTTCGCGTCGCCAGCGCGCTCGCGCCGTTCCAGACGACCGGCGGATAGAACGGAACGAACGCCGCGACGACGATCAGCGGGAACAGCCCGATCCGCATCGTCAGCAACATCCCGAAGTGCATGCCGACGAACGCGGACGCCAGCGCCGCGCGCGGCAGGCCGGTGAGGATGAGCAACAGCGGCGAGCAGATGACCAGCGCGATCCACGCGTACGTCATGAGCGACAGGAGATCGTGGTACTCGGCGAGGACGTTGCCCAGCAGGACCGTGAACTGATAGTCGAGGCTGAAGACGTAGACGACCGCCTCGCCGTTCATCCACATCTCCCCCTCCGTCTTGTGGAGGGCGTTTACCACGTACATCGCGACGACCTGGCAGAGCAGCGCCATCGTGGCGACGTTCGAGACAGTCGTTCGAGCCCAATCGGTGCGACCGGCGTCGATCGCCCACCGGTCGCTCAACGGGAGGAACATCGCCCAAAAGAGCAGCATCCGGAACAGGACGTCCCCGCCGTTGAGGACCATCGGATTGCGAACGTGCAGCGAGACGAGGAGTAGCCACGAGCCGATCGTCGCCAGCCGCGTCCGGTAGCCGACGACCATCGCGGTGGCGAAGCCGGCGGCGACGACGAACAACAGCCCGATCGCCCACGCCTCGCCGGAGACGGCGTGTATCGAGTAGACGGCACCGTAATCCGAGTACAGCGCCGATCGCGGGAGGACGCCAGCGTCGGTGTAGAACGCCTCGAGGTTCCGCGCGCGGAGCGTGAGGTCGGCGAGCAACAGGAGTCCGAGCGCGATCCGAAACGCCGCGAGCGCTCGCCGGTCCACCGCGAACCGGCGCGTGATCGCGCCGGAGAGGCGGTCGAGAGCGGCTGCGAGCCGGTCGTCTGATCCGAGGGAGGGGAGTCGTCGATGCATCGTTCGCGCTAGATATCATCGGTCTCTCGAGGGGATCGGCATAAGCTTGCTGTTAACTGAAACGAACGTTTCGGGCCGGGAGTGTGCGATCCGAGACGGGGCGCTCGAGTCGTCTCGGGCGCGATCGTCGCCGGTTCGACGGCGATCCCCCACCGATGGCCGATAACCCTATTGAGCCGTGTCTCGACTGCATGATCGCGAGGGGCAGAGCGCCGGTCGTTGCCACGATTGGGGTTCCGACACCGAGACATCCCCCTCGCTCCGCTCAGGGATCTCGTCCAACGTCGATCTCTGGCCGGGTTTTCCGATCAGTAGCTACTAGCGCGATTTCTGTATTCAGAGCGCCGACTGAACCTGAACCGAACAGTTCGGTCACTACACATGAGAACTTAGCGCCGATATATCCACCATCGACCGAAGATGTTGATAGAGGCGTTCTGGGTACAGAGCGCGAATGCGGTCCGGAGGCTCGAGGGCACCTCAGAAAAAGTAGATTGTCTCAGTTACCGGGTAGAGTCCAACTCGTAGGCCGCCGGATGTTCGGGGTCCTTCCATCCCCTTTTGCCACTCCAAGAATCTACGTCGAGACGGTAAACGGCCGTCCGATCGATGGACTCCTCGGACATCTCTCGGTAATCTTCACCCGATGTCAGTTGGGGAGCGAATTTCTCCATGAACTGCTCTAGAACGCCTCGTTTTTCTTCCCGATCAGAAAGGAGTTCGATCGATCCATACGCGACCACGCTCGAATATTCGACGGTGAAGTTCACTGGTTCGTTGGCCGGAACGTAGCGTCCTTTCTCGCTCGTCGTAAAAGCGACTCGTGGCTGGGCGCCGTCCTCGACGAGACCGTGGGCACGCCCCGCTTGTGCGCCATGAAGAAATATACAGCCCTCCTCGGGATCGAAGACGAAAAGTTGGGTCACGAGATGAGGGGAATCGTCATCTACGAGACCGAGCACGCCAGTCTCCTGCTCGGCGAGAAATTCGGCCATCCACGCCGGGTCATCAATCGCTTTTCCCTGGTACCTAATCGAATCGGAGACATCTTCCGGCGTCCCTCTGGGCATACGGGATACTAGTCGAATCTCGATAAAAAGCTTAAGCGACGGATGACCCTCGAGACTCTGCCGGCTGACTGCGGATTCACCTCCTCGCCGATGCTCTGCTGAATTCACTCTGTATTCAGCACGCAGTTTCTGCCGTTTCTCGTAGAAATCGTTCGTCGCTTCGTCTCCTACTTACCCTATACCGAAATATAATCCCATAAAATAAAGAAGTGGCAGTACCAACTACTGCAGTACAACGAGGCGTTCGCCGTAACCCGTCTGTTACGGTTTCGAGAAGCTACCGGAGCGACGTCGAGAAGCGAGCCGCAGGACGGTCGTATCGCCCATGGGGTCGGTAGGTGGTGTGGTTTCGGTGGCAACCCCACGGGCAGTTCGACAAGCGGGTGCGATCCAAATAAACCTGCGGAAGCTACGTTCTTTCCCAGCTTCCAGCGTTAACGAGCCGTCTCCCCACGGTTTACGATTCGCCGTCGACCGCGGGGAGCGTGACCGAGAACGTCGCGCCCTCGCCGGGCGTCGAGTCGACCCTGATCTCGCCGCCGTGGCGCTCGACGATCCGCTTGCACAGCGCCAGTCCGATCCCCGTCCCCGCGTGCTTCTCGGGGGCGTGGAGCCGCTGAAATACCCGAAAGATCCGCTCCTGATCGTCGGGGTCGATGCCGATCCCCTCGTCGGCGACCGCGACCTCCCACGCGCCGTCGGTTCGCTCGGCGCTCACGCGGACCCGCGGGGGCTCGTCGCCGCTGTACTCGAGCGCGTTCGACAGCAGGTTCTGGAACACCTGCCGGAGTTGACTTTCGTCGCCCTCGACGCAGGGCAACGGCTCGACGCTGATGTCGGCGTCGCGCTCCTCGATTCTCACCTGAAGATCCTCGCGGACGTCTTCGAGGACCGCCTCGAGATCGACCGGTTCGAGCGGGTCGCCGCGCGTCTCGACGCGGGAGTACTCGAGGAGGCCGTCGATCATCTCGCGCATCCGCTCGGCCCCGTCGACAGCGTGCGCGATGAACTCCTCGCCGTCACCATCGAGCGCGTCCGCGTACCGGTCCTCGAGCAATCGCAGGTAGCTGGTGACCATCCGCAAGGGCTCTTGTAAGTCGTGGGACGCGGCGTAGGCGAACTGCTCTAACCGTTCGTTCGACGCCTCGAGTTTGCGCTGGTACTCCCGTCGTTCGGTGATGTCTTGGATGACCAGCATGCCCGCAGTGACTACATCGCCGGTGCGAACGGGAAGGGTGTGGGCGCGCAGTTCGCGGCCGTAGTAGCTCACGTCGAAGGTTCGCTCGTCGCCGTCGAGCGCGGCGCGGAAGTGGGGTTCGATCTCGGCAACCAGCTCGTCGGGGTACCGTTCGTAGATCGTCTGCCCGATCGTGGTCGCCCGGTCGATCCCGAGATCGCCGAGGAGCTGCCCGCCGGCGGCCGTGTACCGCAGGCTGTCGTCGAACAGCGCGACGACACCGTTCGGGAAGTTCTCGGCGAGGGTGCGGTAACGCTGTTCGCTTTCCTCGAGTTTCCGCTGTCGCTCCTTTCGGTCGGTGATGTCCCGGACGACGCCGATCCGCTGGCGGCCGGTGTCGGTCGACGCGGTCGATGTCACAGTCGCCTCGACCGGGACGCGGTCGCCGCCGCTCGTCTCGAGTTCGGCCTCGATCGTCGAGGCGTCGCTCTCGTCGGCCGCGACCCGCCGGGCGAGTTCCATCACCTGCTCGTCGACGACCAGCGAGGCGTGGCTCTCGAGTAGTTCGTCGCGGTCGTAGCCGGTCAGATCGACGTAGGCGTCGTTGACGGTTACGAACCGACCGTCCTCCTCGAGCACGTAGATGCCGTCCTCGACCGTTTCGATGATCCGTTCGTACTGCTCGAGTTGCCGCTCGCGGCGCTTCCGGTCGGTGATGTCCCGGAAGTACACCGACAACCCCGTCTCGGAGGGATAGGCCTGAATCTCCATCCAGATCCCGAGGGACTCGGAGTAGCGTTCCCACGAGAGGGGGCGTTGCGTCGCCATCGCTTCGCGATAACGCTCGCGGAGGTCGGACCGCGTTCCGCTGGGGAATCGCGCCCAGATGTTCTCGCCGACGAGTTCCTCGGGATCGTGGCCGAGCAGCTCCGCGGCGCGGTCGTTGACGTGGGTGAAGCGCCACTCGTCGTCGAGCGCGTAGAACGCGTCCGAGACGCGACCGAGGATTTCGCTCAGTTCGGTCTCGAGTTCGTGTTTGCGGCGCTCGAGGCGGCGCTCCTGTTCTTTGAGGGCCGTCACGTCCTCGGCGGCGGAGACGACTCGCTCGAGCGATCCGTCGGGGTCGAACACGGGGACGGCGGTGATCGAGAACCAGCGCCGCTCGCCGTCGGCGTCCTCGACCGCGAGTTCCTCGTTCGTGACTGGCTCGCCGGTCGCCCTGACGCGCGCCGAGGGGCCGTTCTCGGGAGAAACGGGCTCGCCATCGGCGTCGCGAACATCGAGTTCGGCGAGCAGTTCGGTCTCCCCGAGGGGTCCGCGGTCGTCGAGTCCGAGTTTGGTCTGTCCGTACCGGTTCGCCAGCAGCCGCTCGCCGTCGTCGTCCTCGACCGAGATACCGACCGGAGCGGTCTGGAGGAGCGTCGCCGTCTGGGTCCGCTCGCGCTCGACGGCCCGTTCGTGGCTGATCCGGTCGAAGGCCGCTTCCAGGCTCGAGGCGACAATCTTTGCGAGCGAGAGGTCGCCGTCGTCGAACGCACCCCGCTCCAGGGAGCCGATGAGGACGACGCCGTGGTCCTCGATCGGGAGGCAGATCTCGCTTCGAATCGGCGTCTCGGGGTTGTAGACGTCGGGGTCGGCTCTGATGTCGTCGTAAATCGCCGGCTCGGCGGTCTCGAAGACGCGCCAGGCGACGCCCTCGCCCGCCGCGAACGTTGGGAGGTCGTCGAACAGCGCCGCCGCCGCCTCAGAGCGGGCGACCGGCTCGAGCGCGTCGGTTTCGGGCTCGTGGAGGAAGATGCCGTTGATCTCGAGATCGAGGATGTCGGAGAGGTGTCGGCAGGCCTGCACGGCGAGTTCGTCCCGGCTGCCGGAGCCGAACCACTCGCGGACGGCCTCGTTCAACCGGCGCAGTTGGTAGGCGCGCCGGTGCTGTTCGGTGACATCGTAGTAGAGCTCGATTCGACCGCCGGCGTAGGGGCCGGACTCGATCGGCTTGCTCCGGTGCTCGAGCCAACGTTCCGCTCGGTTCTCGCCCGGCGTGACGCGACACTCGAACCGTTCGCTGCCGCTGTTGTCGTCGTAGATCGCGCCGACGCTCTCGAGGAACCGATCCGGCTCCGCGACGCGCTTGGAGATCGTCTCCTCGATCAGGTCCCGCTTGTCCCGACCGACGACGCTCGCTTGCTCGAGGCCGAAGTACCGCTCGGTGGCGTCGTTGATCCACGCCACGTCGAACTCGCTGTCAAGGACGAAGACGCCCACGTCGGCCTCCTCGAGTGCGGCGGTGATCGAGTCGAGTGGCGGTCCCGACGCCGGTGCTCCGTCGCCGGCCGGTTCGTTCCAGCCGGTCGTCGCTGTGTCCAGTCCCTTGGGGTCCGTCTGCGAGTCCGCTTCTGGCTCGCCGGACTCGCACGCCCGAACGACGCCGACCGTCCCCGCTCGACCGCTGTCGGCCGGCACCACACCGAGCCGGAGCTCGCAGGGGATCACCGCGCCGGTCGCGGTCCGGATCGCCTGTTCGAGCGAGACGGGTGCGGTCGCACCGGTGTCGGACTCGGCGCGGCGATCGTCGCTGTCGGCCGATACGGGCCACTCGAGGGAGTCGGCGTCCCCGTCGGCGATGAGGTGCGACACGTGTTCACCGCGGAGCGCCTCGCGGTCGTAGCCCGATAGCTCGAGGAGGGTGTCGTCGACCGCGACGATGCGATCGTCCGCGTCCAGCCGGAAGACGCCGCCCGCGACGATGTCGGCGAGGGTTCGATACCACTGGTGGGCCGCGCGGCCGTCACCGTCGCCTACGGGTACCTGTCCCGCCGATTCCGCCGGTTCAGTCATTAGCAGACAGTGGACGCTCAAACGGATAAGGACAGCGCCGACAGCCGTCTCGAGGACCGAACCGACTGTCGGGCCGTGACGGTAGCTGCTGTCTTCGATCGGCCGGCGATCAGGGGTTCCGGGTCCCGTAGGCTATTGGGCGTCCGCATCCGATACCGTCACATGTACCTCGGCGACGAAGCCTGGCCGGACCTCGAGTCGTACTTCGAGTCGGAATCGCTCGCGCTCGTGCCGCTGGGCTCGACGGAACAGCACGGCCCGCACTTGCCGGAAGCGACCGACCACCTGATCGCGGAGGCGTTCGCGCGCGAAGCGGCCGACCGAACCGGCTACCTCTGTACGTCGACGATCAATATCGGCGTCAGCGGTCATCACCGCCAGTTCCACGGCACGATGTGGGTCGAACCGCCCGAGTTCCGCCAGTACGTGGAGTCGCTGACGCGGAACCTCACGTCCCACGGGATCGACCGTGTGATCTACGTCAACGCCCACGGGGGCAACGTTCCCCACCTTCGGGAGGTCGGCGCGCGGCTCCGGCAAGACGAGACCGCCTACGCCATCGAGTGGATGTGGGACGAGTCGATCCCCCAACTCGTCGACGAGGTTTTCGAGCAAAACGGCCCCCACGGCGGCCCCAAGGAGACCGCGATGATCCAGTACCTCGAGCCGGAGCTGGTCCACGACGACCGACTCGAGGAGGCCCGCGACACCGGCGTGCCGAGCGTCGCCGACGCCGACACGGTCAAACACGGCTCCCGAACGTTCTACGACGCCGCTGACAACACCCAAAACGGCGTACTGGGCGACCAGACGGACGCGACGGCCGAGAAGGGCGAGCAGTTGTTCGAGGCCGCGAGCGACCAGCTCGCCCAGCTCTGCGAGTGGCTCGCCGCCCAGGAGTTCGCGGACCTCATGCCGAGAGAGCACGTTTAGCTCGGGCGCTCGAGAGCGGGGAAAGCGAAAGTACGAGCTCGGCGCGAACCCACGGAAGCGCCGAGAGCGTCCGTCGAGGTCGCTCGAGCCGACGGCGGCCGACGCCGGAAGCGGTTGCCGGGCAGTTCGATAATAAGCCTTAATAGATCACTGCCGGTCGATTATTACATGGCCGTCGTCAGCGTCTCGATGCCGGACGAACTGCTGGAGCGACTCGATCAGTTCGCCGACGAGCACGGGTACACCGGGCGGAGCGAAGTCGTCAGGGAGGCCTCCCGCAATCTCCTCGGGGAGTTCGAGGACACACGACTCGAGGACCGCGACCTGATGGGCATCGTCACCGTCCTCTTCGATTACGAGACCACGAGCGTCGAGGAGCGCATGATGCACCTGCGCCACGAACACGAGGACCTCGTCGCCTCGAACTTCCACAGCCACGTCGGCGATCACTACTGTATGGAGCTGTTCGTCCTCGAGGGGGAGCTCGAGGAGATCTCTGCGTTCGTCGGGAAGATCCGGGCGACGAAGGACGCGCTGACCGTCGATTATTCCGTCATTCCGGTCGATAGCTTCGATCCGCTCGCGCAATCCTAACGAATTCGGTCCCGAACTGTGGCGAACCGTCGCGGTTCGTCGTGGAAACTACACGGACCGAGAGGGAACGCGTAGTTTTACTGTCGCCCTCACCAATGGAGACGTATGTCATACCGGAAGGTCAACTACGAGGAGGTCGAGCAGGTCTCGAGCGCGATGCACTTTCTCAGCGACCCGCTCGAGACCGAGCAGGTCGGGGTGACGGTGGCGCGGTGCGATCCCGACTGGAAGAGCATGCCACACGATCATACGGACAACGATCACGAGGAGATTTACGTCCTCATCGAAGGCGAGGCGACGGTCGTCGTCGACGACGAACCCGTGGAGATGGAAGCCGGCGACGCGCTGTGGCTGCCGCCCGAGTCGACCCGCCAGATCCGCAACGGTGACAGCGAGAGCGCGTTCGTGCTCGTGAGCGCGCCGAGTATCGCGGACGACGAGGGCGACGGCGACGAGTGGCTCCTGTCGGGCTTCGCGGGATAGAAGCGCGACGGGGCTGGAGCTGTCCGCGCTGGCCTCGCGAGCGGACGACGACGGAACGATTTACCGGATCGACGTAATCGTCTTTGGTAGGTGAGTCTCTATTTACTCGAAACACCACGCGCTCGTCTCGCTCATCGTCGCAGCGATCCTCGCATCTCTGCTTCCGCCGGTCACCGTCAGCGGCTATTCGGTTCCCGTCGTGGCCGTCGTCGCCTACGGGACCGCCGTCGGCGTCTGCATCGATCTCGACCACTTCCTCATCGCTCGCGCTAAGACCGGCGGCTGGGACGCCGTCCGGTTCTGTCTCGCGAATCCCGGCGCGGCGGTCGCCGACCAGTCGCGGATCTTCGAGCCCGGCGACGTGGGCGTCCTCTCGAGGCTGACGAGCCACGTCGTCATCGCCGGCGTCGTCGTCCCGGCGCTCGCCCTCGTCAGCGTGCCGCTTGCGATCCTGACCGGGGCCGTCCTCTACGCACACCTGTTGGCCGACCTCCTCTGGGACATCTATCTGCTCCCCGAGCACGCGGAGGCGGCCGACTCGATCGACGACCTCGCACGGATGCTGGGGTAGGAGACGCGAACAGACGTGCGCGGGCGTCGACGCCGTGATCGAATCGCGTCGAGACGGCCGGATTCTCAGGTTGCATTGTTCGACCACGGCTATTTGCCCCGCGCGGTCGTCCTACGTGGTATGGAGTTGCTCGACGACAGCATCGTTCCGGAACACGCACGGGACGTCAAGGCGGAGGCCCGCGAGTTCGCCCGCGAGCACATCGAACCCAACGCACAGGAGTACTTCCAGGCTGGCGAATATCCCGAGGAGATCCTCGAGGCAGGCCGGGAGGCGAACCTCGTCGCACAGGACATCCCCGAGGAATGGGGCGGTCGCGGGCTGGATCTCGCACAACTGCTCGCGATCACCGAGGAGTTCTACCGGGCCGACGCGGGGATCGCGCTGACGCTGCAGTTGGCGAGTTTCGGCTGTGAGATCACCTACGAGTACGGCACCGACGAGCAGTGCGAGGAGTACATCCGGCCGGTCGCGACGGGCGAGCAGCGCTCCGGACTCGCCGTGTCGGAACCCGACACCGGGAGCGACCTCTCGGGGATGCAGACCCGCGCCGAGAAGGACGGCGACGAGTGGGTCATCAACGGCGAGAAGTACTGGATCGGCAACGGCGTCGAGGCCGACTGGGTGACGCTCTACGCCCGCACCGGCGACGACGAGGAGAACCCCTACGGCAACCACTCGATGTTCATCGTCCCGACCGATACGGACGGCTACGAGGCCGAACACATCCCCGAGAAGATGGCGATGCGCGCCTCGAAACAGGCCCACATCGAGTTCGAGGACTGCCGAATCCCCGAAGAGAACCTGATCGGCGAGGAGGGAGACGGCTTCTTCATGCTCGCGGACTTCTTCAACCACGGTCGCGTCGCCGTCGCGGGCCACGGCCTCGGCATCGCCGCGGCCGCCATCGAGGAGGCCTGGGAGTTCACCCACGACCGCGAGGAGTTCGGGCGGACGATCAGCGACTTTCAGGCCGTCCAGCACGGCCTCGCCGACAT
This sequence comes from Natrinema marinum, assembly GCF_024296685.1. Taxonomy (NCBI): domain Archaea; kingdom Methanobacteriati; phylum Methanobacteriota; class Halobacteria; order Halobacteriales; family Natrialbaceae; genus Natrinema; species Natrinema marinum. The sequence goes on along the minus strand of NZ_CP100763.1, from coordinate 332,766 downwards.
GATCCTCGAGTTCGAAAGCGCCCGGACGCTCACCTGGCGCGCCCGCGAGAAAGTGGCCAACGAGGAGAACGCGGGTTACTGGGCCGCGATGGCGAAGACGAAGGCAACCGAGACGGCCGTCGATGTCGCAGAGCAGGGCATGCAGTTCCACGGCGGCCGGTCGGTTCTGGACGAACGCCGGATCGCGCGCGTCTACCGCGACGCGCGGATTCCGGTCATCTACGAGGGGGCGAACGAAATCCAGCGCAACCTGATCTACGGCCAGGCCCCCTGAGCACTGCTCGTTTTCAGGCTGGTAGCGGCCCCGGACACTCCGTATACCGCACCGGCCGGCGGGAGACCGCTGTCGTCCGTCAGAGAGCATCCGAGTAGACTTATTGTCAGACACACTAGTAGTCGGTCGAAAGAACAATCCCGATCGACTACGTTCGTACCGGCAACCAACCGCCGTTGTGAGAGAGATGCTATCCGGAACTATCCACCCGATATGAGTCGGCCACGCGTCCTCTGTGTGAGCAACGATCGGACGACGCGCGCGGCCGTCACGCTGTCGCTGACCGACGCCCCCGTCGACATGGTCGTCGCCCAGCGACCGTCCGAGGCCGTCGACCGACTCGAGCGAGAGGCGATCGACGCGGTCGTCATCGACGTGAACACGGTCGGCAGCGTGGCTGCGCTCGTCGATGCCGTCGAGAGCGAGACGGCGACGACACCCACGTTCGTCCACTGGGGTAACGGCGACGAGGACGCCACCGTGCTGAGCGAAGTCGTTGCTCGAACGGACGAAACCGATTCCGACACGCGGCTCGTCGACGCGATCAGCGAGCGGATCGGGACCGGATCCGACGCCGAGATCGACGCGAGCGCCGGCGGCGACGTGTCGGCTGCAAGACCGACCCCATCGATCCGCGACCTGCCGGACGGACTCGCGTCGATCGTCAGCACCGCCCGCTGTCGGCTCGTCGACGTCACCTCGCCGCTCGCGGTCGAACGGACCCTCCGCGAGGAGTTGACGGCCAGCGATCGCTTCTCGTTCGCCTGGGTCGGCGAGTACGACCGCGGCGAACGCGCGGTGGTCCCGTGGCTGTCCGATCCCGACGCCGTCGAGTGGTCGCTCCAGCGGACGTTCCCCATCGGGGACGGCGACCACCCCGTGCTCGAGCGAGCGCTCCGAACGCGGACGCTGCAGACCCAGCGCTACGACGCGACAAGCCGCGACGCCGTGCCGTTCGGCGACCGCGCCTTCGAACACGGCGTCCGATCGGTTGCGGTCGCACCGCTTGCTGCGAGCGGCGACCTCTACGGCGTCGTCGTCGTCTACGCGCCGGACCCGATCTCGGACGCGGAGCGAGACGCCATCCGGGCGGCCGCGGGAGCGGCGTCCCACGTTCTCGAGACGATCGCCCTGCGCGGCCGACACCAGCAGCAAGAACGAACACTACACCGGTACGAACGCCTCGTCGAGACCGCGGGCGACGGGATGTACGTCCTCGACGCTACCGGACACTTCACGACCGTCAACGATGCGCTCGTCGAGATGACCGGCTACAGCCGCGAAGGGCTGCTCGGCGAGCACGCCTCGTTGCTGTTCGACGCCGACGACATCGAGGCCGCCACCGACACCGTCCGATCGCTCTTGCAGCGTGGCGCGAGCACCGACACCCTCGAACTCCCCCTCGAGACGAAAGCCGGCGACCGGATCCCCTGTGAGGCACAGATAGCGGTCCTCGTCCCGGACGGCGAGTTCAACGGCACCGTCGGCGTCCTGCGTGACATCACCGAGCGCAAGCGCCGCGAGCGCGAACTCCGCGAGCGCAACGAACAACTCGATGCCTTCGCCCAGATCGTCAGCCACGACCTCCGCAACCCGCTGGGGGTCGCCCAGGGTTACCTCGAACTGCTCGAAGACACCGGCGACCTCGAGTACGCCGAGCGGACTCACGAGGGGCTCGACCGGATGGAGACGATCATCGAGGACGTGCTGGCCATCGCCCGCGAAGGCGAGTGGGCGACCGACACGGCGTCTCTCGACCTCGAGTCGGCCGTCCGCGACGCGTGGGACCACGTTTCGACGCCGAACGCGACGCTATCGATGACGGGCACGACGACGCTCGAGGCAGATCGCTCGCGGCTCCTGCGATTGCTCGAGAACTGTTTTCGCAATAGCATCGAACACGGCGGCGCGACCGTCCGCGTCCGCGTCGGGCTGCTCGAGGCGGATGATCAGGGGGACGGCTGCCGCGGCTTTTTCATCGAGGACGACGGCGAGGGGCTCCCCGAGGAGCTTCAGGGGCGGCTGTTCGATCCGTCGGTCTCGTCGTCTTCAGACGGGTTAGGAATCGGACTCTGGGTCGTCAGAGAAGTGGCTACCGGACACGGGTGGTCGGTCACGGCGACCGAAAGCGAGGGCGAGGGGGCCCGATTCGAGTTCGAAACTGACGGTTAGTGCTCCGATTGGAGGTCCTGAAACGCGCCGACGAAGTCGTCGTGGGAGGACATGCCGGAAACCGTCTCGTCGACCCGTTGCTCGAGGTCGTCGACGTGTTCACAGAGCTCCTGATACTCTTCGTTGTCCGCGAGTTCGCGGTCGGCCTTCTCGGACTCCAGCAGGGCCTTCTTCGACACGAGCGCGTAGTACTCCTGAATATCCGACTCGTAGTCCGAGCGGTCGGCGACATCGTCGACCATCTCGACGAGTTCGTCCTTCGAGACCGGCTTGACGAGATAATCGTCGAATCCCATCTCGATGATGTCGAAGTCGGGATCGACCGCCGTTACCATGACGACCCGCGAATCGTGTTCCCGGTCGCGGATCTCCTCGAGGACTTCGTCGCCGGAGAGCCCCGGCATTCGCCGGTCCAGGAGGACGACCTCGACGGAGTCGGCCATCTTCTCGAGCGCTTCCTCTCCGTCGTATGCCGTCTCGACGTTCCACTCGCTCTGGAGCCACGCGGCGAACAGGTCCGCGAGTCGGGCTTCGTCGTCGACGACGAGTATTTCGGGCCCGTCAGTCATCGGGTACCCCCTCTGTTCGTTGCATCGATTACAGCCACGCGTCACCAATGGTACCTCTGCATGATAAATCTCGCGACCAACTGTCAACGTTCGAGAACGTGTCGCGAACAACAATGCTGGTTCGGTCGGGCCGTCTAGCTCCCTTCGAACTCCGGCTCCTCGCCCTCCATGAACGCCGTGATACCTTCCACGAGGTCGTCGGTCGCCATCAGGTGGCCGAACGCGGAGGCCTCGTACTCGAGGCCGGACTCCGTGTCGTCGCGCCCCGCGAGCATCGCGCGCTTGGTGAACGTCTGTGCGATCGGCGGCCCGCCGGCGAGGTCGGTCGCTTGCTCGAGCGCGCGATCGGCGAGGTCGTCGCTGTCGACGACCTCGTTGACGAAGCCGTAGTCGGCCATCGTCGCCGCGTCGTAGCGCTCTGCGGTGAGGATGATCTCCTTCGCGCGGCCCTCGCCGACGACGTGCTTGAGTCGCTGCGTGCCGCCCCAGCCGGGAATGAGCCCGAGATTCAATTCCGGCTGGCCGAACTCCGAGCGCTCGCTGGCGATCCGCAAGTCGGCACAGGTCGCAAGCTCCATCCCGCCACCGAGACAGAAGCCGTCGATCCCGGCGACGACGGGCAGGTCGCAGGCCTCGAGTTCGCCGAACGTCGACTGGCCCAGCCGCGACAGTTCCTGCCCCTCGAGTGGGTCAGCACCGCTGCCGGCCATGCTCTGGACGTCCGCACCCGCGGAGAACGCCTGCTCACCCTCGCCCGTAATGAGAATCGCGCGCACGTCATCGTCGTCCTCGAGGGTCTCGATCGCGGTCGAGAGCTCCTCGAGGAGCGTGTCGCTGATGGTGTTCATCCGGTGGGGCCGATCGAGAACGATGTGCCCGACCATATCGCCGGGGTACTCGATCCGTACCGTTTCGAAGTCGATCTCGTCGGACGCTTCACCGTCCCCGTAGAATCCGCCGTCCTCGGCGCGCTCCGCGAGGTAATCCGCGGGCGCGTACCGCTCGTGGCCGGTCTCCTCGTAGGCCGCCTCGAGGGCCTCGTGGAGCCGATCGAGCCCGTAGTCGTCGACCATCGCGACCGGGCCGTCGGGGAAGCCGGCGCCTAGCTTCACCGCCTCGTCGATCGATTCGGGCGGCGCGACGTCGCCGCCGATCAGCTTCGCGGCCTCGTTCGCGACGATCGCGAGCAGTCGCTTCTCGACGAGTTCGGACTGCTGATCGGTCGGGATCTGTGCCCCGTCGCCGTCCTCGTAGTCGTAGAAGCCTTTGCCAGTCTTCTTGCCGAGTTCCTCGTTCTCGACCGTCTCCTCGAGCAGCGGCGCCGGCTCGTAGGCCTCGCCCAGCACCTCGTGCATGTACTCGAGGACGTGATAGCTCACGTCGTTACCGACCTGGTCGCCGAGTTCGAAGCTGCCCATCGGTAGCCCGAGCCCGTACTTCGTCGTCGAATCGACCTCGGCGATGGTGGACTCGCCCTCGCCGACGAGCCAGCAGGCCTCGTTCATCAGCGGCACGAGGATGCGGTTGACGATGAAGCCCGGCGAGTCCTTGCGGACGCGAACCGGCGTCTTCCCGAGCTCCGCAGCGAGGCCCTCGATCAACTCGAGCGTCTCCTCGGCCGTTTCAGCGCCCGAGATCACTTCGACCAGCTGCATCCGGACCGGCGGGTTGAAGAAGTGCATCCCGCAGAACCGCTCGGGGCGCTCGGTCACGTCCGCCAGTTCGGTGATCGAGAGGCTCGAGGTGTTCGTCGCGAACACCGCGCGGTCGGGGGCGTACTCCTCGAGTTCGCCGTAGACGTCTTTCTTGATCTCCATCTGCTCGGGAACGGCCTCGATGACGACGTCGGCATCGGCGACGGCCGCTTCCATGTCGACGACCGGCGTCACGCGCTCGAGCGCCGCCTCGGCTTCCTCATCGGTGAGCCGGTCGTTCTCGGCGAGTTTCTCGAGCGACCACTCGATCTGCTCGTAGCCGTTCTGGACGAACTCGTCTTTGATGTCGCGCATGACCACGTCGTAGCCCGCCATCGCGGCGACCTCCGTGATACCGTGGCCCATGTTTCCCGCACCCAGAACTGTGATGGTGTTGATATCCTCGAGATCCATAGTCGAAAATCCCATGTGGCCCCGTTTCAACGTTTCCCTATTATCGACTAGAAACTATAATTCAGTTCATCCACGGTTACAAAGCTCTTTATCGCTCGGATAGTAAGGAACGACCATGGAATTCGGACTCAGCGAAGAACAGCAGCAGATCCGCGACGAAGTCCGCCGATTTGCCGAGAACGAGATCGTCCCCAACGCGGAGGAGTACGACACCGAAGAGAAGTTCCCCCACGAGATCGTCGACAAGGCCGCCGAGATGGGCCTGGTCGGCTCCTCGATCCCGATCGAGTACGGCGGTGCCGGCTACTCGACCCTCGAGTCGATCATCATCTCGGAGGAGCTGTTCTCCCACGACCCCGGGATCGCGCTCTCGATTCTGGCCTGTTCGTTCGGGACCGAGGCCATCCGCGAGTTCGGGACCGAAGACCAGAAGGAGCGCTTCTTAGAGCCCGTCGCGATGGGCGAGAAGATCTCCGGCGCTGCGATTTCCGAACCCGACACGGGCTCGGATGTCTCGTCGGTCTCGACTCGCGCCGAGAAAGACGGCGACGAGTGGGTGATCAACGGCAACAAGATGTGGATCACCAACGGCACCGTCGGCGACTTCTTCGTCGTCCTCTGTAAGACCGACCCCGACGCGGACAGCCGGTACGGCGGCTTCAGCCAGATCATCGTCGAATCCGACCGCGACGGGTTCTCTTCGGACAAGATCACGGGCAAGCTCGGCATCCGCGCCTCCGACACCGCCGAACTCATCTTCGACGACGTCCGCGTCCCCGAGGAGAACCTCGTCGGCGACGAGGACGCCGCCTTCCTCCAGCAGATGCAGTTCTTCGACGCCACCCGCGCCGGCGTCGCCGCACAGGGGGTTGGCATCGCGAAGGGCGCGCTCGAAGCCGCCCTCGACTACGCGCAGGACCGCGAACAGTTCGACCAGCCCATCTCGGACTTCCAGGCCATCCAGCACAAGCTCGCCGACATGGCGACCAAGACCGAGGCCGCGCGCAACCTGACCTACAAGGCCGCTTGGAACGTCGATCAGGGCAACGACATCACCATGGGCGCGTCGATGGCCAAGGAGTACGCCTCCCGCGTCGCCGTCGACGTCGCCAACGAGGCCGTCCAGATCCACGGCGGTGCCGGCTACGTCAACGACTTCCCCGTCGAGCGGTTCTACCGAGACTCGAAGATCACCCAGATCTACGAGGGCACCACCGAGATCCAGAAGAACGTCATCGCGCGGGAACTCCTAGACGACTAACAACCTTTTGCGCTGCGGGCGCGGCGAAGCCGCGCCCTCGGCAAAACGTTGATGAAAAGCACTCCTCCCTCCGTTTCGAGCGCAACGCGCTCTTCACATCGGTCGTCGGCCCGCTCGCTCGTCTTTCGGCCTCGCTCGCGGTCGTAATCAGGCAGCGGCCTGCCCTTCCCCGGATCGCGCGACTCTCACTGTCGTTCGAGCCGCGCTCTCGGCCACCGGTCTCCGTCGTTTTGGTTTCAAGCGACGACGATCACCAGCGACAGCGCGACGAAGATCACGTGCGTGGCCATGTGACCGATCATGGCCGCCTCGAGGCTCCGTCGCCAGAACAGCCAGCCGTACGCCAGACCACCGATCGTGTTGCCGGCGATAATCCACGCGACGACGGCCGGAGTGAGCCCGCCGTAGGTGGTCGACGCCGCGGGAAGGTGGCCGAGGCCGAAGACGACCGCCGCGACGACGACCGCCGTCGCCAGCAGCCGGTCGGACGGGCGATCCGTCCCACGGCCGACCGTCTTCCAGAGGGCGAACGCGACCAGTGACAGGAACCCCCAGCGCAGGAGCAGTTCCTCGGTCAGCCCGCCGTAGAGGAATCGGACCGGCAAACTCGAGAGCACCGCGCCGACGGTCGCCTCGGTGGCCCCCGCATCGGCCGGGATCGCGGGGGCGAAGACGGCCTCCGCGAGGACGATCACCAGTCCGGCGACGGCCCCGAGGCCGAGCGCGGTCGGGAGATCGGCGCGGAGGTTCGGGCCGATGGGCGTTCCCTCGGAGACGCGCTCGAGCAGGTGCGAGCGAAGCCCGAGTCGCGGTGCGGCATAACAGCCGATCAACACCGCAATCGCGAGGAGGACCGAGGACTGGACGATCACCGCGACGACGAGGACCGCCGTGGGAACGGCCGGCGCGTCGGGGACCGCCTCGAGTTGCGCAGGCGTCGTGACCGCGAGCGCGACGATTCCCAACAGACCGACCGCGAACAGGACGCCGAATCGACGGATCGTAACACTCGGCGTGGTCCCGGTCGCTCGCTGACTGTCAGCGTGAGAGTCCATTCGGCGATAGATATCGCTCCACGACGATAAAAGTCGCCGTGCGCGAACGAGAGGCTCGGCGAGCGTCGGGAAGCCCTTTGTCGCGTCGGGTCCTACCCGTTCGCAATGAGAGAGTTCGTCTTCGCCCTCGAGTACGATCCCGGAACGAACCCGGTCGCGGACGTGCTCGAGGCCAACCCGGACACGACGGTTCGATCGCTGTCGTGTCACGTCACTCCCGAGAGCCTCTGGCGGGTCGACCACGCGACCGGCTCCGAAGCGGGGATCGAGGCCCTCGAGGCGGCCTATCGCGAGCCGGCGTACTGCGCGGACTGCCTCGTTCGAGACGACTGCGGAGCCGACTGCGAGACTCAGATTCTCGACCGCTCGAGCGACGAACTCGTCGTCTACACCTACTGGGATCGCACCGACGTCTGCACGTCGGTTCCCCACCTCGCGCTCGAGTACATCGGCGAGGGACTGCTGTTCGAGACCTACCGCGAGGGACGGCGCTACCGCTGGCGGATTGTCCTCGGGAGCGACGCGCCGATTCACGACTTCTTCGACGCGCTCGGCGAGGAAGTCGGCGAGTGTACCGGAATGGAGATGCTCCGGCTGACGGACCTCGATCCGGACCGCGATCGATTCGAGTCGGACGACGAACTCCCGCCCGAACAGCGAGACGCGCTCCGCGCGGCGGTCGAGCGCGGCTACTACGAGACGCCGCGCCGGATCGACCTCTCCGACCTCGCCGACGTGCTCGAGATTCCGCGATCGACGCTCTCCTATCGGCTTCGACGGGCCGAAGCGAGCCTCGCGACGGCGTTCGTCGACGGCGACTCGCTCGAGGCGCTCGCGGCCGGTCGCTGAGCGTCGCGCCGACGGTCGAGTTGGCGCACGCCGAATAACCCGTATGGGGAACGAGTACTTACAACGGAGTAATGAGTGATTCGACACCACCGACGCCGCCCGATCGGGACGGAGAGTCCGACACGAGCCGAACCCTCGAGCTTCGCGTCCCCGAGATGGACTGTTCGTCTTGCGCCGGCAAGGTGACCAACAGCGTCGAGCGACTCGAGGGAATAGGGGAGTTGGACGCACGCGTGGCCAGCGGCCGCCTCGTCGTCGAGTTCGATCCGGCGCGGACGAGCGACGGGGAGATCCGTGACCGGGTCCGTGCGGCCGGCTACGAGATCGCAGGCGAGGACGCGGACGCCGAGCTAACGGTGTCGGTCCCGGGAATGGACTGTGCCTCGTGTGCGACCAAGGTCGAGAACGCCCTCGCGGGCGTCGACGGCGTCGACGAAATCGAGACTCAGCCCGCGTCGGGCCGCGTGACCGTGGCGGTGGCCGAAGCGACCGACGCCGAGACCGTCACCGCCGCGATCGAGGGAGCCGGCTACGACGCGACGCCGGTCGGCGGCGAGGGCGATCCGATCGACGCCGACCCCGTCTGGAAGAGCCGCCGAGCGGTCATCACGGCTGTCGGTGCCGTCGTCGTCACCACCGGGATGGCCCTCGAGTTCGTCTTCGCCGGGTCGAACCCGACCCTGTTCTCGGCCGTCGGCCGGAGCTACGAGCTCTCGACGCTGCTTTTCGTCCTCACCGCGGCCGTCGCAGGCGCGCCGATCTTCCGGAACGGCTACTACTCCGCGCGGACGCTGAGCCTCGACATCGACTTCCTGATGAGCGTCGGTATCGTCGCCGCGGTCGCCGCCCACCACCCCTTCGAGGGCGCGACCCTCGCGGTCCTGTTCAGCGTCGCCGAGTTACTCGAGACGTACTCGATGGACCGGGCGCGAGACTCCCTGCGGGAGCTAATGGATCTCTCACCGGAGACGGCGACCGTCAAGCGCGAGGACGGTTCCGAGGAGGAGATTCCGGCCGACGACCTCGCGGTCGGCGACACCGTCGTCGTCCGGCCGGGCGAGAAGATCCCCGCGGACGGGACGATTCGAGAGGGCGAGAGCGCGATCGATGAGTCGCCCATCACGGGCGAGAGCGTCCCCGCAGACAAGGCGGCGGGCGACGAGGTTTTCGCCGGCACCATCGCCGAGTCGGGCTACCTCGAGGTCGCGGTCGAGCACGCGGCCGGCGACTCGACGATCGCGCGGATCGTCCGGCTGGTCGAGGACGCCGAACGCGAGCGGACGGACCGCGAGCAGTTCGTCGATCGCTTCGCGAGCGTCTACACGCCGATCGTCGTCGCGCTCGCGATCGCGGTCGCCGTCGGGCCGCCGCTACTCGGCGGCGCATCGTGGAACACGTGGTTCCTCCGCGGGCTGACGCTGCTGGTCATCGCCTGTCCCTGCGCGTTCGTCATCTCGACGCCCGTCAGCGTCGTCTCCGGGATCACCAGCGCGGCGCGCAACGGCGTTCTCATCAAGGGCGGCCGGTACCTCGAGGCGGTCGCCGAGAGCGACGTGCTCGCGGTCGACAAGACCGGGACCCTCACCACCGGCGATCTGTCGGTGACCGACGTGATCCCGCTCGAGGGGGCCGACGAGACCGATGTCCTTCGGCGCGCGAGCGCGGTCGAACGCCGGAGCGAACACCCGCTCGGCCGCGCGATCGTCGGCTTCGCCGAAGAGCGGGGGCTCGAGCCCGACGTGCCGGACGTGTCCGACTTCGAGGCGCTGACCGGGAAGGGCGTCCGCGCCGCCGTCGACGGCGAGACGCACTACGTCGGCAAACCCGACCTCTTCGAGGGGCTGGCGGACTTAGAGCACGCCCACGCGACGACCGACGGCGGGGAACTGCTCGAGGCCGCGTCGACGGGCGGCGATTCGCGGCCGGATTGCGACCGCGACGGCTGTCTGGACGTGTTACGGGACGTCGTCCCGCGCCTCGAGAGCGAGGGTAAGACCGTCGTGGTCGTCGGCACGGAGGACGGCCCGCTTGGCGTCGTCGCCGTCGCCGACCGAGTGCGACCGGAAGCGGAGTGGGCCGTCTCGCGACTGCAGGAGTCGGGGGTCCGCGTCGTGATGCTCACCGGTGACAACGAGGGGACCGCCCGCGCGATCGCCGATCGGGTGGGAATCGACGAGTTCCACGCCGAGTTGTTGCCGGACGAGAAACTCGAGTGGATCCGGCGACTCGACGGCGAAGCGCGAAGCGCCGACGACGAGTCCGACGACGCGGGAAGCGTCGCCATGCTCGGTGACGGCATCAACGACGCGCCCGCGCTCGCGACGGCCGACATCGGCATCGCGATGGGCGCGGCGGGGACGGACACGGCCCTCGAGACGGCCGACGTGGCGCTGATGGGCGACGACCTCACTCGCCTGCCGTATCTCTACCGGCTCTCGCGGACGGCAAACGGCGTCATCCGGCAGAACATCTGGGCGAGCCTGGCGGTGAAGGCGGTCCTCGCCGTCGGCGCACCCCTCGGTATCGTGACGGTGATCCACGCGGTCGTCGTCGGCGACATGGGGATGAGCCTCGGCGTGACCGGCAACGCGATGCGACTCGCGAATATCGAGCCCGAGGCGCCCGCTGCGTTCGACGGCTCCGACGCCGAGCAGTAGTCGGTACCGCCGCGATCGTCGGCGGACGATCGACCGTTCGTGTGCGGTCTCGTTTTCCGCTCGAATTGCACGCCCGAAGTCGGCAAATCAGCCGACTGAGGGCCCTCGTACGCTGCTTTGCACTGTTCGGGAACGGGGCTAAACGCGGCCGGCACTAACCTAACAGTGATGACAGAAACACCGTCCGACAGCCACGGACCGACGGCCGGCGATCGCCGAGCGACGGGTCGCGGACGGCCCGCTGGCGGCCTCGAGAGCCGCATCGAGACCGACGCCGATCCGGAGTCGACCGACGAGCTCGAGTACGAAATCGTGACGACGCCCGTACTCGTCATCGGCGCAGGCGCGGCCGGCGCTCGCGTCGCGATCGAGATCGCCGAGTCGGGGATCGAACCGCTCGTGATCGGCAAGCGTGACCACGGCGACGCCCACACCACGTGGGCGGCCGGCGGCGTCAACGCCGCGCTCGGCTCGCTCGACCCCGAGGACGACTGGCCGATCCACGCGGCGGACACGCTCACCGAGGGCCACCACCTGAACGACCCCGAGGCCGTCGAACTGACGGCGCGAGAGATGCCCGACCGCATCCGTGAACTCGACGAGTGGGGAATGCCGTTCGATCGAACGGACGACGGGGCGATCAACCAGCGCTACTTCGGCGCCCAGTCCTACCGGCGCACCTGTTTCGTCGGCGACCGAACCGGCGAGGCCATGCTCGAGACGCTCGTCGGCCGCGCTCGCGAGTTGGAGATCCCCTATCGCGAGAACGTGATGATCACGCGGCTGCTCTCCGACGGCGAACGCGTCGACGGCGCCGTCGGCTTCGACATGGAGACCGGCGAGGGGCTGTTGTTCCGGACGAACCACGTCGTGCTCGCGGCCGGCGGGTTCTCCGCGCTCTACCACCGCCACTCCTCGCGGGACGACGAGAACAACGGCGACGGTCAGGCGCTGGCGCTCGAGGCCGGCGCGCGGCTGCTCGACCTCGAGTTCGTCCAGTTCCATCCGACCGGGATGGTCGGCGAGCGCTACGGCGAGGAGTGGGACGGCCGACTCGTCACCGAGGCGGTCCGCGGCGAGGGCGGCCGACTCTACAACGCCGACGGGGAGCGGTTCATGGAGCGCTACTCGCCGGATCAGATGGAACTCGACGCCCGCGATGTCGTCGCTCGAGCCATCGCCCAAGAGGTCCGCGAGGGGCGGGGAACCGACGACGGCGGCGTCTTCCTCGATATCACCCATCGAGAGTCCGAGTACATCCGCGAGCGATTGCCCTCGATGGTCGAACGGTTCGACTCCCTCGGCGTCGATATCACCGCAGAGCCGATGACGGTCGCGCCGACCGCACACTACACGATGGGCGGCGTCGACATCGACTTCCGGACGGGCGAGACCGGCGTCGAGGGCCTTTACGCCGTCGGCGAGACGGTCGCCGGCGTCCACGGCGCGAACCGACTGGGCGGGAATTCGCTCGCCGAAACCGTCGCGATCGGTAAACTCGTCGGCGACCACGTCGCGAGCGCGGTGACGCGAGCCGACGAAGAGCCCGGCGTCACCGACGGTCAGCGGGCGCTGGCCGAACGCGAGTTCCGCGCCCACCGGGCCCTCGCCGCCTCGGACGGCACCGTCACGCCGACGGAACTCCTCCACGAACTCGGCGACCTGCTCTGGGAGCACGCCGGCATCCTCCGCGACGAGGCGGGGCTCCGGGCGGGCCTCGAGAAACTCGCGGCCCTCCGGGAACGGACGACCGACCTCCGCGTCGACGGCGGCCGCACGTCGAAATCGTTCGAGTACGCCGTCGACCTCTCGGCGAGTCTCACCGTCGCCGAGGCGATGCTTCGGGCGGCGCTCGAGCGAACCGAGTCCCGCGGCGCGCACTACCGGACGGACTACCCCGAGACGAAGTCCGACTGGCGGGTGAATCTGGTCGTCGACGCCGATACCGGCGACCTGTCGATTACCCGGCGCGGCGTGGGCGAGCCCAGCGAACCGGTTCGGGAGGCGCTCGCGGAGGGGTACGAACTCGACTATCACCACCTCGAGTAGCGAGCGCGTGCATACGAGCCCAGTCGGTCGGCGCTAACCGGGACGCATATGCGTTCTCGGTCCTGTACTCTCGTATCCCCTTCCCATGAGAGACGAGGCACACGCCGTCCTCCGACAGGACCCCGTGATGGCGGGCCTGATCGACCGACACGATCCGTACGTCGAACCGGACTGGACCGAGTACGAACGGCTCTGTATCTCGATCATCAACCAGCAGCTCTCGACGGCGAGCGCAGCGGCCGTTCGGGAGCGCGTGTTCGACCTCCTCGACGGTGACGTGACCCCGGAGGCCGTGCTAGCCGCGGAGGACGCGGCGCTCCGGGACGCTGGGCTCTCGAGGATGAAAATCGAGTACCTCCGAAACGCCGCCCGCGCGTTTCAGGAGCGTGACTACACGCGAGCGGGGCTCGCCTCGCACACAGACGAGGAGGTCATCGAACTCCTCACGGAGATCAAGGGGATCGGCGCGTGGACGGCGCGGATGTACCTCCTGTTCGTCCTCGAGCGCCCCGATATCCTCCCGCTCGGCGACCTCGCCGTTCGCCGCGGGATCGAGCAACTGTACGGAGACGGGGACGAACTAAGCCGCGGAGAGATGCGCGAGATCGCCGAACCGTGGCGACCGCATCGAAGCACCGCGACGCGATATATCTGGGCCGAGTACGAATCGGACTGACATCGTCGGGCGAAGGATCGTCACCGATCGAATGCGGTATCGGTCGACTCCAGTAATAGCGTACTACCTGTAGCGTGCGCCGTGAAGCGGTTCCCGCCGGAACGAGGTCGGCGAGACGACTTGAGCGATACCGCCGACAGGCGGAACGGCGAGTGAGGGCGACCGCCGCTTACTCGAGGTCGAAGCGGTCGTGGCTCATCACTTTGTGCCACGCGTCCACGAAGTCGCGAACGAACATTTCCTCCGCGTCGTCGGACGCGTAGACATCTGCGATGGCTCGAAGCCGGGAGTTCGAACCGAAGATGAGGTCGGCGCGAGTCGCCGTCCACTCGAGCTCGCCCGTCTCGCGGTCGTACAGGTCGAACACGTCGTCCTCCTCGGTGTCCGTGGTCGCCTCCCAGCCCATGATGTCCTGGGACCCGTCGGACGCTTCCCACTCGTAGCTCATGTCGAGCAGGTTCACGAAGAAGTCGTTGGTCAGCGTCTCGGGCCGGTCGGTGAGGACGCCGAGCTCGGTGTCCCGGTAGGTCGCGTTCAGGGCGCGCATGCCGCCGACCAGCACCGTCATCTCGGGTGCCGTCAGGTCTAAGAGATCGGCCTTGTCGATCAGCAGTTCCTCCTGGGACTGGTCGGCTTCGTCGCCGTAGTAGTTCCGGAACCCGTCGGCCGGGGGCTTGAGCGCCTCGAAGGAGTCTACGTCGGTTTGTTCCTGCGTCGCGTCGGTGCGGCCTGGCTCGAACGGGACCTCAACATCGTGGCCGGCGTCGGCCGCTGCCTGCTCGACGGCCGCGTTACCGCCCAGCACGATGAGGTCGGCCAGCGAGACCCGCACGTCGTCGGCTCGCGAGCCGTTGAACTCTTTCTGGATCTCCTCGTAGGTCGACAGCACCGTCTCGAGTTCGTCGGGCTCGTTCACTTCCCAGCTCTTCTGGGGTTCGAGGCGGATGCGAGCGCCGTTGGCGCCGCCGCGCTTGTCGCTGTCGCGGTAGGTCGACGCGGACGCCCAGGCGGTCTTGACGAGCTGAGAGACCGAGAGGTCCGACGCGAGGACCTCCGCTTTGAGTTCGTCGATCTCCGCGTCGCCGATCAGGTCGTAGTCGGCGTCGGGAATGGGATCCTGCCAGATCATTTCCTCGTCCGGCACTTCCGGACCGAGGAATCGCTCTTTCGGGCCCATGTCGCGGTGAATCAGCTTGTACCAGGCTTTCGCGAACGCCTCCCGGAACTCCTCGGGATTCTCTTGGAAGCGCTCTACGATCTCCCGGTAGTCGGGGTCGCGCTTGAGCGCGATGTCCGTCGTCAGCATCATCACGTCCTCTTTCTCCGACGGATCTTCGGTCCCCGGTGCGGCCTCGTCGAGTTCGCCGTTCTGCGTGGTCCACTGCCACGCACCGCCGGGCCCCTTCTCGGGCCACCACTTGTGCTCGAGCAGGTTGTCGATGTAGCCCATGTCCCACTGGGTCGGCGTGGTGTTCCACGGGCCCTCGATCCCGCTGGTGATCGTGTCGGCTCCGCTGCCGGAGCCGTGGCTGCTCTCCCAGCCGAGGCCCTGCTTGTCGATCGGGGCTGCCTCGGGCTCGGGGCCGACGTGCTCGTCGGGGTCGTCGGCGCCGTGGACTTTCCCGAAGGTGTGTCCGCCCGCGATGAGGGCGGCCGTCTCCTCGTCGTTCATCGCCATCTGGCCGAACGACTCCCGAATCCGTTCCGCGGACTTCTCCGGATCCGGCTCGCCGTCGGGCCCCTCCGGATTCACGTAGATGAGACCCATCACGGTGGCCGCGAGGTTCCCCTCGAGTTCGCCGGTCTCGTCGAAGCGCTCGGACGCTTCCCACTCGTCTTCGGGCCCCCAGTCGACGGCGTCGTCGGGTTTGTACTCGTCCTCGCGGCCGCCGGCGAAACCGAACGTTTCGAATCCCATCGACTCGAGGGCGACGTTCCCGGCCAGGACGATCAGATCCCCCCACGAGAGTTTGCGGCCGTATTTCTGCTTGACTGGCCAGAGCAGTCGGCGTGCCTTGTCGAGGTTCGCGTTGTCGGGCCAGCTATTGAGCGGCGCGAAGCGTTGTCGACCGCCGGACGCCCCGCCGCGACCGTCGCTGGTCCGGTAGGTCCCGGCGCTGTGCCACGCCATTCGGATCATCAACGGGCCGTAGTGGCCGTAGTCCGCCGGCCACCAGTCTTGCGACGTCGTCAGGACGTCCTCGATATCCGCCTTCACTTCCTCGAGGTCGAGGGTCTGGAACTCCTCGGCGTAGTCGAAGTCCTCGTCCATCGGAGTGGACGTGGGGACGTTCTGATCGAGGATATCCACGTTCAGCTGGTTCGGCCACCAGTCTTGGTTTGACCGGGTCATCGCTGAGTTATTGCTACTTTCTCCTATTAAGATTTCCTAATCAGGTGGGTTAGTCTTCGCTTTTAGGTAAGAAATATTGATAAACTGTGAACCAGCCTCGACAGTGAGTCCGCGCTACGTATTCAGTGCGGCCGCTGTGTCCCATCACTACCGGAGAATTTTACCGAGGGCCGAGCCTCGAGGGGGGAATATCGCCCGTCAGCATGACCCGTAGGCGCCCCTGCGCCCGCAGTCCGTCGGGGTCAGCCGTCAGTCGTTTCAGTCTCCCGACTCCGGCGAGTGGCACCTCGCGGTCGCCGAACTCGCGTTTCGGGCTCCGTCTCGCTGTGATAGCAGTCGCCTGACTGGACGAGTGTCGCAAGAAGTGAGTCGAACGCGACTCCGTTCCCGATGACGACCGCGATCGTTTCGAAAATCGAACGAGGAGTTCGGATCGCTGCTCGAGCAGCGGGCGACCGTGCCCTCCGTTCACTCCTCTTCTTCGGGCGTATCGCCGCTGTCGCTATCGATTCGGCGGCTCACATCGACCTGATAGTTCTCGAGGATATCCCGGCCGAGCAAGACGGGGTAGTCCATGTGGCTGCGATCTTCGACGCTGGCCGTGACCGTGTGTTGGTTCCCGCCGACGCCGACGACGACATCGACGACGGGACGGCTCTTGGACTGCTTGCTGCTCCCCGAGCGGATGCGGGTGATCGACTTGATCGGGCCGGCGCCGATGTCGGCGGCGAGTCCGGTGTCGATGCTCGTCCGCGTCGCGCCCGTGTCCGACTTGGCGAGTACCGATTTCGAGCCGCTGGTCCCCGAGAGGACGACCTCCTCGGTGTAGCCGATCACGGCCGGTTCGGTGTCCTGCGTGACCGATCCGGACGGCTGAGCCGTCGGCCGGGAGTCGTCGAGGACGTTCGCGAGGTCCTGGACGCGCTCGTCGTCGACCTCGCCGCCAGCGCGTTCGATCGCCAGCTTGGCGATATACGGTGCGGGACTGACCTGTGTGGCTTCGTAGAGCCCTTTGAACCCCGCCGTCGGGTTGACCTCGAGGACGAACCAGCCCTCGTCGCCCTCGACGAGGTCGACGCCGGCGTAGTCGAGACCGACGACGTTCGCCGCTCGGCGCGCCATCTCGGCGGCCTCCTCGGGGAGATCGTCGGTCGCGTCCTCGACCGAGCCGCCGAGCGCGACGTTGGTCCGCCAGTCGTTGTCCGGCGCGTAGCGGTACATCGCACCGACGATCTCGTCGCCGACGACGTAGACGCGCAGGTCGCGATTAGGCACGTCTTCCTGATCGACGAGTTCCTGTAAGAAGGCGTATCGGTTGCCCACCTTGGCGTTGATCGGATCGTCGGGGCCGACCTTCCACGTTCCCCCACCGTGCGTGCCGATCGCGGTCTTGTATACCGCTTCCTCGCCGTATCGGTCCCGCGCGGCGTTCAACACCTCAGCGCTGAGCGCGAGGGTGACGTCGGGCGTCCGCACGTCGTCCGACGCGAGCGCGGTCGCCGTCGAGAGCTTGTGCATCGCCGTCATCACCGCGCTCGGCTCGTTGAGCGTCGGGACGAGCTGTGAGAACGCGTTGACGAGCCCGAGCTCCTCGGCGGGCTGTTCGGTGTTCGACAGCAGCATCCGATTCGCGATCACATCGACCGCCGGCTCGAGGACCGGGCTCCCGTCTTCGACGCTGATCGACGTGTTCTCGGATCGAAGCCACTCCGTGTCGTGGCCGAGTTCCTCGGCCGCGTTGAGAATCGCTTTCGTTTCCTTGCTCGTATGAAGGCTCAATACCCCGACAGTCACGGGATCGGCACCGACCATAGCGACTAGATGCTGAGCCGTCGGATAAATATTGATAGTCGACTCATTTCCTGTTCGTCACCGTACCGTTCCGACGCCGGACGATACCGGTCTTCGACTCGAGGCGACTCAGCCGATCACCGACCGAACCTGTCGCGGATCGACCAGCCCGCTCAGCACCGCCAGCACGGCCCAGGTAACCGCTCCGAGCGCGATCGCACCGACCAGCATCACCAGACTCGAGACCATCGGCGTCACGAGCAACACGGCGACCGCCATCACGCCCGTGATGGCACAGATGAGCCCCGTGGTGCGGGCGAGCCGCGTCACGTTCAGCGAGAGTTCGGTGTGGACGACGTAGAGGTTGACTGCGACGTACACCGAGTGGGTCCCGACCGTCGCGATCGCCGCGCCGACGACCCCGATCCGGGGGATCAACACGATGTTCAGACAGAGGTTCGCAAGCGCCGTCACCCCCTTCGCGACCGCGCGGGCCCGAGCGCGCCCGAGGTAGTCCAGACTGTCGCTGGTCAGGTTCGTGATCGCCTGCAACACGACGAAGCCAGCGAGCACCTGCAGGACGGGCACCGCGGCCGCGTAGTCCTGCCCGAAGACCATCGTCAGGAACGGCCCCGCGACGATCGCCAGGCCAGCCGCGGCCGGGATGTAGAGCAACAGGACGTTCGTCAGCGATTTCTCGTAGATCCGCCTGGCTTCGGCGAGTTCGTCGGCGGCTTTCTGCTCGCCGAAGTTCGGCGAGATGGTGAAGCCGAGCGACGCCGCGGGCGCGAGGACGAAGTCCGTGATCTGCTTTGCGAGCGTGTAGAACGCCACCGCGGCGGGGTTCAAGAACAGCCCGACCAGCACGATGTCGATCTGCTTGTCGATGACGTTCGCGCTCTGGGTCGCCGTCAGCGGCACGCTGTACTCGAGCAGCCGACGCGAGAGGCCGTCCTCGTACTCGTCGGCCGTCTCGTACCGCCTGAAGAAGCCGTAGTAGAGGATCCCGAGACCGATGGCGCCGGCGAGGGCGTAGCCGACGACGTAGCCGAAGAAGGCCCCCAGCGCCCCGAGGCCCGCGAGGACGAACACGACGGCGAAGAGTAGCCGACCCGCGCCGCTGATCGCCTGCACGATGGCGCTGTAGCCGAGGTGGTTGAATCCCTGAAACGCCACCTGCGAGAAGGTGCTGGCCGAGTAGGCGACGAGATAGAGGGCCCCGGCCGCGAGAAACGGCGCCGCGCCCGGTTCGCCGAGGGCGCTCGCGAGCCACTCGTGGAACAGCAAGAGGACGTACGTGACGAACGCGATCAGGACCAGTTTAGCCGTGACCGTCGTCTTGAGGAGGTGCGGTACCTGCCCCGGATCCGTCTCGCGATACTCCGAGAGGTACCGAGCGACGGACCGCGAGAGCCCCAGATCGGCGAACAACTGGACGATCGCTAACACCCCGATCGCCCAGTACAGCGCGCCGTACCCGTCCGGGTCGAGCAGGTACCGCGCCAGTACGATCATCAACAGCGCGCTCGAGATCATGTAGATCGCGCGCGCAACGAGCGTTGCCTTGAAGCCGTGAACGATGTGATCCTCCCTGTTCATTCGACGTAATGGGTGCGATGAGACGCGCGGTGTCCGCCCGACGGTACAGCCGATAGCGACTATCGTACTCTCGGCATCGCGGGATCGACCAATTGTAATGCGGGGACAACTGACGGAAACCGACTGTAACGAACGGGGGACAGTCGCGTTCGCGCCACGGAAGGCGGCCGAAACCGCGGTCCGAGCGGATCGGACGCGACCGCCGTCGGTAACGTGGTTCAAACGGCGGAAGGCACTCCGTACGAGAGGACCGACGACCAAAACGGAACGAGACGAGCGCGAGTGTCATCCACCGATCGATCGGCGGACTCGGATCGAACGTAGGAGCGAGCGAACCGGCGGCCGGGAATCGGCTTACATGTACGAGGCGTCCCACCGGGTCGCTTTCCGGCGGTTCCCGCAGTCGTTACACTCGATTCGGCCCATGGCGTCCATCGCATTGTCGATCGAATCGCAGTTCCCGCAGAACCAGGCGTAGCGATCGGCCCGATCCTCCGTCCGGTAGGCCGTGTAAAACGGTGCCTTCGATCCGCGGGCGGCCTCGCCGTAGCTCACGTAGACCGTCTCGCCGTCGGCAACAACCTCGTCGATCGCGCCCCACTCGCCGTCGCCCTCGAGGTCGCTCTCGACGTAGACGTTCTCGGTGAACGTTTCGTCGCCGATCTCGACCTCTCGCTGGCCGGCCTGCTCGAAGCCGTGGTCGCGGTAGAACTGGTTGCCGCCCTCGTTGTCCGCGAGGACGAAACACTGGATCGCCGACGCTCCCTCCTCTAACAGCGCCTCGCGGGTTCGGACGAGCAGTCGGATGCCGGTGCCGCCATCGCGGTGGTCGGGATGGATGTGCAACCAGAGAAGGTGGCCGGTGTTCGCCCGCTGGCCGACCAGTTCGCTCTGGGAGAAGCCGACGACCGCACCGTCTCGTTCGACGACCAGAGAGAGCAGTCGATCGTCCGCGAGCTCGTCCGCGAACGACTCGCCGTACCACTGGTCGACCGCATCGTCGATGGTGTCCTCGTCGAGGAAGGCGGTGTACGTGGAGTTGAGCGACTCGTGTGCGATCGACCGAATCGCGTCAGTGTCGTCGGTAGTTGCCTCACGAATTTGCATAGGTGACTATACTGCGGCCAGATACAAAACGTATGCCCACAGTCCCAGATTCCGATCGTCGTTGTTCGAGTGTAACCAGTTTTCTCCGGAAAAAGCGACACGGAACCGCTCGAGAGCGCTCGAAGGTGCACTTTCGGGCCCGGAAGGGGGAAGATTCACGGTCGTGCCGCCGGAGGAGTGGGTATGAGCGACGACGCCGGCGCGACCGAACCGCCCGACGGGGAACCGAACTCCGAACCCTTGAACGATGTGTTTACGTACAACGGCGGCCGGGTTGACCCCGGCGAATCGGCGAACATCCGCTACGGCATCAGCGAGACGTACCTCGGTGACCCCGTTCGGATTCCCGTCACGGTGATCAACGGCGAGCAACCCGGACCGACGGTCTTCCTCTCGGCGGCGGCCCACGGCGACGAGTTGAACGGCATCGAGGTCGTCCGCGAAGTGGCCCACGACTGGGATCACTCCATACTCCACGGGACGCTGATCTGTCTGCCCGTGATGAACGTCCCCGGCTTTCTCGCCCAGGAGCGGTATCTCCCGATCTACGACCGGGACCTGAACCGGTCGTTTCCCGGCCGCGAGGGGTCGACCAGCGCCATGCGCATGGCCCACCAGATCTACACGAACTTCATCGAACCCTGCGACCTCGGCATCGACTTCCACACGTCTACGCGCGGGCGAACGAACATGCTCCACGTCCGGGCGAACATGGACCGCTCGAGCGTGAGCAGACTCGCCAGAGCGTTCAGTTCGAACGTCATCATCGCCGGCGAAGGTCCGTCGGGCACGCTACGGCGGGAAGCGACCGACGCCGGCATCCCCACGATCACCGTCGAGATGGGCGAGGCCCACCGATTCCAGCGGCGACTGATCGACCGCGCGCTCACCGGCGTCGCGAGCGTCCTCGCCGAGTTCGGCCTCCACCGGGAGTCGTCGGTCCACTGGCCCGGCTGGCGGACCGTCATCGACAGCGACGACGAGAAGACTTGGCTCCGCGCCGACGCGGGCGGCATCGTCGACATGAAACGCGGTCGTGGCGCGCTCGTCGAAGAAGGGGAGGTCATCTGTACCATCACCAACCCGTTCAAAGAGGAGGAGGACATCGTCACCGTCGAGGCACCCTTTACGGGCCTCATCGTCGGCGTCCTCGAGAACCCCGTCGTCTATCCCGGGAACCCGCTGTGCCATCTGGTCGGCCTCTCGCCGGACACGCTCACCGCCTTAGAGCGCGAGCGGACGACCGAGAGTTCGCGATCGGATCTCTGAGCGAGGCCCGACAGCGGAAAAGTCGGACATCCGAAAGGATTCGGCCGAACAGAGTCGGAATTTGTCGGGAATTTGGTTTCGTTTCCGTGAATTCTACCCTGTGGGGAGAGTCCAGTGGAAGCGATAAAAGTAACTTCTATACCCCCACGGTCTAACGGACCACATGAGCGTATGAGTCAGTCTTACAATCGCGGCCTCATTGAGGACTTCGGCCGCTGGAAGGAGTTCTCGGCCGGCATGTGGGCGTGGATCTTCCACAAGTTCACCGGATGGGTGTTGATCGGCTACCTGTTTACCCACATCGCCGTGCTGAGTACCTCTATTGGTGGCGCACAGGGCGAAACGACAATGGTCGACGGCGAAGCGGTCAACGTGTACACCGCGACGCTACAGGGCCTCGAGAGCCTGTTTCTCATCCGGCTCCTCGAGATCGGCCTGCTCGCGGTGGCCGTCTTCCACATCCTGAACGGGCTCCGCCTGCTGATGGTCGACCTCGGCATCGGGCTGGACTCGCAGGACAAGAGTTTCTACGCGTCACTGGTGTTGACGGGCGCGATCACCGTCGCGAGCGTCCCGACTTTCCTCACGGGGGTGTCGATCTGATGGCGGAGCGCTACTCCTCTTTCACGCCCGGCGGCACGCGCTGGTTCCTCCAGCGCATCACGGCGGCGTTTCTGGTCGTCGTTCTCGCGTTTCACTTCTTCCTCCTGCACTTCGTCAACCACGCGTACGAAGTAACCTTCATGCAGACGCAGGTCCGAATGGAGAACATCGGCTACTTCCTCACGATGGTGCTGTTCCTGATCACCGCCGCGTTCCACGGCGTCAACGGCGTCTACAACGCGCTGGTCAATCAGGGCCTCGAGGGAGGGCAGAAGAAAGTCGTGCTGGCAGTACTCGTCATCGCCGGCGTCGGCCTCGTCGCACAGGGCATCTACGTCGCGCTCACGATGAACGGGATGATCTAACATGAGTACGCAACAAGCCGAACCCGAAAGTCAGGAAGCACCGAAAGACCCGGAGATGCAGGGCGCGGAATCGCCGGCCGCCGAGACGCAGGAAGGCGACGGCGCAGTCGATCAGACGTCGACCGACGCGTCCGAACTCGACGGAGAGACGGTCCACATCAAGGTGTTCCGTTACGACCCCGAGGTCGAGGGGAAACAGGAACCCCGCTTCGACGACTTCCACGTCCCCTTCGAGAAGGGGATGACCGTCCTCGACGCGGTCATGTACGCCCGCGACGAGTACGACTCGTCGCTTACCTTCCGACACTCCTGTCGGCAGGCCGTCTGTGGCTCCGACGCGTTCTTCGTCAACGGGAAGCAGCGACTGGGCTGTAAGACCCAGATCGCCGACCTCGAGGCGCCGGTTCGTATCGAACCGCTGCCCCACCAGGAGGTCGTCAAGGACTTGGTCGTCGACATGGACCACTTCTACGACCAGATGCACACGGTCGAGCCGTACTTCCAAGACGAGGATACGCCTGCGGTGGACGACCTCGAGGAGCAGCGCCAGAGCCCGGAGAACCGCGAGAAGATCAAGATGTCCTCGCGGTGTATCTGGTGTGGCGCGTGTATGTCCAGTTGTAACATCGCGGCCGGCGACAACGAGTATCTGGGCCCCGCAGCGATCAACAAGGCCTACAAGTTCGCGATGGACGACCGCGAGAGCGAGGAGATCAAAGAGCACCGACTCCGCATTCTCGAGCAGGAACACGGCGTCTGGCGGTGCCAGACCCAGTTCTCCTGTACCGAGGTGTGTCCGAAAGACATTCCGCTCACCGAGCACATTCAGGAGCTCAAGCGGGAAGCGGTCAAGAAAAACCTGAAGTTCTGGTAACTATGTACGAACACGACGTTATCGTGGTCGGCGCAGGCGGTGCCGGCCTCCGAGCCGCGGTCGCAGCGCACGAAGCGGGAGCCGACGTGGCGATGGTCTCGAAGCTCCACCCCGTCCGCAGCCACACCGGCGCGGCGGAAGGCGGCATCAACGCCGCCTTACAGGAGGGCGACGACTGGGAACTCCACGCCTACGACACGATGAAAGGGTCGGACTACCTCGGCGACGCGCCGGCGGTCGAGACCCTCGCGAAGAACGCCCCCGAAGAGACGATGAACTTAGAGCACTGGGGGATGCCGTTCTCCCGCGAGGAGGACGGTCGCGTCTCCCAGCGGCCGTTCGGCGGCCTCTCCTATCCGCGGACGACCTACGCCGGGGCCGAAACCGGTCACCACCTGCTGCACACGATGTACGAGCAGGTCGTCAAGCGCGGCATTCAAGTCTACGACGAGTGGTACGTGATGGACCTGGCCGTCACCGACGAACCCGACCCGAACGATCGGGAGTGTCACGGCGTCGTCGCCTACGACGTTCAGTCCGGCAAAATCGAGGGCTTCAAAGCGAACGACGGCGTCGTCCTCGCGACCGGCGGCCCCGGACAGGCCTTCGACCACACCACCAACGCCGTCTCCTGTACCGGCGACGGCCACGCGATGGCGTATCGAGCGGGCGCGCCCCTCGAGGACATGGAGTTCATCCAGTTCCACCCGACCTCGCTGCCCTCCACGGGCGTCCTCATCAGTGAGGGTGTCCGCGGGGAAGGCGGCATCCTCTACAACAACGAGGGCGAGCGGTTCATGTTCGAGTACGGCTACGCGAACAACTCCGGCGAACTCGCCAGCCGCGACGTCGTCGCTCGCGCCGAACTCACCGAGGTCGACGAAGGGCGAGGCGTCAACGACGAGTACGTCCACCTCGACATGCGCCACTTGGGCGAGGAGCGCATCATGGACCGCCTCGAGAACATCCTCCACCTTGCGGAGGACTTCGAGGGCGTCGACGGCCTCGTCGAACCGATGCCGGTCAAGCCCGGCCAGCACTACGCGATGGGCGGCATCGAGGTCGACGAGAACGGCCAGACCTGCGTCAGCGGTCTCTACGCCGCCGGCGAGTGTGCCTGCGTCTCCGTCCACGGCGGCAATCGCCTCGGCGGCAACGCCCTGCCGGAACTGATCGTCTTCGGCAAGCGCGCCGGCCGCCACGCCGCCGGCGACGACCTCGGCGAACCCGAGATCCGAACCGGCTACGGCGACGACGTGGAAGACGAGACCGACACCGAATTGCCGGTCCAACCCGGCGAAGCAGGTCTCGACACTACCGGTGGCGTCGCCGCCGACGGCGGTGTCACGGCCGACGCGGAGGGCGTCTTAGAGCGGACCGTCGAGACGGCCCGCGAGCGCGTCGACTACTTGATGGAGAAAGACGAGGGCGTCCAGCACGCCGAAATCCGCGCGAAGCTCCAGCGGGCGATGACCGACTACGTCAACGTCTTCCGCACCGGCGATGGCATCAGGGAGGCGCTGAAGGTCATCCGCGAGTGTCGCCAAGAGTACCAAAACGTCTACGTCGACGACCCGTCGCGGACGTTCAACACTGACCTCCAGCAGACCATCGAGACGCGCAACCTGATCGACGTCGCCGAGACAATCGCGCTCGGCGCACTCGTGCGCAACGAGTTCCGCGGCGCGCACTGGCGTCAAGAAAACCAGATCCGTGACGACGAAAACTGGCTCAAGCACACGCTCATCTCGTGGGACGACGGCGAGCCCTCGATCTTCTACCGACCCGTCATCCTCGAGGGCGAGAACAAGACCTACGAGCCGAAAGAGCGCAGTTACTGACCGCGAGTTTCCGTTTCTGTGTTCACGGTTCGTGAGGCGACCGTCACCTCGAGTAGAATCGTTTATCCCTGCTCCATCTAATGGCGGATATATGGGCACCAGCTTACTGTTCGCCGTCGTCGCGGCTCTCTTCAGCAGTTCCATTCTGGCCGGACCGCTGCTGTTCGTGGCGGTCGTGTTCGCGCCCGCAGCGCTCTTGGTCGTGCTGTGGACCCTCATGCGGTTTTTCTTTACAGCCGACTCGGCGGCCTGAACTCCGGTCACTCTCGCCGCTCGGCCGGCTCGCTACAGCCCCAGCGTCTCGAGCAGATCGACCCCGATATCCAGATACTCGATCACTCTGTAGCCGACGTAAATCCCGACGATACCCATGAGTCCGGGCAACTCCGGCGGTGCGGGGATCGGAATATTGAGAAACCGAAACAGCGCGCCGGTTGTCAGTCCGGTCAGAAGCGCGAGGGCTGTAAGTTGCGTCGACATTCGTCCCTGTCATTCGGGGGCGCGTCTACAAAAAGCGATCCGCCGGCCTGCATCGATCGCGTGGCGCGGTACCACGGGGCGTCGATACGACGATCGCCTATACTCGAACGCGGCGGCTCGAGCCGCTCACGTCCGCTCTCGAGGGCGTTCGACGATCGACGACCGACATATCGACGGTCATTCCGTCGCCGCGTTTTCGACGATCGTTGTAGAGTGACTTTATTATCGTCGAAAGAAAGAGATGGAAGTATGACCTCGACAACGACGACGGGGCTCGACGCATCGATACCGACCGATCTCGATTCCGCGCGAGCGAAACTCGTGTACCTGTATCTCGCCGCCGTCGGGAGCGCGACCGCCGAAGACCTCTGTGAGGAACTCGCGGTCAACAAGGGAACCGTCCTCTCGATCACCGGCACGCTCCGGGATCGCGGCTATCTCGAGCGGCGAAACGGTCGATTCGAACTGGCCTGAGACCACGGCCGAGAGCGGGTTCCGAGCGCTGCGAGGAACCCGTGATCTGGGGAAAGGCAGGCAGTCACCCGATCACCAACCGCGAGCGAACGAATGCGCGGCGCGTAGCGCCGCGGTAAGACGAGCGGCCGACAGCCGCGAGTCAGGGAGCGAGCGGGCCGACGACTGACCCGGAAGGAACGAAGTGAGTGGAGGGGAGGGAGGAGTGCTTTTGGTCCAGCTTTTGCCGAGAGACGCCGCGCTGGGTGACGAAGTCACCAGCGCGGCAAACCGTAGGGCAAAAGGTGGATTTTAGAGCTCGATCCGCTCGACCAGCTGCTCGCGGTTCTCGTTGGTGTTGAGCGCGACGATTCGGATCCGGTCTTCGAGGCCGGAGTCCTCGAGTTTGGCTTTGAGGAGATTGTCGACCTGGTAGACGCCAGCGGCGTTGGTCATCTCGATTTCGACCATGACTGGCGTGGTGTCGCCTTGCTGGAGCGAGACGCGGCTGATGGCCTGACTCGAGAGGGTGTTGATACCCCGACCGCCGTGTTCGTAGGGGATCCGCGAGCGGCCGTGTTCCATGTCCAGGGCGTCGGCGACGCGGATGACACCCGCTTCTGTCGTCAGGGGCGTCTCCGAACGGTGGTGACAGAGGATCGCGTGGAGCACTTCGCCTTTCATTCGGACCGTGTCGGCGACATCGTAGAACTCGGGGAGAACCCTATCGAGAATGTCCGCAGCGAGCGGAATCGAATAGTAGGCGTGGCTGTCGCGATGGACGACGTGGCCCACGTCGTGGAGGGTAGCCGCGAGCGCGATGATGACCGACTCGTCTTCCTCCTCGAGGCCCTGCTGGCGCGCGCCGTTGAAGTCGACGTCGCCCTGCTTGAGCAGGTCGTAGAGACAGAGCGCGCGGTTGCGGACGATCTCGATGTGTTTCGTTCCGTGATCGTTGTACCGCATCCGGTCGACCGCG
The DNA here is from genome assembly GCF_024296685.1 of Natrinema marinum. NCBI lineage: Archaea > Methanobacteriati > Methanobacteriota > Halobacteria > Halobacteriales > Natrialbaceae > Natrinema > Natrinema marinum. The sequence continues at coordinate 305,382 of NZ_CP100763.1, read as the reverse complement.
TTGACGTTCTGGGCCTCGAGGTAGGCCGCGATTTCCTCGTCGGTTTTGACGTACTCGAGGACGGCATTGAGTTTCTCGTCGGGGAAGGCGTGGTCGTCGTCGGGAGAGTAGACGCGGCGGGGATCCTCGTTGGCGGCAGAATCACTCATACGCGAACGTCGGCTGCCTGCGTCAAAAGCGCTACGCCGTCGCGTCTGGGCGTTCGTCGCGGCCGTCAGGAGAGGTCCTCGACGGCGGCCTCGACCTCGTCGTAGTCGGGTTCGACGCCGGGGTCGTCGCTGACCCACGCGTAGGTGATCTCGCCGTGGCCGTCGATTACGAAGACGGCTCGCTTGGCGACGCCGTAGACGCCCAAGTCGGCGAAGTCCATCGCGATGCCGTAGTCGTCGGTGATCTCCTTGTTGTAGTCGCTGATGAGTCCGAACTCGAGGCCGTTCTGTTCGCGGAACTCGTTTAGCGTAAACGGCGAGTCGCGGCTGACCCCGTAGACCGCGGCGTCGAGGTCGTTGAAGTCCGCCAGCCGATCCTGGAACGCACACATTTCGGTCGTACAGACGCTCGTGAACGCGCCGGGGAAGAACGCGAGGACGATCGGTGCTTCGTCTTCGAGGCGGTCCGAGAGCGCGAACTCCTCGATGTCGCCGTTTGCGAGCGGTGCGGTGAAGTCGGGTGCGTCGTCTCCGGTCGTTACCATCGTCCGCGTATTGTGTCCACCTCGGAAAGACAGTTTCGCTCGCGGAACGGAGGAGGGGGCCGGACGATCGCCACGGACCCGCCGGGCCTAGAGAGCCGAACCTAGTTCTCGGCGAATCTCGCGCTCAGGACGACTGTCGCGGCCGCTTGCTTGCCTTATCGGTCCAAAAAGGTTATAATTGCCAGCGGGTAAGCCACGCATAGAGATGGTAGTCGAAACCGCACCGCTGTTCATCCCGGGCGGCATGGGGCCTCCGGAGCTCGCAATCATCCTCATCATCGCGATCTTGCTCTTCGGGGCCAACAAGATCCCGAAACTGGCTCGGTCGACAGGTGAAGCCATGGGTGAGTTCCAGAAGGGGCGCGAAAAGGTCGAATCGGAACTCGAGGAAATGCGCGACGGCAGTCAGGCCGAGGGCGCTAGCCAGCAAAACGAGGATTTCGTCGACACGGAGCCGGTCACCACCGAGGAGGAGTCGACGACCGAGGCCGAGACCGAGACCGAAACGGAAACCAACTAGCGTTCTTTTCACGCCGGGGCGTGTGGCCTAGCGGAGAGGGCAGGAGGTTCCTAACCTTCTGATCGTGGGTTCGAATCCCGCCACGCCCGTACAGCGATCCGCACACGTAGTTCGAATCCCGCCATAGAACCCACCAGCGTACCCCCCTCGAGCCACCACACGCTGACTCGAGGCCGGGCCGCATCGCGGGTCGCGTTCGCGCGCCAGTCTCGAGCGCGGAGACACGCCGATTGTGGCTCGATTCTGCGTCCAGATTGCCGATCGAACGGCCGGAATTGTCGGGGTGCGGATCTAGATGATCGTGCCAACGACGGTCACAGCGCCGGTCGATACGTCGCGGATGCGGCGTCGGTCGTGACTAGCCGCTGAACGGAGGGGAACCGGAGCGTCGACCGTCGACCGTCGTTTCGGCGCTCGAGACGGTGTCGGCAGTCGCCACACCACCGACGCGCATCGCCGACCGCCGCTGCCATCCGTGGGCAGCGCTCGCGGGTAGACCACACGAGGGTTCCGTCTCGGGTGAGGGGAGATCGTGACGATCGAAAACGAGTTCGGGCGATCTCTGGCGAAATTGGTCGGCGTTACGATCGAACGCCGCGGCGATTCAGTGGTCCGCGCCTCGGTCGCGGTTCGGATCGCCGAAGCGGGTGAGCGGCTCGAGTTCTTCCTCGGGAACGTCTTCGAAGGCGGCGCGGGCGATGACCCGGCGGTGGACCTCGTCTGCGCCGTCGACGATGCGGAACGCGCGGACGGCCTCGTAGAAATCCGAGATGGGAAGGTCCTTCCCGATACCGTTCGCGCCGCAACACTGGACCGCGAGGTCGATGGCGTCCTGCGTGGCGTTGGCGGTGAACACCTTGCACATCGAGACGGGGAGACGGGCCTCGTCGCCGGCGGCGATCCGGTCGGCGGCGTCGCGGATCCCGGTGCGGGCCATGTGGAGTTTCGTCTCGGCGTCGGCGATCCGGTAGCGAATCGACTGCTTGTCCGACAGGGTCGAATCGAATCCCTCGCGCTCGCTGACGTACGCCTTCGCGATGTCGAGCGAGCGCTGGGCCATCCCGGAGTAGCGCATACAGTGGGTCAGGCGGGCCGGACCGAGCCGTTCCTGAGCGTGGGTAAAGCCCTGATTCAGCTCTCCGAGCAGGTGTTCCTCGGGGACGCGGACGTTCTTGTAACGGATCTCGGCGTGGGAGGCGCCGCGGTTACCGCCGCCCATGTGGGGCACGTCGCGGATGACCTCGACGCCGTCGGCGTCGGCCGGCACGAGGAACAGCGAACAGGCCTCGTAGGGGTGGGCATCCGGGTCCGTTCGGGCGAGGACGATCAGGATATCGGCTTCGACGCCCTGTGTCGTCCACCACTTGTGGCCGTCGATGACCCACTCGTCGCCGTCCTTCTCGGCCGTGGTCTGGATCATCTTCGGATCCGAGCCCGCGCCTTGCATCGGCTCCGTCATCGAGAAGCCGGACTTGATCTCGCCCTGAACGAGGGGCTCGAGGTAGGTCTCCTTCTGGAGGTCGTCCCCGGCCAGCTCGAGGAGGTGCATGTTCCCCTCGTCGGGCGCGTCAACGCGCATCGCGACCTGTCCGAGCATGCTGCGACCGGCCTCTTCGAACGCCGGGAGGGAGTCGCGGAAGGAAAGCCCCATGCCGCCGTACTCCTCGGGGATCTGCGGTGCGTAGACATCGTACTCGCGAGCCGCCTCGCGGAGCTCCGCGATGGTCCCGCTCGAGACGGCCATCCCGCCGGCTCGTTCGCGTTCGATCGGAAGGACGACCTCTTCCATCAGGTCGTGAGCGCGCTCGGCGACCTCGCGTGCTTGGGCACTGTCATTATAGCGCATAGGAGATCTTCTCCCGTTTCGCGCGTAAGGATTAGGAGAACCACCACTCGGTAGCAACCATCCCCACGTTTTTTGATTCGAACGCGTTCGAGCCGAACCTGATCGGGTGAACGATATTGAGTGTCGTTGCGTGGCGGTTCGAATCGCTGCAAGTGACGGCGCAGCGTTATCGTGCCGTCCAGCCGCCGTCAGCCGCGAACACCGAGCCGGTCACGTAGCTGGCGGCATCGCTCGCGAGAAAGACGACCGGGCCGGCGATCTCCTCGGGGTCGGCGAACCGATCCAGCGGCGTGCGGTCGATGATCGACTGACGCAGGCGGTCGTTCGCCTCGAGATCGGTGGTCAGGTCCGTCGAGACGTAGCCCGGCGCGACGGCGTTGACGCGAACCTCGGGCGCCCAGTCCAGGGACATGCTCTTGGTGAGCCCGACCAGTCCGTGCTTGGAGGCGACGTAGGGGTGCTGGCGCGGCAGGCCGACGAGGCCGCCGACGCTAGCGACGTTGATGACGGAGCCGCCGTCGCTCTCGAGGAGGTACTCGGCCGCCGTTCGCGTCACCTCGTATGCGCCGTTTAGGTTGACATCGAGGACGCGGTCGAGGCTCTCGGTCTCGACGTCCTCCGGCCGGCCGAGCGCGTCATCGGGGTTGAAGCCGGCGTTGTTGACGACGACATCGACACCGCCGAACTCGTCGGCCGCTCGGTCGATCACGTCGCTCACGGCGTCGGAATCGGTCACGTCCGCGGGGACGGCGACGGCGTCGCCGCCGTCCGCTTCGATGTCCGCGGCGACGGCCTCGATCTCGTCCACCGACCGGGCGCTCGGAACGACCGCGGCACCCGCGTTCGCCAGTTCGACGGCGATCGCGCGGCCGATACCGCGGCCGCCGCCCGTCACCACTGCGACTCGCCCCTCGAGGTCGAACAGGTCGCTCATCGCTCTCTCGTACCGCCGTCGCACACGTCAAGGTTTCCACACGGCGGCCGCTCGCGACGTTCGAGTCCTGTCTGCCGAACAACCCGTGAGTGTGTAGCGTGGAGACAGGCGCGCGTGCGTATCGTTACTGGCTCCTGTTTGGCTGTGACAGCGTCGAACTCGAGCAAAATCCGGCGTCGCCAGGATTATCAGAAGTGGTAATGGACGGATGAATTTTTTGAGGGGTGAGAGTTAGGGTGGATGCAATGGCTATTGACGAGGCCGACCAGTCGGATGCCGGGGACTTATCTGAGGGGGAGGTGTCCGACCCCGCGTCGGAGGATGAGCGGTCTCAAGAGTCGGATCCCACACCGGACCCGGGTGCTCGGGTCGGCGAGTACACGTGGGCGGAGTTCATGGACGAGTACGGCCACGGGGACGAAGTGTCCACGCTCTACCCGGACGACCCGGAGGCCGACGACCAGCTCGGGCTCGACACCAACGAAGGCGGACGAGTACCGAGCGGTGAGGACTGGGCTCGAGTCGAGTTCGATCCAGCGGCGTACCTCGGTCACCACCCGGACGACCTCGTGGACAGCGTCCTGCCGACCGCCGGCGACAACGCCGACGCGCTCTGGGAAATCTTCCTCGAGCACGTCGACCCGGAGACGACGCCGGTCGTCAAGGACACCTGGTCCTGGGAACACTACAAGTGGGAGTACTACTACGAGGACGACGGGAGCCGCCCGCGGGACTCGAGCGGTGAGATCGTTCGCCACGACGAGGAGGAGGCGCTCGGGTTCGATCCCGAGACGCTCGAGGGGCGGCTCGCGGCCGGCAACGATGCGGCGCTGGAACTCGACGATATCGTCGAGGAACGAACCGTCAACGTCCAAGAGGACGTAGACGAAGACGAATTCTTCTCGACGGCCGCCGGCAACACCACCGTCTCCAACCGCTACGACCTCGAGAAGGCGGTTCCGATGGAGAAGAAAACCCACTTTCGTGAGGTCGAGCGCTACTGGGTGAACAAACCCTACGCGTACGTGGTCATCTTCCACTCGGAGAAGGAAAACGAGAAGAAGTACTACATGATCGAGCCGTACCAAAACGAGATCGAGACGGAACTCCAGGAGTTCCTCTCGGGCAAACTCCGGACGGCGATCAAGTACTCCGAGGAAGGCATCAAAGAGCAATCGACCGAGGACGGCCGTCGGACGGTCATCGAGGACGAGACGCGACGCCTGCTGAAACGCTACGACCTCTTCGAGGCGACCTCCGAGGAGGCGTCGAAAGGGATCCTCGATACGCTTCGGGGACTGCTCGACGACGATGACGACGATGTCGAACTCGAGTCCGGCCCGAGCCAACTCGACGGGATCGAGGTCCGGCCCGAGCCGGCGATCCTCGCGGACGATCCGGACACGTTAAACGAGTATCAGGTCGAGAAGCTCCTCTACCTGCTCAAGCGCAACTTCATCGGCTACGAGCGCATCGACGGCATCAAACACGACATCAACGTCGAGGACATCTCCGTCGACGGCTACAATTCGCCCGTCTTCGTCTACCACTCCGAGTACGAACAGATCATCTCGAACATCTACCACGGCGAGGACGAGCTCGACGACTTCGTCGTCAAACTCGCCCAGCGCTCCGGGAAAGGGATCAGCAAGCGGCTCCCACAGGTCGACGCGACGCTCCCCGACGGCTCGCGTGCCCAACTGACGCTCGGCAAGGAAGTCTCCGACCACGGGACCAACTACACCATCCGTCAGTTCAAGGACGTTCCGTTCACCCCGATCGACCTCATCAACTGGAACACGTTCAGTTTAGACGAGATGGCCTTCCTCTGGCTCGCCATCGAGAACCACAAGAGCCTGATCTTCGCCGGTGGTACCGCGTCCGGGAAGACCACCTCGCTGAACGCCGTCTCGCTGTTTATCCCCTCGAGCGCGAAGATCGTCTCCATCGAGGACACCCGCGAGGTCGAGTTGCCACAGCGAAACTGGATCGCCTCCGTGACGCGGCCCTCGTTCGCCGACGACGAACAGGGCGACGTCGACGAGTTCGACCTGCTCGAGGCCGCGCTCCGGCAGCGGCCCGACTACATCGTCATGGGTGAGATCCGTGGGGAGGAAGGTCGGACGCTGTTCCAGGTCATGTCGACCGGGCACACCACCTACACCACCTTCCACGCCGACTCCGTCGACGAGGTGCTCAAGCGCTTTACCACGGACCCGATCAACGTCTCGAAGACGATGTTCACCGCGCTGGACCTGGTCTCGATCCAGACCCAGACTCGGGTGCAGGGTCGGAAGGTCCGCCGGAACAAGTCCCTGACCGAGATCAACCACTACGACGCCGAACACGACGAGATCAACGTTCAGGACGTCTACCAGTGGCAAGCCGAGACCGACGAGTACCTCAAGATGGGGGACTCGAACACGTTAGAGGAGATCCAGTTCGATCGCGGCTGGAGCGACGAGAAGCTCCAACAGGAGTTGTTCAAACGCGAGATCATCCTCGCGTACCTCATCAAGAACGAACTCAACACGTACGCGCAGGTCGCGGCGACGGTCCAAGCGTTCATCAACGATCCCGATACGATCCTCACGCTCATCGCGAACGGCCAACTCGAGGACAGCCTCGAGGACCTCCGGGAGATGGAGAGCGTCCTGATCGACGTCGATCAGGAGAAAGAGGAACTCGTCCCACGACCCGAGGCGACCAGCGAGACGTACAACCTCTCGATGGACATCTTAGAACGGGCCGAGGAGTCGCTGTTCGAGGAGTACCGCGGCAAGGTGCCAAGCGGCCTCGCGACCGCGCTCGGTGACGTCGAATCGGAGAGCACGATCGACGTCGACCGCGCCGACAGCGACGACTTCGACTTCGCCGGCGAAGTCGACGACGGCGTCGAGGACGACGAGTGGGAACTGGGCGACGGCTCGACCGCGTTCGCTCCCGAGAGCGAGGCCGAGGACGGCAACGAGCCGGCGTGGCTCAACGAGGACTCCGGCTTCGATATCGGCGACGACAACGCGAGCGCTGCCGACGCCTCGGCCGGTGAGGGTGGCGACGCTGCGCCGGCGACAGCGTCGACGGCCGAACCCGAGACCGCAGTCACGACCGCGGAGTCGTCGGGAGCGGCGACGGACGCCGAGCCAAGCGGTGATCCGTCACCGGCCTCGAGCTCCGGAGCGGACGCCGGCGGCGGGGGCGGAACTGCCGGCACCGGTAGCTCGGGATCGACAGTCTTACCGTCCGAAGACGCCGAAGACGGCGACTTCGGCGGATTGTTCGACGATATGGGAGAGACGATCGACGAACTCGACGATCCGGACACCGGACAGGCGACCGCGGGCGGCGGTTCGGCCGCCGAGCAGCCGGATACCTCCGGATTCGATACGATGTTCCCGGAGGACGACCTCGATTCGATCTTCGATCCGGACTCCTCAGACACCGAATCCGACGCCGACTTTAGCGAGCAACTGGCCGACGCCGGACAGGCCACCGACGAACGGGAGCCGCCGACGATCGACCTCGGTGATGGCACCGACGATGACGGCGACGATCGGGCGGACTCGGCCGACGATCCCGGCGCCGACGCCGATACTGACGCTCCCGACGACGAATCGGCGGCTGCCCCCGAACCACCGACGATCGATGTCGGCGACGCTCCCGACGACGAATCGGCGGCTGCCCCTGAACCACCGACGATCGACGTCGGTGACGCTTCCGACGACGGCGATGCGGGACCGTCGGACGACGAGGAACCGATCGCCGGCTCGCCACCGGAGTCGGCCGGGGAGCCCGACACCGACGCCGAACCGGCCACCACACCCGCTGACGACGATGTCGACGAGGACGAGAGCGGGTCGATCTTCGGCGACGAGTCGAACTCGGTCTTCAGCGACGACGACGAGGACGACGACGGTGGCTCGCTGTTCGACGACTCCGACGAGGACGACGGTGAATCGATTTTCAGAGACGACGGTGACGACGATGCGTCCGAGAGCGACGGCAGCATCTTCGGCACCGACGAGAGCGACGAGGACGGCGACGCATGAGCCTCCAGACCGACAGCGGAAGTGGCTCGGGGATGTCGGCCTCCTCCGACGCGCTCGGAGATCGGTTCTACCCCCTCTACGAACGCGTGTTCGGCGACGACAGCGAGTTCGTCGCCGACGTCGAGACGAAACTCGCACAGGCTCGGATGACCGACACCGTCGAGCTCTACCTCTCTCGAGCCCTCGGAATCGGCACCATCAGCGGACTGAGCCTCTGGATGCTCGGATTGATGCTCGGCTACGGCCTCTTTGCCACCGGGCTCATCGACGTCGGAACGATCCTCGGCATCCCGATCAGCAACGAGCAGTTGCTCAATCTCGTCCTCGCGCTTCGCATGCCGGCGCTGATCCTGTTTACCGGGCTCCTGTTCGGCACGATCGGCTTCGCGATGGGGTTCGGATCGATGGTCGCGATCCCCTACTCGCGCGCCTCGGCCCGCAAGCGCGAGATCAACATGCTGTTGACCGACGCGGTCTCCTTTATGTACGCGCTGTCCGTCGGTGGGCTCAATCAACTCGAGATCATCGAGGCGATGGCGCAGGCCGACGACACCTACGGCGAGGTCGCAAAGGAGTTCCAGAGCATCGTCAAAGAGACGGAGTACTTCGACATCGACTACCGGACCTCGATTCGGAAACAGGCCCTCGAGACGCCGAGCGACGACCTCTCGCAGTTCCTGACGGACATGCTCTCGATCGTCAACAGCGGCGGCGACATGGAGAGCTTCCTCGAGGACAAGAAGGAAAAGCACATGCGAACGGCGAAACAGGAGCAGGAACTCACGCTCGAGACGCTCGAGCTGTTCGGCGAGATGTACATGACGCTGTCGCTGTTCCCGCTGCTGTTGATCATCATCATGGTCGTGATGAAGATGATCCCGAACGCGAGCGTGACGAACAACATGCTCTACATGACCGTCTACGGCCTCATCCCGATGATCGGCGTGGGCTTTCTCGTCCTCGTCTCGACGGTCAAACACGACGAGCCCGGTGACGGCTACCTCTCGATGGGATCGACCGAACAGCGGACCGAGACCGGCCAGCAGGGAGGGCTGTTGAGTCTGGGCCTCGTCGAGCAGTTCACCGGCGACCACAGCGTCTTCGATCGGATCAAGAACCGCGAGGGGACCTACGAGACGATGGAGGTCCTGCGAAACCCCCACCTGTTCTTCCGCGACCATCCGCTGGTGACGCTGGCACTGACCGGCCCCCTGGCGCTGGTGATCATCGTGACGGCGATGGTCAGCGGCTCCGCTCCCACGTCGTGGCAGGGGATGCTCGAGCGGCCGATCTGGGGGACGTTCATCTACGTCTACCTGCCGCTGTACATCACCGCGGTTCCCCTCTCGATCTTCCGCGAATGGAACGTCCGCCACCGCAACGCCGTCGTCAACAAGCTCTCCGAAGACCTCCGGAAGCTCTCGAGTTCGAACGACACTGGGCTGACGTTGCTCGAATCGCTCAAGGCGGTCTCCGACACGACGAGCGGGAAGCTGGCCCGCGAGTTCGAGATGATGCACACGAAGGTCAACTACGGAACGAGCCTGAAGGAGGCGCTCATCGAGTTCAACAACAAGTACCACATTCCGCGACTCGCCCGGACGACGCGCCTGATCACCGAAGCTCAGGAGGCGTCGAATCAGATTTCGGCCGTCCTTCGAACGGCCGCGCGGGCGAGCGAGAACCACGACGACATCGAGCGCGAACGCAAGTCCCGGACCCGGATGCAGATCGTGATCATCATCATGACGTTCATGACGGTGCTCGCGGTGATCGCGATCCTCAAGACCCAGTTCATCGATACGATGGCCAACCTCAACGCCGGCGGCGGTTCCGGTGCCAGTTCCAGTGCTAGCAGTAGTGCCAGCGGTGCCGGCGGCGGTGCGATGCAAGGCGGGAACCTGAGCGAGAACATCGACGTCGAGATGCTGTCGGTGCTGTTCTTCCACGCGGTGACGCTGCAGGCGATCATCTCCGGATTCATCTGCGGCTACATCCGCGACGCCGACCTGCTGAGTGGACTGAAGTATGCGATCGGACTGTCGGCGGTCGCGCTCATCGGCTGGACGCTGGTGGCCTAACATGACTCGAGCACAGACCCACGACCGAACGCAGCCTCGGGGAACGCGGACTCGACGGTCGCGGACGGTTTCGGTCTCGCTCGAAGAACGCGGCCAGACGACGCAGGACTTCGCCGTTGGAATCGGCATCTTCCTGCTGGCGATCGCCTTCGTGTTCGCTTTTCTACCGTCGGTCATCACGCCGTTCGATTCCTCGGTCGGGGGAGCGGAGACCGCACAGGCCGATCGGATCGCCGATCTGATCGTTCACAACACGTCGACCGGCGGGAACAATATCAGCAAGAGCGAGTTCGACACCAGGTATACGAAATCGGATCTGACCGCAGAGTTGGGACTTCGGAAAGCGAATGGCAACACTATCGATCAGGTGAACGTGAGCGTCGAATATCTCGGCAACAGCAGCACGATCGGACCCCCGTCCGACTGGACCGGCGGAGACGAATACGATAGTCAGTCCGCGGCCAGCGCGGCACGAATTATCACGACGGACGACCCGCGTTGCAAACCGGCGTGTCGACTCGTCGTGAGGGTCTGGTGATCGTATGTATCGGCCACACGACTCACCGGAAGACGAGACTGAGACTGACCGCGGACAGGCCTACACCCTCGAGGGATTCATCGGCGCGATGGTAGTCCTGATGGCCGTGCTGTTCGCGCTACAGGCGGTCGTCATCACGCCGACGACCGGAGGGCTAGCCGATCGGACGGCCCAACTGCAGATCCAACAGGAGATACAGGACTCGCTCGTCGTCTCGAGCCAGAACGGGAATCTCTCCGAGATCGTGCGAAATTGGGCGGGCGGCGGCGGGTTCGAAGACACGAGTCAGCCCCCAGCGCCCGGCGAGAGCAACGAGACGTACTCGGTCGATCGGTTCGCGAACGAATCCGATCTCGGCCACATACTGAAAGAGCGGTTCAGCGAAAACGGCTGGACGTACAACGTCGAACTGCACGCCGAAGGCGGCGAAGAGCGGACGCTCGTCTATCAGGGTAGTCCGCCCGCAAGCGCGCTGACGGCGAGTTACACCGTTACGCTGTACGACAATCAGACCGTGACATCGGACACGTCGAACGATAACCTGTACGAAACGAACGGTAGCGAACGAATGATTCCGCGAAGGTACGGCGACGACACGCCGCTGTACAACGTCGTCGAGGTCCGGGTGATCATATGGTAAGCGAACGTGACGACCGCGCGCAGTTGATCCTGATCGGCGCGATCACCCTCGCGTTCATCCTCCTCGGCATCGTCGTCGTCTTCAACGGCGTCCTCTACACCGAGACGCTCTCCTCAGGCGGAACGAGCCAGAGCGCGAGCACCGCCGACACGGTCGAACTCGAGGTCCAACAGGGCGTCGGCTGTCTGCTCGAGGAGGTCAATGATGATACCGGTACGACCGCTCTCCTCGATGATCACGCTGAGGATAATATCACGATGTTCAGTAACGCATACCGAGATTCGACGGTTCACTCAACGCCAGCAGTAGTGACTGTCAGTTACGACGGTATAAATATACTATCTGGTTCCATAACTGATGTTGACATAATAGTCACATACGACACGAACGAGCTACACTTCAGGCGGGAATTGACCGTGGGACCAGGTGACTGCCCAACATGAGAGCCAGGATTCACCGGAGCACTGGACAAGACCGTGCGGTATCTATTTCGATCACCCACGTCCTGACGCTCGGCATCACGACGGTCCTGATCGCGATGCTCGTGACCAGCGCCGGGACGATGCTCGAGACGGAAACGGATCGGAGCGCCGAATCATCGCTCGAGACGATCGGCGAGCGACTGGCAGACGAGATCGGAAACGTCGACCAGATCGGCTCGGGGTCGGCGCACAACGCGACCATCAGGAGCGACCACCCGCAGCGGGTCGCGGGTTCGCGGTACACTGTCGAGTTACTGGAGAGCGGCAACTGTGCCACGGCATCGCTGCTCGATGGGAGCACGCCCTGTGTGAAGCTGACGGCCGAAGACGCGAACGCCGAGGTGTACGTGCCAATCAAGACCGACGCCGGCGTTGACGGCGGAAGTTCGGTATCCGGCGGGACGATTACCATCGTCTACGAGAGCGGTGCGAACGAGATATCGATCGAGGACGGGACCCAATGAGACGAACACGACCGCAGACGGTGGGACCGAGTCGCGACGACGACCGTGGCGTCTCCGACGTGCTCGCGTTCGTCCTCGTCTTCGGGATCATCCTCAGCTCCGTCGCCTTGCTGGCGACGGTCGGCTTCCAGTCGATGCGCGACTATCAGGAGGGCGAACAGCTGCGCAACGCCGAACGGGCGATGGAGGCGCTCGCGGTGAACTTCGATTCCGTCCTGCGACACGATGGCGTCGAGAAACGATACGGAGAACTCTCGCTGCGTGAGGGAACGATTTCGACGGGCCCCAGCGGGACGAACCTCACGATACTGATCGATGGCAACGCGGGCAACGTCTCTGCGAATCCCATCGACCTCGGCGAGTTCACGTACGAAACCGGTGAGACCACCATCGCCTACGAGGGCGGCGGGGTCGTTCGCGCCGGCGAAACCGGCAGCGCCGTCGTCAAGCGACCGCAGTTGACGTGTCGACCCGAGAGCGACACCGTCGTCATCTCGGTGGTCGCGATCAACGCGAGCGACCAGTCGATCCTGAGCAGCGGCGGGCTCGGGGTCTCGATGACCGAACGCCAGCGCGAGACGTATATCGAAGACGGCGATGTCTCGGTGCGGCTCAACACGTCCTACGAACGGGCGTGGAACGCCACCCTCGAGCGGTCGGGTTGGCAGACATCGGGGTCGGCCAGCGGGGATATCCTCGCGACCTGTAACAACCCAACAGACCGAGTCGTCATCACGGTCGTCCGGGCGGACGTCAACTACTGATTACGCCGTCCACTCTCGTCGGCACGGAAACGCGTTATCCCCAGTCACCGGTCAGCATCGCTCGCAGCCCAGCTTGAGCGGCCAGCGCCTCGACGCGTGCAGCCCGCTCGTCGGTGTCGCCGGCAGTTTCGAGAACGAGGCCGTTCGAGAGCTGCCGCGGCCTCGCCATCGGTGACCCGTCGGCGTGTGCCGGTTCGGCGTTCAGCACGGTCTCGTCGGCGTCGTCGGGGCTCCAGGGGACATCGACCCCGGCGAGTCCTCGCTCGAGGAGATAGTCGGCGGTCTGGACGAGCGCGCCCGCGGACGTCGAGTGGCCGACCGCGCCGATCGAACCCCGCTCGTTGAAGAACCGAACGACGTACTCCCCGTCGCCGTCCTCGTCGTCGGCGATCGAGGGCACGTGGTCCGAGCCGTCGCCTCGAGCGTCGGCCGTCGGTCCGGAGCCGTCGACGCCAGGCTCGTCGGACGCGGCCGGTCTGTCGGCTTTGCCGTCACCGCTCGCGTCCGAGACATCCGCTCGCTCCGTCGATGCCGGCTCCGGATCGGTGCCGTCGCTGCCGTGGGGCCGGTCCGCGTCGCCGTGTTCCGATCGAGTCCGCCACTCGCGTTCGGCGACCGTCGATTCGTCGTCGCCGATCGTCGACTCGTCGAACCGGATCGAGACGTCGTCCGTCTCCTCGGCAGGCACCGTCTCGTGTTCGTCATCGTCGGCGAACGCGACGACGAGTCGGTCGAGAAAGCGGTCCGTCGCGGACTCGAGTTCGCCGGCGTAGACCTCGCCCTGTACGGTCACGTCCGCGAGGCGATCGACGATCGATTCGACCAGCGCCGGCCGTTCGACGGCGAGCTGGCGGGCGACGTGGTCGCGAGCGTGGTGCTCGAGACGGCGTTCGCAAGCCGCTCGCGAGTAGTCGGCGACGGCCGCGTCCGCGTCGACGAGTTCGGTGACGGTGAGCGCGTGATACTCGATGTCAGTCGTGCCCGAGAGAAAGAGGTACTGCCGTCCGTTCGTGTAGATCGCACGATCGACGCCGGTCCACACCATGGCCGATCGGAGGGCGTTCACCCGGGGTTCCTCCAGCGAGTCGTCGTAGCGTTCGACGGCGACGAACAGCGCCGGGACCGACTCGATCTTCGGGACGTACTCGACGTGCATTCCGCCAACGGCGCGGTCCGTCACACAGGCGTCGGCAAGCTCCCAGCCCAGCGTCTCGAGGAAGGGTTCGACGAGCCAGCTGCGGGTCTCACCCAGATCTGCCGGCGGCGATGCGTCGGCAAGCGCCACGGCGCGGGCGACGAACGAGCGGAGGTCGAGCGAAGGCATTCGTCGGGAGTAGTCGGCGGACGGTCATGTAACACCCGGTCGGTTTCGCCGACGAACCGCGGAGGATCAGGATTCGGGGCTCGAGTTCGCGCGCCGATCCGACTGTTCGGCGCTCGTCCTCGCCATCTCTCGCTGATAGATGCGCAAGCGAGCCTCGCGAACGGTGAAGGCGGACTTGAGGTTCGGCGGGATCGTCTCCGCCTTACCGATGACGAGGTAGCCGGCCGGTCGCAGCGACCGCGCGATGGTCTCGAGCATCGACTGCTTGTACGCGTTGTCGATGTAGATAAACAGGTTCCGACAGACGACGAGGTCGAAGCCGGACTTGGGCTCGTCGTTGATCAGGTCGTGGCGCTGAAAGCGCACGTTACGTCTCACGTCGTCGCGGATCCGGTAGGTCCGCCCGTCGACGTCGACGTACTGATGGTAGTCGTCGAGATAGGAGAGCTGGTCGTCCAAGTCGACCGTTCGAGACTCCTCGTAGACGCCGGCTCGAGCCGTCTCCAGTGCCGGTTCGCTGATGTCGGTGCCGAGAACGTAGACGGAGGACGCGTCGATATCGGGGTCGTCGCGGGCGAGCATCGCCAGCGAGTAGGGTTCACGGCCGTCCGCACACGCGGCGCTCCAGACGCGGACGGTCTCGGTGGTCGCGGTGAGCCCCCGGAGGACCGTTCGGATCCCCGACCAGACATCGGGGTTGCGAAAGAAGCCCGTGACGTTGATGCTCAGCGCCTCGAGTAGTTCCTCCTGTTCATCGGGGTCCTCGCGCAGGACGTCGAAATAGGCCTCGTAGCTCTCGCTTTGCGTGCGGCGCATCCGCGAGGAGACGCGCCGGTCGAGGTAGCTGTCGTTGTAGTGACTCGTCGCGAAAGCCAGTTCGTCCTCGACGAACGCGAGGAGGTCGGCGAAGGTGTCGTCGTCCGTTCGGTCCGGGGGGGTATCGGCGTCGCCAGCGCCGTCGCCGATCACAGCTCCGTCACTCCGTTGTCACTGTTCGAGGACTTCACCGTAAGCGTGCCCGATCCGGGCGTGAACTCGACGGTCCGGCCGTACTCCCCGCCGACGTCTTCGGCCTCGAGGGGAACGCCTAACTTCTCGAGTTCCTCTTTCGCGGCGGCGATGTTTCGCTGGCCGACGCCGTCGCCGAAGCTCTCGAACTCGAACATGTCGCTGCCGCCGGCGATCTTCGCTTCGACGGTGGTGTAGTTGGCTCCCTGCTCGACCATCCGCCGCAGCAGTGCGCGAATCGCGGTGTCGGCGTACTTGCCGGGTTTGCGCTCGCTGTTGTCCGCGGCGTCGCCGTCGGGGAGCATGACGTGTGCGAGCCCGCCGATCCCGGAGTCCGGATCGTACAGGGCGATCGCCAGACACGAGCCGAGTCCGTAGGACTTGAGCGTGTCGTCGCCGTCGCTGACGACCAGCTCGGAGATACCCACCTGGACCGGCGTCGGTGCACCTGGTTCGGTTCCGTAGGTTTTCATGCGTTATCGACTTCCTGGAACTCCGCCGTCGTCGGGGTGTCCTCGATCCGATCGACGTCTAAGTTGTTCAGCGCTCGTTCGAGATCCGACTCGTCCGGGATCGCGTACACTTCACAGTCGAACTCGCGGCCGTCGGCGACGACGACCGTATCGAAGACGAACGCGAAGTCCTGATTCTCGCCGAGTTGGATGATCACGGGGTCGACGGCGGCAGCGCCGATGTCGTGGATGAACTCCGGCGTCGAGTGATCGATCGTCGTATCGAGGACGTTCGCCCAGCCATCCAGAAAGCCACTGGCCATGATGTTGCCCAGTTCTTTGATCGCGCTGGTCCCCATCTCGCCGAAGCCCTCCTCCTCGATCTCCATCGGCACCATCGCGTCGACGATCTCGTGGGCCGACTCCTCGTCGAACAGGAAGAGGAGATAGCCACTCGGCATCCCGTCGAACTCGAAGGCGACCCCGACGAGCGTCTCGTTTGCGACCTGCTCGGGGATCGCCTCGAGCGAAACGAAGTTGAGCCGGCGGATCTCGACGCTCGTATCGATTCCGGTCAGCGTGGTCGCGGTCTTGGCGACCTCTTCGGCCCCGCGTTCGGCCATCCGGTCGAAACCGTCCAGCTTGTCGTACTCGATGCCGTCGCTGCTGCGCAGTCGCTCGAGGAGCTTCGAGAGCGACTCGCGTTTGGGGAAGAGGTAGTGGCTGAAGCCGACCTCGGTGCCGACGGTCTCGATCCGACTCTGGAAGAGCAAGGCGAGGTCGTCGTCGGCCGGCGCCTCGTCGATGTCGCCGAAGAACGGTTCCGCGGTCTGGCCCTCGACGAACTCCGGCGTCGAGACGTCGATGACGGCCTCGAGCACGTCGGCCCAGCCGTCGATGAACCCGCTGTTCATGATGTGGCCGACCTCGGTCGTGGCGCTCTCGGTCATTTCGTCGAAGCCCTCGAGATCGTCGACATCGGCGTCGACGTCGGCCTCGGGACCGGCCTCGGCGAGCAGCGTCTGGACGATCCGCAACGCGTTCTCGCGCTCGAAGACGACGACCGAGTAGCCCTCGATCGCGCCGGTCAGCTTGACCCGAACGCCGACCTTCTCGGTCGAGTCCTCGAAGTCACGCCGGATCTCCTGACCGCGCATGAAGTTGAGTTTCGTCACACCGACCTGCGTTTCGACGCCTAACATGTGGGTGAGTCGGCCCGCCGCCAGTCCGGCCCCTTCTCGAGCCATCCGGTAGAACGTGCCGAGCGCGTTGACGTCGAGTTTCATGCGGGCTGGACTTCGATGCCGTTGACCATTTCGACGAACTCAGCCAGGTCGGGGAAGGCGTATATTTCGGCTTCGATCTGATAGCTGGGCACGGAGAGATCCGAGTCGAAGAACAGGGCGAGATCGTCGCCGCCCAGACTGGCCGTCCGGGTGACGATGTCGCCGGCGGGCGCGTAGACGAGTTGGGGCGCGGCGATGTCGATCGCGCGCCCGAGCACGTCGGCCCAGCCGTCGATGAACCCGCTGGCCATCATGTTGCCCATCTCTTCGACAGCGCTTCTGGCCATCTTGCCCGAGACATCGCCCATGTCGTCGACGACGTCGCGCAGCATGATCGCGGTGATCTTCTTCGCGCTCGCCTCGGGGAAGAGGATGAGGATGTGTCCGTGGGGCGGATCGAGCAGTCGGACCCGGACGCCGACCCGCTTGCCGCCGTCGAGTTGGGACTCGATGTCCTCGACGTCGATGAAGTTGGTTTTGGTCACCTCCATCTGGGCGTCCTCGCCCGTGAGTTTGCTCATGTTGTCGGCGACGCCGTTCGTCCCGACTTTCGCCATTTCGTTTATGAAGCTCAGCTTGCGTATGTCGACCATCATCGTCATGGTTTCCTCCGTAGGGTTGGGTGTTTGCGTTCGTTCATAATGTCGTCACATCCAAGATGTTGACTACCTCTCCCCGCCCTCGCACCGTCGCACCGCTGAGCCCCGGAACCCCGCTCATGAAGCCCTCGAAGGGCTTGACGACGACCTCCTGCTGGCCATGGACGCGGTCGCAGTGCAGGGCCACCTCGCGGACCTCGCCGCGGATTCGGACGACCATTCCGTCGCCGTTCGCGCCCGGCGCCGGCGTCTCGAGCACGTCGGCGAGCGGGATAACGGGGTAGTCGCCGTCCTCGCTGGGGAGGACGGAGTGCTCGCCGGTCGACTCGAGGGCGCTGGCCGACTCGATGTCGCGGACGGCCTTGGTCGGGACGCCGAACTCCTCGCCGCCGCTCTCGACGAACAGGATCTCGTCGATCGCGACCGTCACGGGGAGTTCCATCGTCACGGTCGTGCCCTCGCTGGGCTCGCTGTCGATCGAGACCGTCCCATCCAAGTCCTCGATCGTCCGCTTGACCACGTCCATGCCGACGCCCCGGCCGCTGATGTCGGTCACTTCGTCGACCGTCGAGAGGCCGGGATGGAAGATGAGTTCGTAGGCATCCTCGTCGGACAACTCGGCCGCTTCGGATTCCGTTATGACTTCGGCATCGACGGCCTCCGCCCGGAGTCGATCGGGGTCGAGCCCGCTGCCGTCGTCCTCGACCGAGATCGTCACGCGATCCCGGGCGCGGTCTGCGTGGACCTCGACGGTCCCTTCGGGAGATTTGTCCGCTTGTTCGCGCGCCTCGGGCGATTCGATCCCGTGGTCGACGGCGTTGCGGACGAGGTGGATCAGCGGGTCGCCGATCCGGTCGAGAATACTCCGGTCGAGTTCGACGGTCTCACCGTGCATCTCGAAGGCGACCTCTTTGTCCTGATCGCGAGCGATGTCGCGGACGACCCGCGGCAAGCGGTTCGTCACGGTCTGGAGCGGCACGAGTCGGATGTCCATGACCGTCTCCTGGAGGTCCGTCGTCAGTTCCGACAGCGCATCGAGTTCCGTCTCGAGCGCGTCGTTGCCCTCGGCCTCTGCTTCGGCCGCGTGGCGAAGGCGGACGCGGCTCGTGACCAGCCCCTCGACGAGGGTCAGCAGCGAGTCGATCTGTTCGACGTCGACCCGGACGGACTGGACCTCGCCGGGCTGGCTCTCGTCGTCGTCCGCCTGTTCGTCCGTCTCGGGGACGGTGAGCTCCGGAATCTCGAGAGTCGGCTCCTCGATAGTCCGTTCGATGTCGTCGTCGGCATCGGTACCGTCGTCGGTCGGATCGTCGCCGAAGGCGGCCGACTCGGCGGTCGCGTCGGTCGCATCCGAGTCCGGCGTCGGCGAATCGAATCCCGCCGCGCCGACGTCGAATTCGTCGGTTCCAGCGAAGACCTCGTCGTCGAGTTCCTCGTCGAAGTCGTCGTCGAAACCGTCGTCAAACTCATCATCGAGGTCGTCATCAAACTCGTCATCGAGGTCGTCGTCGAAACCGTCGTCTGCCGATTCAAACCCGTCGTCGAACGCCTCTGTCTCGGCGTCCGCGGAGCCGAAGTCGCCGAACGCCGCCGTGGGCTCGACATCGTCGGCGTCGTCTCCGAACGAGTCGACGGTCCCTGACTCGTCGTCCTCGGCTGTCTCGACCGCCTCGGTCTCGAGGTCGACGTCGTCGGCCGCGTCGTCGCTCGGTGCAGCCGGGTCCGCTGCTTGCACCGACGCGTCGTCCGTCTCCGGAGCGTCCGATTCGACCGGTTCCGCGGCCGAGTCGGTCTCGGCTCCGTCCTCGGCCGGAGACTCGATGGCCTCCGTCTCTTCGCCCGGATCGGCGTCGGTGGGAGCCACATCATCGGTCGCCGTCGACCGATCGTCGTCACCACCGGTTTCGTCGTCGGCCGCCGGTTCATCATCGACGCCGCCGTCAGACGGTTCCTCTGCGTCGTCGCCTTCGGTATCTGCGTCGACTGCTGGCTCCTCGAGATCGGAGTCATCGGTCTCATCGCCGGTATCGACCTGCTCGAGATCGGAGTCGTCGGTCGCATCGGCCGAGTCGTCGGAGTCCACGTCCGCCTCGGATGCGTCCGAATCGTCGTCGACTCGCTCCGTCTCCGGCGCTTGCGTCGCCGTCGAGTCCGCGGCGTCGTCGGTGGCGTCTACCACGTGGTCGCCGTTGTCGGCCGTTCCGTCGTCGCTCGCGTCCGATTCCGTCGGCTCGACCGTGGATTCGATCTCGGCACTCTCGTCGGCTTCGATATCGTCGGCTTCGACATCATCGTCGACGAGGATGTCGTCGACCTCGCTCTCGGACGGCGCATCGCCCTCGAGGAACGAGTCGTCGTCGGCGTCCTCGCCGAGGAGTTCGTCCATGCCGACTTCCTCCTCGTCGTCGAACTCGTCGAACTCGAGTTCGGCGAGTTCGTCTTGGAGTTCGTCGAAGCCGACCATCTCCACCTCGTCTTTGAGCTCGTTGAAGACGGCACTGGCGTCGTCGACATCGTCGGTGTCGGACCCCGCGTCGGCCGTCGACCCCTGCTCGGACGCGTCGGTGTCGGCCTCGTCGAGCGCTTCGGCCGGCGGTTCGCCGGGCTCGTCATCGATGTCGACATCTTGCTCCGCGAGCAGGTCGTCGAACGAGCCGGCCTCGCCCATGTCCTCAAAGGCAGCGAGGTCGTCGTCGTCGACGTCTTCGACCATCTCGTCTAAGTCGTCGAACTCGGTGAACTCGTCGAGGAGGTCGTCGACCTCGAGGTCCTGAGCCTCTTCGGCGGAGATCCCCTCGCCCGGCTCGGGGTCGTCGACAGGCTGGGATGGCTGGTCGGTCTCGTCGGCCTCCTCGAACCGGTCGCTTACGTCGACGATCTCGAACTCGTCGACCTCCTCGACCGGCTCGAGGCCGGACGTGATCGCGGCTTCGCCGACCGCAGTCCCGAAGACAGCGTCGAATCGGCCGTCGTACTCCGCGGCCTCGAGACGCTCCTGTGAGGGGGCGGTCCCGATTAGATCGAACGCGTCTATTAGGGCGTCGACGACCAGCTTGCCGTTGTTCACGCCCTCGCGCTCGGCGATGTCGAGTCGGACGAGATAGACGTCGTGGTCGTCGTCTTCGGGCGGGTCGAACCGCGAACAGACATCGTCGATCTCGTCGGCCGTCGGCGCGGCGAATCCGGCCGCCTCGTCGGCGCGATCGAGCTGCGCACGGAGCGCCCGGATCGTCGCCGACGGATCGGTCTCGATCTCGCCGGTCGCGGCGACTTCGTCGATCATCGTCTCGAGTTCGTCGACGGCGTCGAAGACGGCGTCCATCAGTTCCGACGTCACCTCGAGGTCGTCCCGACGAACGGCGTCGAGCAAGTCCTCGATCGCGTGGGCGAGATCGCTGGCCGAGTCCAGCCCCATCGCCCCACAGTTACCCTTGAGGGTGTGTGCGATCCGGAAGATGTTCTCCATCGCCTCCTCATCGTCGGGCTCGCGCTCGAGGGTGAGCAAGGCGTTGTTCAGTTCCGTGATTCGTTCTTCGCTCTCCTGAACGAAGTCTGTGAGATAATCAGTCATCGTTCTCACCGTCCGTCGTGAACGCGT
Source organism: Natrinema marinum (assembly GCF_024296685.1). Taxonomy (NCBI): domain Archaea; kingdom Methanobacteriati; phylum Methanobacteriota; class Halobacteria; order Halobacteriales; family Natrialbaceae; genus Natrinema; species Natrinema marinum. Next base: position 284,103 of record NZ_CP100763.1, on the reverse strand, counting down.
CGACGATCGCGTCGGCGACGCCGTCCGCGGGCACGATCGTGTCCACACAGCCCGTTTCGATTGCTTGACAGGGGATGCCAAAGACCGGACTCGTCGCCTCGTCCTGTGCGATCGTGTGGCCGCCGGCGGCTTTGATCGCCTCGATTCCGGCTGCTCCGTCGCGGCCCATTCCGGTCAGCACGACGCCACAGAGGGCGTCAGAAACCCGTTTAGCGGCGCTTTCCATCGTCACGTCGATCGCCGGGCGCACGCCGTGGACGCGCTCGCCGTCGTCGAGTCGCAGGCGCAACCCATCGCCGACGTTGCTCACCACCTCGAGGTGGTGGCCGCCCGGCGCGACAGCGACCTCGCCGGACTCGAGTCGCTGTCGGTCCGTCGCCTCGGTCACGTCGTAGGCGCTGCGCTCGTCGAGCCGTTCTGCCAGCCGCGCCGTGAAGCCGGCGGGCATGTGCTGGACGACCAGCACCTTCGCCTCGAGAGCGGCGGGAAGCCGGTCGAACAACCGCTCGACGATCTTCGGGCCGCCGGTCGACGCGCCGATGACGACCGTCGGGGCGTCCGCGCGATCATCGTCGACGGCGATCGGTGTGGTCTCGTCGCCGGCGGAATCGGAGCCGAAACCGGGCGTGACGCCCGGACTGATCGTTCCGCTGTCGACGTTCGACTGGACGTCCGAACCGCCCGCGACAGCGTTCCCGGTCGCTGTCGTGTGGCCGGGGTTTTCGGCGCGGCCCGCGCTGGTCGCGTAGGCCGTCGCCGCAGTGCGGGCGAGCGCGACCGACGAGACATCGGCTTCCGCGAGGTCGTCGACCGTCTCGATAACCTCGTCGGTCAAGTGAGCGATGTTCCGCGAGCCGGAGCCGTCGGGTTTGTGGAGAAAGTCCACTGCTCCACGCTCTAAGGCGTCGAGCGTCGCCTCCGCACCGCGTTCGGTATGGACGCTGAGCATGAGAATCGCGGTCGGATTCGTGGCCATAATTCGTTCGACGGCGTCGATGCCGTCCATTTCGGGCATCTCGACGTCCATCGTAACGACGTCCGGATCGAACGTACCCGCGAGTTCGACGCCTTCCGATCCGTTCGCAGCTGTTTCCACGTCGTATCCGGCCCCAGAGAGCGCGTTGCCGATGACTGTCCGCATAAACCTCGAGTCGTCGACAACGAGTACTCGCGTCATGCCGCAACGACGTCTGAGAGGGCCTTTCTGACGCTGGGTTCTTCGAACGGTTTCGTGACATAGCCGTCCGCGCCAGCCTTCACGGCGAGTTTCATCTTCTCACGCTGTCCGACGCTCGTACACATGATGACGCGGGCGTCCGGATCGATCTTCTTAATCGCCGCGGTCGCCTTGATGCCGTTGCACTTGGGCATCACGATGTCCATCATCACGATATCGGGATCGTGTTCTTTGTACAGTTTGACGGCTTCTGCTCCGTTGGACGCCTCTCCGAGGATGCGGTAATCCTGCTCCAAGATCTGACGCAGTAAATTCCGCATAAAATGAGAGTCGTCCACGATGAGCACCCCTGTCGACATTCAGTAGTACACCAAACTCTGGTAGAGATACAACTACCATAAATGCTGTCTCTCGATTATCAGTCGTGATAAGCGTCGAATACGCCCCGGAGAAGCCTCTCAAGCCGCGATCTCGTGAACCGCCCGTCAGCGCCCGTCTTCTGCCTGACCCGACGCCAACAGCAGTCGGTCGACATCGACGAGCGGCGTTGCCTCGACGGAGATCTCTTCGATCGAGTCCTCGTCCGCTCCCCCCGTCTCGGCGTCGGGTTCGGCGTCGGCGTCCTCGCCCTCGAGCTCGAACGTTTCGCCGACCGATTCGCCGAGTCCGCCGCCGACGCCTCGAGCCGACGACAGCGTCGCGGAACCACCCGCGCTGGCCGCACCGCCAACGTCGAGGCTCGGCGTCGTCGCGACACCCGTGTCGCCCGGCTGTTCCGTGACCGCGCGACCGACGTCGGCCCGCGGCGTCTGTTCCTGTCTAACGAGGGCGACGACCAGCGGATGGTCGAGTGCGTCGCCGTCGAACTCGCTCGCCTCGATCGCGTCGCCGTCGAGGACGTCGCTTTCCGGAACCGTTTCGACGCCGATCACGTCGTCGACCCGGATCGCGGCCGACTGCTGATCGCTGGGTCGGTCGAGAACGAGCAGACGCTCGCGTCCAGATCGGGACTCCGTCGTCGGGAAGTGGACGTGCGCATCGATCACCGCGGTGATCTCCCCGCGCAAGTCCATCAGTCCCTCGACCGCGGGCGGCGACCGCGGGACGCGAGTCAGTTCGGTCGGCGGTTCCGTGATCGTCCTGACCGCATCGACCGGCAGCGCGAGCCGGTGTTCGCCGACGCCGACGAACACGAACTGAACGAGTTCCTCCTCCTCGCCGTCGTCGCCGCCCGCCTCGCGAGTCCGGTCGGCAGCGTCGTTGTCCGTTCCGAGAAGCGTTTCCGAGAGATCCGGGGCCATAGTCCTGTTCGTGTATCAGGTTCCATCAATAAAACGTTGACTCTGCTTTGACAACCGCTTGTCAGAGAGTGTTGTGTCCGCTAACACCGTTCGTCGACTCGGCCCGGAGTGATGGAACTCGGTTTGTGAACGACTGCTTTCCCGTCGTGATTCTCACTCCCTCCGTCGTTACCCCGGCCATCCGGGCCGGAATCAACGCGGTCAGCGACCTGCAGACACGGCCAGTTGTTCGTAAAGATGTCTGTCAACTCTGACTTTGTGTTCTCATACGAGACTACGTCATAAGTGAGAGATAATGGATCTCAACTTCCGTCTTCGTGTGCTTGGATGGAACCGACCCGTCCTCTAGTTCCCAGCCATGCCGTTACCGGAACAACAGTGTTAACGGCCGACAGCTATTCTCCAACAGCGTAACCTAATTAATCGTATGTCGGGATGGTAACAAATAATGGTCGCTATTGATCCGTTGAACTTCGACTTCTCTCGTTCAGGACAACGCCGATCATCGCTCATTACATCGCACGTGACTGACTCGAGAAAAATCGCCTTCCCAGTAGTCAGGTGATTTGCCTGGCATGAATCGCCCAAATGGGACTTCGACCGCACTCGCCAGCCTCGGTGGCCTCGCGAATGCGGTCATCGTCGTCGGCCTTCTGCGCTATTTCGAGTATCCACTAGTCGAGACGACTATCGGGTTCGCCTCAGTGGTGGTCACTGCATTCGTCTTCGGATTCCTCCCGGTACTGATCTCGGTTAGAACGGGATTGCTCACGCCTACGATCGGTTTCCTCACACTACTGATCGGCGTCGTGCTCGTCGAGATTACTACGCCAGCCCCTGAGCGAGTAGGACGGCTCGGGAGTTCCCATATCGTCGAGGGCCCGTTCTACGTTTACGAATACGCGGATTCGTGGTACGTCTGGCTCGCGTTGCTACTGGTCGCTGGCGTCGGCGAGTTCGCGATTCGACGCGGGTACGGCCTCGGAGACCAGCGGCTTCGCCGAGTACCAACCCTGCCGCTATCGCAGGCCGCGTCCGTCGGAGTCGCCGTCGGCCTCGGGAGCGTCCTCGGTGCTGCGACGGCCCTCCTCACCGGCGTTTCTCTCGGTCTCGGGCCGATCGAGAGCGTGATAATCGGGTGTTTAGTGGCAGCGGCAACTGCGATCCCGCTCACAGCGTTGCTATCGTCCGGTATCGTCGCTCCGTTCGCGTTGTTCGCATTCTGGATCGTGCTCGTCCTCCGCGCGCTCGTCTTCGGCTCTCCGACTGGTATCGCCGCACTCGCCGTCCCCGGCTTGCTCGCGGTTCTCTGTACGGTCGTTTGGATCGTCGAACACCTCCTCAGGTCTCGATTTCGCGGCTGGAACGGTGGTCGGTTCGCTAACAGCATACGGCCGCGATAACACGAACGCAACTACCGACCGCCGCTCCTGCGAGGCCCACGTCTGGATCACGGGGATTCCGCTTCGCCCGATCTCATACTCGGCCCAATATTCCTCCCCTACCGGCACTTATTTTATGGCATTCAAACCTTCAGACAGAATGGGAGCGGCGTCGAACCCCGAATCCAGTACCGACGACCGCGTTACCGTGTCACGTTCGACCTCGAGGAGCGAGGCTACTGCGTCAGGGCCGAGTCGGTGGCCTCCGTCCTCGGCGTCGCAGACGAAACACCGCTCTGAGAGGCCGCCGACCCGCGGAACGCGGGAACGATCACGGTCGCCGGCGAGCGGATCAGAGTCGTCGACTTGCCGCGCGTGTTCGGATCGACGTTTCGGACACCGGCGCGGATCGACGACCCGCGACTGCTCGTCCTCGATATCACCGATGCGGACGAGCGGTACTACGGCTGGCTCGTGGACGACGTCGCGACGACAAGAACGGTCCGGCCGTCCTCGCTCGAGCCACCACACGTCGAGACGACCCACGTCAAGGGACGGCTCGAGATCGGCGACGCGGACGTAATCTGGCTCAACGAACGAACGATACACGGCTGAGCGCTGTTTCGGTCGAACGTGACGGCGGCTAGAGGAGCCCCGGCGGGCCGCCACCGTCCGAGTCGTCGTCGGCGTCGACGTCGATACCGAACTGCTCGCGTTGTTCTTGCAGCCGTTTGACTTGCCGGTAGTAGTAGCCGATCCCGATCCCGCCGAGCAGAACGGCGATCCCGATGAGTCCGAGGAACACCGGGATGTCTCGAGCGAGGTAGTACCGCAGCGAGATCGTGCGGTCGGCCTCGATCTCCTCCCAGTAGAGTCGTTCTTGCCCGTCGACGATCTCTCGCTCGGCGCCGTTGGGCGAGACATCACCGAACAGGAAGTTCGTCGTTCGATGATTCTCGGGCAGCGTGACCTCGTAAGAGCCGTCGACATAGGCCGGGAGACGGAACGTCTTGCGGCCGGCCTCGCCCGAGAACGCGAGGGTCCCGTTCTCATCGGGAACCGCGACCGTCGTCGCAGAGCGCCCCTGGCTGACCTCGAGTTCCGAGCCGGTCACCTCGGTGCCGTTGGGATACCAGTAGCGGACGCTGTGGATCTGGAGCGGCTCGTCGCGGTAGATCGTCGACCGGTGGAGGGACAACTCCTCGGTCCCGTTCAGGTCGTACACCGCCCGGAACTCGCCGCTGTTGATGACGTTGCCACTCGAGAGTTCCATTGCCACGTCGGCGTCGCTGTCACGCAGATCGCTGTAGTTTTGCTCCCGATCGAGTTGCTCGTCGGAGATGCCGCCGAAGAACCCGGTACAGCCCGCTCCCATCGTGAGGAGCGCGACCGCGACCATCCCGAGAACGAGTCGTCGGTTCATGCTAAGGAACGACACAGCGGAGTTCCGCCGACAGGTACTCGCCGACGCTCGCGAGCAGTCCCGGCGGATCGGTGTCTTCGGTACAGATCACGCTCTGCTCCAAGAGCCCCAGCCGTTCGACGGTGACGTAGTCCTGGGCGTGGCCCGCGCGGTTGAGCGTCGCTCGCACTTCCGCCCGGGTGGCGCTGTTGACGTTGAGTCGGCCGGCACCGCGAGTCCACTCGTAGAGCCGATCGCGCTCGGCGTCGGCGAGGCGGGCGGGCTCGCCGTAGACGAACTGCAACGGCATGTGCTGGACCAGCCCGTAGCGATCGCGGATCTGCGTTGCCGATCCCGGGCCGAGCCCGAGTTCGTCGGTCGGAATTCGGACGCCCTCGCCCTGTCCGGCATCGAGCACAAGCCCGTCCTCGTCCCAGGACTCGAGCGTGCCGACGTAGGTCTCGCCGGCCTCGAGATCGGGGACGATCTCACCGAACGCCTCGCGGAGGACGTTGCGCGCGACGACGGCGTCCTCACCCTCGATCGTCACTGAGGGGAAGTCGTCGTGGCGCACGCCGATGTCGAACGCGACGTCCAAGTCGCCGATCTCGTTTGCCACCAGCGACCGCAGCGAATCTATCGAGCGCTCGCGGGCGTCGCCCTCGACGTACAGTTTGGTTGCGAGTACGACCATCAGGCGTCCGCGTCGATGTTGAGTTCGTCCTCGAGGGCGTCGAGGCGGTCGTCCATCGCGGTGACCAGGCGGTTGTTGTCCATCGATTCCAGCGGCGAGCCGCATTCGGGACACTCGAAACCGAAGTCCATCGCCTCGCCGAACTCGAAGCGGATCGAGCAGATCTCACAGAGGTAAAACTCGTGGTTTCGCTCGTACTCGCGCCGGTCCGCTAAGGCCTCGTGGAGCCGGTACATCTCCTCCTCGAGATTCTCCGGGATGTTGTCGTACTCGAACGTCCAGAGGTAGGTCAGCCACCCCGAGTCCTCGTCGCGCAGCCGCCGGTAGCTGGCGAGGTCGTTCTCGTAGAGTATAAACAGCGCGCGCCGCACGTCGTTCAACTCGAGGTCGAGTTCCTCCGCAAGCTCCTCGTCGGTCACCTCCCCGTCCGGGGGCGCCGCCGCAACGGGCATCCCCTTGGGACCGACCAGCTCGTGCAAATATTTCTGGATCACCGGGTCCTCGAGCAGGTCCTCAAAAGCCATTACCTACGTATAACGGCATGACGCCATTAAGTCTTATCAACTGTCGTGCCCCGGTGAGTCTGGATTCGGGAGGGCGATATCACACCGGACCGTGAAATCGCCGTGCGGTGGCGCGCGCTGTGCGACGGTTCGCCATCGGCGAACCGTCCGCTCGACGCCGTGCGAGGTCTTCGCGAGTTTCACGAGCGAAGGCTTGTCAGAGCGTGCGCTGACAGTGGATGAGCGAGCGGCGCGAGGCCGAACGGAGAGAGCCCTCGAGAGCGAACGGCGACCAGCGGGAGCCGTGAGCAGTGAGTGAATCGGCTGGGGAGGGTGTGGAAATCCCTCGTGCCCACGATAGCAGGAGCCTTCGTTTTCGGTTCTCCTCTTTCGAAGCCATCGCTCGATGGAGACGTTCGCTAGCTAGATCGAGGCAAATTCCACCACGAGCGCCGTAAATCCGACCGTTGCCGGAGAGTGGCCGGGCGCGACGTTTATGTGGATGGATGGCACTTCTCGAGACAATGACTACCGATTCCTCCTGCAGAACCATCCGGGCCGACCGCGCCCGCTCGCGGATCCATCGCCTCGAGTTCGAGGTGCCCTGGCCTCCGAAACACGTCGCGGCCTACTTACTCGAGGGGCCGGAATCGATCCTCGTCGATGCAGGCGCGCCGGGCGAAGTCGGCCGGTCGGAACTGCTCGAGGGACTCGCCGAGATCGACCGCGAACCGGCCGATGTCGATCACGTGCTCGTGACCCACGTCCACAGCGACCACATCGGCCAGCTTCCCGCGCTCAGAGAAGCCGGCGCGACGGTCCACGTTCCGAAGGCTGCACTGGCGCGACTCGAGCGCGACCGCGAGACGGCCCGCGAGGAGATGTGGGCGGCGGCGACGGCGGCCGGCTACCGCGGCGACGATCGCGAGGAGATCGTCGACGAGGAGAGCAGCGAGATCGGTCGGCATCGGCAGCTGATCGGCTTCGAGACGGCGCGCTCCGTCGACCCAACCGGGCCGTTCACCGTCGGCGGCCGCGAGTTCCGCGCCTTCGAGACCCCTGGCCACGAGATCAACCACCTCTGTTACGAGACGACGATCGAGGGGACGACGGTGCTGTTCGCCGGCGACGCGCTCATCGAGCCGTTCCGCGCCGGGGCCTTTCAGGTCGGCATCGACGACGGAGCCTACGAGGCTGTCGACGACTACTACACGGCGATGGACCGGCTAACCGAGACCGACGCGACGCACGTCTTCCCCGGCCACGGGCCGTCGTTCGAGGACCCACAACGGGTCATCGAGACCACTCGCGACCGACTCGACGAGCTGCTGGCCAAGACGCAGGCGGCGACCGCGGCGATCGAACCCGCCACGCCGCTGTCGATCGCGAAGGAGCGCGCCGGGACCGTCCGACATATGGCACCGGTACTCGACACGCTCGGAGCGCTGGGCACGCTCAAGCGGCGGGACGAAGTCACGTATGAAACCAACGACGGCGTTCGGTACTACGAGACGACCTAAGCGCTGCTCAGCGGGCCTCAGTACGCGGCAGAATCAGTGACTCGAGTCGATAGTATGCTGGAATCGAGACGCCGAAATAGCCGGAATCGGGTACGAACAAAATATTTATCACCGACTGATTGCAGTAACGAAACATGAAAGAGACTAGTACGGGGACTGAGAAGTTCTTTTCTTCACTCCACCGAACATTCCTTGGCTACCTGCTTACGCTGATTGGCCTCGCTGGGCTGGGACTGGTGACGCAGGGCGATAGCCTGTCGGCCGTCGTTTTCGGTGCTGCCGTCGTTGGTGTTGCAGGCTGCTGGATCGGGTATCTGTTCGTCGACGGACTACGAGAGCGATAACGCCGTCCCGAGAGGGACGCTGCGGCCCATGATCCAATCGTCGAGCAGGACTGCAGTAGCGTGGAACTGTTCGATAAAACCGCTGACCCGCACACCGTTCCGAGAACCGCCGTCGGCCGAAATCGTCGCTACTCCTCGTCCTCGAGTTTGAACTTCTGAATCTTCCCGCTGGTCGTCCGCGGGAGTTCGTCGATGAACTCGATCTCGCGGGGGTGTTTGTAGCTGGCCACCTCCTCGAGACAGAACTCCTTGAGCTCCTCGGCGGTCACGTCGCTGCCGGGTTCGACGTCCTTGGCCGTGACGATGAACGCCTTGGGAACCTCGTTGCGCCGCTCGTCCGGCACGCCGACGATGGCCACGTCCGCGACGGCTTCGTGCTCGAGCAGGAGGTTCTCGAGTTCGCTCGGATAGACGTTGTAGCCGGCGGTGTTGATCATGTGCTTTTTGCGGTCGACGATCTCGTAGTAGTTGTTTCCGTCGCGGCGGGCGATGTCGCCGGTCCGGAAGTAGCCGTGTTCGGTGAAGGACTCCTCCGTGGCCCTGGGCAGATTGTGGTAGCCTTTCATCACCTGCGGGCCTCGGACGACGAGTTCGCCCTCCTCGCCGGGCGCGACCTCGTCGCCGGACTCGTCGACGATCTTGCAGTCGGTCATTCGCAGGGGCTGGCCGATCGTACCGTGTTTCAGGCCGAACGTCGAGCCGCTCTGGGTGTGGGTTGCGCCGTGGGTCTCGGTGAGGCCGTACCCCTCCGAGATGTCGACGCCGGCGGTCTCCTCGAACCGCTCTTGGACCGCCGTCGAGAGCTTCGCGCCGCCCTCGGAGGCCGCCTCGAGGCTGGTCAGGTCGTACTCCCCGAACTCGTCGGAGTCGACCATGTCGGCGTACATCGTCGTCACGCCGACGAAGTGGGTGATCCCCTCCGCCTCGATGAGCTGCATGCACTCCTTGGCGTCCCACTCGAGCGCGCTGCGGAAGTAGAGCCGGCCGCCGCCGACCAGCGGCTGAAGCGCGGTGTGAGTAAAGCCGGTGATGTGGTACAGCGGCAGCCAGGTGAGGCTGCGCACCTCCTCGGGTTCCACATCGACGTTCGAGGCGACCAGCGGCCACATGAGCTGCGCTCGCGTGTTGTTGTGGGTGAGCTGGACGCCCTTCGGATCGCCCGTCGTCCCGGAGGTGTAGGGCAACAGCGCCACGTCGTCGCCGTCGCGGTCGACCAACGTCGGCTCGCCGCGCAGTTCCTCGAAGGCGTGGTCCGCGTCGTCTCGCGGCCAGTCCTCGCTTTGAATCGTGATCACCTCGGGGTCCATCCCGGCGTCCTCGGTCCCCTCGTCGACGACCTCCCGAAGCGCCGGGTGGGTGACGATCGCCTTCGCGTTCGTGTCCTCGAGCTGGTAGGCCACCTCGCGGCGCTTGTACTGCGGGTTGACCGGCGAGATCTCGACGCCGGCTTTGAACGCGCCGATCGAGGCGACTAGATACTGTGGGCAATTCGGCAGGAAGAGCAACATTCGGTCACCGGGCTCGAGCCCGAGATCGTGGAGACCGCCGGCGAGTTCGGCCGTCCACTCGCGCAGTTCCGCGTGCGTCCAGCGGCGGCCGTGGTGTTCCATCGCCTGTGCCTCCCCGTGCTGGGCCGCCGTCTGATCGAAGAGCTTCGCGACGTTCCCCTCCAGTGCGGATTCGTCGACCGCGTCTAAATCCATGGATCGTGATACCGAAGGCCACATGTAAAAACTTCCGTCCGACGGCGGCGGGATAGCTTGCCGCGACTCGCTCGAGACGGGGAACCGGTACGTTTAGTGTCGTCCGTGTGAAAGGACCAGGAAATGGTTCAGCGGATCGCTGGGCGGCTCCGGAAATCGATCGACGCGAGCGACATCGCCGCCGTCGCGTTCCTCGGCGTCGTCCTCTCGGCGTTCGGACTCGAGCCGGTCGAAATCGCCACGGTCGTCTCCGCGGTGGTCGTCGGTCCGATGATCGCCGACGCAGCGTCCGGCGCGTCCGATATCGACTCGGCTCCGGGACTCGCCGAACTCGCCTTCGGCGTGCTCTGTGTCGTCGCCGGCGTCGTCCACCTTCGAAGCGCGAGTAGCTGGCTCGGGTGGGTGTTCGTTGCGGTCGGCGGCTGGCTCTGTCTCGACGGCGTCTACGCGCGGCGGGCAGCGGGTGACGACCCGACGACCGCCCGCGAGGACGACGTGACGGAAGGGGAGGTCTACCTCGCCGGACTCCACAACCGGTGGCTGCTCACAGAACTCCGCGAGGCCGACCGGCCGCTCACGAAAGCGGAACTCTGCGACCGGACCGGACTACTGGAAGACGATTTCGAACGGCTGCTCGAGCTCCACGGCGAGTCGGGGCCGATCGAGCGGGTCGGCACCGGCTACGCGATCGACGAGCGCGAGATGGGGACCGGCGGGATCGCTCGAGCGGTCGGCCGCCGACTGTACCGACCGATTCGCCTGTTTCGACCGGCCGGCTAAGACTGCCGCGCCGAAATCGTTCGAGCCGTTACTCCTCGCCGTCGCCCGCCGACTCGACGCGCTTGCCCGTCTCCATCGGAATTACGCGCCGGTCAGCGTCGGCCCACTCCCGCTCGAGTTCGCGCCCTTCGAACAGGCGGTCGAGAAAGACCGCGAGCCCCGCGACCTCGGAATGGGGCTGGTTGGTGACGCCGACGTTCCAGTCGGCTTCCTCGTAGACGTCGAAGGAGACCTTCTCGGAGCCGACGACGAGCAAGAGGGGGTCGCCGTCCTCGAGATGCGCACCCCGAATCTCAGCTTCTACGTCCTGAACGCGTTCGCCGTACATCGTGAGGTGGACGACCCGTCCCTCCCAGTTACGGATGATTCCGTGGGGCGAGTCGGTGAGTTCGGCCTCGAACGGGCCGCCGAAGCGGTCGGTGATGTCCGCGACCGTCTCGAGCGATTGGCCGGCGTTGTCGGGAAAGAGGACGCGGTCGGCACCCAGTGCCCGCGCGGTCAGGCCGACGTGGGTCGTCATCCGGTCGTCCCGGCCGGGGCGGTGACCGAGCCGGAGGACGGCGACCTCGCTGTCGTCGTGCATGCCTGAAGTCACTCTCGGACGGGGTTAGGGGGTTTCGTTTTCGACTTGATCAGTTCGGGATTCGCCGCTCCTGTGTAGTCTACCCCCGTTCTCGTCTCTGTCACGATAATCGACAAACGTCGCGGTGTCGTGGTCGGTTCCAGCGGCTCCTCCGCTTCGAACGGTCAGTTCCGCTCTGTTCGGTTGCCGTGGAACGGCTACTCGGATCGCGATATTGTACGGTGTCATGACCGTTCCGTTCGCCCCACCGTTGTGATAGCGACACGTGTACGCGTGGACCGATCTGCTCGCTGGTCGTGTGACGCCGACGATTTCGATTTGATAGCCGGTGCTCGCGGTACTCGTTTGCCAGACGAGAAGCGTCTCCGTTTCGAAGTCCGTCTCCGCGATGAACGACCGAACCGTCGCGTGGTCGGCATCAGTCTCGTCAAGCGCATCCAATCGGAGGCGTGTCTCGATGTCTGCTTCCGTCGAAACGAGCACAAACGGTGTCGTCTCCTCGGTTTTCGCACCATCGACGAACTCGCCACCGACGACGAGGGGGACGTAGTCGTGACGGAGAATCGCCGTCTCGTATTGCAGTTGGTCGCCAGTAGCCGGCATATGCGAACACGCTGCGTCTCGACGGTCCGATTCGGACGACTCGAGACAACCGGCAGTAGCGGAACCGAACGTGATTCCAGCAGTGGTAAGAATCGATCGGCGGTTCATAAGGATGGTTCCGGCCGCGAATAAAATAGTTCTAACGTGTCAGTGTACATTCGATCTGTTCTGCGTACTTCGGACGCCGCGTCCGATCGACGCCGGATCTATCGAAACTGCCGCGGAATACTAAATCCCTGACGAGAGTGAACGGGTGTATGAAGAAAGTAAACGAGTCCGCGATCGACTGGAAAGCGTACGAACGCGAGGAGACGATGTTCCGCCGGAAAGAGCTCTCGAGCGCCGTCGACGCCGATGACCTCGGCTGTAGCCTCTACGAACTCCCGCCGGGGCGGCGCTCGTGGCCCTACCACTACCACACGGCCAACGAGGAGGCGATTTACGTGCTGGCCGGCGACGGCCAACTCCGGACTGAGGAGGGCCTCGAGCCCCTGACTGCGGGCGATTTCGTCACCCTGCCGGCCGACGAAAGCGGCGGTCACCGACTCGTCAACGACGGCGAGGAGACGCTCAGATATCTCGCGATCTCGACGATGAACGAGCCGGACGTGACGATTTACCCCGAAATGGAGAAATTCGGCGTCTTCGTCGGCTCGCCGCCGGGCGGCCGCGACGAGCGCTCGTTCCACGGCTACTACAACATCGACGACGAGACGAGCTACTGGGACGAGTGACGGGGTATCGAACCCTCGAGGAGCCGTCTGCGCCGCCCCTCCGATAGGCTTTTTCGGGACCCTGCGAAACGGTCACACTATGGTCGATCACAGGAGCCGGGTGACGGGGCGATGACCGGGATTCGCGAGTGGCTGCAGACGGCGCGCGAAGAGCGGTGGGGGATACTGACGGATCTGGCGTTCGCGGTCGTCTGGGTGACCGGGGTCGATCTGGTCTTCCGCGTTCTGGACGGCCCGACGTGGGCGTACTACATGTTCATGCTCGCGGGGATCGCCGCCTACTTCGGCCTTATCTGGAGTTTCAAGCTCGCGACCGCCCAGCAGAAGTAGTCGGGCCGATCGGCGTTCCGCTCGCGCTCGGCGGACGGCGCTTTCGCTACCCGAAACGGGCGCATCGTCGCAAAAAATCACCGTAGTCTACGATCGCTACTCGCTTTTGTCGATGTCGACAACCAACACGGGTACGTGGGTCGACCGGAGCGTCCGCTCGGTGACGCTGCCGAGCAGCGCTCGGCGGATGCCCGAGCGGCCGTGCGACCCCATCACGACGAGGTCGATATCGTTGTCCTCGATGTAGTCCGCGATCAGCGAGTGGGGCCTGCCGGCCGAGACGTGCTCGACGGTCTCGAGGCCGCGGTCTCGAGCGCGGTCGGCGACGTGGCCGGTCGCGCGGTCGGCGCGCTCTCGGACCTCCTCCATCTCGCCGTACTGGCCCTGCTCGATGCGATCGAGTTGTTCAGCACCGAGGCTGAGACTCATCGAGTCGGTGTCGATCACGTACAGCGCGTGGACCTCGGCCTCGTACTTCTCGGCGAGGTCGAGCGCGTGATCGACGGCTGATTCGGCCGTACCGCTACCGTCCGTGGGAACGAGGATGCGTTCGTACATGGGTTAGTCGTCCGCGGGGGTCTGGCCCCCGTCGGTGGCGACGTCTTCGGCGGTCTGCTGGCGACTCATCGGTTCGGGGCTGTGACACTGGCGGACGATCCGCTTGGTCTCCATATCGGGTTCGTCGGTCACCATCGAGACGACGATGGTGACGGCGAACACGACCGGGACCGCGATCAGCGCGGAGCCGATCGCGGGCACCCACTGTGCCAGCACCGGCACGTACGGTTCTCCGCCGCCCGTGTACGTCGGCAGCACCTCGTTGATCATCGGAATCGTCCAGATGGTCAGCCCGGTGAGCATGCCGGCGAGTGCGCCCTCGCGGTTCGTGTTCTCCCACCACATGCCGAGGAAGAACATCGGGAACAACACGGCACCCGCGAGCGAGAACGCGTACGAGACGAGCGCCGCGATCGGTGCCGCGGGGTTGAGCGCGGCGGCCGTCGTCAGGACGCCGAGCGCGACGATGCTCAGGCGACCGACCAGCACCTGCTGGCGCTGGGTCGCGTCGGGGTTGATGATGTTCGTGTAGATGTCGTGGGAGATGGCCGACGAGCCCGCGATGAACAGGCCGGCGACCGTCGCGATCGCCGCGGCGATCCCGCCCGCCGCGACGAGGCCGACGAACCACTGGGGCAGTTCCGCGAGCTGTGCGGCCAGCACGACGATAACGTCACCTGCAGCGCTGCTCATTCCGGGGTCGCCGTAGACCGGTCCGACGTTCTCCGCGAAGAGGTCGGTCCCGAACGCGGCGAACGCGGGCGCGCTCCAGTACAGCAGGCAGATGAAGAACAGGCCCCACACCGTCGACCAGCGGGCCGTCCGCTCGCTCTCGACGGTGTAGAACCGAACTAACACGTGCGGGAGCCCGCAAGTTCCGACGATCAGTGAGAAACACGTCGCGATCCATAAGTAGTAGCTGCCGCTCGAGAAGGGCTCGCTGAACTCAGCACCGAGCTGGTTGATCAGCGCCCCGTACTCGAGCTGGGGAAGCACCGTCGAGTACCCCTGCGTGAAGCCGACGACGTAGAGGCCGAGGATGAACGCAGCGATGAGGATGACGTACTGGACGGCCATGTTCTTGGTCGCACCCAGCATCCCCGAGATGGTCAGATAGCCGACCGTGATGGCCATCATGAAGACGACCATCGACTGGTAGCCGGTCAGGCCCGGCAGGCCGATGTCACCGAAGATGTAGAGCCCGACCAGGCCCATCCCGCGGGCCTGACCGATCGAGTAGACGAACCCGATGAGGAACGTCGTGATCGCCGCGATCGCGCGTGCGGCGTCGGAGTTGAATCGATCGCCGACGAAGTCCGGCGCGGTGTACTTGCCGAACCGGCGCAGCTGTGCGGCCATGAAGATCAGGAGGATGAAATAGCCCGTCGTCCAGCCGACGACGAACGCCAGGCCGTAGAAGCCCGACAGCGCGATCAGCGCAGCCATTCCGAGATAGGACGCCGCCGACATCCAGTTGGCACCGATCGCCATCCCGTTCTCGACGTTCCCGATGGATCGGCCGGCGACCCACATGTCCTCGGTATCGGCCACGCGGAAGACGAATCCGATCGCGAGGAACAACAGCAGCATCGAGAGGACCAGAATGGCCGGGCCGAGCTTGAACGAGACGTTCAGCCCCTCGGGGAGGAGCCCGCTCTGGAGGACGACTCCGGCAGCGCCCGTCATTCGTCGACCCCTCCGTCAGTCGCCGCGGCGTCCCCGCCGCGACCGGCCTCCTCGACCGTCCGATGTTCGATGCCGTACTTGTCGTCTAACGCGTCGCGCTTGCGAGCGTACCAGAACGAGAGGATCAGCGCGCCGGTCGGGGCGACGAAGGCCACCAGGAAGTAGTGCAGCGGGAAGCCGATCACCGGTAGCTCCGTCGTCATTACGCCGGGCGCGAGCCGCGTCAGCGTCACTGGCCCGAAGACGATGACGAACCAGATGGCGAACCCGGTCCAAACGATGCGCAGATGATCGCGCATGAACGTCGTACTCGGGTTCAGCAGGTTTACCTCCGAGCTGAGGTAGTCAGTGTTTCGGTGAGCCTGACCGGGCTGTCCGGCCACCCCACCGTCCGTTGCGACCTGTTCGTCGGTCGAATCGTGGCTGTGATTGTCTGCCATATGTTCGTGAATCGTGTGTTTTCGTCGCGTTCGTGTTCGAAAATCGAACGGTAGCTAGTCGCTCGACACCTGTTCTGCGATGTCGTCGACGACCTCCGGGTTGCGAAGCGTCGACGTGTTCCCGAGTTCGTTGCCGCTCGCGATGTCCTCGAGCAGACGGCGCATGATCTTGCCCGAGCGCGTCTTCGGCAGCTCGTGGGTGAAGACGATCTCTTCGGGCTTTGCGATCGGACCGATCGAGTCGAGGACGGCCTCCATGGCCTGTTCCTCGAGTTCGTCGTGTCGGTCCTCGTAACCGTCCTCGGGGATGGCGTAGACGTAGACCGCCTCGCCTTTGACCTCGTGGTCGCCCCCGACGACGGCGGCTTCGGCGACCCCTTCGACGCCGACGACGGCCGACTCGATCTCCATCGTCCCCAGCCGGTGGCCGGAGACGTTGATCACGTCGTCGACCCGGCCGAGGATGGTGATGTAGCCGTCCTCGTCGATCTTCGCGCCGTCTTCGGGGAAGTAGACCCACTCGTCGGTCTCCTCGTCGGAGTACTCCTGCCAGTACTCGGAGATGAACCGCTCGTCGTTGTCGTACAGGGTACGGAGCATGCCGGGCCACGGGTTGTTGACCGTGACGTAGCCGGCCTGACCGGCGTCGACCTCCTCGCCCTGTGCGTCGACCACGCGGGCGTCGATGCCCGGTAGCGGCGGCCCCGCGGAGCCGGGCTTCATGGTGTTGATTCCCGGCAGCGTCGTGATCATCATGCCGCCGGTCTCGGTCTGCCACCAGGTGTCGATGATCGGGCACTCCTCGTCGCCGATGTGCTTGTAGTACCACTTCCACGCGCGCGGATTGATCGGCTCCCCGACGGTCCCGAGCAACCGCAGGCTCGAGAGGTCGTGTTTCTCGGGGTACTCCGACCCCCACTTCATGAACGCGCGAATGGCCGTCGGCGCGGTGTAGAAGATGTCGACCTCGTTCTTCTCGACGATCTCCCACAGCCGGTCCTTCTCGGGGTAATCCGGCGTCCCCTCGTACATGACGCTGGTCGTGCCAAGCGCCATCGGCCCGTAGACGATGTAGGAGTGGCCCGTGATCCAGCCGATGTCGGCCGAACACCAGTAGGTGTCGTCGGCCTCGATGTCCAGAACGGCGTGGCTCGTCCACGCGGTGTACGCGAGGTAGCCGCCGGTGGTGTGTTTGACACCCTTCGGCTGGCCGGTCGTCCCCGACGTGTACATCAGGAACAGCATGTCCTCGGCGTCGCGGGAGACCGGCTCGACCGTCGACCCCTCGTGGTCGGCCACGAGTTCGTCGTAGTCGTGCTGGTTGTCCGCGAGTTCGTGTTCGAGTTCGTCGCCGAGTCGGTCGACGACGACGACGTCGGAGACCTCGTGCTCGACGCCCTCGAGGCCCTCGTTGGCCTTCGAGATGTGATCGAGCGCGTCGCCGCGGCGGTAGTAGCCGTCACAGGTGACGAGGTACTCGCTGTCGGCCGAGTTCATCCGCGTCGCGAGCGCGTCGGCCGAGAAGCCGGCGAAGACGACGCTGTGTGGCGCGCCGATGCGGGCACACGCCAGCATGGCGATCGGCAGCTCCGGAATCATCGGCATGTACAGCGTGACGATGTCGTCTTCCTCGACGCCGAGGTCCCGCAGCGTCGCGGCGAAGTCCTCGACCTCGTCCAACAGCTCCTCGTAAGTGTAGGTGCGCGTCTCGCCGAGTTCGCCCTCCCACTCGATCGCGACGCTGTCGCCGCGACCCTCTTCTACGTGCCGGTCGAGACAGTTGTACGACGCGTTCAACTCGCCGCCGGTGAACCACTCGTAAAACGGGGCGTTCCCGTCCTCGAGAACCGTATCGTACTCCTCGTCCCACGTGAGCAAGTCGGCAGCCCGCTCCCAACACTCCGGCCAGTTCTCCTCGAACTCGTCGTAGATCCCCGGATCCGTGACGTTTGCCTGCTCGACGAACGACTCGGGCGGCTCGAAGGCCTCCTGTTCCTCGAGTCGTGCCTCGAGTTCGGCGTTGTCCTGTGACATGGTACACTCACCCAGTCATCAACTATCATAGTAAAGCCGGCCTCTAGCTGTACAAAATCGACCCCATTCTCGGAGGAAAACATAGGGAATATTGACCATATTAGGTCCTGATAGACGGGCGGCGACCGTCACTCGCGGGGAAAATCGGCGGCGCGACGAATCGCTGCTCGAAGACCGACGGAGGAATGTGTGTATCGGCCCACATATTCGGCACGGACATCTAGAAGCTTAGTACCGAACAGGTCGCCGACCGAGAGATGGGGTGCCCGCCAGATACAGTGCATTCGCCCGCGCGCGACGAGACTGGTTCACTGCGAGCTCCCGTCCGGTTCGTCGAAGAACGTCCGGAGCAACTCGTGTTGGCCCTTCCGCAGGTGGTTGTGCAGCGTCGGCGACGAGACCCCCATCGCGTCGGCGACCTCCTCGGCCGTGCTCTCTCGAGGCCAGTCGTAGTAACCGCCGAAGTAGGCCGCCCGAAGCGCCGCCTCCTGGCGATCGGTAAGTCGATCCTCGAGCCCCTCCCGGAACTCGCGGGCCGTCTGGACGGCCCGTTCGGCCTCGCGTTTGCCCACCAGTTCGGAGTCGGGGAACGCGGTGCGCAGGCCGTCGACGATCGTCCGGAGGTCGGCGTCGGCCGCGCAGTCGCCGGTGATCGTCGCCGTCCCGACCTCGAAGGCCGCCTCGCGGACGGTGACGCCGTACTCGGTGAGCGTGACGACCGGGCAAGAGCCCTCGATGACGAACTCCACGCGCCAGCCCTCTTCGCCGGTCTCGACCAGCCGGCAGTCGTCGATTCCGGGATCGTCCTCGGCGAGGTCGAAGACGTCGGCCGGCGACGCCCCCTCGAGGCGGACGTAGTACAGCTGGGTCCCCTCTCCGAGCGGCACCAACGAGTCGAGTTCGAACCGGCAGTCCAGCCGCCGCGAGGCGTCGACGAAGAACGACCCGGCGTCGCGACAGGTGACCTCGAGTTCGGTCACCCGGTCCGACAGCAGGAGGTTCCGCCGGCGGACAGCGGCGATGGCGTAGCCGACCTGACGGCCGATCGTCGCCAGCCACTCGCGTTCGTCCTCGGCGAACGCGCCCGGCCGCTCGGTCGCGACCGAGAGCGTCCCGTAGACGGTGTCCCCGTAAGCGAGGGGCACCCTCCCGACAGCGCCCGCGAACGCGTCGCCGTCGACCGCCCCCGAGACGTCGTCCGCGACGGTCACCGTCCGCTCGCGCAGGTCGGTCTCGGCGTCCAACGCCGGCCGGTCTGCGGTCGGCTCGTCCTCGCGCCACTCTTCTGGGAGGAGCCGGCCGACTTCCCCAGATTCGATGCCGCTGGCCGCGCGCTGCTCCCGGCGGCGATCCCCGACCGTCGCCCGGTCGATCCAGGCGGCGTCGTAGGCGGTTCCGTCCGTCAGCGTCGTACAGGTCGCCGTTTCGACCTCCTCGTGATCGGTCGAGTCGAGCAACGCGTGGGTGACGGCCCGGTGTCGATTGGCGACGGTGTACAACCCCTCGAGTTCGTCCCGACGCTCGCGGGCGGCCTCGAGGTCCTCGTAGGCGGCCGTCGCGTCGCGGACGAAGACGGCAAAGCCGCGGTGGCGGCCCTGGTCGTCGCGCAGCGGCGAGACGACCTCCGTCGCGCGAAACCGCGAGCCGTCCTCGTGGACGCGCCAGCCCTCGGTTTCGGCGCCGGACTCCTCTATGGCCGCCGAGAGCGTCCGTTCGGGCTCCCCAACCTCGATGGCGTCGTCGGTGTAGAACGTCGAGACGTGCGTGCCGACGATCTGGCTGGCCCGGTAGCCAAACAGTGCGGCTGCGCTGCGGTTCCAGCGCTCGACGTAGCCGTCCGCGTCGAGGCGCACGAGCGCGTATCGGTCGCTGGCAGCCAACAGGAGTCGAACGACGCTGTCGTCGCTCACCGCGGGACCGGACCGGGACTCCCCGGGGTGGGCGCCCGACGGCCGCTCGACGGCGTCGAAGGCATCGACGAGCTCGGTGTCGGTCGGCTCGGGCAGGTAGGCCTCGAGCGCTTCGAAGCTGCGCCAGCCGCCCGCGGCCTTGACGACGCGGGGATTGATGTCGTGATCGACCAGGGCCGTGTGAGCGAAATATCGCCGGAGATCGCTCGTCGAGGCGTCCGCTAGAGACGGGTCGTCGAACAGGTCGCTCGCCCGGTCGGCGACGCCAGCGACGAGCATCTGGAGTCGGCGGGCCGTGACCGAGAAGACTCGATCCTCGGGCGAGAGATCGTTGCTGCGGGCGTACCGCCGGAGTTCGCGTTCGACGCGGGTGGGCAGGTACGCGGTTCGGTCGCGTCCTTCGTCGCCGCCCGGCACCCGAACCAGATACCGCGGCGGGTCGATCCGCACCTGCTCGATGTCGTCGACCGTCAGCCGCGTCAGTTCGGCCGGCCGAAGCCCCACATCCCCGCAGAGACGGACGACCAGCGCCTCGCGGTAGGTCTCGGCGGCGTCGAGAAGCGACTCGTACTCCCGGCGCCGCAGCACCGACTCCTCGGCTCCCTCGAGGCTCATGGTTCGCTCGTTCTGGCGACGCGAACATAACTGTGTCGCCGAGCGCGCCGATCGATACGTAATCCGCTGGTAGAACTGCGGCCGTAGTACCTGCGAGCGTTTCGTGAAAATTGAAACGGCGAAATCATCTGCCGCGCCCGTCGCCGTCGTCTCCGATTTCGGCCTGAATCTCGCCGACGATCTCGGGGTTACGAAGCGCGCTCGTGTCGCCCAGTTCCTCGCCGTTTGCCACGTCCTCGAGCAGGCGGCGCATGATCTTGCCCGAGCGCGTCTTCGGGAGTTCTGGCGTGAAGACGACCTCAGTCGGCCGGGCGATCGGTCCGATCGCAGACTCGATGTTCTCGAGGATCGCTTGGCGGATCGCCCCGTCGGGCTCGCGGCCGCGCTCGGTGCTGACGTACGCGTATATTTCGGTGTCGCCGGTCGCGCTCGAGCGGCCAACGACGGCTGCCTCGGCGACCCCGTCGACGTCGGCGATCGCGCCCTCGATCTCCATCGTCCCCAGCCGGTGGCCGGAGACGGTGATCACGTCGTCGACCCGGCCGAGGACGGTGACGTACCCGTCCTCGTCGACTCGGGCAGTGTCGCCGCTGAAGTAGCGCCACTCGTCGGCGTCCGGGTCGGAAAAGCGCCGCCAGTACTCCGTGACGAAGCGTTCGTCGTTGTCGTACAGCGTCCGAGCCATGCCCGGCCACGGCTGGGTGATCGTGAGGTAGCCGGCCTCGCCGGGGTCGACCGCCTCGCCCCCCGCATCGACGATCCGGGCGTCGATTCCGGGCAGCGGCGGCCCGGCGGAACCGGGCTTCATGTCGTCGACGCCCGGCAGCGTCGAGATGGTCACCGCGCCCGTCTCGGTCTGCCACCAGGTGTCGACGACCGGACAGTCGCCGCCGCCGACGTGCTCGCGGTACCAGTTCCACGGACGGGGACTGATCGGTTCGCCGACGGTCCCGAGCAAGCGCAACGAGGAGAGGTCGTGGCGCTCCGGATACTCGGCTCCCCACTTCATGAACGCGCGGATGGCCGTCGGTGCGGTGTAGAAGACGTCGACGGCGTTGCGGTCGACGATTTCCCAGAGCCGATCGCGGTCGGGATAGTCGGGCGTTCCCTCGTACATCACCGTGGTCGTCCCCAGCGCGAGCGGGCCGTAGACGATGTAGGAGTGGCCCGTGATCCAGCCGATGTCGGCCGCACACCAGTAGGTGTCCTCGGGCTTGACATCGAGGACGGCGTGGCTCGTCCACGCGACGTGTGCGAGATAGCCCCCCGTCGAGTGGACGACGCCTTTCGGTTCGCCGGTCGTCCCCGACGTGTACATCAGGAACAGCATGTCCTCCGCATCGCGGGAGACCGGCGCGACGGTCTCGCCCGCGAATGCATCGCGAAGCTCGTGGTAGTCCCACTCCTCGTCGCCGAGGACGTGGGGCAGGTCGTCGCCGAGTCGATCCACGACGACCGTCCGCACGTCTTGCTCGAGGCCGATACGGGCGTTGTCGGCCTTGCTCTTCTGGTTGAAGGCGTCGCCGCGGCGGTAGTAGCCGTCGCAGGTGACGAGGAACTCGCTGTCAGCGGCCTCCATTCGCGTTGCAAGCGCGTCCGCGGAGAGTCCGGCGAAGACGACGCTGTGTGGCGCGCCGATGCGGGCACACGCTAGCATCGCGATCGGTAACTCCGGGATCATCGGCAGGTAGATCGTCACCACGTCGTCCTCCTCGACGCCGAGGTCCCGCAGTGCGGCCGCGAACTCGTTGACCTCGACGTACAGATCCCGATAGGTGTAGGTCCGGCGCTCGCCCTGTTTGCCCTCCCAGCGGATCGCCGCGTGGTTCTTCCGCCCCGCCTCGAGATGTCGATCCAGGCAGTTGTACGCGGCGTTCAGCCGGCCGCCGGCGAACCACCGGTAGAAGGGGGCATCGGCCTCCTCGAGGACGGTGTCGTAGGACTCGTCCCACGAGAGGAGGTCGGCGGCACGCGTCCAGCAGTCCGGCCAGTTCTCCTCGAACATCTCGTGAATGTCCGGATCGGCGACGTTCGCCTGGGCGACGAACGACGCTGGGGGCCTATGGGCGGAACCGGTCGGCGCCGTCGCGTCCCGGTCCCACCCGTTCCGATCGTCCATTTCGTCCGAACCGTGGTCGGTCAGCGGAATAAACGTTCCTCCGAATCGCCGTGCGGTGGGCGGGTCGACGGGCGGCCCTGCTGCCAATCAGAGGTCGTCCTGTGTCGAGTCGATATCGGCCAGTTCCTCGGGATCGATCTCCTCGCCGGGTTCGCGGACGACGTAGACATCGTAGCGCTGATCGTTGGCGACCGGACTGCCGACGCTGGACTGGGGCGCGATGACCGAGCCCGCGTTCTCCGAGCCGATGAAGACCACGGAAGCTTCGACCTCACCGGCGACCCGCCGGATCTCTCGGACGACGTTCGTCGTCGACGTGGCGGTCGGCTCGTCCGAACTCACTCGCTCGGTCCGGAACGTCGCCTCCGGCGCGACCTCGTCGGCGCGACGCTGCATTCCCGCAGCGATCGCCTCCGCGTCGAACGGCTCGCCTTCCGTGATCCAGCCTCGAGCCCGCGCGTAGTCCGCGTCGTCGGGGATGACCGTCAGTACGACGACCTCCTCGTCGAGTAAGTCGCCGAACGTCGAGGCTCGCTCGAGTGCGTTCGTCGCCAACACCGATCCGTCGAAGGGAACAAGCAGTGACATACTGGTAGGTCACACGACAGTATAGGTAAGTGTTCTCCCTCCCCCATCCGGCCAGCGTTCTCACCGGCCGTTGACACCGGCCTCGGACGACGGCTCGCCGCCGCCGGCGGGGCGGTTCGGCGCCGAATCCGCCGGCCCGTCACTCGTCGGTTCCGACGACGAGCACCGTCCGGTCCGCCACCCGGACGACCCTGTCGACGGTGCTGCCCAGCAGCGCGCCCTTGAACGACGAGCGGCCGCGGGCGCCGACGACGATCACGTCGCTCTCGGTCTCGGCCGCGTACCCGAGGATCTCCTCGTGGGGCACGCCGGTTCGAACCGTCGTCTCGACTGCCACGTCGGACTCGCTCGCCGTTTCCTCGAGGTCTGCGAGCCACCCCACGGCACGCTCGCGGAGGTGCTGGCGGGCTTCCTCGGGATCGACGATGCCGGTGTCGTACTCGGTGCGATCGTCGACGACGGCGATGGCATACAGCGGCGCGTCGAATCGCTCCGCGAGCGCGACAGCGTGATCGACCGCGGTTGCCGCGGCCTCGCTGCCGTCGGTCGCGACCAGAATGGAGTCGTACATGCGAGTTGATACGGATCCCCACGAAAAAGACCTGTGGCTCTCGGCGCAGCGTCTCGTTGGTAGGCCCCGCATACGGCCGACACATACAGCGCCGAAACGCGGGTTTGGACGGACTAGCAGCCGTCCTCGAGCGCGACCCCACGCGCCGCGGTCGCCTTCACCGACGCGACGATCGATCGGCCGGGATCGAGGCCGAGCGCGTCGACGCTGCGGCGAGTGACCAGCGCCACGAGTTCGGCGCGCTCGTCGCCGTTCGAGGCGCTCTCGAGGGTGACGCCGACCCGTGCGACCGCGTCGCCGGCCTCGAGCCACGAGACGGTCCCCGAGAACTGGTTCCGGACG
The DNA here is from genome assembly GCF_024296685.1 of Natrinema marinum. Taxonomy (NCBI): domain Archaea; kingdom Methanobacteriati; phylum Methanobacteriota; class Halobacteria; order Halobacteriales; family Natrialbaceae; genus Natrinema; species Natrinema marinum. The sequence goes on along the minus strand of NZ_CP100763.1, from coordinate 260,184 downwards.
CTGGTCCCCTCGGCCCGCGGCGCGTCCGCGGGCGCGTGTAGGCTCACGGCGTCGGACCGGATCGTCACGGACGCGGTCGACGCGTCGGCCGGGACGACCGCCAGCACCTCGCCGACCGCCGTCTCGACGGTCGCGAGTTCGCCGTCGCGAGCCACGACCGGCCCCGACAGCACCGTCTCGTCGACGCGGGCGACCCCCTCGTAGGCCGCGACCAGCCGATCGAATCGCGCCAGCAGGTCCCTGGCCGCCCCCGTCAGGGAACTCCCGCCGCCGTCGGCCCCGCCGCGGGTGCGCTCGACCAGCGGACCGATCGCCGCCTCGAGTTCCACTACCCGCTGCTGGAGGCGGGGGTAGGATCGCTCGAGGGCGTCGGCCGCGCCGGACAGCGAGCCGCGGTCGTCGATCGCGCGCAACATCGCGACGTCGCTGCGATCGACGGCCACGTCGTCGATCCGCAGGTACGGGTCGAACTCCTTTTCCATGGGCAATAGTCGGTGACACGAATCGGCCGTTCGGGCGGCCGTTTGCGTCTCCGTTCGCGCTCGGACGAGAAGTTCGTTTTCATCGACCGAGCGGCGTTGGCTACCGCCCCGCGGTTTAGTGTCGAGCGGGCTGCCCGCTCGGCAAGCGCATTCGATCGAGGAATAGAGGGGTGCTCCGTGCAGATCGTGAGGGAAACGATTATACTCGTGCCAACGGAAGGGCGATATATCTATGTCGGAATATCGGAGTCGACGGGCGTTTCTGGCGGGGGGCGGGAGCGCGGTGGCGCTCGCCGTAGCCGGCTGCATCGGAGAGAGTGGCAGTAGCGACTCGATGATGATCTTCCACGCCGGGTCGCTCGCCCCGCCGTTCGGCGAGGCAGAACCGCACTTCGAGGAAGAACACGGCGTCGACGTCACGCGCGAAGCCAAAGGGTCGGTCGACTCGAAGAACAAGATTACCCAGCAAAATCGGAAAGCGGACGTGCTCGGTGTCTCCGACTTCCGGCTCATTCGCGACGACATCGTTCCCGATTACGGGGACTGGTACGCCGTCTTCACGACGAACTCGATGTCGATCCAGTACCGGGAGGACTCGCCGGGCGCGGACGACATCTCGAAGGACAACTGGTGGGAGGTGCTCAGCCGCGACGGAATCACGATCGGTCACTCCGATCCGGCGGTCGACCCCGGCGGCTACCGCGCGGTGATGACCCAGCAACTCGGCAAGGAGGAGTTCGAGGGCGAGCGACTGTACGACGAGGCCACCTACCGGAAGCTCCGCGAGAACTCGACGGTCCCGACCGGGACGGAGACGCATCTCGAGGGACAACTCGAGTCGGGCGAACTCGATTACGTGTTCTACTACCAGTCGATCTCCAGTACGTCGGGGAAACCGTTCATCGACCTGCAGCCGGAGGTCGACCTCTCGAAGGCGACCAGTACGTACGCGGACCACTACGCCAAGGCGGAGGTCGAGACCGATTCGGGGACGTACACCGGTGCACCCATCGCCTACGGCCTCACCGTACCGAGTGTTGCACGGTCACCCGAACTCGGCGCGAAGTGGGTCGAGTACTTCGGCACCGAACCGGGGCGGGAGATCCTGAAAAATCAGGGGCTCACCCCCGTCGACCCCATCGTCGTGCCGAAGAGCGGCGAGGACGCGGTCCCGGACCGCGTGATGGAGGTCGCCGGCGCGAAGTCGAACCTCGGTCCGCTCGAGCTCAGCGGATCGTAGACAGCCTCGCTTTGCGAACCGAAATCGACACCAAATGACACTCACAAAGGATGGCAACGGGTACTGAAACTGAGACGGGATTCGGGGACAGGAACATCGGACGAGCGCCGCTCGTGGCGGCGTTCATAGCCGTGCAGCTACTCGCGTTCGTCGCAGCCTTCCTGCTCGAGAGGCCGACCTGGTACGCGTTCTTCATGGTGGGCAGTGCGGCCGTCACCGCCTACGCGCTCGACGGGTCGCCGTTCACCATCGCGACCGCGACCGCCGGGAGTCTCCTCATGGTCGCACTGGGGCTGCCGCTGTTCCTCTTCGTCGCGCGACAGTCCCCGTCGCTCGTTCTGGAGAAGGCACTCGACCCGGACGTGCAACGCGTGCTCTATCTCGGCGTCTACGGCCCGCTGTTGGCGGCGGTTCTCAGCCTCCTGCTGGGCGTCCCGCTCGCGCACCTGCTCGCGCAGGGATTCGCCGGCCAGCAGTTCGTCGAAAGTCTCGTCGACCTCCCGCTGGTCGTTCCCCACTCCGTCGCGGGCATCATCATCCTGTTCGGCTTCGGCCAGAACGGCGCATTTCCCCGGCTGTCGGTGCTCGGGACGATGGTCGGCATGGTGCTCGCGATGACGTTCGTCGCTGCACCCTACGCCGTGAACACGACTCGAGAGGCGTTCGAGACGATCGACGTGCGTCTGGAGTACGCCTCCCGCATTCACGGCGCGAACCGCTGGCAGACGTTTCGCCGGGTGACCGGTCCGCTCGCGGTCCGAGGCATGATTACCGGCGGCGTCCTCGCGTGGGCGCGGGCCGTCTCGGAGTTCGGAGCCGTCGCCGTCGTCGCCTACAGCGTCTCGTTCTTCTACCCGCCCGCGGGCGGACAGGTGACCGCACAACACGCCCCCGTCTTCGTCTACAACTCGTACCTCCAGGGCGGACTCGACGAGAGCGGCGCGGTCGCGTTCCTGCTACTCGGGGTGTCCGCGCTGGTCTTCCTCGTCGTCAGATATCTCACCGACAGCAACGCGACCGGCGGAGGGATATCCCGATGAGCCTGCGCGCCGATCTCAGGGCGACGTTCACCGCGCAAGGGGCCGAGACGTTCACCGTCGACGCCGCGTTCGCCGTCGAGCGCGGCGAGAGCCTCGTCGTCCTCGGCCCGAGCGGCAGCGGCAAGACGCTGCTGCTCGAGGCCGTCGCCGGCTTTCACGACCACGACGGCACCGTGACGCTCGACGAGCGACGGCTCGACGACCGGCCGCCGGAGCGGCGCGGCTTCGGGTTCGTCTTTCAGGACTACGCGCTGTTCCCGCACCTCTCGGTCCGGGAGAACGTCGAATACGGCGTCCGCTACCGCGACGAGACGCGCGATCCCGACGAGTTGCTGGCCGAACTCGGCGTCGCGGCTCTCGCCGACCGCTACCCGCCGACGCTCTCCGGCGGCGAAAAACAGCGAGTTGCGCTCGCCCGCGCACTCGCCGTTCGGCCCGACGTCATGTTGCTCGACGAGCCGCTGGCCGCGCTCGACGTGCCGACTCGACAGACGCTGCGGGCCGACCTAGCAGACATCCTCGCGGATGTCACCAGTGTATACGTGACGCACAACCGGACGACAGCACGTGCGATTGCGGATCGAATTGCCGTAATGCGGGATGGCCACGTGGTCCAGATCGGAACGCCGGAAGACGTTTTTCAACGCCCTGCATCGCCGATGGTCGCCGATTTCACGGGATCGAACGCGATCGCGCTGTCGGCTGCGCCGTCGCTCGCGGACGCACTCGGACGCGAGGGGCCGTCTGACGAATACGCGGCGATCCGGCCGGAAGCAGTTGCAATCGACGAGACTGACGGTGACGTTTCGGGAGTCGTCGAACGGGTCGTCCGCGAAGACGCGACCAACAGGGTGACGATCTCGTTCGACGAAACCGCCGTCGAGGCGTTCGCCGACGACCCTCCGACCGTCGGAGCAACGGTCCGGCTGACGTTTCCGCGACCCGACCTCCATTACTGTTGAATTGTCTGTGGGCCCTCGAGGGGCACCGATCGACGCTACTCGAGCGAGGCGACCCGAAGCGCGTATTCGCCGCGGGTCTCCCCCTCGTCGTGGTACCGCACCGGTTCCTCGATGGCGGCGACGGTGCCGTCGGCGACGGCGGCCGCCGTGGCGATGCCGTCGAACCGCTCGCGACCGCCCGCGCCGGACTCGAGGTCGAAGCAACTGATGGCGTGCGTGTCGGGATCGCGCACGCGGAAGTTCTGCGCGCAGGGGGCGACGAGCCGATTTCCGTCGGCCGCGAGCCCGTGGACGAAGCCGCGGACCGCGTCGTCCCACAGCGGGTCGCCGTCGGCGTCGAACGCGGCGACCCGGTGTTCGTTCGGGTGCCGGTTCTCGGTCTCGCGGCTCTCGACGGCGTAGGTGTTGCCGGTGACGAACGCCACCCGGGCGTCGTTCGCGTAGGCGTGGTTCGGGTACGCGTACAGCGTCTCGCCGTCGATTTCGGTCTCGACGGCGAGGTCAACGCTCCAGCGCTCGGCCCCGCCCGGACCGAGCAGGTAGCCGCGCTTGTCGCCGTGGCTCGAGACGGCGATCGATTCCCCGTCGACGGAAACGTCGCCGATGCGGCGGTCGCCCTCGGTGCCGGGGTCCCACGTCCACGCGAGCTCGCCCGACGCCGTCTCGAGAACGACGAGTCCGGTGTCGTGGTCGCCCAGACAGCGGTTGTAGCCCACCGCGAGGCGGTCGCCGTCGCCGTCGAGATCGAGCGCGATCGGCGAGGCGTCGGTCTCGTGAGTCCACCGGATCGATCCGTCGGCGTCGAACGCGTAGACGGTGCTGTGCCACTGCCGGGTCTCCCCGTCGCGCTCGTAGCGGCGCGCGGCCGCGTAGAGCACGGCGTTTCCGTCGGCGTCGGTGCCGGCCTCGAGCGCGACGACGTAGGGTAGATAGAAGACGGTGTCTTCGACCGCCTCGCCCACGTCGGCGACGGTGTCGTAGCGCCAGCGCCGGTCGCCCGTCTCCGCGTCGTAGGCCGCGATCGTCCCCGTTTCGCCGCGGCCGGCGACGACGATCGTCTCGGCCTCGTCTCCGTCGGCGTTCGCGTCGCCCCTGTCCTCGAGCGACGCGATCCCGACTGCGTGGTCCGGATGATCGGCCGTCCAGCGCGCCTCGAGGGAGTCGGCGTCGCGGGCGGTGACGGTGCCGTCCCACTCGCCGGTGACGACGAGGTAGCCGGACGCGGCGATGCAGACCGCAGAACGGGTCCACATATGCCGGCTGCGGGCGGGTTCGATCTCGCCGAGCGGGACCGATCGGAACCTGGGCTCGCGATCGGTATCGGTTGCAGTTTCGCTCATCGTCACTCCTCGACCGGGAACGTCTCGTGGAGGGTGTCGTGAGCGTCGCCGAGTCCGTCGACGATGTGCTCGCCCTGTGCGGACAGCCGCTGGACCGCCCGCTCGGCGTCGCGAACGGCGAGCAACCGCCCCCGCGTGTAATCGTATTCGGGGTCGTCGCTCTCCATCGCGGCGACCTCCTCTTCTAGATCGACCAGCGCCGCATCGAGGTGGCGCGTTACTTCCGCGAGGCTGTCGGCCTCCGCGAGCCCCTGGATAGGGCCCTCGAGGTGACCCTCGAGTTCCTTTTCCGCGTGTTCGCGAGCGCTGTCGTCCCCGACGCCGAGGACGCTCATCAGTCCGAGTCGCAGTGCTTCGATTTCGTGGCAGCTCATGGGTTATGTGTTGAATCGAGTTCGTATCTGCAGTCAGTTGGCGTGCTATTCGATGAGGATACTGCGATAATTTGCGCGGCTACAGCGTCTGATCGACGAGGTCGCTGACGATGCGGTCCCGATCGAGGTGGTCGGCCACGATCCGTTCGGCGTCCGCGCCCGCCACGTCGCCGTACCAGATCCCGTCCGGGTAGACCGCGACCATCGGCCCGTCGCCACAGCGCCCCAGACAGGACGACCGCGTGATGCGGGCGTCACAGTGCTCGGAGTCGCGGGCTTCCTGGCGTAAGCGCTCGAGGACCGCCGGCGACCCCTGTTCGGCGCAGGTCTGGTTCAGACAGACCGCGACGTGTTTTTCGGGCGCGTCGTGGCTGTGGGGCTCGTCGTCGACGTCCTCGCGGTCGGCGTGGGCCTCCTGGTGGGCGAGCGCGCGGAGCATCGCCCGCGCGCCGCCGACGTCCTCCTCGTAGCCCTCGAGGTCGACCTTGTACTTGCACGTGTCACAGGACATCTCGACGCTCCCCGATCGCGCCTCCTGCCAGCGGTCGGCGAAGACATCGAGCAGCCGCGAATCCGTGCCGAGCGGGTCGCCGGCGAGCGCGTCGACGTAGGGGTAGTCCGCGTCGAAGTCGGCGGTCCAATCGCGCACCCGCTGGGTGAGGACGCCGTCGCCGAGCATATAGGGCAGGACGACGACCGCGTCTGGTCGGTGCTTCGAGAGTCCGTGGAGGCTCTCCTCGAGCGTCGGCTCGGTGACGCCGATAAAGGACGCCTCGACGCGGTCGAACGCGCGGCCCTCGAACAGCAGCCGAGCGAGTTTGTGTACGTCGCCGTTGGCGTCCGGGTCGCTCGAGCCCCGGCCACAGACGACGACGGCCACGTCGTCGTCCTCGCGGTCGACGCCGAGGTCGCGCTCGACGGCGGCAGCGCGGTCGTCCAGCAGGTCCAAGATTGCGGGGTGGACGCCGAGATGCGCGCCGTTTCGGATCTCGAGGTCGTGTTCGGCGCGAGCCTGCTCGATCGCCAGCGGCACGTCGTTTTTGACGTGGCTCGCGGCGAACAGCGAACAGTGGACGACGGTCACGCGCTCGGCGACGGGCGCGAGCCCCGCGAACGCCTCGTCGATCGCCGGCTCCGCGAGTTCGAGGAAGGCGGCGTCGACCGGAATCCCGAGTCGCGACTCGAGGTCGGCGGCCAGTTCGCGCACCTGTTCGTTGGATTTCTCGCGTCTGGAGCCGTGGCCGACCAGCAGGACGGCTTCGTCGTCGAAGCCAGCGACCGCCGCGGACATGGTCTCGTCGGGTGTGCTCATCGATCGTCGGTCTCAGGCCGCCTCGCCGTCGTACGCCGACGCTTGCTCGAGGCTCCGCTCGAGTTTGCGCCGGCGACTCGGGGCGAACAGTCCGGTTTCCTCACAGTTCTCGTAGAGCCACGTGCCGAAGGCGGGCGCGGCGTCGTCGTCGACGCCGAACCAGTAGCCGCCCGAGGACGTCTCGGAGAGGTCGTCGACGGGCGCGTCCACGGGAGACTCCGAAATCACGTCCTGTGCGAACTCGAGCAGCTCCCGGTCGTCGTGAACGAACGAGATTCCCACGGTGCCCGTCGAGGACTTGAAGCAGATGGTGCCACAGCCCTCGAGCAGCCCCGGCAGGAGTTCCCGATCGTGGTTCACGAACGCGCCGAAGCGGTAGTTGCCGCGGCCGTCGACGGGAAGGCCCAGCGCGCCGCTGCGGCCGAGCAGTCCCGACTCGTCCGTTTCGTCGTCCTCGCTGCCATCGCCGCCGATCGACAGCGTGTACTCGTCCTCCGTACGCGTAATCGAGGTGTCGTGAGCGTAGTCTCGAGTCGTCATCTCGTGCTCGAGATCGCCGCCGGCGACGGCCGCAAGCACCTGCGCGGACGCCTCGTCGTTGGTGGCGACCTCGATCACACTGTCGGCGACGTCGCCGCTGCCGGCGACGTGCCCCCAGAAGTACGCCGTCGCGGGGTGGCCGGCGAGGGGGTCAGACGGGACGGCGACCTCGAGGGCGCCGTCGTCGGTCGTCGGCCCCGCGTCGCTCATTCGCCCACCTCCCGGACGACGATGGCGTCCGTCGGGCAGGCCGCCGCGGCCTGCTGCGCTTCGTCGATGCGGTCGTCGTCGAACGTCGCGACGACGCGCTCGGCAGTGTCCGTGACCTCGCCCTCGCAGTCGTAGACCGGATCCGCGTTCGGGTCGATCGTCGCGAGGCCGTCCGCGCCCTCGACGAACCGTGGGTCGCGGGTCAGACAGGCGAAGATGCCGTCGCAGGCGTCTTTCTCGATGGTGACTTCGTATCGTGCCATCGTTAGTAATCGTACTTCGTCTCGTAGCCCCGCGGCGTGACCATCCGGTCGTCCCAGACGTAGGTGTCCTCGGTGCCGACGACGATCGTCGTCGTCATGTCGATGAGCTCGCTCTCACCGAGGTCCTCGAGTTCGGCGAGTTCGGTGATCATCACCTGCTCGTCCTCGCGGCCGGCACCGTGGACGATGCCGACCGGCGTGTCGGGGTCGCGGTGGGTCAGGAGGATCTCACAGCACTTCTGGAAGTTCTCTCGGCGCTTGCGGCTCCACGGGTTGTAGATCGTGATCGTGAAGTTCTCGCTTGCGACGGAGTGCAGCCGCGATTCGATCTCCGGCATCGGGACGAGGTGGTCCGACAGCGAGACCGAGACGGTGTCGTTGACCAGCGGCGCGCCCAGCCGGGCCGCACAGGACTGGGCCGCCGGCACGCCGGGAACGACCTCGAAGTCAACCATCGAGGCCGTCGCGCCCTTGGACTCCAAGATCTCGAGTGCGAGTCCGGACAGCGCGTAGACGTTGGGGTCGCCGCTGCCGACGATCGCCACGTCGTTGCCCGCGAGCGCGCGATCGATCGATTCCTCGGTGCGGGAGACCTCGCCGCACATCGGCGTGTCGTAGATATCGTCGGCTTCCTCGGTGATCTCGTCCGGGATGAGCTCGATGTAAGTCGTGTAGCCGACGATGTGGTCGGCCTCGAGCAGCGCCGCCTTCGCGCGGTCGGTCATCCCTTCCGGGTGGCCGGGGCCGAGACCGACGGCGATCAGCTGCCCGGGCTCGGCATCGAAGTCGTCGACCGTCGCGCCGACCTCCTGCTCGTTCGAGCCACCATCGTCCGAACTCGAGGCGCCGCAACTCGAGGCCGAGGAACTCGCACTCGAGGATGCGCCGCACGTCGAGGTACTCGAGTCGTCGGTGTCGCTGGTGCTCGAAGCTCCGCATTTGGACCTCGAGGGCTCGGTGCTGGCCTCGCCGTTCGAGGAGGCACCGCACTTAGAAGTCGATTCGTCGTCAGCGTCCGCATTTGTGTCCGTACTCATGGTTGGGTTCAGAAATCGTCGACGTCACGCCCGCCGCGCGGGGTGACGAGGTACGTTCGGTCGTCGTTGCGCCAGGTCTCGGTCTCGTGGGTGCCGATGAGCAGCGAGGTGCCCATCCCCGACACCTTGTCGTCGTGGTCGACGGCCTCGCCGAGCGTCGTGATGAACTGGCTCTCGCCGTTGCGGCCGGCGTCCTCTCGGCCGGCGTCGTTGACGATGGCCACGTAGGCGTCGTCGGTCCGCTCCTCGCGGACGATCTCGACGGCCTTCTCGTAGTTTCGCCAGCAGTTGTAGAGGACGATCACGAAGTCGCTGATTGCGGCCGCGCGCAGCTTCTCCTCGATCTCGTCCCAGCCGCGCCACTTGTCCGACAGCGAGACGGTACAGAAGTCGTTACACAGCGGCGCGCCGACGTTGGCCGCACCGCCCAGCGCCGCGGTGATGCCGGGGACGATCTCGATGGGAACGTCCGTGGCGTCCTCCGCTTCGGCCATCGTGAAGACGAGGTCGGACTTGCCGTACACGGAGGGGTCACCGCCCGAGACGTGGGCCACGTCCTTTCCCTCGCGCACGTAGTCGAACGCCGCGCGGGCGAGTTCGATCTGCCGACCCATCGTCGAGCGGACGATCTCCTGCTCGAAGCCGTCCTCGCGGTCGCCTTGGGCTCGCGCTGCGGTGTCGCCCTCGCGGACGGCGACACCGTCCTCGTCCGTCTCCTCCTCGGGCAGGAGGGTGCCGTCGGCCCGCAGGAACTCCTGATAGAGGCTCGAGGCGATGACCACGTCTGCGGACTCGATGACCTCCTTCGCTCGCGCGGTCATGTGGTCGGGCAGACCGGGGCCGATCCCGACGACATAAAGCGTGCCGTGGTCGTCGGGCGTGCCGTCGCCGCTGGTAGCTGCATCCTCGACGTTCATCGACCGATCGCCACCGTGACCTCGTTCTCGTAGCTCACCTTCTCGAGGACCAGTTCCTGCTCGGCCCCGCCGGCGATCGCGCTCGCCTCGGAGACGCCCGGCCAGCCGATCAGCTCCTTCGATTTGGAGGGCGTCGGCCCCTCGTGTGCGAGCAGCGTCTCCTTGTCGAAGGCAACGACGCCCAGATCGAGTTCCCGTGCGGCCTCAAGCAGCCCCTCCTCGTCTTCCTTTCGCGTCGCAGTGCCGACGAACTCGACGTCCGCGACGTCGTAGTCGGTCCGCTCGAGGGCGTCCTCCCAGGCGGCGAGGAAGGCCGCTTTGCTCGCGCCGGAGACGCTGCCGGTACCGAGCACGACGCCGTCGTCTTCGTTGCGCTTGAGCACCGTCACGTCGTCGCCGACGAGGACGGCTCTGGGCCCCTCGAGTCGGGCGACGGGACCGAGATCGTCGTCCAGCACGGCGAGGTTCGTCTTCACCGTCGAGTCGCCGTTGACGACGTGGGCGTCCATCGCCTTCGCGCGGGACTCGACACCCTGCTTGCCGGCCGCTTCGGAGGCGGTCGTCATCGCCGGAACCGCACCCATCGTCGCCAGATCTTGCGCGACCTGATTCGCGCCGTGGTGCCCGCCCGTGATCGGGATCGCCCACGTGAGTTCCTCGTCGACGACGCAGATCGCGGGGTCCTCCCACTTGTCGTCGAGCAGGTGGGCCGTCTTCCGCATGGCGATCCCCGAGGCCATCAGCCCGACGAAGCAGTCGTACTCGCCCCAGTGTTCCTCGAAGACGTCGCCGTGGTACTCGAGGATCTCGATCGCCTCGTAGCGATCCTCGAGTTCGGCTTTGATCTCCTCGGCGGTGTCCATCTTCCGACCGAAGGAGACGATCGCGATCTCCTCGGCGACCTCGCCGTCCGAATCCGGCGTCGAGCAGTGGCCGCCGCCGGAGTCCGATTCGTCCGTCGTATCCGTGTTCTCAGTTCCTGAACTCATTGTGAAACCTCTCTCGTGCCGAAATCGTCCTGTCCACGTGCTATCGACCCGTCCAGACCACTGCGGGGGTGGGACTGAAAGGGGCTGCCGCGCTCGGTCCGGTGAGCCGACGCAAGGACCGCAACGCAGTGAGGACCGCAGCGAGGCGCAACCGGTCGAGCGCGGCAGGGGCTTTCATCGTGTTCGCGGTAGCAACTCCAGCGAATCTCAGTCATTACCAGCCTCCGTTCCACCCGAGTTTTCAGCGGACCCTCGATTCGCCCAGTCGCCGTAGAGGAAGGATCGCTCGTAGCCCGCGCCGGTCACCGCGTCGCCGATGACGACCAGCGCCGAGGCCCGATACCCCGCTTCCTCCACTTTGTCGGCGATGTCGCCGACCGAGCCGACGATCACATCCTCGTCCGGCCACGAGGCGTGGTAAATGACCGCGACCGGCGTCTCGGGGTCGTGGTCATCCTCGAGCAGCCGATCCATCGTCTCCCGAACCGCGTGGGTGCCGAGGTAGATGCAGGTCGTTACATCGCCCATCTCGACGAACTCGGAGATGTGGTCTTCCTCCGGCGTCAGGGTCTTCCCCTGCGGCCGGGTGAACGCGACGTGGTTCGAGACCTCGTTCAACGTCAACTGGGTCCGCAGCGTCGCGCTGGCCGCGAAGGCTGAGGTGACGCCGGGCACGAAGTACGTCGGGACGCCTTCGTGTTCCAGCGCGTCCATCTGCTCGAGCGCGGCCCCGTAGATCGCTGGGTCGCCGCTGTGGAGCCGGACGACGTTGTCGCCGTCCTCGTAGGCGTCCCGCATCAGCGGGATCAGTTCCTCGAGGTCTTTCCCGACCGAATTGACGAGTTCGGCGTGGCCGCAGTACTCGTCGAGCAGTTCGCTGTTGACCAGCGAACCCGCGTGAACGACGAGGTCTGCCGCCTCGAGCACTTCCTTCCCGGCGACGGTCAGCAGGCGCGGGTTGCCGGGGCCGGCGCCGACGAAGGGGATCCCCGCCTGCTCGTCGCCGGCGCTGTGTTCGAAGATCCGGTCGTCCAGTTTCTCGCGGCGGGCTTCGCCTTGGGAGTCGATCGCGTCCTGCGGATCGTCGCCCGTCTCGTCTGTCATCGCTTCCCTCCGCGGTGCTCGCCGCAGTCGCCGCCCTCGCAGCCCTCGCTTCGCTCGAGTGCGGCCAGTTCGTCGGCGCTCAGTTCGCGACCGCCGTCGGAGCGAACCTCCGATTCGCTACCGTCGGTCTCGAAGGCCGCCGTCGTCTGGTCGACCTCGAGATCGGCCTTCTCGGCGTAGGCGAGCGTATAGTAATCGCGCTCGTCGATCTCCGCGGGGTCGTCGGTGACGATCGTCTCGCCTTGCTCCATGAACAGTCGGCGGCCGTAGGTCACCTCGTAGCCGGCCTCGACGAGTCCCTCGTGGGTCGCCGGCGCGTCGGTGACCTTGAACAGGATCATCCGGTCCGGTCCTGTCGGGCTGTGACCACCCGCCGCTTCGCGCAAGGAAAGTCCCGCGCCAGCCTCGATCTCGACCCCCATCGCGGTCGCAAAGGCCGTCACCGCGCTCACGCCGGGGACGATCTCGAGGGCCACGTCGGGGTGGAAGGCGTCGATCGTCCGGCGCAGGTGGCCGAACGTCGAGTAGACGTTCGGATCGCCGAGCGTCACGAACGCCACGTCGCCGTCGCGGGCGTTCGGGGCGATCTCCGCCGCGGCCGCCTTCCAGGCCGCTCGCAGCTTCTCTTCGTCTTTCGTCATCGGGAAGTCGAGATCGCCGATCTTCGACTCGTCGACGTGCTCGAGCGCGACGGTCCGCGAGAGTCGGCCCGGCGAGTAGACCACGTCCGCGTTCTCGAGCACTGCCTTCCCGCGAACGGTCACGAGATCGGCCTCGCCGGGGCCGAGTCCGACGCCGTAGAGTGTCATTGGCGGCTCACCTCGCCGCCATCGGCTGCGACTTTCTCGCCGCCGTCTTCGTCCTCGTCCGCGGTCGCACTCCCGACCAACATGTACACCGGGTTGTCCGAGTCGAAACTCGTCGCACCGGCGAGTTCGTAGCCGTGACTCACCTGAAACTGGACGACCTCTTCCAAGATCCCTCGCTCGCGGAACGCTTCGGTCGCCTTCCCGGCGACCTCGAGCCGCGAGACGTTCATCACGACCCGATCGACCTCGGTTGCGACGGCGTGGTCGAGCACCGCCTCGAAGTTGCGGCTCCCGCCCAGAAAGAGCGCGTCGGCGTCGTCGGGCAGCCCTTCGGGCGCTTCCGCGTTGCGGAGGTCGATCTCCGCGCGGATCGAGTCCTCGTTCGCGGCGAGATTCTTTTCGGTCGTCGCGAGGCGCGCTGCCTTCCGTTCTACGGCGGTCACGCGCCCGGCTCGCTGTGCGGCGTCGATCGTGACGGCTCCCGTACAGGAGCCGACCTCCGCGAAGTGGTCGTCCGGCTCGAGCGCGAGCTTCGAGCGGACGACGGCTCGAACCTCCGACTTGGTCGGCCCGGCCTTCGCGTCGTGTGGAAGCGCGATGGGTGGCATCACCCGTTGGAACAGAGCCCGTCCCTAAAACAATTTTGTTTGGAGTAGACCAACTCCGGTTGCCCAGGTAGAGTTGGAGTAGAACAAAGAAACTTGTCGAAGTGGGCGCGAATTTCCGTATCAGAAACGAGCGACACGACTCGTCATGCCGCGGCTCGAGCACCTCCAACTGTCGGCCTTACCACTCCATGCCCCCGTTGATGCCCAGCACTTGCCCTGTCATGTACTCGGCTTGATCGCCGGCGAGAAATCGGACCATCCCGACGATGTCTTCGGTTTTTGCGAACCGATCGAGCGGAATGTCCTGGCGGATCTTCTCCTGAACGCGTTCGGGCACCTTCTCGAGCATGTCCGTCTCGGTAAAGCCCGGCGCGACGCAGTTGGCCGTCGAGCCGTGGCTCGCGAGTTCGAGGGCGAGCGTCCGAGTGAGCGCGAAGAGTCCGCCCTTCGAGGTCGCGTAGTTGGCCTGTCCGTAGTTACCCTGCTGGCCGACAACGCTCGAGATGTTGATCAGTCGGCCGTACTCGGAGGTTTTGATGTCGTCGTAGAACTCCTTCGTACAGTTGAACGTCCCGTTCAAGTTGACGTCGATGACGGTCTGCCAGTCCTCGTAGGTCATGTCCTCGAACGTGCGATCGACGGTGATCCCCGCGTTGTTGACCAGCACGTCAACTTCGCCGAGGTCGTCGCGGACCGCCTCGGCCATTCGCTCGACCTGCGCCGGATCGGAGACGTCGGCTTGTACCGAGACGGCCGTCTCGCCGTTCTCCTCGATGGTGTCGGTCACCTCGAGCGCTCGTTCCTCCGACGAGCGGTAGTTGACCGCCACGTCGGCACCCGCGCGGGCGAGTTCGAACGCGATATCGCGACCGATCCCGCGCGAGGAACCGGTGACGAGGCAAGTGCGGTCGGTCAGCGGACGGCGCTCCAGGGGCTCGAGACGCTGGACGGTTTCGGACACACTTCGTATCGCCACCACCATCGTGTTAATTATACGACCGAGTCTCAGAATTTGCGAATCACCGTTCGCTCGTCACGTCGTCGCCACCCGCTCGAGGAACCGATCGAACGCGCCGCTCTCCGGATGGACGTGGACGTACGTGCCGAGCGACTCGTACTCGGTAAGTCCGTCGTGATCGCCGTCGATGCCGTCGCCCCGGACGGTTTCGAAGGCGAAGCGGGCGTCGCCGTCGACGGCGGCACTCGAGTAGTGGAACTCGTGACCGCGAATCGTCTCGCCGGCGGTCGCGTTCAGAGTGCCGTCGACGGCCTCGAGTTCGACGTGATCCAGTGCCTGATAGCGGTCGTGCATGGTCACGTCGGCGGGGAGAATCCCGGCCAGTTCGCTGCGCTCGCCGTCGGCGGTGGTCAGCGACCGGCTCATCGCCATCAGCCCGCCGCACTCGCCGAGCACGGGCAGCCCCTCGCTGGCCCGCTCGCCCAGTTCGGCGAGGGTGCCGGCCGACTCGAGGTCGGCGGCGTGGAGTTCGGGGTAGCCGCCGGGCAGGTAGACCGCGTCGCAGTCGGGAACGGGATCACCCGCGACGGGCGAGAACGCGACCACGTCGGCCCGCTCGCGGAACCGTTCGATCGTCGCCGGATACCGAAAGCAGAACGCGGCATCGCTGGCGACGGCGACAGTGGCGTCGACCGGTGCGGTGGACTCGAGCGGCGCGCCGGGTGCGGGCGGTTCGTTCGCAACCTCGGCCAGTCGCTCGGCGCGCAGCGATTCCGCGGCCTCCCGCAACGCTCCCGTCGGCAGCGCGGCCTCACCGCCCATCTCGAGGCCCAGGTGGCGATCGGGAATCTCGAGGTCCGCCGACGGCGGAATCCGGCCGAAGTACTCGAGATCCGCCGGGAGTGCGTCGCGGATCCCCTGTTCGTGGCGGCCGCCGTGGGCGCGCTGGGCGACGATCCCGGCGACGTCGATATCGCGGCCGACAGCGTCCGCATACTCGCGAAATCCCAGCGCGGTCGCCGCGACGCTTTCCATCCCCGCTTTCGCGTCGACCACGAGGACGACCGGCAACTCGAGCGTGTCGGCGACCATCGCGGTGCTCGAGCCGTCGCCGTCGTACAGCCCCATCACGCCCTCGACGACGCAGATGTCGCCCTCGCCGCGGTGGTAGTTCCGCCGGAGGCCGTCCTCGCCACAGAGCCACGAATCGAGCGTTCTGGACGGGCGACCCGCGATCGCTTCGTGGTGGCTCGGGTCGATGAAATCGGGGCCGGCTTTGGCCGGCTGGACCGCGTAGCCGGCGTCCTCGAGGGCCTGTACGATCGACAGCGTCGCAACCGTCTTCCCGACGCCGGAGCTAACGCCGCCGAGGACGAACCCGTTCATCGGTCGCCCTCCGGAGCCTGATCGATCGTCTCCGCTCGAGCGACCGCGCCGGTCGACCGGTGTACAGTCATTGTACTTGGATTAGAACAAGTAGACTTGAAACCGTCGGTGAGGGCGAGGCTCCGACCGTGAGTCGACAGGAGCGCCGAGGGTTCGCGGCGGCGTCTCCCGCGCGTCGGGTCACTCGTTGGCGAGCGAGAGGACCACGTTGGCATAGACGTTCGCCCCGGCGACGCAGTCCTCCCAGGCGGTGTACTCGGACTCGTTGTGCGTTTGCCCGTCGACCGAGGGGACGAAAATCATCGCGGTCGGCGCGATATCGCTGACGTACTTCGCGTCGTGGCCGGCACCGCTCACGAGGCGTTCGTAGTCTACCCCCACCGTTTCCGCAGCAGCGGCGACGGCGTCACAGACGTTCGGATCGAACTCGGTGTGCGGGATCCGCCACACTTCCTCGATGTCGGCGGTCGTCCCGTGCCGTTCGCAGGCCGCCTCGATCTCGCTCTCGGCCCGAGCGACGGCCCGGTCGACGGTATCGTCGTCGTAAGACCGGAGATCGACGGAAAACGTCGCGCGGTTCGGAATCACGTTGATCGAGTCCGGTTCGAGGTCGAACTCGCCGACGGTCGAGACGGCGTCCGCTGAGAGCCGGTTCGGGAGCGCGGTGATCGCGCTGACGGCATCGGCCGCGGCCGCCATCGCGTCGCGCCGAGCGTGCATCGGCGTCGGGCCGGCGTGATCCGACTCGCCGCGGATCGTCACGTTGAGCCACGCGATCCCGTAGACTCCCTCGACGACGCCGACGGCGTTGCCGTGGGCCTCGAGTTTCGGTCCCTGCTCGATGTGGAGTTCGACGTGACTGTGGATGTCGAAAGGGTCGACCGAATGGTCGCCGTCGTAGCCGATCCGCTCGAGTTCGTCGCCCAGCCGAACGCCCTCGTCGTCCGTCAGGTCCAGCGCGGTCTCGAGGTCGGTTTCGCCGGTGACCACCGCGCTACCGAGCATCGCGTGCTGAAAGCGCGATCCCTCCTCGTTGGTCCAGTTGACGATCTCGATCGGACGCTCCGTCTCGACGCCGTTCGCCTCCAGGGTTCGGAGGGTCTCGAGCGCCGAGAGGACCCCGAGTTGCCCGTCGAACCGACCGCCAGACGGCTGGGAGTCGAGGTGCGAGCCGATCAGAACGGGGGCCGCGTCGGGGTCCGCGCCGTCGCGTCGTCCGAACACGTTCCCGATTTCGTCGATCCGGACGTCCAATCCGAGTGCCTCCAGATCGTCGACGAACCGATCTCGGGCCTGCTCGTCTTCGTCCGTCAGTGTGAGGCGGTCGAGTCCGCCCGCATCAGTCGCGCCGATCTCGGAGTACGTCTCGAAACTCTCTCGGAACCGCTCCTCGTCGATCGTTATCATATGTGAATTCGTATCACGGACGCCCTTAGCTCCTCGGAGCGAAGCCCAACGCGGGCGTGCTGATCCGGGTCGTCGCCGACGTCCGCGCGGAGTATAGGCGGACTCGGCCCACCGACGACCTTAACCGCTCGAGTCAGTTACGACTCGCCGCTCGAACTATGGCTGACGAAAACGAAACCGATATCGAACGGCACCTTCGGCAGACGCTTCGGCACCTGAACGAGGCGCAGGAAGCCGACGATCTCAGGAAGACCAACGCCGTCGCGCTCGAGGAAGTCTCGAACACGGTTTCGTCCGTGCTACGCGAATACGAAGACGACGAGTAACGGCGAACCCGTTTCTCTGCGCCATTCGCAGTGACGACGGGCGACGCTCGTCGCCGATTCCCGGTCGCACGCGGCGCGTCGGCCGGCGGTCGTCCGTTACCGTCCGCGAGACGGCTCCGTCGACTGTCGAGTTCGACCCGGAGGCGGACGACCCGAACACTTATATTAGCAGGCGCTAATATTAGCAATCGCTAAAATGAGTGGGCAACAGACGGACGAGACGGCGACCGAATCGCGAAGCGAGGAGAGCGCCGACTGCTGTTCGGTCGGCCGTTCGCCGGCAGCTGAAACGGTCGCCGCCGACGTTCGGACGCTCGCCGCGCTCGGAAACGATACCCGATACGAAGCGCTTCGGCTCATCGCAGACGCAGACGGCGCCGTCTGTGTCTGCGAGCTAGAACCGGTACTCGGGGTGAGCCAGGGAGCGGTCAGCCAGGCTCTCTCGCGGCTCTTCGGCGCCGACCTCGTCGAGCGACGAAAAGAGGGTCGATGGCGGTACTACACCGCGACGCCGCGCGCGGAACGGCTCCTCCGTGCCCTCGACGAGACGAGATCGCTCGAGGAGAACTGACGCACCCACCGATACCGACGACGGAGATCGATCAGACGATGCACGTACCACCGACCGATCCGACCTCGAGACGCCCCGATGGACGAACGATACTCACTGGCTACGCGCTGGTAGCTGCAGTCCCTGTGGTTCTCTGGGCCGTCGAGTATCCGTCGACCGCCGTCGCGGCCCTCGTGATTGTCGTCAGCCTCGTCGCCGCCACGCGGCGCGCCTCGCGAGTAGTCCGCTGCCTCTACGGCTGTCGGCCGCTCACGGTCGATCTGGCCGGCAGAGTTCGACTCACGATTACTCGCCCGCACACCGATGACTCGAGCTAACCGACGTTTCGAGGGGGTCGACGCGACCGGATGACCGACGTTACGATAACCGTCTCGAGGGCGGAGACGGGCGCTCTCGGCCGCATCGAAGCCATACTGAAAGCGAACGATCTCCCACATCGAGACGTGCGAACGAAGCCGGAGTGTTTCTTCGTCGCCGTCTCCGACGCGGAATTCGTCGGCGCCGGCGGAATCGAACGGTACGAGCCCGACGGACTCCTCCGGTCAATCGTTACGAAGCGATCGGTTCGTGACCAGGGCTATGGGTCCGCGATATACGACGAGCTGGAAACCCACGCCCGAAAGAACGGAATAGAGACGCTCTACCTGTTGACCACGACAGCTGCGGAGTTTTTCCGACGGCGGGGATACGAAGCGATCGACCGCGAGGAGGTGCCGTCGAGGATTCGGCAGACAGCCGAGTTCGCCGAGCTGTGTCCGTCGTCGGCGACCTGTCTGAAGAAATCGCTTCGATAGGTCGCTGTCTAGACCGGCTGTCGAACCGCCAGCACGACCAGATCGGAGAACGGGGTATCGTCTTTCCCGCTCCCGCCGGCATGGGCCGCCAACTCCGCGAGCGTAAACCGATGGATCGCCTCGTCGTCGTGAGTCAGCTTCTCGAGCACCAGCGCCTCGAGATCCGACTCGGCACCCGCCTCGAGCAGGAACTGCGCGATATCGCCGGGCATCCGATCGTAGGGTCGCGGGAGCGCGAGCAGGTGTCGCCCGTCGTCGGTCACGGCGGCCGCGAGGCGGTCCATGTCGGAGTCGAGGTCGCCGCTCTTGTGGAGCGTGACGAACTCGGTGTCCTCCATCGGCATCCGGGCGCGGCTGGCGGCCAGCTGGAGCGACGAGATGCCCGGAACGACGCGGACGGGGGTAGCGGGCGCGTCGCGCTCGACGGCGTCCTGCTGCGCCTGCGAAGCAGGGTTCGTCGTGCTCCGCTCGACGGCATCTTGCACCTTGCCGACGAACTGGTAGCCCGAGTGATTCGGGTCGCCCATTGCGACCGCGGTGCCCGACTCGCCGGCCGCGACGCGCTCGCCGAAGGCCTCGAGCGCCGCGGCCTCGTCCCTGTAGCCGCAGGTCAGTAGATCGGCGTCAGTCAGGTCCGCGATGAATTCGACGACGGTCGTAAAGCCGACGACGACATCGGCCTCCCGGATCGCTCGTTTGCCACGGGGGGTGAGATACTCCTGATTCCCCGGGCCGACGCCGACGGCGTAGACCGGATCGTCGGCCTCCTCGTCGATGGCCGGCTCCGGCGCTCCCGCTGCGAACGTCGCCGGGTCCGGCCCCGCCTCGAGGTCGTAGTCGCCGCTCATCGGTTCCGGCCGTCCGCGGCCCGCGTCTCGGCGTCGATCTCGAGGTCGAGTTCGTCGGTTCGAACGTCCGTCGCGACGTGGATCAGTTCGTTCGTCAGCGCGGCGGCGAGCCCGCTCCCGCCCCGCCGGCCGACGTGCGTGATCGCGGGGACGCCATACGCCTCGCTGACCTCGCGGATGCGCCCGCGACTCTCCTCGGCCTTGACGAAGCCGACGGGGTTAGCGACGACGACCGCCGGCCGGGTCCCCTGCTCGATACAGTCGGCCAGCGCCAGCGCCGCCGTCGGCGCGTTGCCGATCGTCACGATCGACCCGTCGAAGGCGTCGGCCTTGTCGAGCTCGAGCATCGCCGCCGCGGTCCGGGTCATCCCCGTCTCCTCGGCGAGTTCCTTCCCGTGGCCGATGGCCTTCGAGACCTCGCAGTCGTGGCCCCGCCCCGTGACGCCGGCTTTCACCATCGTGATGTCCGTGATGATGTCGGCGTCCTCGAGTACAGCCCGCGCGCCGGCCCGGACCGGCGCGTCTTCGTCGTCGCCGACCGCGTCGCCGCCGGTGAACTCGATCAGGTGCTGGAACTCGATGTCGCCCATCGAGTGGACGGACTTCTGTCGGATCCGGTCGGCGAGCGTCTCGTCCGGCGTGAACTGCCGGACGATGTCCATGCTCGTCTCCGCGATGTCCATCGCGTTCTGCGTCGTTGCTCCCAGATCGACGTATTCGTTCTCGAATTCTTGACTGTCACTCATTGGCAATCACCCTCCGCGGCCCGCGTATCGCTCGTCGGTCGAACACCGTCGTTAGTCATCGTTCGCTACCCCCACGGCCTCGTTGGTCGTCCGCGCTTCCAGATCGCCCTCGACCTCGAGGTTCAGGTCGCGCAACCGGTCGACCGTCTCGTCGTCGGCATCCCACAGATCGCGCTCGATCGCCTCGAGTAAGGTGTCCGTGATGGACTCGAGCGCCCACGGGTTCACGTCGCGCATCCATTCTTGACGAGCGTCGTCGAAGGCGAACTTCTCGGCGACTTCCTCCCAGAGGGTGTCGCTGACGACGCCGGTCGTCGCGTCCCAGCCGAGCGTCACGTCGACCGTCGTCGAGAGGTCGCCCGCGCCCTTGTAGCCGTGGTCCTCCATGGACTCGAGCCAGTCCGGATTCAGGACCCGAGAACGCATCGCCTTGCGGACCTTTTCCTCGTTGGTGTAGACGTCGACGTTGTCGGGATCGGAAGAGTCGCCGACGTAGGAGGCGGGCTCCTCGCCCGAGATCTCCGAGACGGCGGAGATGAAGCCGCCGTGGAAGGCATACCAGTCCGAGGAGTCGAACTCGTCTTGCTCCATCGTGTCCTCGAGTTTGACCGTCGCGTCGACGCTCGAGAGGCGGCGCTCGAACGCGTCGTGGGCGTCCGAAACGCGGCCTCTCGACCCCATCGCGTAGCCACCCCACTGGACGTAGACGGAGGCGAGATCGGAACGGTCGTCCCAGTTGCCCTCGTCGACGGCCTTGTTCGTCCCGGCACCGTAGCCGCCGGGGCGAGTCGTGAAGACGCGGTGTTTCGCCGCTTTTCGTGCATCCGATTCGTCGAGCCCCTCCTCCTCTTCGAGTTCCGCCTGCTCTTCCTCGACGTGTTTCTTCACGTAGTTCATCTCGTGCGGTTCGTCGAGGTCGACGACGGCGTCGACGGCGTCGTGGATGACCCCCGTCGCGGCCGGGAAGGCGTCGCGGAACAGTCCCGAGACGCGGGTCGTCACGTCGATCCGCGGCCGATCGAGTTCCTCGAGCGGGATCGGCTCGACGTCGTCGATTCGGCCGGCGTCGGTCCACTGGGGCTCGACGCCCATCATCGCGAGCACCTGCGCGATGGTCTCGCCGCGGGTGCGCACGGTCGGGGTCCCCCAGGCGACCACGCCGATCTCCTCGGGGTACCCGCCGTTTTCGTCGTGGTGGCGCTCGAGCACGCCCTCCGCGACTTCGCTCCCGACCTGCCAGGCGGCCTTCGCGGGCACCTTCCGCGGGTCAAGCGTGTAGAAGTTCCGCGCGGTCGGCAGCAGGTCGACGCCGCCACGGGTCGGCGCACCGGAGCCGCCGGGCGGGACGTACTCGCCCGAGAGGGCATCCGCGGTGCGCGGGATCTCGTCTTCGGCCCCCTGCACGCGGGGCTGGGCCTCCTCGCAGATGTACGCCAAGACCTCCCGCAGGTCGTCGTGTGCGCCCGACTTCGCTCGCGCGTCGCCGATCGTCTCGAGGTCGACCACGAGCAGGTTCATATTGACCTCATCGTCTGGACCGGCTTCGCGCTCCGATTCAGGTACGTCGAAGTCGTGTTCGGCGAGCGTCTCGAGCAGGTCGACGCTAGTCTCGTAGACTTCGTCTGCGGCCTCGGCGTAGGTCATCCCGAGGGCCGCGTCGTACTCCCCGGGCGCGTTCAGCATCTTTTCGTAGTCGACGCCCAGTGCGCCGGCCACGCTCTCGCGCAGGCTCGGTGCGCCGGGGTTCTCGAGGCGGGTCAGCGCGACGAGGTACTCCACGAGGCGCTCGTCGGCCGGCGGCTCGGACATGGTGTGCAGTCCGAGCCGGATCTGGGTCGTCTTCACGTCCGTGAGGTATTCGTGGACGCGCTCGACCAGCTCGTCGATCTCGAGGTCGTCACCGGCGACCTCGCCCTCCGCCAGCGTCGACCCCGCTTCCTCTGGCCCGCGGACATCTGCCTTCTCGTCTACGGTCCCCGAAACCCCGAGTTCGACGGCGAGATCGAGTTCCTCGACTGTCTCGCGGATCAGCGTCTCGAGGTGCTCGCCGTCGTCGCTTCGGGCGTCTTCCATGCCGGCCTCGCGGTACTGGTTGGCCAGTTCCTCGAGTTCCGAGAGCTCGTCGTAGGTGCCGGCGTTTCGCATGACGGGCGTCAGGTAGTCGACGATAGCGGCGTAGGAGCGGCGCTTGGCCTGCGTCCCCTCACCGGGGTTGTTCACGATGTAGGGGTAGACGTTCGGAATATCGTCGATCAACTGGTCGGGCGCGCTCTCGCCGTTCAGCCCGACCGTCTTCCCGGGGAGCCACTCGAGGCTGCCGTGGGTGCCGAGGTGGACGACAGCGTCGGTCTCGAACGTATTCCGCAGCCAGCCGTAGAAGGCGAAGTAGTCGTGTGGCGGCTGCAGGTCAGAATCGTGGTAGACCTTCGAGGGGTCCATCCCGAACCCGCGGGGGGGCTGAACCGTTACGAGGACGTTGCCGAACTCGACGCCCGGAATCGCGAACGGCCGATCGGGGACCTCGCCCCACTCCTCGACCACGTTCTCCTGGAAGCGCTCGTCGGCCTCGCCGAACCAGTCCGCGTAGGTCTCCGGCGACACCACGTCGACCGAGAGGTCGCGAACGTCCTCGGGGGCGACCCAGCGGTCCTCGAGCGTGAGTTGGGCAGTGAGTTTCTCCACCAGGGACTGCCCGCTGTCCGGCATGTCGTCGCCTACATCGTACCCTCGAGCGTCGAGTTCGGAGAGCAGGTTGACGGTCGACTCGGGGGAATCGAGGCCGAACGCGGTGCCGATCCCGTCGTCGCTCGGCGGGTAGTTGTGGAGGACGACGGCGACCCGCTTCTCCTCGTTCGGCGTGTGCCGAAGCTCGGCCCAGTTGACCGCCAGCCGCGTGGCGTGGTCGATCCGGTCTTCCATCGGGAAGTGGTGTTTCGGCGCGGAGCCGATGCCGGCCTCGTCGTCGGTGCGCTCCTTGCCCGAGATCGGGTGCGTGATGACGTTGCCGTCGAACTCCGGGAGCGCCACGGAGAGGGCGAGTTCGAAACCCATCACACCCGTGTCGCTGGACTCGTAGCGCGATCGCGAGCGCATCGTCGTGATCGTCTGCAGGACGGGGACCCCGAGGCGGTCGAGGAAGACGTCTTCCGCGGAACTGCCCTCGTCGTCGGCGCTGCGGCCGCGCTCGTCCATCGAGAGCGAGAACATAAAGGACGAAAGCACGGCGTCGACCACCGGATTCCTGGCGTCGGCGGTTTCACCGCCTCCTCGAGGCGTCGGAGACGCCTCGCCGTCAAGCAGCCAGTTGTCCGTCACCCACTCGGCGTCTTCCTGTTCGTCCGTATCGGTCGCCGGATTACAGAAGATCGGCAGTGCGTTCGCTCCCTGCTCCTCGAGCGCCCGGACCTGCGCATCGACGTAGCGGGTGTTCTCGTGGGTCCAGTGTGATTCGTAGAACCAGATCGCGACCGTCGGCCTGTCGGGGTCGTGGGTCGCGAGCAGATCCTCGTACTCGATCCCCGGATGATCGGGGTGGTAGACTCCCTCCGTGGGAAGTTCCGCGGGCTCGTCGTACTCGAGGTCCCGGCCCTCGTACTCGGCGGCGAGGAACCGACACAGGTTCGCGACGTTGATCGTCCCGCCTTTCTCGAGGTAGTCGTAGACCTGATCGCGATGGTCCGTCGATACCGTCGTGTCCTCGACGGCGAAGGCGTCACCGGTCGCCTTGACGATCAGCGGGACGCCGGCGTCCTCGAGCGCGCCCGTCGCGTAGTCGTAGCCCGGCATGCTGTCTTCGGCCCCGTGCAGCCAGAAGATCGCTGCCGCGGCGTCGCGCAATTCCTCGACGAACTCCTCGATGTCGGCCTCCTCGGCGAGGTCGCTCTCCGAGCGGACGACCAGTTCGACCCCCTCGAGGCGGTCGGCCGCCTGCCCGATCGAGCCGAGTTCGTTCTCCGTCGCGGTGTAAATACCGATGCGTGTCATCGCGTTTTTAAACCTCTATTGTATTAGCTCAAGTATGGTTGCAAACGCCGGGGCCAAAAAGCTGTCGTCACTCCCCTTTCCGGCGATCGTCGGACAGGACGATCTGAAGCGAGTGTTGCTGACCGTCGCGGCCAACGACGGCCTCGACGGGGCGCTGATCGTCGGCGAGAAGGGGACCGCGAAGTCGACCGCCGTCCGAGCGCTCGTCGAGCTCCTGCCCGAGCAGCGGGCCGTCGCCGACTGCCCGTACGGCTGTTCGCCGGACGACCCCGACCTGCAGTGTGCGGACTGTCGCGACCGCGAACCCGACGATCTGCCGGTCGAAACGCGGCCGGTCCCCCTCGTCACGCTCCCGCTCGGCGCGACTCGAGACCGCGTCGTCGGCACCCTCTCGGTCGAGGACGCGCTGGCCGGTGCGGCCGACTTCGATCCCGGCCTGTTGGCTCGCGCCCATCGGGGCATCCTCTACGTCGACGAGGTCAACTTGCTCGACGACCACCTCGTGGACGTCGTGCTCGACGCGGCAGCCAGCGGTGTCAACACCGTCGAGCGCGACGGGATCAGCGTCTCCCATCCCGCGGACTTCACGCTGATCGGGACGATGAACCCCGAGGAGGGCGACCTCCGACCACAGTTGCGGGACCGCTTCGCCCTGCAGGCCACCGTCGAGGGCTGTCGCGAGATCGACGACCGCGTCGAGATCATCGACCGCGCGCTCGAGGCCGACGGCGGCGAGACGGACCCGAAAGCGGCGTATGCCGACGACGTAGCGGCCCTGCGCGACGAGCTGGCCGCGGCCCGCGAGCGCCTCTCGAGCGTCTCGCTCCCGACCGAGTTCAAAGCAGAGATCGCCCGCCTCTGTCTCGAGGCCGGCGTCGACGGCCACCGCGGCGACGTGGCGACCGCCCGAACGGCGATGACGCTGGCCGCGCTCGAGGGCCGCGAGACGGTCATCGAGTCCGATATCCACGAGGCCGCGACGTACGCGCTCCCCCATCGCCTCCGGAGCACGCCGTTCGAGGACGAACCGGACCTGGACGACCTGCTCGAGGACCGGTTCGACGGAGAAGCGCCGGACGACGCCGACGGCGAGGGGGAATCCAACGAGAGCGACGCGGACGAGGGAGACGGCGACGAGGAAGTCGACTCCGACTCGGGCGACGACGAATCCGGTGATCGCGAGGGAGAGCGCGACGAGGGAGCTGAGAACGAGGACGGCGGCTCGAGCGGGGACGACGCCGACGACGATTCCGACGGCAGGAACGGTGACGAGGGTAGCTCCGAACGGCGACCGGAGGACGGCGAGCGACCGGCCTCGACGAACCAGTCGTCCGCGGAAACCGGTGACGGAAGGTCCGACGACTCGAGCGGCCGCGACTCCGATTCGGAGTCAGAATCGGACGAGTCGCCAGACGACGCGGAGGACGAAACCGCCGAGCCGCTGGTCCCCGGCCAGCAGCGGGCCGAGATCGGCGAGGCGCGGGCACCCGATCTCGAGGCCGCGACGGTCGAGCGCGGCGACGGAACGGCGGCGACGGGATCGCGAGCGGGCACCGCCCCGAGCGTCGACAACCGAGGCGCTCGCGTCCGCACCGAGCCCGCGTCCGGCGAGGGGCCGATCGACGCCGCGGCGTCGGTCCGATCGGCCGCGGCCCGCGGCGAGTCTCGGGTCGAGAAACGGGACCTCCGCCAGTCCGTGCGAACGGGCGAGACCTCGGTGACGATCGTCTTCGCCGTCGACGCCAGCGCCTCGATGCGGCCGGCGATGCGGGCCGCGAAGGGCGTCGTCCTCGAGTTGCTGCGTGAGAGCTACGAACACCGGGATCAGGTCGCCTTCGTCGCGTTCGCCGGCGAAGACGCCGACGTGTTGCTGCCCCCGACCGACAGCGTCTCGCTGGCCGCCCGCCACCTCAAGGACCTCCCGTCGGGTGATCGAACGCCGCTTCCCGCGGGGCTCGAGACCGCGCGGCGAGTCATCGAACGAGCCGATACCGACGCATCGGTCGTCGTCCTCGTCACCGACGGACGGGCCAACGTCGCCGACGGGAGTCCGACGGACGCGACGCGACGGGCCGCTCGAGCGCTCGCGACCGACGACGCGCGGGTGGTGGTCGTCGACGCCGGCGACGACTCTCGCGCGGGCCTCTCGGAACTGGTCGCCAGCGTGACCGAGGGCGAACTGGTCGCCCTCGAGTCGCTGTCGGCAGAGACGGTGCGGATCGCCGCCGAACGCGCGGCGACCGAAGAACGGCCGTAGCGCCGTCAGAAGCGAGGTCTCGGTCGAATCAGAGGGGCCGACGGCTCACGGAGCGGTCGATTTACGGCGCTCGATTGCGCCGGGTGTGACAGTGAGTCGTATCAGGCGTCCGGAGTGCCTGACCGCATCCGGCGTCGAAACCGATCGAGCGCGCACTGCTCGAGGCCGGCCTCGAGAAGACCTTCGAGTGCGAGGACTGCGGACACGTCTGGTCCGTCCCCTTCTGAGCGGCTCGCTCGAGGGGAGTCAACGAGACAGCCGGCCGAACAGTTCGCCGACCGCGGATCAACACCCCTATGCGAGACCTCTGCCGTTATCCGACGAGAATCGATGACGGGGAACGAGTCAACCGCCGATGGAACCGTCGGCGACGATATCGAGTACGGAATCGACGAGCGACCGCCGCTCGGGGAATCGGTCGTGCTGGGCGTCCAGCACTATCTGACGATGGTCGGCGCAAACATCGCGGTGCCGCTGATCCTCGCGGGGGCGATGGGGATGCCGGGCGACGTGACCGCACGGTTCGTCGGGACGTTCTTCGTCGTCTCGGGGATAGCCACGCTCGCGCAGACCACCTTCGGGAATCGGTACCCGATCGTGCAGGGCGCGCCGTTCTCCATGCTCGCACCCGCGCTGGCGATCGTCGGCGTCGTGACCGCCGGCAGCGTCTCCGGACAGCCGAGTTGGGAAGCCGCGTTACTACAACTACAGGGGGCGATCATCGTCGCCTCGCTCGTCGAGGTCGCGATGGGCTACTTCGGACTGGTCGGGAGACTGCGCCGGTTCCTCTCGCCGATCGTCATCGCACCGACGATCGCGCTGATCGGGCTCTCGCTGTTCAGCGCGCCCCAGATCACCGCGTCGAACCAGAGCTGGTGGCTGCTTGGACTGACGCTCGGTCTCATTCTGCTGTTCTCGCAGTATCTCGACGTTCGACACAAGGCGTTCCGGCTCTATCCCGTGATCCTGGCGCTCGTGATCGCCTGGGTCGTCGCCGCCGCGCTGTCGGTGTTCGGCGTGATCGGCGTGGACCATCCGGGCTACGTCGACCTGGGGGCCGTCGCGAGTAGCCGGCTACTGCTTCCGATCTACCCCTTCCAGTGGGGAACCCCGCAGGTGACGACGGCGTTCATCATCGGGATGTTCGCCGGCGTGCTCGCCTCGATCGTCGAGAGTATCGGCGACTACTACGCGGTGGCGAACCTCTCGGGATCGGGCGCGCCCAGCGAGAAGCGGATCAACCACGGCATCGGAATGGAAGGGCTGATGAACGTCTTCGCGGGGATCATGGGAACCGGCGGTTCCACGTCGTACTCCGAGAACATCGGCGCGATCGGACTGACCGGCGTCGCCTCCCGATACGTCGTTCAGCTCGGTGCCGTCGTCATGCTGTTCGTCGGCTTCGTCGGCTACTTCGGCCAGTTGATCGCCACGATTCCCGACCCGATCGTCGGCGGCCTCTTCATCGCCATGTTCGGCCAGATCGTCGCCGTCGGCATCTCGAACCTGCGCCACGTCGATCTCGACTCCTCGAGAAACACCTTCGTCGTCGGCTTCGCGCTGTTCGTCGGGCTGGCGATCCCGGCGTACATGGGCAACTTCGAGAGCACGATCGCGTTCCGCGAGGCCGTGGGGTTCGCGAGTATTTCCGCTTCGCCCGCGCTCGAAGCCGCCGCACAGGCCGTCGTCGACACGATCTACATCATCGGCTCGACTGGGATGGCCGTCGGCGGACTCGCGGCGCTCGTCCTCGATAACACGATTCCGGGCTCGCGGGAGGAACGCGGCCTGGCAGCCTGGGACCGCATCACCGAAGACGAATCCGAGTTCGACTCGGCCTGGGACCGCTGGCTTGGGGCCGACGCGGAAAGCGAGCGCTGAAACGGGATCTCCGACGCGCTCGTCTCGGGTTCTCAGGCCGCGCCAACGCAACCACTCGTTCTAAGAGCGATCGGACCCAGAGAGTGAGCATGGCAGAACTCGCGCTCGAGGACGGTTCCATCTACTACGAGACGACCGGCGACGGCTCCCCGCTGGTGTTCGTCCACGGCGGGTGGATGAACGGCGAGGCCTGGCGGCCCCAAGTCGAGCACTTCGCCGACGACTATCGGGTCGTCACCCTCGACGTTCGCGGCCACGGCGAGACCGGCGCGACCGACCCCGACCAGTACTCGATCGAACTCTTTACGGACGATCTCGAGGCGCTGCTGGCCGATCTCGAGATCGAACGGCCGGCCCTCTGTGGGCTCTCGCTCGGCTCGATGGTCGTCCAGGAGTACTTAGACCGCCACCCCGACGGTGCGACTGGCGCGATCATGGGCGGTGCAGTCCGATCGATGCCACCGATCGATATGCCGCCGGGGCTGAAACCCCTCTGGTCGCCGGTACCGGCACTGACCGCGTCGCTGTCGCTGACGGGGACGACGGGGACGTTCCAGTCGATGCTGTATTCGATTCAGGCGACGACCGGCGAGCGGTGGCTGTCGGTCGACCCCGAAGTCAGAGCCGATGCGATCGCCGACGTCGGCGACATTCCGGCGACCGAGTTCCGGAAGATCTTCGACGCGCTCTACCGGTACGACCCGCCCGAACTGACCGACGTCGAAACGCCGACGTTCGTGGTTCACGGCGAGCAGGAAGCTCCGCTGGTCAAGCGCCAGGGCCAACAGATCGTCACGGCCGTGACCCACGGCGACCGGCTGGAGTTGTCCGACTCCGGCCACCTCGTCAACCAAGATCGGCCAGACGCGTTCAACGCCGCCGCGGCGAAATTCCTCGACGGACTGCCCGCGACGTAACGAAATCGGGCTCCATTCGGTACCCGCCCCGACGTATCAGTTCAGTTCGAAACGTGTCAATCTGTTATCCGCGAGACTGTCGCTGTCAACGGTCCAATGTAATTTGGCGACACCTCAAAGACAGTAACCACCCTATACTGAGGTGGACCCAGTACCTTCGTCGGATCATCCCCGCACCACTATGAGTAGCCAATGCCCGGACACTGACAGCGTCGACTCCCCGCCAGCAACTGCCAACTGGACGAGCGTCTCGAAACACGTCTTCAATAGCTATCTCGAGGCGAACAACGCCCTCCTCGCGGCGATGGGACTCACCTCCTCGAGCGGAGAGCCGGCACCGTCTCAGTCGGAACCGGCGACGACCACAGAGTCGGTCCCCGAAGTCGCGTTCGGCGACGAAACCTGGATCGTCGAGCGCTCGACGGACGAGTACGAATCGCTCGGCGTCGGCGACTACGTCCGGTTCAGCAAGCCGATCGCGGACGCGGACGTGACCGCGTTCGCGCAGGTCTCCGGCGACACCAATCGGCTCCACCTCGAGTCGGCGTTCGCCGAAGACACCCAGTTCGGCGGCCGGATCGCCCACGGCACCCTCGTCGCCGGCACGATCAGTGCTGCACTGGCAAGATTTCCGGGCGTGACGGTCTACCTCTCCCAGGACCTCGAGTTCACCGGGCCGGTCCGAATCGGCGAGACGGTCACCGCCGAGTGTGAAATCATCGAAGCCCTCGGCAGCGACCGCTACCGGCTCCACACCCGGGTCTTCAGTGAAGACGACGAGCCGGTCATCGACGGCGAAGCCGTCGTCATCATCAACGAGTCCCCCGACGCGTAACGGCCGATCCGGTTCGACGCCGAGGAGCGCGCCACGTGCGTGTTCCTAACTGGCAAGCCCCGCAGTCAGCGTTGGCGCCGCCTTCGAGTCTCGAGTACACGGAGCAATCCTTCGCGGAGATGATTCTCCGCTCACGTTGCTCGCGGAAGAATCATGGGCGCTGCAGGATTTGAACCCACGGCAGCTTGGTCCGAAGCCAAGTACTCTGTCCAGACTGAGCTAAGCGCCCGCATCGTTTTCTTCCCGATGGGTCCGTATAAGTCACTCGATTTTCAACGGTTTCGACAAGGATAGACACGCTCGCATCCCAGCAATTTTCAGTCGGTGACAATCACCGCGAGGAGTCTTTGGTATGGAGTGCCAATATCTATCCGTGCTATGACGATGAACGAGGCCCCCATCCCCGACGAGGCGCAGTCCGGCGCGACGCCGCTCGAGTTGCTCACCGACGACGAGCAGGTCTGGACCGCCGTGCCAGCCAACGCGAGCGGCGACGAGCAGATGACCAAGTGGCTCGAGGTCGAGGGCGACGCGCTCTGTGACCTCGAGCAGTGGCGCTGAGCCGCAGACCCGGTCGCGGGGATCGGACGCCCGGCTTCGATTCTTTCGTTTTCGAGTTCGTCTCTGCCGCGTCTGCGAGCGAACTGGCGGCTGCGGACCGCACCGTTTAACCGGGCCGCCTGACCACTCCCCCCTATGACAGCGGGGGAGACGGTTCGCGGGTTGCTCGAGTTGACCCGGCCGGTGAACGTGGCCGCCTCGAGCGTGCTGACCTTCATCGGGGCGTTCGTCGCCGGCGGCGTGACCGGTGACCCGCTCGCGGTGGCCGCGGCGGTCGCGGCGACGGGCCTCGCGGTCGGTGCGGGGAACGCGATCAACGACTACTTCGACCGGGAGATCGATCGGGTCAATCAGCCCGGGAGGGCGATTCCGCGCGGTGCGGTGAGTCCGCGCGGCGCGCTCGGTTTCAGCGTCGTGCTCTTCGTCGGCGCGGTCACGTTCGCGCTGACGCTCCCGCGGCTCGCGCTGGCGATCGCCGGAATCAACCTCCTCGCGCTGGTGGCCTACACCGAGGTGTTCAAGGGGCTGCCGGGGCTCGGCAACGCCCTCGTCGCCTATCTGGTCGGAAGCACGTTCCTCTTCGGAGCCGCGGCCGTCGGCGGTGCCGGGGAGCTGGTGCCGGCGATCGTCCTGTTCGTTCTCGCGGCGGTCGCGACGCTGACCCGCGAGATCGTCAAAGATGTCGAGGACATCGAGGGCGACCGAGAGGAGGGGCTGAACACGTTGCCGATCGCGATCGGCCAACGCCGGGCGCTGGCCGTCGCCGCCGTCCTCCTCGTGGCGGCCGTGGTCGCGAGCCCGCTGCCGTACGTTCGCGGGTATTTCGGGGTCGCCTATCTACTGGTCGTCGCCCCGGCCGACGCGGTCATGCTCGCGGCCGCCTACGAGAGCTTCCGCGATCCGACGGCCGGCCAGTCGCGGCTCAAGTACGGCATGTTCCTCGCCGCGCTGGCGTTTATCGTCGGCCGCGCCGCCCTCGAGTTCCCGGCGGTGGGATAGCCCGCGCGCGGGACCGTTACTAGTCGGGTCACTGAGTGGACAGCAGTCTCCAACGTGTTTTCTAATCAAAAGTACTATAAGCCGCTTCACGTATTTCCATACAACACGCCGGACGCTGGAGTGGGCGGTACCAGTAACGGTCGTCGCGGCGGCGGTGGATGTGAGTATCTGGTATGTATGACCTTGCAGATGTCCTTCCGGGCGTCGAGATCGATCCGGGGGCGAACGTGCTCATCGCGGGCCCGCCACTGACGGGGAAACGACGGATCGCCTTCGATATCCTCGCGAGCGGTGCGAATCGCGGTGACGGGTCGATCGTCGTCACCACGAAAGACAGCGCCGACAAGGTCCTCGAGAGCTTCGACGGTCACCTCAGCGAGGGCGCCGAACCGGACATCGGCGTCGTCGACTGCGTGACCAAACAGCGCGGTATCGGGACCATCGACGACGATCCGCGGATCAAGTACGCCTCCTCGCCCGTCGACATGACTGGCATCGGGATTAAACTCTCGGAGTTCCTCCAGGAGTTTTACGAGGGCCGCGGGCTCACCGAGAACCGCGTGCTCTTGCACTCGGTCTCGACGCTTTTGATGTACTCCGACCTACAGACCGTCTTCCGGTTCCTCCACGTTTTCACGGGACGGATTCAAAGCGCCGACGCCATGGGCGTCTACGTCATCGACTCGACGGCCCACGACGATCAGACGATGAACACGCTCAAACAGCTGTTCGACGGCGTCCTCGAACTCGAGGAAGCGACCGACGGTGAGGAGCCCGAGATTCGGACGGCCGGCTTCTCGACGTAGTCCGTCGCTTGGCTCTCGTCGCCAGCGTCACCGTACCACGAGACGTTTTACTACTCGAGCGCGTACCAGCGTGTATGCCTGTCGACTCCACAGACGAACTCGAGGCAATTCTCGACTACGAGACGATCGCCGTCGTCGGCTGTTCGAGTACGCCGGGGAAGGCGGCCCACGACGTCCCGAAGTACCTGCTCGAACACGGCTACGACGTGATTCCGGTCAATCCCTACGCCGACGAGATATTCGGCCGTGAGGTCCACGACTCGCTTTCGGACGTCGACGACGAGATCGACGTCGTCTGTATCTTCCGCCCCAGCGAGGAGGTCGGCGAGATCGTCGACGCGGCCCTCGAGCGCGACGACGTGAAGGTCATCTGGACCCAGCAGGGTATTCGCGACGACGAGGCGGCCGCCCGCGCGGAAACCGGGGGAAAACAGGTGGTGCAGGATCGGTGCATGAAAGTGCAGCACCGGCGACTGGCGGCCTGAGCCGGCCCGCTTACACCGTTCACTCTTCGAGCGGTCCCCTTGGAGCGGTATCGCTCGCTCGAGTCGAGGACGATCGTGACGACCGGCTCGTGGGGAGTCGCCACCGTGTCGAAAAAGGGACCGCCGCTGTTGGGTCTTGTCCCGATCCGGTCGAGCCGGCGGCCGAGTGCGGGGCTACTCGCTCGTCGTCTCGCCGACGGCCGCCTCGGCCGGGCTCGACTCGTCGGCGTCGACGTCGTCGATCGCCGCTTCGGCGAGGATTTCCTCGCCGTTGAGCCCCTGCTCCTCGGCGATCGCGAGCAAGAGCGCGCGCTGCTCGGTGAGCTGGTGGTCCAACCGCGCGACCGTTTCGTTCGTCTCGTCCGTCTTCTCCTCGAGCCCCGTGATCCGCTGCTGGAGCTTCTGTACTTGCTTGTACATCGCCTCGGCCCGATCCGAGAGCGTCTGAATCTTCTTTGCGGTGCTGCCGAGTCCCATGACGGAAGGATGTGTCGGGGAACTAATGGGCCTTTTCCTCGCTCGGCGCGTCGGTAGCGACCGCACCTCGCGGATTTCGGCGAGAGATCGCGATGATGACGAGCCACGTCGAACTCGAGGAATGGATAGGCTCGGCCAGTTCGACGCGCGTCCCACACGATAGCGCCACTGCCGGTCCAGACATCGGGTCGGCCGGCGATCCGTCGCCGGTGTGCCTCGATCGAGCACAGTATTAAGAGGGTTCGATCACGAACGAAAGGCGTCGATTAGCATGACCGGCGGAGACGACGCGCCAGATGCGACTGACGCGACCGACAGGCGAACGCTACTGAAGGGGATCGGCCTCGGAGCCGTCGGCACGGGGGCGGTCGGAACGGGCGTTCTCTACCGCGATCGGCTCGGTGGCGAGGCCGCTCACGCGGCCAGTGCCGCGGCGCTCGTCTCCGAGGACGACGTGACCCACCGAGCGACAGGCGGTCGATGGGCGGCGGCGTCGACGTGGGAAGAGAGCGACGGTCCTGGCGACGGCGCAAACGTCCAGGTTCCGGCGGAGACGACGGTCACGGTCGATCACGAGGACGATGCGCGGCTCCGGACGATCCGCGTCGATGGCACGCTGCGGTTCGAGCCGACGGCAGTGGCGGAACTCGCCGTCGACACCATCGTCGTGATGAGCACCGGCCGACTCGAGATCGGATCCGCCGACGAACCGGTCGCGGGCGGCGCTGACGGCGGGTCGGCGTCGATCACGTTCATCGACCGCGGCCCCATCGACACGGACTGGGATCGCGATCGCCTGAGCCGCGGGCTGCTCGCGCTCGAGGGCGCGACCGTCCGCATGCACGGCGGGGAGACGACGTCGTTTACGGCGCTGGCCGAGCCGCCACGGCGCGGCGAGTCGACGCTCCGGCTCGCGGAACCGCCGGCCGGCTGGCGTTCCGGCGATACTCTCGTCGTGGCCGGCGTGAATCCCGACCGGAACGAGGACGAGCGAGTGACCGTCGCCGGCGTCGACGGGACGACCGTCGAACTCGAGGACTCGCTCGAATACGATCACGTCCCGCCGCGGACGGATCTCCGAACGTACGTCGCACACCTCGAGCGGCCGATTCGACTCGAGTCGGGGACCGAGCAGATCCCCCGCAGAGGGCACGTCATGTTCATGACGGGAGACGTCGACGTTCGCGGCGTCGAGTTCCACGAACTCGGGCGGACGGACAAGTCCCGGCCCGTGACGAACCCCGACAACGGCGTTCCGCCGAAAGGCGTCGAGCCGAACCCGAAGGCGCGGTACGCCTGTCACTTCCACCGGAACGGGACCGATACCGACGGCGAGCCGGCGGTCGTCGCCGGCTGCGTCGCCCGCGGCAGTCCCGGCTGGGGGTTCGTCAATCACCGCAGCTACGTCCATTTCACGAACAACGTCTCCCATCGCGTCTTCGGCTCAGGGTTCGTCGCCGAGGTCGGCGCCGAGACGGGTCGGTTCGCGGGGAACTTCGCGCTCCGGTCTCGAGGGACCGGCCGACTGCCGGACCACCGTCAGTTCCACGAGGACAGCGAGGGCGCGATCGACGACTTCGGCCACGGCGGCTACGGCTTCTGGTTTCAGGGTCCCGCCGTCGCCGTCGAGGACAACGTCGCCGCCGGCCACCGCCACTTCGGCTTCGTCTACTGGACCCGCGCCAAACCCGACGCCTCGGTGCCGGCGGGCGAGATCGGCGGCGTCATCGGTAATCGCGCCAACCTCCCGCTCGAGCACGTCGACGGCCAACCCGAGTTGAAACGCTCCGATCGCGTCGACGACGGCAAAGTCCCCTCGAGTTTCGTCGCCTTCCGCTCGTTCCGGAACAACACCGTCTTCGCCTCCGGCGGCGGCCTCGACATCTCTCGTCACCAGTTCGGGAACCACCACGATCGCGTCGCGGAGTACAGCGTCGTCGAGGGCTTTACCGCCTACAACGTCGGTGGACTCACGAGCGAGTGGGGCTCGCGTTACATCCCGAACCGCGGCGGCGGGCAGGGCGGCGCGAACGGGATCTCGATCCGCTACAGCGCGAACGTCGTTCTCCGAAACGTCCGCCTGATCGCCGGCGACGGCGACGCCCGCGGCGTCGGGGTAAACCGCAATCACGCGCCGATCAACGTCCGCCTCGAGAGCGGCGAGATCACCGGCTGGACGGTCGGCGTTCGGGCTCCGCCCCGCGGCACGTGTCCGGTCCGCGACGTGGCGTTTAACAACTGGCTCGACATCCAGACCGTCGACGGGATGGATCGCAGGTGGACGCCGCCACAGCGGATCGAGATCGAAGGCTGTTCGTTCGCCGACGGCGGTCGCGGGCGCGTCCATCTGGGCACACACCTCGAGGAGGGGCCGTACGCGCTGTTCAGACCCGACGGGGCGGTCACGCTCGAGGGAGAGCGCCTCTACACCGCGGCACAGGAGCGATCGTTCGAACCGTATCCCACCGACGCGGATCTGGCCGTCGTCGAGCCGGGCGAGGACGCCCTCGACGACCTGACCGACGCCGAGCCGGCCGCGCTCGTCGGCGAGTCCAACCGAGCCCTCTACGAAGAGTACGGCATCAGCGCCGGCGGGGAGCTCGTCCCCGACTCGGCCGGACCGGATCTCGATATCGTCGGCGGCTACCGCGCGGACGCCAGCGGCGACCCGCGATCAGACGCCGACGGCCTCGTCGCCCGCGTCACCTCCGGTCGCGGATCGATCTCCCAGCAGGGCCGCCTCGAGCGCGGCGAACCGCTCTACGTCTACGACGAGTCCGCGTACACGACCGTTCCCGGCAAATACGCCGGTCTCGAGTGCGTCCGGCCGGAACGGGAAGACCACGACGGTGAGCGCCGCTCGTTCCTCGGGCTCACGCTACGCGCTCCGGCCACCGTCTACGTCGCCTACGACGCCGAAGTCGAGCCGCCGGCGTGGCTCACCGACTGGACGGACACCGGCGACACGCTCGGCACCGAGGACGGACTTCGGCGGATCTACGCCCGCGAGTTCGACGCTGGCACCGCCTGGCTCGGCGGCTGCCCGAACACGCACCGGATGTATACGCCGTTTCTCGAGCGGGCGTGAGTTGGGACCCGAGACGGGACGCCTTCCCGAGGTGACCGCGTCCAGTTTGGCTCGGCGATACTCACGGTGTGAAACCGCAGTGCAACCGTACACCGACATCACGTAATTATATATTACCACCATTTCTACACCGAAACGATGGATTCGGGGAGGGAGCAGACGACCGACGGCCGATACCGCCGCGATCTGATCGCCACAGGAGCAGTCCTCGGTAGCGGACTGGCGGGGTGTCTCGGCGTACTCGGGGGGAAGAGGAGATCGAAAGAACCGGACGAAGACGCTTCGACCGACCCAACCGAACGATTTCGAGAAACGCTCGCCGCGTCCGATCCGTACCGGATGCATCAGTACGGACCGCGACACGTGGGCGATGCGGGCGGTCCCGGCCCGACCGACGCCGTTGAGGCCGTCTGGACGTTCCGCAACGGAGTTCCCGGTCCTGCGTATCAGATCGGAACGCCGGCGATCGTCGAGGGAACGGTCTACGTAGCGGAGGGGCAAGCCGTGGGTGAGGAGCGAGTGGAGTCAGTCGTGTACGCCCTCGACGGTGCAACCGGGGAGGTCGAGTGGGAGCATCCATATTCCGGGACGAACGTCGTCGGTGCGACACTGGTTGCCGACGGTTTGGTCGTTCAGGCCATTGGCTCCTCGATCGTCGCTCTCGAGACCGAATCGGGAACCGAACGCTGGCAGCTCGTTCGGGACTTCGCTACCGAACTCGCAGTCGCCGACGGGACGATGTACGCGATCAACACGACGTACGCGGACCCGCCGACGCTCGTGGCAATCGACCTCGAGACCGGCCGCGAGCGCTGGACCGCTCGGCTTTCCGACGGCGAGATGTACATTCCGACGCCGCCTGCGGTCGCCGACGGAACCGTCTACCAGGGCGGGATCGAGCTCACCGCGCTATCGGCGGCCGATGGCGACGTCCAGTGGACGCGGGATCTGGGGAACACGATCACCGGGCCGCCGACCATCGTCGGTGACACGATCTACGTCCCGGTCGGCGACGGGACTGTCGCCGCGCTCGAGCGGGACGGAACGCCGCGCTGGCGTCAGCCCATCGAAGGACGTGGCCAGGGGTGGGGACTGGAAACGGTCACATCGCCAGCAGTGGCCGGCGGAACGATATACGTCACGAACTCGGGGCAGATTACGGCGCTCGAGGCCGAAACCGGTTCGGAGCGCTGGACGGCCGAAACCTACGGCAACCGACCACCAGTTATCGCCGACGGCGTCGTCTACGTGAGCGGCCTGGACACGGTGGAGGCGTACAACGGGAGCGACGGCGGGTTCTTGTGGGGCTATCAGTCAGACGCGACGCGCTCGAGCGGCGAAAAGCTCGCGCCAGTCGTTGGCGAGACAGTCTTTTTCCCGAGTAAGGGATTGCACGCGCTCCACGAATCGGAAGCCTCGAACTGATCAGCCGTTTGTCCCGGCTCGAATGGCTTCTGCGGATACGGTCGAACCGTTTCGAGCCCCTTGTCTCGTGATAGACTACTGTGCAGTCGTGCGATCCGGGAGACGAAAGGCCCTTAAGTTCTACCCGTCTAGTTGGAAATGGACTAGGTCGGGCAGTTTGGCCCTGCTCGTCACCCGCGCTATGGTCATTAGCGGGGACCGAATCCCGCGGGCGTCCGGTCAGACCGACCGGGGCCCCGGGAGCCAACAGAGAAGCCTCGTCCGTCGGGGACAGCGGTCCACGATGGCCGTCCGCAGGGACGCCCCATCGTGGTTAGTCGGCGACAGCCCATCAGGCGCGGAAGCGAGCAGTGGACCGCCGGACACCTGTCGCTCGACGGGTCGCGGGGTGGAGAAGGCAACCGGGATTCCCCCGGCCGGAACGCCGGGCCACCGCGGTCGTCCGCATTCATACCGATCTTTGACGCTCCGTGAGCGGCTGCGCTACGCGCCTTGCTTGCTCGATAAGAGTTCGATGAAAAGCTTCCTCCCTGCGTCCTTCTTTCAGTCACTCACATCGGTCGACAGGCCGCTCGCACCACCGCGGTGCGGAGCGCCGCGCTCCCACTCGCTCACGGAGCGCACGTGACCACTCTTTTTCGAGCGAGGGATTCGGTGACTATCCAGTGCGACGATCCGCGAAACTGGCGCCGTTTGCT
Source organism: Natrinema marinum (assembly GCF_024296685.1). Taxonomy (NCBI): domain Archaea; kingdom Methanobacteriati; phylum Methanobacteriota; class Halobacteria; order Halobacteriales; family Natrialbaceae; genus Natrinema; species Natrinema marinum. The sequence continues at coordinate 221,508 of NZ_CP100763.1, read as the reverse complement.
TTCAGTACTCGAGATGCGAACCCTTATTCGATCCTAATTTTATGCAGTATCATATGGGGAACTATCGATTTGCGGCTGTTTTGGTGCTGCTCGTGGTGAGCGTCCCGCTGAGCGGCTGTGCCGCGTTCGAGACGCCCTCGAGCGATGCCGAGGAGTCCGATTCCGAGCCCGACCCCGAGGCGGTGTTCGAAGGCGCGTACGTTCACGCCGACGACCTCGAGAGCGTCGCGGGGACGCGGCGGACCGAAGTGACGAACGGGAGCCACACGCTGACGGAAACCATGCGGGTGTACAAACGGCCGTACGTCGACCAGCGAACGAAGGTGATCGACGCGCCGGATCCGGACCAGATCGGAAACCTCTACGTGTCCAACGCCACGAAGAACTGGTTCTACTATCCGAACGCGGGGGTCGCCCAGTACTTCGAGCCGGCGGAGCCGTTCGACAACGAGGAGGTCCGATCCAGTCGGGCGGAAATGGCCGCGGAGGGCCTCGAAAAGTACGACATCGAGTACGACGGGACCGAGCGGATCGCCGGTCGAGAGACGCACGTCCTCGACGTCGCGGCGAAAAACGAGACCGTCGAGAAAGGCATCTCCGCGATCGTCGGGGACACGAAGTACGTCTACGCGCTCGAGACGAGCAACCCCAGAGAGGAGTTGCTGGTCGTCGAACAGCGGCTGTGGATCGATACGGAGTACGACTATCCGCTCAAGGAAAGAGTGGTGTTCGAGGCGCCGGACGGCGAACGAATCGTTCTGACGGACTACTACGAGTCGGTCTCGTTCAACGACGGCCTCGACGACGAGCGGTTCGCGTTCGATCCGCCGGAAAACGCGACCGTTCAGGACATCTCCTGAGCGACACAACGAGGAACCAGCGGGGCCTATTCGGCCGGCTGGACGACGCTCTGACCGTCGCCGCTCTCGATGTTGAGGCCGCCCTCGAGCGTGCGAACGGGGTAGGGGATGTCGATCCCCTCCTCGTCGAAGCGTCCTTTGACCGCGGTGACGTACTCGCCGCGGGTTCGGACGAAGTCCGCGCGCGAGGGGTTCTCGATCCAGAACCGCGACTGGAGGCCGACGTCGGAGGAGCCGAGTTCGGTCAGCCGGACGGACGGTGCGGGGTCGTCCATGATGTCGGGGTGGCGTTCGGCCTCCTCGACGATGATGTCGGTCGCCCGCTGGATGTCGTCGTCGTAGCCGATCCCGAAGACAAACTTCAGTCGCAGCTTGTCGGCGTCGACCGGGTTCTTGAGGACACCGTCCGTGAGCGCCGAGTTCGGCACCGTCAGCAGTTCGTTGTCGAAGGTCCTGACGCGGGTGACGCGGAGGCTGATGTCCTCGACGGTGCCCGCGTAGGTACCGTTTTCCCACTCGATCCAGTCGCCGATGCGGAACGGTTTGTCCGTGTAGATGAAGACGCCGGCGACGAAGTTCGAGATCACGTTTTGCATCGCCAGTCCGACGGCGAGTGCGCCCGCCGCCGCGATGCCGGCCATCGAGACGAGGAAGTTCCCGTAGTCGGCGAAGCCGAAGGCGATCGCGATCGCGACGAACACGATCCCGAAGTTCGTCAGCATCAACAGCGGGTTCTGGACGTGCTCGTCGAGGCCCCGCTTGTCGAACGCCCGTTTGACCAGCGGTCGCACGATCGCCCGGCCGACGAGCCAGATGACGACGAACGCGATGACGAACTTGATCGCGCTCTCTGCGCTCGCGGCGAGAGCCGAACTGAGGCCGGCTTCTTCCAGCGTGCGGCCGATCGGACCGAGCGCCTGTAACGGGAGCAGACCGGCTCCGCCGCTCATCGATGTACCACCGCCGTATGCCCACGCGTGTCGATCAGTTCTGCGTTGACGCGGTCGGCGAGGTCGGCCGCCTTCTCGTCGGTCGAACTCCCCGCTCGAGCGGCGCGGAGGAACTTCACCTTGACGAGGTCGCGGTTCGCGAGCTGATCGTCGAGTTCGTCGACGACGGCGTCGACGCCGCTCTTCCCGACCCAGACGGTGACGTCGAGGTCGTGTGCCCGCTGCTTGAGGTCCTGTTTATCCATGGCGCTGCATAACGAAGCGAGGCGTTTCAATCTTCTCGAATCGGAATTCGACAGTCCCGACGAGTGTCTCAAGGTGGGCCGCTGGCCGGCGATCACTCCTCGTAGGGATATCTGGCGTGAGCGCCGCAGTCGCAGGTGATCACCACGTGACCGTCCTGTAATCTAACGCGAGCGTTCGCCCCCGGCCGAAGGTACGCGTCGCACCGATCGCAGGTAAAGCGCCGGAACTCCCGCGGCAGCGTCAGTCGGTTCCGCTCTGCGACCCGTCGCGCCAGCCGCACGTAGTAGCGCGCCCGGTCGTCTTCCCCGTCCGCTGCCGCCGCTCGAGCGAGGTCGTGAAGCCGCTCGAGCCGTTCGGCGGCGAGCTCCATACGTCCCTGTTTCGTCGGTCGACCTATTGGTGTTGCGCTCCGGGGACGGGACGGCCGTCGGCGGTTCGCAGCCCTCACGCCGGTACGACAAGCCTTCACCTGTGGCGAATGTACCGCCGTTTGAAAAGATTCTTTACCCCGCCCCGTATTCGAACAGAGTGCACAGTATTGTTATATATCGAATCAAATGAGGTGTGTCATAACCAATGAATTGGAACCTCTCCCCGCCTTCAGACGGCGTCAGCAGACGCTCGTTCCTCGCTGCCGGTGCCGCCGGCGCGACAGTCGCGACCAGCGGCTGTATCGATAGCGTCCGAAGCGTCGTCGACCAGAGCGGATACAATCAACTCTCGCTGTCCATCACCACCGTTCCAGCGGACGCGGACAGACAGAACGTCCGCATCGCCCGCCGACTCGAGCAACGGCTCGAGCAGGTCGGCATCGACGTGACGCTGGATATGCGGTCGCGGTCGGAGCTCCTGGAGACGGTCCTGATCAACCAGGACTTCGACCTGTACGTCGGCCTTCACCCCGCCGACTACGACCCGGACTTCCTCTACGAGGCCCTCCACTCCACGTACGCGAGCGAGGCCGGTTGGCAGAACCCCTTCGGGTTCACCAACATGGCCTTCGATACCCGCCTCGAGGCCCAGCGGCGTACTGACGGCACCGAGCGAATCGACCACGTCCAGTCGGTCCTCCGAGGACTGGCACAGGCCAAACCGTTCGAACCGATCTGCCTCCCGGACGAAACCCGGGTCGCCGACGCGGATCGGTTCGACGGCTGGAGCGACGGCGACCTCGCGACTCGACACGGCTATCTCGGCCTCGAGCCCGCCGACGGCGTCGACCAGTTGCGCGCCCTCCTGACCAGCGGCCGCACGACGATGAACCTCAATCCGCTTTCGGCGACGTTCCGGAAGCAGGGCACGACGATCGACCTGCTCTACGACTCGCTGGGAAGCGAACGCGATGGCACCGTCGAGCCGTGGCTCGCGGAATCGTGGGAGTGGGCCAACAAGCCCACGGACGAAAAGACGAGCGGCGACGCGACGGCGAAACGGACGGCGACGGTTACCCTCCGAGAGGACTGTCGGTTCCACGACGGAACGCCGGTAACTGCCGACGATGTCGCCTTCACGTACCGATTCCTCAGGGATACGTCGCTGGGACGGGCCCACGTCCCCTCTCCATCACCACAGTACCGAGGACACGTCGGAATCGTCGACGGCATCGACGTCGAGGACGACCGCCGGCTGTCGATCACCGTAACGAGCAACCGCGAGGTCGGCGAGCGCGTATTTACCGTTCCGATCCTGCCGGAGCACGTCTGGCGAAAGCGGGTCGATCAACACGCTGCTACGGGCGACTTTACTGCCCCGCAGGGACGCTGGAGCGTCGTCACTTCGAACAACGTTCCACCCGTGGGAAGCGGCCCCTACCGATTCGAAACCAGGACCGAAGACGAGTCGCTCGTCCTCCGACGATTCGAGGACCACTTCACGCTCCGAGAGGACGTGTCGCTACCCGGACCGACCGTCGACGAACTCCGATTTTCCGTCGATCCCGGCAGCGTCTCGTCGATCGATCGCGTCGCGGACGGCGACGCCGATCTGACGGCGTCGGTACTCGGGGCCCACTCGCTGGGAACGATCCCCGATTCGTCGGCCATCGAGCGACTAGAATCGCCGTCACGGATGTTCTATCACATCGGCTTCAACGTTCGGAACGCCCCCTTCAGCAACTCCCACTTCCGGCGAGCGATCACACAGTTGCTCGACAAAGAAGCGATCGTCGAGGACGTGTTCTACGGCAACGCGACGCCCACTGCGACGCCGGTGACCGGCGAGTGGGTACCGTCCTCGCTCGAGTGGAACGGCGAGGATCCGGTGACGCCGTTCGTCGGTTCCGACGGGGAACTGAACGTCGAAGCGGCGAAGTCGGCGTTCGAGACGGCAGGGTTCCGTTACGATGATAACGGGCGCTTGCTTGGTGGCTACTAGTAGCGATGCTCGCTGAGGTTTTGATTCAGCTCGCGGTCGTGACTGTGGTCTTGCTTCTGGTCTCGGTAGCCGTCTTCATCGGCCGTGAGCACTTTGCACGAGCGCTAGCGGAGTGGCGGTCGCGTCTCAGAAGGACTGCGCCGGTCATCGCCGTCCTGCTTATCGTCTTACTGATCAATCGAGTCGCGAGGCAGACGGCACCGGCGATCTCGCGGGAGATCGGGATCCACCTGACCGCGACGTTTTACAACATCGAAGGGGAGTTCATCCTGCTCTTCCAATCGATCGCGACCCCCGAGCTGACGGCGTATTTCTCGATGATCTACGTCTACGGCTACACGTTCCTGCTGATTTTCCCGGTTATCGCGTACTTTACGCTCTCCGATACCCGGATCTTCCGTCGGCTGTTGACGGCCTACGCGCTCAACTACGCGATCGGGTTGGTCCTGTACATCCTCGTGATCGCGTACGGTCCCCGGAACGTGATGCCCGCCGAGCTCGCGCCGACGATGCTGTACGATACCAATCCGCAGTATCAGTATCTCACACGCGAAGTCAACACGAACACCAACGTCTTTCCATCGTTGCACACCTCGCTGTCGGCGACCGTGGCCACGTTCGCGGCGATGACGCGATCCGCGTTTCCGAAGTGGTTTCCCGTCGCGGTCGTGCTGGCCGCGAGCGTCGCGATCTCGACGATGTATCTCGGGATTCACTGGGGGATCGACGTGACCGCCGGATTGCTCCTCGCTGCGCTCTGTGTCAGACTCTCCGACCGGCTCGTGGGCCGCTGGTCGCTCTCCGAGCGGTTCGGCAACCGATATCAGCGACTCCGGGACCGCGACCGCGATCACGACTGAGACCGCAAGGAACCCCTCGCTACCCGGACGTCGGTACGACGATGGTGGGGACGATACCACTCACGTGAGCACAATACTGTTATATCGCGGCTGGCCAACAGTGAGAAACGAACCAAATGAACGGACGACGGGCCGCACCGAAGCGGCGCAGTCGCGACGCCGACGGCAGTTCCATCAGCCGTCGCGCCATGCTGGCAGCGACGGCCGGTCTGACCGTCTCGACGAGCGGCTGCGTACAACGGCTTCAGGACCTGGTCACCCGAAATAACATCGATCAGCTCTCGCTGACGATCACCACCCTCCCCGCCGATAGTGACAGAGAGAGCATTCGAATCGCCAACGAACTAGAGCGCGTCTTCAAGCGAGTCGGCATCGACGTCTCCTACGACATCCGGTCGGGTATCGACTTTCGCCGAACGGTACTGTACGACCACGAGTTCGATGTCTGTATCGGTCGCCATCCGGGCGGCACCGATCCCGACTTCCTGTACGAGACGTTGCACTCGCTGTACGCCGACGAGTCAGGCTGGCAGAACCCCTTCGGGTTCACCAACCTGAACGTCGACGGCTTCCTCGAGAAACAGCGCCGCGTCTCGGGCGAGAGACGCCGAGAGGCCGTCACGGCGGCCCTCGAGTCGATTGCGACCGTCCAGCCGTTCGTGCCGATCTGCGTCCCGGAGGAACACCGACTCGTCGGGACCGCTCGGTTCGAGGGCTGGGGCGAGAATCATCTCGCGACCCGGCGCGGCTATCTCGGCCTCGAGTCGGCAGTCGGCGTCGATACACTGCGGGCGAGCCACACGGACGGCAGGCCGACGAAGAACCTCAATCCACTCGCAGTCGGCTACCGCGGTCGTGGGCTGATCACCGACTTGCTCTACGATTCGCTGGCTACCGACGACCCCAGCGGGGATGTCGAACCGTGGCTCGCGGAATCGTGGGAGTGGGACGGTCGGACGGCGGACGTGCGTCTCCGCGACGGCTGTGCGTTCCACGACGGTGTGTCGGTGACGGCCAGCGACATCGCGTTCACCTATCGCTTTCTGCAAGATATGTCCCTCGGGAACCACGACGCCGCCGTCCCCACGCCTCGGTACCGCGGACGGGTCGAAACCGTCGACTCGGTCGACGTCCGCGGCCGGAATCGACTGGAGATCTCGGTCGACACGAACCGTGCGGTCGGCGAGCGCGCGTTTCTCGTTCCGATCCTCCCGGCACACGTCTGGCGCGAGCGGGCCGCCGACGCGACGGGACCGGGCGGCGTCAGCATGACACAGGGGACCACGAAGGCGGTCACCGCGAACAACGTACCGCCGGTCGGGAGCGGTCCCTATCAGTTCGCCGGCCGGACGCAAGGAGAGCAGCTGACGTTCGAGCGCTTCGATACGCACTTCACGCGCCGAGCCGGCGTTGACCTTCCGGCGCCGACCGCAGACGAGTTCACCTTCAGCATCTCTCCGAGCAGCAAGACGGCCGTGACCGCCGTCAGAGACGGCATCGCCGACGTAACGAGTACGGCACTCGAGACGGACGTCATCGATTCCGTCGAGGCGACGGAGACCACCCGACTGGTCGAGTCCCCGTCGTGGACGTTCTACTTCCTCGGCTTCAACGCGCGGAAAGCGCCGTTCAGCAACCCGCGATTCCGCCGGGTCATCGCGCAACTGGTCGACAAGGAGTGGCTGGTCGACACCGTGTTCCGCGGGAAGGCACGACCCGTCGCCACGCCGGTCACCCGGCAGTGGGTTCCGGAGAGCCTCGAGTGGGATGGGAACGACCCCGAGGTGCCGTTCCTCGGAACCGGCGGTGAGGTCGACGTGAGCGCAGCGCAAGCCGCGTTCGAAGAGGCCGGCTTCCGATACGACGAACGCGGCCGGCTCCGGGTCAGACAGTAATCAGCAGCCGTCGGCGACGACCGTATCGCGAAGGAATTCACGTCTCACTAGCCGGTGACTCGAAACGCGAAAAACGGATCCGTCGGGGTCGTTACTGATCCTCGAGCGCGTCGGCGATGCGCTTCAGCGCGCGAGTCTGGTCGCGCATCTCGTCGCGGAGCTGTCGGACCTCGCGAACGAGTTCTTCGTTGCTCTCGTCCTGTCCGCCGGCACCGGGGCCGCCCGGACCGCCGGGACCGGCACCCGGGCCGCCGCCCATCATGCCGCCCATCATCTGTGCGAACGGGTTGCCACCGCCCATGCCGCCCGGACCGCCGGGGCCGCCCGGACCGCCGCCGAACGGGCTCTCGGGGGCGTCGCCCTCCCCCTCGCCCTCTTCGGCGCGCTTCTCACGAATCTCCTCGACTCGCTCGCGGAAGGATTTCTCCTCGCTACCTTCGCCTGCGTCGTCTCCGTCGGGGGCGTCGTTTTCGTCCGTCATACCATCGGATTCTGTAGCCCGGGGGAAAAGGATTGCCATGTCTCGGACGCGCACGACGATCCGTCGCCGTCGGTTCGCGACTCCGCGGGCTCGCAACCGACGCTGAAGACGACCCGTCGGCGGTCGAACTGACCTGCTACGAGTGCGGGAAGACCCGAACCGACATTGGCGACGACGAACGCGCCTCGTGTCCGCGCTGCGAGACCGAACTCCCGCTCGAGGGAACCGGCCCGTGCTGGCCGCGAGCCATCCGGGCGCGAACCCGCCTCGGCGTCCCGCGGTTCACTCGGGGGTTGACTCGCGTTCGGGTGGGTCGCTATCGCGACGCGACGCGAGAAACGCGTCCTCGTCGGCGGAGAGGTCGCGGTCGCGAAACCGCTCGAGGCCGGCCTGGTAGCGCTCGCGCTCGGTCCAGTCCCGGTCGGCCGCGGGCGCGGGATGCTCGAGGATCAGTTCCGCGATCCCCGTCGTCTCTCCGGTGTAGGCGAACCCGCTCCGATAGAGCGCCTCGTAGGCGTAGGGGTTGTTGACGGCGATCCGAAGCCGATCGTAGCCACGCTCGAGCGCACGGTCCCTGACGCGGCGGAGAAGTGCCGGGCCGATCCCCTCGCCGCGCCGATCGCGGGCGACGGTCACGTAGCGCAGCCAGAGCGTCCCGTCGTCGGTCCGATCCTCGTTGAACGCGACGGCCGCGATGAGGCGTCCGTCGTCGGCTCGAGCCACCGCTTTGCCAGTGTTCGTCATGACGAACTTGCCCGCGTAGCTGAACCGTTCGTGATCGAGCCGCAGCTTCGGGCCGTCGGGCGGCCAGCCGAGCAGTTCGTACTCCACGACGGTCGTTTCGCGCGCCGACCACTACAATGTGCGGTTCGTCATCTCGCTGCTCGGTCCCGCGGTTCTCTCGAACGGATCGCCGGCGACTCGACGGCGCTCGAGTCGCTCCGTTCGTCGGCGAGGTCAGGAGAAACGATGCGGACGATGTTTCTACACAGAAGGATCGGGACATCGCGAGAAGTGCGCGGACCGGGATTTGAACCCGGGCCATGAGCTTGGAAGGTTCTATCACAATCCGTGTGATTTCACCCATCGAACAGGGTTCAATTCGACACGGAACGACACAGATTCAACACCGTCTTCGACAGTCACCCCGTCTCCGTCTTGCATTTTCTCCTCGTCAGCGTTCCCGGTTTCCTCGTCTCGTAATACTATCTAGGATATTATAAAGGCCCGCGTCGTGGGCTTCAGGGCGTACATCTATACTACGAACCAGTCGGTCGACGGTGTTTCAAGTCGGTCACAATCCCTCACCGCTACGGGAGGATTCTGTGATCGACTCAAACGATTACCCGAACGCGGAGGCAGAGTGCGTGATCGCTGATCCTGATTTTCCGACCGACAGAAGTTGTCAGAGAGCGGTTCCCATACCCTCGCCACCTGATCTTCGGATTCGGTAAGTACAGGGCAACAAGATACCATGCGCGTATGTTCTCCCATTGCAGGCGAATGGAAAGGCCAATTCCCGGTTTCACCAAGCGTCAGAGTTTCACCGAATAGCTTTATCATGGTGCTTGCTGGCATACCACACGGTGTTCATCAATGGTACAAGAATGGACCATCAAAGGAGACTACGTCGAAGCCTGTAACTGCGATGTCGCATGTCAGTGTGTATGGATGGAATCACCGGACGATGGCGTCTGTACTGTCTCACTGGCGTGGCATATCGAAGAAGGAAGCTACGGCGATGTCGACCTCAGTGGGGTAGATGTCGGCATGCTCATTTCGACCGATGAGGGAGTCATGTTCGCCCCCGAGACGGAGTGGGACATCGTGTTACTCCTCGACGAGACAGCCGACGACGATCAGCGCGAAGCTCTCGAAGACATCTACTCCGGCCGCGCCGGTGGCATCTGGGCACCCGTCGCTGATACACACGTCCGATCCGCAGACGTCACAACCGTTCCGATCAGTTTCTCGCGGGACGGGGTGGACTTCTCCGTCGAAATCGGTGACGCCATCGAAATGGATGCGAGCGGTGCAGTCGGATTCAACGAAGAGGTCGGTACGATCACGCCCCACCCACTGACGAAGAGTACAGAGGTACAGACCGGAAAGTCAACCACGGCCACCGTCTCCTACGACGACCAGTTCACGTGGGACGTCTCCGGAAACAACGCTTACCTCGGCGACTTCGAATTGGCGAACTCCTAAGAGCGGTAGGACAGCGACAGAGTCAATCATGGGTGCACAGGACTCGTTCCGGGATCGAATTACCCACCGACACATCCCGATCGTCGCGGTCGTTACCTACGTAATCGCGTTGCTCGCGTGGGCAGCAGTAATTGGTCGCTGGCTCCCGATGCCCGGCGGGCAGATGGGTATGAAGATGCGTATGTCCGAGCCAGGCGCACCGGAGGCGATGGCGCTCTCGAACGGGTTGACTGGCATCGGTCTCTATCTGTTCATGTGGGGGGTGATGATGGTCGCTATGATGTACCCGTCGTCAGTTCCGCTCTTCCGGCTATACGCCGAGACACTCACGGGGACGACGGCAACAGGCAAAACGATGCGAATTGGGGCGTTTATCGGGACGTACGCATTAGTTTGGACGTTGACGGGGGTTGTCCCGCTCGTCGTCAATGTGCTGGTGCCGATCGTCAGCCTCGCGGACTCCCATGGCGGCCTCCTGCTGGGTGGGTCGTTGCTACTCTTATCGGGATACCAGCTCTCACCGTACAAATACCGGTGTCTGCGGTATTGCCGGTCACCGCTTGGGTTCCTTCTGGGCCATTACCGGCCGGGAGTGCGTGGTGCCGTCAGAATGAGCTGGCAGTTCAGCGTCTTTTGTGCCGGGTGTTGTTGGGCCCTTTTCACGTTCATGGTGATCGTGGGCTCGATGAATATCGTTTGGATGGCGCTCATCGCGGTTGTGCTCTCGCTCGAACGGACGGTTGCGTGGGGTGGGCAACTGGCGCGCGGAGTCGGCATTCTTGCTGGTATTGGTGGCAGTGTTATTCTCGTGATCTCACTGGTTTAGGTTGCCCTCTCGTCTGATAAGCGAGCATATCTGTGAACGGCTGGTTCAGTAGATTGGTCGTGTAACAAACGAGACAATCGTGTACCCATTCTCTGTATTCAGCACGACTCTACCAACATCACTGATAACTGATGGAAGTGTCAACGTTAGATTCGCACTCTGCAGTGACAGTAGTCCGCGATCTGTAGAATCACACCTCAAGTTCGCATCCGGCGGACAGTCCCATCGTGATCAATCGCCGCAGCAGCACCACGATCCCATTTTCGAGGCACGTCGTCTCGTCGTGGGCCATACACGATTGTGATCACCAGGGGTATTCAGCGAGCGGTATGCAAACGCTTAGTCGACGCGGTAGCGCAACGGCAGAGGGGGTAATCACCCCATCTGCTCGAGTGCCGCCTTTCGTTCCTCGATCAGCGCACGATCGTACCGCAGCGTAGATTTGATCGATCGATGGCGCAACTGCGCTGCGGCCGCCTTCACCGTCAATTCGTTCGCCATGTACGTCCCGATACTGTGGCGCATCGAGTACCACGTCAGGTCCCGATCCCCGACTGCGATTCCGGCCTCTGCACAGATCTCTCGGAATATTCGGTTCAGTGATCCAGTCGAATACGGGTTTTCGAACCGGGTGAGCCAGAGCTGCTCCGTGTCCTCGTATTTCTCCCGATAGCTGCGTTCTTCGAGCCACCGCTCAACTGCCATCACCGTTCGATCCGACAAGCTACACTGCCAGTTCTCCGTGTATCGGTTCTCTGCCTTCCACGTTTTTCGGTAAAGCGTGTCGAGGCGGTACGCTCGTTGACGAGTCGTCGAACGGGCGTAGCCGATCGATCGCTTCGGATCTTTTCCCTCGGAGAGCATCCAGTCGACGAGCTTGCTCCGGGTCTCGGTAGGAAACGCGCTGTCGAGGACTGAGGTGTTTCGCTGACGGTTCGGGCACGAGGACGATGTTCTCTGTTTCTTCACTCATAGGTCGATGGACCGCGTACTGTCTACGTGAGGAAACCCGGAAGCAACGAGCCACGTCTCGTCCAGTTTCGCGTGAAGCCTGTTCGTGGGTCGCTGGCTTACTGCACTGAGATGGCCGCCGCTCGAATGGACGCTGACGATGCGGAGAACGGTGATGCGCGGACCGGGATTTGAACCCGGGCCATGAGCTTGGAAGGCTTCTATCACAATCCGTGTGATTTCACCCATCAAACAGGGTTCAATTCGACGCAGAACGACACAGATTCAACACCGGTTTCGACAGTCACCCTGTCTCCGTCTTGCATTTTCTCTCGTTAGCGTTCCCGGTTTCCTCGGCTCGTAATACTATCTAGGATATTATAAAGACCGGCGTCGTGAGCGTAGGGGCTTACATCCATAACACGTACCATTCGATCTACTGCTGTTTTTCAGTCGGTCATGATCTCTCGTCGCTACGGGGAGGGCTCAGTGATCGATCCAGACGATTACCCGAAGGCAGAGACAGAGTCAGTGCTCATAGATCGTGATTTCCCAACCGACGGAAGGTGTCATAGAACGGTTCCTATATCCTCACTACCTTATCTTCGGATTCGGAAAGTACAGATATAGTAGTGAGTACTCTGGCTCGGAGCTAGCGACACCGAAGTACTGCCGGAAATATTCGCAGAAATCAGGCCGGATTCGTGGTGGTAGCACGCTTCCTGACATGGTTCGCCGTCCCAACGAGAAAACCAAGGCCGCCAAGGATCGTGAGTGCCGCGGCGACGGTGACGACGAGTGGATCGGTGCCGAAGCTAAGGACGAATCCGAGCGTCGCCACGCCTGCTGTAATAGCAGGAATCTTCGCCCGGATGACCACAGCGGCAAGCGTCGTTACACCTGCAAGAGCGAGCAACACGACATTCGGCCCCTGTGGAACTGGCACAACTCCACCAAGCACGAGGAAGTACGCACTTACGGAGAAACCGAACAGGACAAGCGGTGCAAGGACTGATCGTGGGGAGACCTTCAACATATTCGATAATACATGGTTGGCGTGGTAAAATGATTTTCGACTGTTACTATAGACACTATGCATCTGTACCTATACGAGTACCATGTTCATGACCCCTGAGGACAGCGATAAGTGCAGGGTGAGCAGGTAATGGAGCGGCCGACCGATTTGTCTGGAAGATAGTAGAAACTGCGCGTTTAGAGGCTATAGCCAGTAACTTTCCACCGATATATCTCCCAATCAATCCTCGAGTCAACTGGCGTCTAAACTGTGTGAGGGTCGCGTCAACGGTCGAGTGACCACTATGAGGAAGCAACTACGAGTTGCCGCCAGGTTCTGTGCTCGAAGAGCCAACTTGTGTAGCGTTTGCTCGAAAGCGATCAATAGTTTCCCTCGCCCATTCGATCGCATCTGGGGTATCGTTTACGACCAATCCTGTGATGAGTGGTCCATCACGCAGCTCGATCGCCATCCGCGGATACGACCCCTCGGTTACGAGTATACCGAACGGAATTTCAGTGGTGGTTTTGGAGAGTACGACACGATCCGAGAGGGTAGATAATTCGTTTGGATGTGTTGATTGAAAGGATTTCAAAACCTCTTCGGGGAGCACGAGATCGGCAGTGAGACCGCCATCCAAGAATGAGCGAAATCGATCAATGTATCCTGGAGAAACAACCGGTGTAATACCGGTAATGTGGTCCGCATCGTCCAGCAGTTCCCAGAACGCTTCGAGGTGTCGTTCCACATCGGACTCATCTGGCCGGACGACATCTGCGCCAACAAGCGCTTTGGGATCGACTGACGATCCTGGAAACTCTGCCAGCAAATCCCCAGTATCGGCAGTATCCGCTAGCGTCCGATACCGTGCAAGTGCCACCACCCCAAGAAGGGTGAGCTTGAGTCCGTCCTCGGTGCGCTCGACAAGCCCAGACTCTTGAAGTTGTGACAGGCCTTTATAAATGGTCGACTTCGAGTCCGGAAGCACATCAATGAGTTCGTGCCGAGAGTACTGTTCATCAGCGAGCTCGTCGAGAACATCATGACGTAGTTGTAGCAGTTCGACAAGACCATCACCGTCCATAGAGTCAAACCTCCTACTCGGTAAACAAAAACTCATCGCTGGGAGGTCACTTCCACGCACCTCGGAATTTCCACGGCGGTGTATTCACACCCCCTGGCATCAATTCTTGAGATATGAATCAGACCAAATCTGGCACAGTGGAACAGGCACATCTCCAAGACAGTTTGTCCGAGGTCGAACTGTCACAGGGAACGATTCAGTACAGCGACATAGGAGAAGGCGAACCAATCGTGTTCGTCCACGGAGCGCTTGTTAACGGAAACCTCTGGCGAAACGTCGCTGGGCCGCTTTCTCGGGAACGCCGCTGTCTGGTTCCAACTCTCCCTCTCGGTGGTCACGAGGTCGCGATGCACCCCGACGCTGACCTTACACCGCCTGACGTAGCTGCGTTGCTCAGCGAGTTCATTGACGCACTTGGACTGGAACGAGTGACCCTGATCGGTAACGATTCGGGGGGAGCCTTTTGTCAGGTGTTTTTAGCCGAGTACCCTGAGCGTGTAGAGCGTTTAATTCTCACCAATTGTGATGCCTTTGATAGCTTTCCCCCACTACTTGCTCGTCCATTCGTCTGGGGCGCACGCGTGCCCGGCTTTACGACCTTGCTGGCCCGAACGCTCGGATCGAAGATTGCTCGTCGTCTGACGTTCAAACTCTTCGCAAAACACTCTATCAGCCCAAACATCCTTGCTGGGTATCTGGACTCATTGTGTACGGACCCAGCCATCCGACGGGACCTTCGGAAAGCGCTACTCGGTGCTTCACCCCAGTACACGAACGCAGCTGCTCAAACGTTCTCATCATTCGATCGGCCAGTTCTGGTCGTATGGGGATTTGACGACCCGATTTTCCCGTTCAAGGACGCCGAACGCTTGGTTGAATGTTTCCCTAATGCACGACTTGAACGTATCGAGGATTCCCACCTACTTGTTCCCGAAGATCAGCCCGAGCGACTCGTCGAACGTATCGCTGAGTTTCTCGATATCAAAATTACTGCCTGAATTTACCGATTCTATTGTGTCGTCACCGATCTATCTTTCGTGACTGGCCTGCGCTATGTATTCACCCCCGGCGGGTTGGTGGTGCAAGATCTCGGCCGCTTCATCGGATCTCAGTTCATAGATCGAAGAGGATTATTTAGAAATTTAATAATTATGTACCGGAAAGCGGGTGAGGACGCATACGTCTTAGAAGTCCGAGTCGTACTCTTCGAGGTCGCTTAGTTTCTTGACGACAGTAAATACGATCGGTTCGTCCGCCTTGCCAGCCCCCAGGAGCGCGACGACGTGTTCGTCGTCCGGCTCGGACACGTTGACTGTTCCTTCCGCTGTGGTCGTTCCGTTGATTCCGCTCCCGTCGTCTAAGGTGACAGACAACGTGTACTCTCCCCCATCGGCGAGAACGTCTCCGTAGAACGCCATGTTTCCTTCCTCTCCACTGTCGACCTTGTCTTGCGAAACGAGATCGAACCGCTCGTCTCGTAACGTGTCGCCGTTTGGGCCGGTTACTTCGATCGTCCCAGCGACAGACTGATCCGCTGCATTGACGACGTTCACATCTTTGAGAATTAAATTGCCGACCGCATCGGAGAGTGTCGAACAACCGGAAAGTGCAACGACGCCGCTGCTCGCGCCGACTGCCAGCACGGCTCGTCGGGTGATCGACCGCTGATCAACGGCGAGACGCTGTGAGGCTGAATTCCAGGGCATCTGTGACTTGCCATTGGAATTGGGGATAAAAAACACCAGAAGCAGAGTTTCTCGACCTGAAACCGTCTTTAGATTGAGATAGGGAGTTGGACACCGTCTAGTTAGTTCAGTTTGAGAGACAGGCAGGTCGTGGAGTTAATTCGGCTATGCAGCTCGCAGACCTTCAGCGGGTGCTATCCGGCGGAATTTGATGAATCCTGGGAGTGTGAGCGGACAGCGAACACCGTGACTAGACAGTGTCCGTGGAAGACTGCTGAACCCTCTACGAAACGAACTCGACAATTAGATGTTCGCGAACGCCTCGTCCTCTGCACCTTGGCTGTCTCGAAGTCGGATGAAGGCTTCTGCAAGGATGCCGAGTGTGAGCAACGAAAACGGGAGGTAGAACAGACCGGAGACGAGGGTCCCCATTATCTGACTGCTAACCGCAGTGACGGCAACCATGGTAATTACGGAGCCGATACCGGCGATAATCCCGTTACCGATAAATACGATTAAGAATAGCAAGAACAGCCGAAGCCAGTGTCCACGTGTCAAACTCCAGCTATCGCGTAACGCAGCAACGAAGTTCTTATCCTCAGAAGAGATATAGAATATAGCGAACGGAAATGCGACGTAGGCGATGATCCCCGGAATGAGAAAGAGAATAGAGCCGAAGGCTACGAGCAGGCCATACACGATATTACCGACGATTGCATTGATGAGAACATAGACGATATTGCGCGTGTAGTATTCGGACGGTATCGACCGCGAGTGTCCGCCCACGAACGTCCTGATCGCGACGACGGTCAAGTAGAGGAGTAATAGCAGTGAGAGGGCCGCGACACCGGCGAGGATAGAGCTAGGTGCTTCGAACGACGGGAGAGCCACGTCCGACGTTGAGACGTCCGACTGTTGCAACCAGGCCATGACTGCGCTGTAGAACGCTACCTGCCACACGAGTCCGAGGAACAGATAGGCGACTAGGAGCAACAGACCGTTTCGATTGGCGACGCGACGGAAACCGCCAGTCAACGATGAACCGATATTCAGGGTCACGATCTGAAAATTCGTTCCACTTTCAGTAGGCATATCGATGGATTTCTGTGTCAGAAACGGGTGTCGATCCCCTTCACATATCGAGGTGTGTAATGGTGAGGCAACTTCTGTGTCGTCGGCTTTTCCTGAAGCGATCCGATACGGATGACCGTTCCGAGTACGGAAGTACTCTAGATACGCAGGGATGCACCCTTCATCAGAAGTGGGCGATAGCGCCCAAAAGACAGCAACAGCCTCGCATGGTTCGATATTGGCGCGACACTGGTCTCTCGATGCTTTCTATTAATTGCCGTTCTGGACAATATCTGCATCACCCATGAGTGAAAATTCGATCTCACCAAGGATGAGTCGGAACTCCTTTCGGCATTGCCCGCAGGGCGAGGGGGCCATCGTCGTCTCAACGGCGCCGATCGATTCGAGTCGGTTGAGCCGCCGGTACACCGTCGGACGGGAGGCACCAGAACTGTCGGCAATCTCGCGGGCGGATAGTGATTCTTTGCCCAGCGCTGCGATAATCTCGTTTGTGTACTCTTCGGCCAGTACCGCCAGAAGCTCGTCGAGATCAACCGTTGGTTCCGCGTTACTCAAGGGGGTCTCGAGCGCTTTATCGGATTTGGACTTGTAATCGTTGTCGGCCATCAGTTATGCCTCTGTACCGACCGAACGACCCTGTAGTGTCCCGCTACTATTCGGAACCCTGACCAACGCCACCCTCTAGTTATGCAGAGGCAGAGCAACGTCACGTCCTCGGTCGGCTCGATCGTTCGCTTCCACTGTGATCCCGTCACTTTCGAAGGTGAGCCGAATTCGATCGACCGAGACGCAGTATCGCCGTTGATGGTGACCGTCCGCCCGCACGCTGATCGAGCTTTGGACGAGTCCTGCTGACTCGAGACTGTCCAGGCGTCGATACACGGTGGGACGCGAAATGTCCAGGCGCTCCACCAACTCCTTTGCAGAGAGTGGACCTTCGTCGAGTTCGTCAAGCACGCTTCGGGCATAATCGTCGCTCAAGAGTCTGACCGCCGCATTCGAGTCGATCATCGTCCCGTCACTCTCAGACGGGCTCCCTCGCCGTCCGGTTGGTCGCAATCTGCTACGGGATGAGTCCAGTTTCGGCATCGGTATCTGTTAATCGAACGGGACGGTCCCTATACGATGATGCTACTAATCGCAATGGTGTCGTCGCGCCACTCTAGTTATTAGTAGAGTTGTGTATCCGACCGTATTTGGCCGGCAGTTCGAACCCCTCCCCTTGCGATTACGGCCGGCCGTTCTACCCACATGTGTGCGATCACGTTCCACTTGTGACGGGATATTAGTACGGTGACAGCCTACCGGCCGGTAAGATGGGTAACGTGATGCGCGTGGAGGAGCCCCGGGTCTTGATGGTTGATGATGAGAAGAAAGTGGCCGACGCGTACGCACTCCGCCTTGAAGATGTCGCCGACGTGACCGTCGCGTACGGCGGTGAGGAAGCGCTCGAGGTCGTCGACGATCAGACGGTCCCTGATGTCGTCCTGCTCGATCGGCACATGCCCGGACTTTCGGGGGACGAGGTGCTCGAGCGTCTCCGGGAACGGGACCTCAAAACGCGGGTCGTGATGGTGACGGCGATCGACCCTGGACTGGATATCGTCGACATGCCGTTCGACGACTACCTCTCGAAGCCGGTTGAGCGCGAGGACCTTCACGCGGCCGTCGACCAGCAGTGTCAGGTCCTCGCGTACGAACTCCTCGGCGAATACTTCCGACTGGAGTCGACGCGGGCGGTCGTCGACACCGAACTTCCCGCCGACGAGATCGAGAACGATGGTCGGCTTGCTGAGATCGAGACTAGACGCACCGCCATCGAGGATCGGGTTTTAGGACTTCTCCCAGAAGTCGAGGAGCTACTGGCAGAGTTCTCGGGCATCGACCGCGGACGGTACTGATGCCGACTTACTGCTCGTCGGACATTCCCGTCCCCGGGTCGGTCGCCCCTGCCTCCGAGCCGATCACATCTGCTTCTCGGTCGGCATGAAAAAAGGCTTCAACGAGTTTTTGCTCGGCCCGCCGGAGGTGATATAGCATCGTCGACCCGGCGATGTCGAGCGTCTCCGCTACCTCCTCCGAGGTACTCCCCCGCGGCGAGGCGAAGTAGTCTGATAGATGAGCGGTCCGCAGCACCGTCCGCTGTCTGTCGGTCAGCCGCTCGTCGAGGGCGTTCTGAAACGCCTCGGCCGGCTCGGGCGTCCGGGTCGTCTCCTCCTTCGCGACGAGCTGCGTCTCCGCAACCGTGGCGTCGACGGCTTCGACCAGCCGCCGAACGTCTCCGTCTGACGGGAGTTCGGCGACAAGTCGGGCCGACTCGGAACTGTACTCCCCGTTCTTGATCGTCGCACCCCATGCTGCGAGGGTAGTTACGGGCGCTTCATCGACGATAGTCGCTTGGAAGAGCGGTTCGGTTTCTGACCGTATCTGTCGCACGTCGGTGATACCCTCACAACCTGTTAGCCACTCGTCGACGGCCTCGATCGGACCGTCGGTTGTGAGATAGCAGACGACGGCTCCGTCGCCCCGAGGGACCGCGCCGTCCAGCGACACGGTGCAGTTACCCTCGTCCGCAGCGCCGATGAACGGGATTGTCTCGTCGCGGACCCCGACGGTCACCTCGGTGACCGTATCGGCAACCAGCAGATCTTCCTGTCGCCCGGCCTTGATCGCGAATCCGGCGACACTTCCTAGCGTCTCGAGGCCGACCCGCTCCTGTTCGCTGAACCCGTTTTCCTGACCGGAATACACCGTTACGACGCCGTAGACCGTCCCCTGGTACGCGAGCGGAACTGCTAAACACGACTGGAGCCCGTTTCCGAACGCCACTCGTCGAACGCCGCGGGGAACGGCGTCGTTTTCGGCGATTGCTTCGACGAGCTGCGTTTCCCCGGACGCCACTGCTGTCTGGCCGGGCAAAGTTTTCTCGCCGCCTAGACTCTCGTCGATTCGGTCGCGAAGGTCGGTAGCATCGCCCGCCGCGGCGAGCACCCGGAGGCGCTCCTCGGAGAACTTCCGATCGCCGACCCATACGAACTTGTAGCGGTCGGTCCCACCTAGCCGCTCGCAGACTGTCCGAGCGATGTCCGAACGGTCCGACGCACCGATGACTTGCTGTAACACGGTCGCGATCAACGAGTTGATGCGTTGGACCCGGTCGAGTTGCTGGTCCAGCCGAGCGACGGTTTGTTCGGTCTCCTTACGCGGCGTACAGTCCTGTACGTATACGAGTGCGCCTTCGTCGACGCAGATGTCGACCGCGAGCCACCGATCGATCAGCGGGTAGTATTCCTCGAACGACGCAGGGGACGGTGACGCGCCGTCGAAGACTTCACGCAGCGTCCTGACAGCTGACTTCGGGAAGCTTTCCTCGATCGCCGTCCCCCGAAGTGCGGCCGGCTCGGTCTCCAACAGCGTCGTTGCGGCGTCATTGATGTCGACGATCTCCCCTTCGCTCGTCGTTTCGATGACTCCTATCGGCGCCTGTCGTAGTCGATCGTCCATTGTGTCCGAACCACCACTGTTCGCCTCCCTGTCGGCATCACTAGATCGGTCAGTCATCGTCCGCGATCGATCGAAATTCGAATCTAGCGCCACCACGCGATCCCTCTTCGACCGAGACGGTCCAGTCGTGCGCGCGGGCAATCTGCTCGACGATCGTCAACCCGAGGCCAGTTCCGCTCCCCGTCTCGGTCGACGAGTAGCCAGGCTCGAACACTCGTTCGCGCTCGCTGACTGGGATTCCAGATCCGTCGTCGGCAACGAGAAACCCGCCGTCGATGCTCTCAACCCGGACGCGGACCGCTTCGTCGCGGTCCGGTTCGGTCGCGTTCGGACTGCCTGCTGGACCGTGTTCAACGGCGTTCCGGAATAGGTTCTCGAACAGCCGCTGCAGCCTGTCGGAGTCAGCGTTGATCTGCGGCAGGCTCTCGGCGACAGAGAGTGACGCCGTTCCCGTGTCGACGGTTGCCCAGGCGTCGGCTGCAACCGTGTCGATCGCGACGCTCTCGGTTATATCGAGTGCGCGCCCTCCGCGGGCCAGCGCGAGCGCGTCTCGAATGATCTGTTCCATCCGATCGTGGGCGTCCTCGACCTGATCGAAGTGACTCGATTCACCAGTTTCCCTAGCCGCTTGAAGGTGCGCCTTCGCGACATCGAGCGGGTTCCGTAGGTCGTGAGTGATGACGCTCGCAACCCGGTTGAGTTCGACTTTATCGGCGCTCGTTGGCGCTAATTTCGTCACCAGAACATACCCGTCAACCGCATCGCCACCGTCAGATTCACCGAAGCTGCGAAGTCGGACCGGTTGTGGTTCAGCGTTGGGCTCGTCGACCGATTGGACTCTGGTCTCGACTTCGAGTGCGCCCCCGTCGGTGAGCGCGGCGCAAGCGTCTGCGGCCGTTTCCTCGTCGACTGCGCAGTTCCGAAGCAGCCACTCGCGGACGCTCGCTCCATCCGACACCGCGCTAAACTCTGCTTCGAACGCATCATTCGTAGTTGCTATCTCTGGATCCCCGCTCGAGATTTTGTAGCCGACGACCGGTTTCGGAACTGCATCGATCGCAACGGCGTCAGGCCCCTCCGCCCGAGCGTCATTCTGGTTGTCTGTCACGAAGCTCACCGGATCCCGATCCCAGAGGTAACACGACCGATTCGGTTCGTACGACAAATAATGTCAAGCCCAATTGCTTTTGTCCGATTTACTGCTGTCGAAGTCATATACTCACCGTTGTGGCTCTGTACCTATAGACGCACACTCTAGCAATACTGAGAAGCGATCTGAAACATGTTTCGGCTGCCCGACATAGCGTTTCTCCGACTGTAATTAATCTGACTGTCGGCGGAGTTCTGTGTCCCTAAGTCCACGAATTCGTCCATACCGTTAGCGTCCATCGACCGGTGTTTCTCAACGTGATACGCAGTGGCGATCATTTTCCCTCCCGTATTCGAAGCCGCAGCTATGACGGCAATCTCCGTCAACGGACTGTCGAAGCGGTACGCAACTATCACAGCGCTCGATCGGGTCTCACTCTCCGTCGAGGAGGGTGAAATTTTCGGGTTTCTTGGCCCGAACGGCGCCGGCAAGTCTACGTTCATTAATATTCTGCTGGACTTCGCGCGGCCGACTGACGGAACAGCCGAACTGTTCGGTCACGACTGCCAGTCAGAGGGCGTCGCAGCCCGTGAACGCGTCGGCGTGCTCCCCGAGGGGTACTCGGTGTTCGACCGGCTCACCGGCCTCCAACATATCGAGTACGCCGTTCGGTCCAAAAACGCCGACGACGATCCAATAGAGATCCTCGATCGCGTCGGCGTCCGGGAGGCAGCCGACCGGCGGGCCAGCGACTACTCTAAGGGGATGAAACAGCGCCTCGTACTGGGGATGTCACTCGTCGACGATCCCGATCTGTTGATCCTCGACGAACCGACGTCGGGGCTAGACC
Organism: Natrinema marinum; assembly: GCF_024296685.1. Taxonomy (NCBI): domain Archaea; kingdom Methanobacteriati; phylum Methanobacteriota; class Halobacteria; order Halobacteriales; family Natrialbaceae; genus Natrinema; species Natrinema marinum. The sequence continues at coordinate 199,538 of NZ_CP100763.1, read as the reverse complement.
CGAACGGTGCTGCCGAGATTCGGTCGATCCTCCGTGAGGAGAGCGAGCGCGGCGCCACGATATTCTTTTCCAGCCATATTCTCGAGCAGGTCGAAGCGATCTGCGACCGCGTCGCTATCCTGCAGGAAGGCGAACTCGTCGCTGTCGACTCGATCGACGGACTCCGGCAGTCGATCGGCGGCGGCACCAAGCTCCTGATCGACGTCAACGAACTGGACGATTCCACGGCCGAGGCAGTCCGAACCGTTGACGGCGTTGAGACGGCGACGGTCCGCGATGGATCGACGCTCGAGGTGACCTGCACGAACGACGCGAAGATGAACGTCATGGTCGAACTTCAGGGTCTGGGGGGGGACGTGGTGAATTTCCGGACCGAGGAAGCTTCACTCGAAGATATGTTCGTCGCGTACACTGGGGGCCGTCGAGAATGAACTGGCAGACCATCGCCCGAACAGATAGCGCGCTCGCCGTGAAGCCACGATCGACCCACCTACTGCTCGGGCTGCCGGTCGTGACGATTCTCGCAGCAGCATACCTTTACCCGTTGCTCGGCGCTGATCCGATCACGACTGCGCGCTTTGCCGGGTTTGTCGATAGCTGGCTCGCGACCGTCATTCCCCTAACCGGTATCTTACTAGGCTATGATGCGGTCGTGGGTGAGCGTGAATCCGGCGCGCTGTTGCTCTCGCTGTCGCTGCCGCACGGACGGGATGACTTCGTCCTTGGAAAGGTCCTCAGCCGCGTCGGACTATTGAGCGGCGCTATCCTCGCTGCGATGGTTGTCGGTGCGGGACTCGTCGTTTATCCGTTCGGCCAACTTGTCGTCGTGCGGTTTTGCGGCTTCGTCGCGACGACCGTCGCCTTCGGGGCGATCTGGACGAATCTCGGGATCGCCGCGTCACTTTCGACCGCAACCAAACAGCGTGCGTCTGTACTCGCGTTCGGACTGTTCTTCTTGTTCGTGATGGTCTGGGACGGTATCGCTAGTGCCCTCCAATTCGGGCTGAATCGGGTCGGCCTCACCGATGGCCCCCTTCCAGGTCCCGTTCAGTTCATTTTCGATCTCGAGCCCGGCGCCGTCTTCCAGCGAGTGACTGCAGGCTTTCTCGATCCGGGTACCAGTGTCGACGGTCCCTGGTATCTTAGCGAGTGGGTCGCGCTCGTCGTCTTCGTCCTCTGGTTAATCGGACCTCTGGCACTGACTTATAGCCGGTTCGCCGGCAGTGATCTGTCATGAGCTGGCGAGATGTAGCGCACAAGGACATTCACGACGCCAGCCGATCCCTGACGCTCTGGGGACTGTTTGGATTCCTATCGCTCCTGTTCATCGGCTACGCCGTTGCGTACGCCTACTCCGGTGACGAGACGTTCGTGGGGTTCGTCGCCGGTATCGTCGCGATTGTCGACCCCGTCCTACCGGTGCTTGGTATTTTGCTGGGCTACCGTGCGATCTCCGACGAGCGGAACGACGGGAGCCTCTTGCTCTCGATGTCGCTCCCGCAATCACGTACGGAATTGCTCGTTGGAAAGGCGCTGGGCCGGACAATCGTGTTGCTGGTACCGACGCTTCTCGGATTGTCAATCGCCGGGCTCTACGCGGCGCTGCGGTACGGAACCAAGGGTGTGATCGCGTATCCGTGGTTCCTCTTCGCAACCGTCCTTTACGGCGCGTCGTTCGTCGCGGTCGCCGTTGCGCTTTCAGCGTCGACAACGAACGACCGCCGAATTACCCTCGGCGCTGTTGGGGCATACGTGCTAATGGCGGTTCTCTGGCGCCGCCTCATCTCATTTGGCGTCGCATTCCTCCACCGTTTCGACCTCAGCTTGGGAACGCCCGACTGGGCGCTGTTTCTCCAGTTAGCCGAACCCGGCGAATCGTACGCCAGACTCTTGCGCGCAGGGTTCGACATTGACCGAGCAAGTCGATACGCCGTGGACGGAGTGCCGATGTTCGTCGACTGGTGGGCCGCACTGGTGTTGCTCCTCATCTGGATCGCGGTTCCGCTGGCAGCCGGCTACCGTCGGTTCGGGTCCAGTGATCTATGATTAGATCTCTTCGTTCAACCGTTTCGGCGACTGCGAGGGCCGTGGGATCCCCGATCAATTGATGGAATGCAGACCACTGCGTTCATTACAGCCGGTTCACAAGAACGTGAGAAGGATAGAATGATCTCGCCCGTCGAGATGTTCGCGGCCATCGTTCTGGATGTAGGTGCCGTTGCATTGCTGGCCTGGACAACTTGGTTCGCCATTAGATTGCGAGATCGGCCCAGTGCGCCCCCCTTCATTACCATTCTGGCCCTTTTGACGACCATGGGGATACTCTCGGTACTGGCAGAACTCCCCGGCATATCGGCAATTCCGTTTTTGTCACCGGTCATCGACTTCGGCCAACTCGGCGTCGGGATCATCATCCCGGGAGTGTGGGTCGTGTATGCGCTCAGTTACACCGGCCGAGGCACCGGTCTAACGCGGTGGCGCGTCGCCATGTTTCTGGGGATCGCGATCCCAATCATTCTGAGCGCCGTTGTCATCGCCATCCAACCCCCGATGTCTGTGACCAGACCACTGATCGCCTCGTTTTTCGGGACAGAGATCATGTTTCTGTTGGGACTGTTCTCATATGGGACATACCTCTTGCTCCGACACGGCTGGAACCACGCTCGCATCTCGAGGCTACAAATCGTGATCGTGGCTTCGATGGTCGCGGCACCGTATTACGCGGGCGGGGCGGGGAGTAGCGAACCCATCGCCGACGGCGTGACCGTCGGCCTCCTCGTTTCCAGCGGATTGGCCGCGATTGCAGTACGGCGCTACCCGGTGATGACCGGCTTTCCCAAGGCCGATTACGTCGCTCGAACACGCGTCGTTGAGGCGCTTCGGGAGGGAGTCGTTGTACTCGATTGGGAAGATCACGTGCTCGATGCCAACGCGACGATCGCGGAACTGTTCGATCGGTCTCCGGCGTCAATGATCGGCGAACCGATCCACTCGATCGTCGACGGACTCGAGGGGAAGGATCTCTCGGCAGGCGCTACTGGGACGGTCACTCTTCAGACGACGAAAGGGCGCCGACGGTTCCAGTTCAGCGTCTCGGCAGTCGATGACGCTAAAGCCGACGCCGAAGGGGAAACTGACCCGGTCGCTAGAATTGTGCTGTTGCGGGACGTGACCGACCGCCAAACGCGCGAACAGCGGCTCTCGGTCCTCAACCGCGTCCTCCGACATAACGTCCGGAACGAACTGGATGTCGTCCTCGCGTACGCCGATCGCATCGACGACGAAGACGTTCGGAGTGGGGTCCGAGACAGCGCGACTGACCTCGTCGAACTCAGTGACAAGGCTCGGAAGGCCGAAGGCGTGATGACTGCCAGTGCGGACTCCCCGGAACCAGTCGACCTTGTGGCCGTCGCGTCGGATGTCGTCAAAGAGTATCGAACTGCAGACCGGCCATGCGAAGTTTCGCTGTTCTGCCCAGACGAGCTGGTAGTTTCGTCGCATCAATCCGTCGTCCGACAGGTGCTATCGGAACTCGTGGATAACGCGGTCGAACACGCAGACTCTCCCCACGTCGAGGTTACCGTTCGGACGGGCCCCGACGGAGTTGCCGAAATCCGTGTCGCCGACGACGGTCCGGGGATTCCGGATCGAGAACGGAAAATTCTGGACGCCGGACCGGAGACGCAACTCGAACACGGGAACGGCATCGGACTCTGGTTCGTTAACTGGGCCGTCGCACAACTAGGCGGCGATCTTTCGTTTCGCGAGAACGATCCGACGGGGAGCGTTGTGACCGTCCGCCTCTATGATACCAGATACGAATTGTGACAAGCAGTGAAGAATAGTGGCGATCTATCCCGTGCCGCCTTTGAAGCGGCTGCGGGCTTGTGTGAATCGCCGGGCAGACTTACCTACCAGTCTTCGGTTTGGTCGTCTCGTTCGTTCTGGGCGTCGTTGATGATCTTATACACGTGGATCGGGACAACTACGATGCCCAGCAGCAGGTAATTGAGCGTCAGTAAGTTAATCACTGCCAGCTTCGTCCGGCCGACGTAGTAGTACGCGACCGGCGAAAGTACGAGTGCTAGCAGGACCGCCATCGGCGTAGATTTGTCTGCAATCGCCTGAGCTTGATGTCCGTTATCATCAGCTGGGGGCCTATTCTTCACCATTGGTGTCAGAGGGATTAATCGAGCGGCGCCGATAAAGCGCGTACCCGAATATGGTCGTAACTGCGACGATGCTCGCAATCCTCGTTTTGCTCACCTCCATGTCTAATCGATGGGCCGGTAATCAAATAGGTCCCGCCGCAAGATCTCAGCCCCAGAAACACCTGTGGATGGCCTCATTGAATTACTTTGGTGAGGGATATACGAGAGTACTGCCAGGGAAGACGGATGAAACTACTCGGAACAACGGATCAGGAGGGTAGTGTGACGACATTGGTGGGTGTGGATGGCCGGACATCAATTCCCTGTCTCAAGTGTTTCTCACCGAGAGAACCGACGTTCCTGTTTACCGCCGATCCAGTCTACTGTTTTGACGAGTGCCTATGACATCTCAGAAACCCGATAAAGGCGGTCTGACTACCAGACGAAAGTTGCTCGTGACAAGCGGAACGACGGGATTAGCGCTGACAGCGGGCTGTACGGCTGTGGCGGATTTCATCGGAGATCAATTGCTCAAACAGGTCAACGTGTTCAACGAAACCAGCCAGCCAGTCACTGGCTCCATCGTCATCGTGGATCCTGCTGGCGACACCGCTCTCGATCAAGAGTACGACCTCGCTCCCTCGGACTCCGAAAACAACGACGAACGGTCGGTTGCAGTATATGACGACGTATGGGGCAAGACGGGTGCATACGAGGTGACTGTCGAACTGGCCGACGTTGAGGCCAACGGGAAATCGCGAGCAAGCGAGACAGTCACGATCGACGATTCTGACGAGCAGATGCTCGCCATCGAACTCGGTTCCGAAAACATCGGCTTCCACGTCGGCAAGAGCCTCTCGGACTTCGAATAATGTGAATACGGCTCATACTCGATGTCTCCGAACCGTCGGTTTTGACTGCAGTCCACAATCGAACGGCATCAGCGGCTGTGCTCAGCTATCCACATCCAACCGCCCCGAAAGAGTGCTAATCGGTGGACTCTCGGGGACGCCCTTGTAGAAATACTCGTCGGCAGCACCCCGTTTCGACTGCTCACGTAGCCTTCATCATAGCATCTCACGTGCTCGCACCATTGACCCCCTCCACTCCTTTTCTCGCCTTCTCACTTTCTTCTCCCACCGCGAGAGCAGTCGCGGTAGTCAACCCCTCACTTCGACAACTAGTTCTGATTTGGGCGGCATCTATCGACGATTATCTGTGTTTCCTCGGTGTTTCTGGACGAGTTCACTAGCTTCCGCTCATTTCAGTAGTTCATAATGGTTCTTAACGTGAACGGATGTTCGGGTACTCTCTTGATCGTTCGGTACAGAGAGCCCACGAATCGCTCAGTACAGACGAAGTACTTCACAGCGTTCCTTGTACGCCATCCGATAGAGCCGGTATCATGGAGCTTTCAGACGCCCCATTGGGCATATCGATAACCGTGTATCAGTGGGTATGTTCGGTCCATCGCTGAGTTTCTGAGTTAAAAAGTAGAAACGCAATTACGTCTGCCTCAGTTGATACTAATCTCAAGATCGTCTGTCTGAGGATCTAAGCTGCCTATCCACGCCCTGATCGCCCCCATTGGAAGTAAATAGAGTAACAACCAGGCCCGTGAATTTAGATTGGTATCTATTGCGAATACGATACCCGCAAGCACGATGGTGATGGGAGCGGCCACATAGAACAACATTAGATACAATTCAACAACTGGAACAAACGCAAACTTAAGCGCGTCCGCCGGTGACCTGTGTTGATATGACCGGTTGACGATGAAGTAGCGCCAGACGCGCGCCAACTGAAAGAAAACAATGCTAGCAATCGCCAGTCCAACTGAGAAGGGAAGTCCCGAATCTAGACCGTAACTGGAAAATACAGGTATCATAACTGCCCCAATAAGGATACCAGCGGGAATAGCTCTGCCCAGAATGAATTTGATATTCCGCCAGTATACCGGCGGTATTAGCGCAATCGGCTGAAGTGGAGTGGGGTTATTATTCCAAGAGTCCCCATCAGGCTCATCCACTGGCTGTGGCGTGAACAACGCGACAGAAAAGAATAGGAGATTGATAATCGCTATCTCAAGGAGATATATAATAGCAATTTCAACGAGACTCCACTCAAACACAACCACACCGGTAATAAGTCCAAGGTTCAGAACGCACCCAGAAGCGAAATCACGGGACTCTCTGAGCACTCTGGGAACCGTTTTAATAACTCCCGTCCCACTGCTCTTTCCCATCTATCCACACATTTGCCCGGCAGCCATTTATTTCATAACCATTGGATTCGCTTGACCGGCATTAATTTTCGTTAATAAATAAGACAGGGAACTACAGTGCGCGATCCGAACAGACCGTTTTGGGCGAATCTTCCGTGTGAGATCTGCGCTCTGTATCTTACACGGCGATCCAAACATCAACTGAGCGGACGAATGACGCGATAGAGGATGGTGAGTGCGACGAAGCGGATGTGCTTCGTCAGGAGTTACTCCGTGATTTCGCAGAAGCGACTGATGCGGATACGGAAAACGTTGGGCAGATGTTCGGTGACGTGATTGAAGAAGTTCGTGAAGAGGAAGACGAACAAGAACTGCCGGGAAGTGAGGAAGACAAGGAACTGTATCTGTTGTTTGAGACGAATTACCCTGATCTCGAATTTCCCGACGATGCAGGGGAGGACAGTGACAAAATATCCGGGATAGAGAAGACACACATGGCGGCGCGGGTGATCAGGAAGTATAAGCATCGGTGGGGGATTAAGAACGGATTCAAGCAGATCCAGAACTTCCGTGTCCGTACCATGTCGATGAACCACGAGTACCGGTTCTTCAACAGTGTTTCTGGCACAGAGACTGTGCTCTTCGATTGATCAATGAACGGTCCTAATCCCGAAACGGAATGACTCCTCGCATGACGAGACGACGGTGCTTCAGTGGATTAGCGATCGCGGCCAGTGCCTCCCTTGGCGGCTGTCTCAGCGACGCTGCGAAAAACAACGATCAGGACGCAGATGAGCCGAGCAACGAATCTGGTCCCGACAGTGAGGAACAAACTTCATCTGACGACGTGCACGAGACGCCCGAGGAGACGCTCCGACAGTACATCAAGGCCAGCGTGGAAGCGGATGACCCGGCCGAAGTCGGTACGCACTTCCATCCCGTCCATCCCTTCCATCCGAACAACCTCGAGGACGAGAACGCCGAGGAATGGCTACTGGAAGACGACTCGGTTTCCGAGATTGAGACTGAGACCGTCGACCGGGACATCACGATCGAGACTATCCTTTCGGCCCCAGTCTTGCAGGCGATGAGCGTCGAACGCGACGCAGTTGCCGATGCGATCGACGGCGAGCGGACGGCGGTCGTTGACGTGACGGTGACGGACGAGAACGGTGTAACTACCGAATACAGCGCTGTGACTGTTACGGTTGATGGCGAGTGGACAATCCTCGCACGGGCGATCAGAGCGAGCGATGAATCCAAGGAATCAACTGATGAGTCCACTGAGCCGTCGTCGTTCGCTACACGTGTCGTCGAGGAAGTCACGTTTGACATTGAGGCAGACCGAGCTCGCGTTCACTTCGTCGACTCGCCGGTAGCCGATAGCGTCACCGTCAAGGCGGAGACTGCTTACTCCTCTAGGTCGTCGAGCACGCCAGACGTGATCGATTACTTCGACATCTCGCTTGATCCCGACGGTGACGAAGTGGTCGTAACAGCGACGATCGACGGCGAAACTCGTCTTGTCCACCGGGAGCAGTATCCGCCATCTGACCGGGTCGTGGATGGGGTTGTGTTCGATGGTCAACCCGACAACGCAGTATTCGACGCGGTTGCTCGGATCGAGTTCACAGGCCGGCAGACAGGCGATCGAATCACTGTCGCCTCGACAGTCCGAGGTGACGAAACATCGGTCGAACCCGCAGAAAATGTGACGCACCTCACCGTCGGCATCGAACCAGAGGGCGATGAAGTCGTCGTAACGCTGACGGACGGTGACAAACGCGAAGAAATCCATCGTGAGCGATATCATCCGTAACCGTGATCTTGGACCGACTCGCCGACGCTGTCTCTGTCTCGAAATGCAAAACACTAAACGTCAAGCAAAAGCACTTACAATCATGACACAAGTTAATTCGCTTTCGGAAAGATTGGACGAAGCATGGCAGTATGCACTCCTTGGCGGTCTCGCTTCGCTCCCGTTCACGGCCACCAGTTACTGGCAGACGGGATCCAAAATATCGCTCGGTGCAGTGTTCTTCGGTGGGATCCTCGCCGGGTTTCTAGCCAAGCGTAAGACTGGGACGAGTAGCGATGTCGGCGTCCGCGTTGGGATCATCGGCGGACTGCCGGCGGTCTGGTTGATCGTTGACCTCCTCGCCGCTTCGGGCGGTCTGGATGGTCCTTTGTGGTTCATCGCTATTGGACTTATATTCCTGATTGGTTTCGCGGCTGTAGTTACCGTGTTCGCGTTCGGATTAGCCGCGCTCATCGGCACTGCTGGTGCACGAGTTGGCGGTTGGCTTGCCGATTTCGGCAGTCGTCGTCGCCCGCCCGGTGCTGGCAGTTGAAATAAAACCATCTGAAGATATCTACTGTTTCGCGCCAGGGTGGATGCCACCGTGAGCCGATATCTGGACTCCAATGCACCGTCCTTGAAAAGGGAAGTCAAGTTGTCAGGGAAGAGTGAGAGATGTGCTCGGTTGTCGGGAGTACAGATCAGAGCGCTTCGGAGATACGAAAGAGGACATACCCTATGACGACGACTATCGGAAGAAAGAACGTACGGAGAGGATATTTGTCTGCCGCCACACATTCTGTCCAATGAGCAGTACAAACAGTCCCACCCGTCGTGTATACGAGTAAGCCGGAGACGACACCAAAGATAGCAACAAGCAAAGCAAACCGGTGTGGTGAAGAAGCCATAGAAATTTAATCAGAATCGATGAGATCCGGACGCCTTCATATTCTATACACCGTATGGAAGATTCGTATACAAGCTTCTGTGACAGACAGTTGTTATTAATCTGTCGGAGGACGTTTGATACGAAATTACATAAGCCGACAGTCGAGAGACCGGCAGAGAAACGTTTGAACAATCTGCCCGCTCATAACACACAGCGACCCCACCAGCCACTCAACAACCAACCGTCAGCGGAGGTACTAAACTAGACAGTGCCGGCGCGCGAAACGCCGACTCGGTCCTGAATTCCGTCACGATATGGCGGCCCATCGAGGAGAATCGTCAGCAACTCGCAGTTCGTCGAATCGAGACCACCGTACGAGCAAAGAAAGTATTTTGTTGGAAAACGAAAACGACGCGATTCACAGGGCAAAGCGTGAGCTAACGAGCATCGTACCGCCGGACGAGGGCACCGACAAACAAGAACTTGAGTCCCATCGAAAGCACGCCGGCGACAATTGCTCGGTACGGTTGTCGGCGGTACGCAGCGACGAGAGCGTAGGCCGACAAGGGAACGTTGAGTAGGTTGAGCACGTTCGGATACGACGCACTGAGGACCCCGCGATTCATCTCGTCGGTCCACCACTGCTCCGTCAGCACGACCCGAGTCATCCACGCGTCGTCGTTCTCCGGCGGAGCGAACAGGAGCGGATTGAGGACCGCGAACACGACAGCGCCGATTACGAGCCGCCAGTTCCGATGATAGATTCCGGTGAGAATGGCGGGCAACAACAGGGTCCGGCTCCACCCGCTTTTCGGATTGGAGTGACGGCGCCAGAAGATTTCTCTCAGATCAGCCAGAGGAGATGCTCTCTTAGTCGACATACATACAGTACGTCACAACATAACATAACCGCTCCCCACGTGTTACGGTCGATGACGCGGTGGCGCAGTTCGTTCAACGACGGTACTCGCTCTCGGAGTCCCACATCGAAGGGGTCTCTACGGGTTCAGCATCCACCACTGTCTCCCGTTCGAAATGGCCGAGCTGTCCGCGGCGATCGGAGTCGTGATGGGACCGAGATATTCCGGGCGTACACTTCCAAGACGAGACTCAAATCGGAGAAAATCTTCTCGATCGAGATGAGCGTGATGGGGAGCAGCCATCACTCAAACGCCGAGGAGTCGCCCGTCACACGATGGCACCCCATCATGTTCGGTGATCGTATCGCAGAGATTTTTCATGTAATCGGGTCCGGTAGTCTCTGCGTTAGCCAAGCACGACTGTGATCGTCGAGGGCGTTCAGTGGGCGGTGTACAAACACGTGGTCGTCGCAGTAGAACAACGGCAGCAGAAGGGGTAATCACTCCATCTGCTCGAGTGCCGCCTTTCGCTCCTCGATCGGCGCTCGATCGTACCGCAACGTGGATCTGATCGATCGATGGCGTAACTGTGCTGCGGCCGCTTTCACCGTCAATTCGTTCGCCATGTACGTCCCGACGCTGTGACGCATCGAGTACCACGTCAAGTCGCGGTCCTCCACTGCGATTCCGGCTTCCGCACAGATCTCTCGAAATATTCGGTTCAGTGATCCGGTCGAATACGGGTTTTCGAACCGGGTGAGCCAGAGTTGCTCGGTGTTCTCGTATTTCTCCCGACAGTTCCGTTCTTCGAGCCACCGTTCGACCGCTATCACCGTTCGATCCGACAAGCTACACCGCCAGTGATCCGTGTTCTTCGCCGAGTCTTCCTTCGGAATCCGCACTACGCTGTTCGTCGTGTCTATCCACGACGTCGTCGCTCGCCGCACTTCGATCGGTCGCAGTCCGACGTCCAGCGTCGTCCACAGTAGCGACGGGATCTTCCAACCGTTCGTGGCTTCCCAGTCGTCTACCGTCACGTCTTCCTTTGGCTTTCCCAATCGCTGTGCGAGGTACCGCCACCAGTGCTCGCGCTCGTCCGGCGTGATGGCGTCGTAATCGGGAATACCTCTGTATTCGAGCGCGGCCTCCCGAACGCGCTCCCGCTCGTTACGCGTGAGGAAATCGCGCGGGTTGTGTAGCGATCGCGATGCGAACGATAGTTTCGGTTCCCATTCGATCGAGTTACCGAACTCGTGTCGTTTCCATTTGAACAGTGTCTGCACCGCTTTCTGACAGCAGTGTTTGTAGCTCTGAGAGTAATCTGTCTCCGCTAACTCTTCCATCCAGGCGTCCGCATGCGTGGAGGTGATGTTCTCCGTGTATCGGTTCTCTGCCTTCCACGTTTTTCGGTAAAGCGTGTCGAGGCGGTACGCTCGTTGACGAGTCGTCGAACGGGCGTAGCCGATCGATCGCTTCGGATCTTTTCCCTCGGAGAGCATCCAGTCGACGAGCTTGCTCCGGTGGTCTCGGTAGGAAACGCGCTGTCGAGGATTGAGGTGTTTCGCTGACGGTTCGGGTACGAGGACGATGTTCTCGGTTTCTTCACTCATAGGTCGATGGACCGCGTACTGTCTACGTGAGGAAACCCGGAAGCAACGAACCACGTTTCGTCCAGTTTCGCGTGAAGCCTGTTCGTGGGTCGCTGGCTTACTGCACTGAGATAGTCTCCGCTCGAATGGACGCTGACGATGCGGAGAACGGTGATGCGCGGACCGGGATTTGAACCCGGGCCATGAGCTTGGAAGGCTCAGGTCCTGCCACTAGACCATCCGCGCGCACTCCCGAGTTTTCGTTCCACGTTTAAGGCTCTTCCTTTTCACCCTGACCGCCCGCAAGCGAATTGCCACCGGCCGTCGTTTCGCCGTCGAACGATCCCACTCACTCGCTCGCCGCCGCCCCCGCCACCGTCGCGTAACAGTTCCCGCTCGAGAGCTCCCACTCCAGCAGCTCGAGGTCACTGGCGACGAGGTCGGCCTCGAACTCGTCGGGTGCGTAGATGTGATAGAACCGCCCGACCGGCTCGCCGCCAGGGAGAGTCCACTCGACCGTCGTATCGAACCCGTCGGTCTCGTCGAACCGATCGTGAGCAGTCGACCAGGCGCTGACCAGCCCCCGGCCGTCGGGCGAGAGCACCCGCGCGAGTTCGTCCAAACTGTCTCGACGGGCTCCCTGCGTCGGGAGGTGGTGCAGCGTCGCGACGTAAACCGCAACATCGACGGCGTCGGCCGACAACGGCAGCGCTGCCGCGTCGCCCTGTATCAAATCGACGGCAAACCCGCGCTCGAGGGCCCGTTCGCGGCCCGTTCGGAGCAAGCCGCGGCTGACGTCGAGTCCGACGACGGACTCGAGGCGAGCGGCGAGCAGTTCGGCGTGGCGACAGTTGCCACAGCCCAGGTCCAGTCCGACGCCGGCAGCGCGGTCGGGCGCGTGCGTCGCAACGAACGACTCAACCTCGGGCCAGCCGTACTCCCGCGTTGACGCGAAATGGGTCGCGATCCGGTCGTAGGTATCGCGAACGTCGGCGCGACGAACGGATGCATCGCCGCTTTTCGTTCGGTCTCGACTCCGCTCCTGATCCCCAGCCATCGTCGGAGATGGTCGATAGACGCGCAAAAACGTTCCCAACCCGCGACCGGCCACGCGGCCGCTCAATGTCGACGACCAAAATCGCGCGGCGCGGTCGTCCAGCGATCACCACCCACACGATTTGCGACGGAACCGTGGGCACAGAGATGGGCAGCCCGCGACCGGAATGAGGGACCGTAACGGGGACTCGAGAAATTCGAGGGGTTTATCTATGCCCGACGGAAACTGTGGGATGCACACGAGGGCTCGTAGATCAGAGGTAGATCACTCCCTTGGCATGGGAGAGGCCCCGGGTTCAAATCCCGGCGAGTCCATTCGAAATTTGGCGCTTCAGGCCCTCTACTTTCCGAATTCCGTTCCCTAAGGGTATTCTGATGACTATCGATACGACAGTGCTGACAGCTGCTTGTGTGAGAGTCATGTTCCGGTTATAGGTCTTCGATAAAGTCGCGTCGCTGTTCCATCTTCTCACGGTCTGTACGGCGGTCGTAGTGGCGATCGAGGACTTCCGAGGACACGTCGCACCGATCGCTGACGATCTTCTCGGGAATGTCCTCGCGGAGCTGGTACGTGATCGCCCCGCGCCGAATCGTGTGCGGCGAGAGACTGCTCGGGCAGTCGTAGTAGTGACCGTATCCCGTGGCTTCGCAGTCCGCCGGATCGCGGTCGTGAGGACACTCCCCGACCATACAGGGCTGCGTAAGCCGGTACACCTCCGAGCGAATCTGTCCGGAACTCAGCCGGCCCTGGTCGCTCGTGACGAGCGGCTCGCGGCCGTGTTCGTCCACGACATCGTGGCGGTGGAAACGGATGTACTCGTCGAGGACATCGCAGTAGTAGTCGTCGAGCGCCATCGCCCGCTCGGCTGGCCCCTGATTCTTGAGCGGCGTGCCCGTGTCGGGCCGGTGCCGCAACCAAAAGCACTGCTCGTCGGGCTCGTAGTCCTCGAGGTCGACCGCGCGAAGGCTCCCGAGGCGGATCCCCGTGTGCCAGAGGATCGCCATGATGACGTGGTCGCGACTCGCGCGCTTGTACCGCTCGAGGTAGCCGATGATCTTGTGGCCACGATCGGCTTCGAGCATCTCGTCGCGCGCTTCGTCACCGCGGTCGACGTCCGGCAGTTTCACCCGCTCGCGCATCCCCGGTTCGACGGCGTCGATCGAGGCACAGAACTCGAGGAAGACGCGGAGCGTCGCGAGCTGCCCGCGGAGCGTGACGATGTTTACGTCCTCCTGTCGCCACACCCGGTATTGGTGGAGATGCCGACCGGTGAGATCGTTGAGGTTGTCGATCCCGACCTCGTTGCACCACTCGACGAAAGCGTCGAGCCGGTACTTGTGATTCTGGAGCGTCTTCTCGCTCACCTCGAGTTCACGGTGAGAGACGTAGAGGTCGACCGCTTCGCGTGGTGAGATCGGCTCGAGATCGTCGTTCATCGGTCACCTCCATCGGTTCGAACGGCTACCTCGTCGAGACTGGACTGGCCTTCACCACGAAGGTCCTCCGGCTGTGGTTGTTCCGCGTAGGGCGAGAACTTCCGCAGATCCTCGACGAGTTGAGCGGCGGCGCGTGCGGCGACGACCGACATCCGCTCTTTCCCTGGAGCGACATCGGTCCCGTTGGCGCTTTGGATCGGCGTCGAGTAGTCGATCGAATCGAGCAGTTCAGGATCCGCTCGGATCGCGTCGACTATCCCATCCGTTGCGCCGTATCCGAGTCCATGTAGGTGAATATCGGAACCAGCGACATCTCGAACGCACCGTGCGGCCTCGATCCGCGTTTCATCGCCGGCGTCTTTCACACCGCCGACAGCGTACACGTCGACCTGTCCCTCGAGTTCGAGAAAACACTCGTCGTGTGGCGGTTGGAGCGGAGCAATCACCTTCCCGTCGTAGGAGTGGTCGTCGTAGAGTTCGATACCCTCGAGGATTGCAGTGACCGTCTCGTCCTTGTCGTGCCAGACATCGGCGAGAACGACCATCTCTGCGTCCATCGCGTACGCCGTATCGAGTGCGTCCTCGTTGGTGATCGACTCGTCCTTGAACGATGAGTCGACGACGTAGCTCTCACAGGCGTTGCGATGGCGCTCGCTCGCTTCGTGGACAGGCTGCATCCGCCATGGCCAGTAGATACGAGCCCCGTCAACGGCGGATAGGTACAAGTCGACGTGAGCTGCGTCGAGGAGACGCCGCAGGTACTCATCGCGGATCATGACTCGAGTACCTCCACGGTATCGCAGTCATCGCAGAGGTAGCCGGCATCGAGATCTTGGCCACACTCTCGACACTGAGTCTGGTCGTTCATGCGCTGGCCCTCCGTGTGGCGTAGTTCCGGAGCCAGCGGAAGACACCGCCTCGTCGGAGTTCCCTGCCGTCTTTGGTACGGACGATGTGCTCGCCGGCATGATACTCGGTACAGCGGTAGCAGGACGCCTCCGTTGCGCCCCACGCGATCCGCCGAGCAGACCCTCCGCAGGTCCGGCAGGTGACCGCCTCAGGGTCGTCGCTCATCGTTCACCTCCCTCTCGTCGCGATCGCCGTCGTCGACGATCAGGTCCTCAAGGTCGCTCCGGTTGGCGCTGTGTTCCTCGTCGGCGAGTCCTTCAGTGAACGTCGCGACCTCATCACGGAATAGCCGGAAGAACTCGCGCGTGCTTTCCTCCGAGCGAACCTGCGAGTGCTGTTTCGTGATCGAGGCGACCATCGACTCGAAGATCTGGTCTTCATCCTCGAGTACGTCGATTCCGTCGGAAAGCCGCCGGTAGGCGAGCATCTTCTGGAAGCCACGCGTGTTGACGACGGCCTCAATCTCCTCGTCGGAGAGTTCCGTGACTTCGATCACGTCTCGTCACCTCCGTCGGTCGCAGCGATCTCGATCCCACAGGCGTCCGCGCGTCGATGAACGCTCTCCTCGAGCAGCGCCTCGGCTTCGGCCGTCAGCGTGTAGCTGTTTGTCCGCCCGTCGAGTTCGCCGCGATCGATGAATCCGGCATCGGTCAGGCTGTCGAGGTTCTGGTATAGTCGGCTGTGGCCGATCTCGCCGTAGTACTCCTCGAGGTCTTCTTCGATCGCGAGCCCGTAGGGATCCATCCCGACCGACTCAAACCCAGCGATCGTCTCGAGGATGTCTCGCTGGAAGCCGGTGAGGTCGCCCCAGGCGATGCCGCCGTCGGCCACTAGCTCGGGCTCGGCTTCGTAGTCCTCCGCGAGTTCGTCCGCGCAGTCCTCACAGACGTAGCCGTCGGGCGTGAAGACTTCCTTCCAGTTGGTGCAGCCCGGCGTATCGCAGGTGTAGGGGCTGCGTCCGTTCATCGGCTCACCCCCTGCACGTCGCGAGTGGTCAGGTGATCGTCGATCGCAGTGTTGATCGACGTCGCCGAACGCATCTCCTGGCCGTGGATTGCACCGAGGGTGCCGATAACCTCGGTGAGAACGGCGTTCTGATACCGCAGTTCACTGGCGATCGTCTTGAGTGCATCCGCTTGGCGCCGTGCCTCCGGCGAGCCCGACGTAGGTCCACCGTCGGTGCGGAGGTGCGCACAGGACTGACAAACCGGCTCGTTGCTGCCGGCGTCGTAGCCGTCCGCTCGAGCACCGCAGGCGCACCGAGCGTCAGACCTTTTGGAGGGCGATGCCTCTTGCCGTGCGTGGGGTGCATGCCCCACGGAAGTTCCGAGATTCATTCCAGATCACCGGAGCTACCTTCTGGGCGGCGCGCCAACGCCGCCCGGTCTCACATACCAACAAGAGTCATCTTCAGCCGAGTTGGTAGCTCCGTACAGCCACTGTTAGTCTAGTCTTGCATAAATGCAACGGTTAGTCATCGGTGCCTAATTATGTTTTTAGCAGTATATTCCGTATCATTAGGGCCATAGATACGTTTTTGGATCTTAATGAGACAATCTGGGACATGGATGACTATCTGGGACGATCGTATTCTGGAGATCATTCGAGACGAGGATGCAGGACGAGTAGGAGATCTCACCGACCGAGACGGGATTAGAATCTCTCAATCATCAGTATCCCGGAGATGCAAGAAGCTTGCAGAGCATGGTCTTCTCACTCCTCTCGGAAATGGGGTTTACACGATCACTGAACGTGGCGAAGCATATCTCGACGAGGAGTACGACGCCGAAAACGAGGTCTACCTCAATGGAAACGGCTCGAGAGACGGCCCCACTGCAAGCGAAACCTCTGAATCGTGACGAACCGAAAACCCGCCCGCTGGATGTGTACGCTCGACGAACGGATCCTTGAGCATCTCTCGGAAGATCCGTGGTCGACACCGCGGCATATGTCTCGAGCAGTCAATCTCACCGCATCGCGTGGGCGGGTCAAGGAGCGTTGTCAACTGCTTTCTCAGGTAGGACTGGTTGCCCCACTCTTTGAGGATAGTCACATGTACGAAATCACATGTGAGGGACAGGAATATCTCGATGGAGAACTCGATGTCGAGAATCGACCGAAACCGTCGCCTAAAATACTACGAGAATAAGGCCATAGGTTTGTTTCAGCGCCTATATCCGATAGAGATTGACCGCCTCACTTGTAAGTGTATAGCGGTACGCCTCATACCGGAAAGTTATCATCCCGTAGTCTCCTCGCGTAGCGAGACCTGGATGTTCCTGGATTGCTGAAACAGCGGTTCGAAGTGTTTTGACCGGATCGCCGGTTCGGAGTCGGTTTTCTATTCTCGCCGGCTCAATGCCGAACTCATCTTTGAGAACACCTCGATGAGTCACGCCACCATCTGCAATTGCAGGCGAATCGCTGGCATCAGTAGCGTGCATGTGGTCGATAAGTGCCTCAAGAGCGTCTTCCGCCGTATCTTCTACCTCTCCATTGATGATTTCGCCATCGGTTCCTAACCATTCTGCGATAGCGAAAGTACGCAGATCATCGGCTTCTTCTGGGTCAGACTCTATGAGCCCGACTTCTTGCAGATGATCTAGTGAGGTTTTTGGATCATAAGTCAGTAATAAACTGAGTTCTGCCTCAGTATCACTGGATTTGATTCCTTCGTGAGCGGGACCGATCCCTTCACGAAGGAACCCATGTGCGATCTCGATCATCTCTCCACTACAGTCTTTGCCTCCTTTCAGGAGGCGGATTACTCGTTCTACGTGTTGTCGACCCATTTTTCTGGATCTGCGACCATTCCAGTCGCTCGCGGATCTACCGCGAGGGGCAAAATCTATAATGAGTGGAATACAAGGTCCACTCGCAATAGATCGCCTTGCGGTTCTGCAAACCCGATCCGTAAGGTGATTTCTACGACCTGGGCAGCACCCGTCCTGTGTGGCAGCCGGTTGGGTGCTGCACAGGGCGATTCAACCTGTTTAGGCTATCCCTTCTTGAGTTACATCTGTTCTAACTACTATTACGTAGATTTATGTAATAAGTCTTCGTCTGTGTTAGTACAGACGTCTGGAGTGATACCGATGACTAATAAAGATAATGGGAGCAATCGACGGAATACGGGTATACTTACAGCTAGAGATGAAGAGGTATTAAGTGGCGACTCTGACTTGACGCGAAGCGCAGAAAGAGACGCTAAATACAGAATAAGAGAAAAAGTGAAACAATCGTTTGAAGACTTGTCATTTGTATTTGATAATATTGGCGAAAAAGACAGAGAGTTAATATTCGATGATTTACTCAAACAGGAAGTCGATCACATTGCAACGACGCTTGCGCTCATATATATGGGAATTGAGGATTCGTCTGTTGACCGAAAGAATCCCGATGAATTGTTTATGGAATCGCTTGGGGTGTCATACTACCTTTGCACAAATGAACGGGGTGAACTCTACAATGTTGATCTCAATATTGACGTAGAAAGAACAAAACCAGATGAAGAGAGACTATTTAGGAAAATAAAGAGAGGAGATGGGACCTATGCAGATTTTGTACACCTTCATACCATGGGTTCTGTTGAAACTCTTTATGAGTACGTTATCGAAGAAGACACAGTAGTATCGATTAGCATGTTAGGTTCGGAAACCGATTATGAGATAACTCCGAGAATCGCAGAGAGGAGACTGGATTCAGATGAAAATGAGTAGAGATTAGTTTTCGCTGTCGAGATGAGCCAACGCAGAATTATTCGGATCAATATCTTCTACGAACCGTAGCAGTCGCCGTGTTGCCGTCGGGTTCTCTTCGATATGCTCGAGGAAGTGAACCATCCCCTGAAGCGCGACATTCTGTTTGTGGTAGTCCCAGGTTCGGAGTTGAATTCGGAGGTCCGTATCAGTGATGACCTTCACGCCCTCCTCCTGTAGGGTTTCTCGAGCGTCTGCTTTGACCTCCCGACAGACAGCGATCGAGATCGTAGTCGACCGCTCGGCTAACTTCATCATAGTACCGAGTTCGGTGTCGATATTCGACTCGTCGATGACTCGGTCCTTCGCTTCGACCGAGATCATGAGGTCCGGGCCATGATAGCCGTCGATGTCCCCGAACCGATGCTGTCGTGAGGATCCCGTTCGGACGCTACTCGCTCGGAGTGATAGATGCGTCCACTCGGCCGTCGCGTAGCCGTACACCATCGCCTGGTAAGCCAGCCCGCCCATCTCGTTGTCGTCTTTTCGCTCGTAGTCGTTGAGGATCTCGAGGAACGGCTGTGAGAACGCGGGCTCCCGTCTCGGGTAGTCCTTCGACTGCAGGCGATCGAGCCCTAGCTCGATGATTCGCTCCGCTGCTTCTCGGCGTCCTGCTCTCGAGAGGGCAAACGACGACTCGAGGACCTCGATGTGGTCTTTCCAGTTGCCGGTGTAGTGGCCCGGAGCGTTCGGAAAGTTCGTCCGGCTCATTGTCTGGTGGAAGAAGTCACCGATGTCGTTGATACATCCCCGAATTCCGACCTCATGATCGTTGTACCGGAGCGAGAGGGTGTCGAGGTTACGGCCGGTCCGATAATCAACGCCCTTCTGTTCGTACCGCGGGAGGATGTCGTCTTCCCAGTTGAGGTCCGGCTGGAACTCCGCAAGCCACGGATCCGCCTGCGAGAGGTCCTCGACGGACAAGATGAAAGAGAGCGCAAGACCTAGATAGCCTTTCCCGCGCTCGTCGTAGATGTTCCTGGTTCGATCGACAAGTTCCTCAATCTCGTCGGCTTCGTCGACCGATGACTCCTCGCTATCGTCCTCACTGTAGTCGAGGAGACGTTGATCGAGGTCTACGTCGAAGTAATCAGAGAGAAACCCGTCGATCTTTTCCTGTTCGTCGTCCGTGATGTCCACGCTCATTCTAATATCTCCCCCTCGAGAGGTCTGCCACTCAACCCGCCTCCGGTATCGCCTTTGGAAACGAGCTACAGTCGTAATGTGTACTTCAATAATACATCCGCTAAAGAACTTTCCATCGAAATACCACTTTTGGTAGAGCTATCGAGAGGGCGAATGATTAAATACGGTTAAGCAGCAGTCTCTATTAGATGGGTGACCGGACTCTTACCTACGTTGATTTATTTGCCGGCGCAGGAGGGCTCTCTATCGGGTTGGAGAGAGCCGGCTTTGAATTGGAACACGCCGTCGAGGTAGACGAGGACGCGAGGTCTACGTTCGCGAAGAACCGAGACGGTCTAAAGCCGGACGATATCACGAGAGATATCCGGGATGTTGGTAACCATGAAATCGTCGACCTCGTCGGTCAGGACACGATTGATTTGGTCGCGGGTGGCCCCCCGTGTCAGGGGTTCTCCGAAGTCGTAAGCCCCGACGGCTCCGACGATCGGAACCATCTCTTTACGAACTTCATCAGCTGGGTGAACGAACTCGAGCCCGACGCGGCGCTCTTCGAGAACGTCCGCGGCATCCAGAATACCGCTGACGGGAAGTTCCTCGAAGCTGTCGAGAAGTCGTTCGATCTGATCGGCTACGACGTGACCCACAGGGTCGTCAAAGCATCCGACTTCGGCGTCCCACAGCACCGACGTCGACTTGTCGCGATCGCGACGAAAAAGGACATCCGAGAGCATCCGTTTGACGGGTTCGAGTTGAACCCAGTGCGGACGCCCGGCGTAATGGACGGGATCGGTGACCTTCCGGAGGTCGGTCCCGGCGAAGAGATCACGGAGTACGACGCAGAGCCCCAGACGCTTCTCCAACAGGATCTCAGAAACGGTAGCGAGGAACTGTCTGCTCACATCGCTGCGAGCCACTCGGATGACATGGTCGAGATGATTTCTCACATCCCCGATGGGGGGAACCGAACGGCCATTCCCGACGAGCTACAGCCTTCCTCCGGCTATCACAACTCCTACTCTCGTCTCAGTTCGGACGAACCGGCGGTCGCGATCACGTCGAATATGTCGAAACCCTCGAGCGCACGGTGTATTCACCCGTTCCAAGATCGTGGACTCACCCCTCGCGAAGGCGCGAGGCTCCAGACGTTCCCCGATACGTACCGCTTCGACGGCGGCCTCGTCTCGATTCGAAAGCAGATCGGCAACGCGGTACCGCCGTATCTCGGCGAGGCTCTCGGCTACTATCTCAGAGAGAGCATCTATGGCGACGAACTCACCGAGACCGACCGAGAGCGAATCTACGAGCTGCGGTGTGGGGCCATGACCCCGGACGAATTCAGTGACAAGCGGACGGAGATCGGTGGCTACGCCAAACAAGCAACGCTGGATTTCGCGGACTGAACGAGGTTCCTACAGCCAGTCTACTTTTCCTCGCTCTCGCTGTTGCGCCTCGGGGCTGTAGCTACCCCGATAATGCTCGAGGAAGGTCTCGAGGTCGTTCCATCCGCCCCAGTCACAGACCAGGAGCGGATCAACATCGTCGGAGGCGAGCGCGGTCGCCCAGGTACGGCGGAGATCGTGGAAGCCGAGATGGTCCCACCCAGCGTCTCCCGTCTCGTCGTACAGTTGGTCGGCCGCCGATCGAACCCATCGTCGGAGTGACCGCGTACTCGTGATCTTGACGAGCGACGAGCTGGACGGTGCGTCGCGTACGTCGTCGACCGTCCGGATAGTCGTCGCGAGATCTCGCGGGACCGGCGTCTCACGGAACTTGTCTCCCTTCCCGTGCCACACGCGGAGCATCGTCCCGGCGTCGGTATCGACGATATCCTCCGGCGCAACGTCGAGGACCTCGTGTGAGCGGAGCCCGCACCGCGCCCCAAGTGCGAACGCGATCCGCTGCTGGGTATCGTCGGCAGCCTCGAGCAACTGTTCTACTTCGTTCTGGCTAAGCCAGACCTTCATGTCGTCGCGGTTCTCGTGCTGTTGCAGATTCATGCGTCCGGGTTACCTGCATTCCGGACAAAAAACGCCAGCAATCTAGTTCTTTCGGTGGTCCTCAAGGGGGAGATCGGGCTAATTCTGTCCGACTCTGTCCGTATTCTCGGACGCACCTCTATACCAAGGCTTCTCGGTCTAGATCATCGATTACTCTTTTAGGAAGTCCACGACCTTCGAGAGAACTTGACGCTCTCGAGTCGTAAGTTGTGGCCCGTAGCTCATGAGTCGTTGGTCTTTCCAGACCCACCAGCGCTCTGTCCCATCGTTCACTAGAACCGGCTTATAGTATTCCGTTCCATCTTCGTCTTCTTGTTCTAGTCCAACGAGGTGCTGCCACTCGCCGTTCACATACTTCTTATCCATCCAATCCGGAGCTTCGAATCGGAGCATCATTGTTTCAGTCATATCGACCGCACCAGGCTATGATCGGATTTGGCTTAAACAAGAGTATTAGTCGATAATACATTCAGCGATGGGTTTATAAGCCAAATCTACCGGTGTATATCAGGGAGTCTAGTCTTCATCGATTTCTCGGACATAGTTGGGAAGCAAAATATCTCCTTCGAGACCATGATCGAAGTTGATCCTGTCCGAGAGTACGGTAGTTCTCGGACACAGAACTTGCGGTTCGTACTCACTACGAGTCTACTGGATAATCAGGTATATTTAAACAACTGAGATTAAAACAGCAGGATCATGCTTACCGAAATCGGTATCGCGGTTCTTGCTGGATTTTTCGGGGCCCTCGTAAAAGATTTTATCGTGAGGCCACTCCGTGGATATCGACAAGTACGGAAGAAAATCGCAAAGGATCTAATTAAATATAGCCACCTAATTTCCTCCCCGGGTGCCGGAAAGAAAAGCAGAATTGACGAAGCACGCTATGAATTGCGGGATGATGCTGCTGAACTCAGAGCAGTTATGGAAGATCTTCCTGGTTATGTCCTCTGGTCTCTTTTTTGGGTGCCTGCCCCCTCAACACTTGAACGTGTAGAAGGTCACTTGATTCGACTCTCAAATTCGGTTCATAGCGGAGACCCAATCAGAAATGACGAAGACAGGGAAAAAGTCAAAGAGTTACTGAATATTGGTGGTTGAAGCCTTAGATGATAGTGGCTTCAGTCCGAATCAATAACAATTCCCGGACAATTAATTCCTCCCGTTCAGTCTACTGATCAGCAAGCCCTATTTTCGCTGATCTACCCATAACGAGACGTGGTCTCCTCTTACTGGCCAAACGATATGTGGAAATACTTAGTTCATCAAATGGAAGTCGTCAGGATATGAATAGAAAAGTTCTCTATGGGATATTCTGGTTTGCGTGTATCTCAATTCCCCGTTTTCTTTTGGCTAGCGCGTTGTACGGACTTTCGATAATTTCGAGGCAAGTCGGCCGAATAGGGTCGGTCGTACTCTTTCGAGGCATTCCATATCTTCCAGTTCGGGTTATGCTGTCACCGGAGAGTGCTCGGATGCTTCGAGATGATTTTATGACTGTAATGGACGGGGTAGCAGAAGCACTCATCGAGAAGCATTTCGGTGAAGGACATACGCAGGAGCTGGTTAGTCAGAACCTTCGAAATGGTCTTGAGAGCGGGAAGTTTGTGGAATCAGAAAAGTATAATATTGGAGAGTTTGGCGTGAGTTTGATGCTCACTTTTGCAGCACTCGGTCTGGTATACTTTGAGGTTCCAACGGGTCTTGCAGAGGCTCTTTCTTTGTGGATTGCCGGCGCAACGTTCATTCTATTGCTCGCTATCAGTACCCGAACTTTGTTGATTGATCTTCTCGCGTATGAAGAGCCAGCTCAGGGATCACTCGTTGAGAATACCAAACGGCTCGCTTGGAATGGTTCTTTTTTATCTGACCTCTATCCTCTCACGACGCTCCTTCTGTTGAAGTCAACACGCATTGCTGGTGATGATCTGTACCGTCTCACGGCCTATTCGTTTGGGGAGGGTATGGAACGGGCCATCAGAGAAGACGTGTCTATGATGCGTGTGTTTGCTGGAACTTTTCTGGATGGGTGCTGGTGCATCCTCTTTGATGATGAACTCCCGAAAGAAGTACCTCCTGCTGGAGAATTCACATATCTAAATCAGTAGCTCTTGTCCGACTCTACTGTGATTCTCGGACACCGCGCTCGCGATAACTACAGATGCTTACCCCGCAGCGTTAACCCTCTTCAGGAGGTACGAGTAGTATGATTGGCCAGATCGTCGGTGATGTGATGACAAAGTCAGTTCGAACGATTCCGCCGGAGACGACAGCCTGTGATGTGGCGACACTGTTCGCGGAACAGGATACCGGCTCGGCAGTCGTGGTCGATCCCGAGACAGGTGAGTACAGCGGTATCGTCACTAAGTCCGATATCATGCAACAGGTGGCAGCGGGGGCTGATATCGAATCCGTTCGTGTCGCTACGTTTCTGAGTACGCCACTCGTCACGATCGACAGCACAGAGGACATCCATACCGCGGCCATGCTGATGAAAGAGCACTCGATCCAGCGACTCCCGGTCACCGACGATGGCGACCTCGTCGGCGTCCTCACAACGACTGACCTCACACACTATCTGCCTCGCCTCAGGAACACGATCCTCCGTAGACGAAACGACCTGACCAGTCAGTGAGATCCCTGTACTTACTGGTGACTCGAGATCGTCCGTCCGACCCTGTAGCAGTTCTCAGACAAAGAGACTTGCATCCTGGTAGCCGTTAGGTGAGAGACTCACTAAACTGTCCCACTCAGATTTTTCCGCCAAGTACCCAGAGGGCACGGTCAATTTGTCGTAGACTGAAGGTGTTGTTGAGATCGTCTTGTATCTGTTTGCAAATCTTGACATAGGTTGGGTAATGTTTTCGGGTCGCCTTCTGGTGTTCCGTCCACTGATACTTCTCATCAGCAGAATTAGCAAGCGCTGCCAAAGCTCGTTCATCCATAACCGTATATTCCTCTGGCTTCCAAAAGGTGAGAATCACAGATGCCATTGCCGGCCTAACACCCTCAAGGCATGTGAGAACACCAATCTGATCCTTGAAAATCGTATTCCTGCTCTGAGGTGAACATTCTGGAACCCAGCTAAAGGCTGCACGAGTAATTCGCTCTATTCTCTCAGCGGAATTCTTTTTAGCATGGTTTGACCAGAGGCCGGCCCACTTCCAGCGGGTAAGAACTTTGAAGTCTTTTGGCTGTTCAATACAGCCACTGTTTTGGAACTGCGTCGGAAATCTCCGTAGGATTTCCTGTTCTTCTGCCCATCGATGATCAACGTCAAGCTCTAATGGAGATCTGTTCTCCTGCGTCTGACGATATTCATAGCAACTGTTTTTGATCCGTTCTGTTGTGAACTCAAGCCCCATTGTATTCTATATCGTTGTGTTGCCTCCTTAATGGGTATGGCCGCGCAGGAGCCTGAAAAATAGGAGTGACAGACTCGGCATAGTGTTACCCTATGTTGGAACCTGGTTCCCGATTGCTTGTCCGATTTTTAGTGAATTCTCGGACACACTTCTCTGGTCTCTAGTAGATAATTCGCAGACTCGATTTGCCGGAGTCAAGTAATATCAGCAGAAGTTATATTTTGGTTGAATCTATCCTTTCTCTCATGGGCGTTGTACGGCGAGAGGGAGAATGGCGACTTGAGAAGGTTGAGGAGGGGCTCTACGATGTAACATACGATAAGACTGTAGAGGCTAATATCATTACTTCTGACTATGAACCCGCTGTCTTCAACGATCGATCTGCTATCGGCGTGCCCAGTTATGAGGCAGACTCTCCTTCAGAAGCTAAAGATATATTTGATGAAATAGTCGCAAATGGATCTACCTCTGCAATCAGTAGCTTCGGACCGGCTGTTGACTCTAATATCGAAAATAGAGGAGCAGAACTCAGATATTCTGGAGGCGAAGTCGATGAAAATCTCGCTGATGCGCTTGAGGATCTTCCACCAGGAGGATTTGCACTGACATTATCACTAACCGGTCTGATTGTCCTCTATTCATCTAGCTTTACCGTTGGATCACCAGCGTTCTATCTCGGTAGCGGGATGGTGATGGTCGGGGGAGCAATTTTCGGTTGGGCTGCCGTGCTGTTCTCTACAAGCGGAGCAGGTGAAGCATGGGATTTCCTCACGACGGTAGATAGCGATGAGGAATCAAGTACCACGAACAGTGAATCTAATGGGGAGACTAAACGGACACCGCCTGCACCACAATCACTGAAGGATGAGTTGTATTTTGATCGAGCTGATCAACAGTGCGAGTGGTGTGGTGAGCGTGTTGATCAACCAGAGGTCCATCATATCGAACCACGTAGCGAAGGCGGTCCAAATAAGCCATCCAACCTGATTGTTCTGTGTCCCGGATGTCACGCGAAAGCCGACAGAGGCGGAATTTCAAAGACAAAGCTTCGCTCAAAAGTTCGGCGACTTACTGAATCGACGTAGTTGTACCTAGCAAATTCTGGTGTCCTCGAAGCCCAGTTTTGTCTCTACAGAACATGAAAGACTGAGTCGTTCGTTCAGATATTGGCCCCTATCCCGCTTGAAATGTCCTCGAGGACCGGCTTCGCGGACAGGGATCAATCGTCCCGAAGATTCGTCACTTCCATTTTCGACTCGAGCGCGGCCGTCTGAAAGTCCGAATCCGCAACGACGAGGTGATCGCCGGTCGAACGGGCGGTCGCCGCGATCATCAAATCGCGAACGGCCATCCGGTCGCCATCGGAGAGGAGTTCGTCTTGTAGCCGAGCTGCCTCGAGCGCGATCTCCTCGTTGAACTCAAGCGAATGGACGCCGCCGAAGTGCTGGCGCTCCGCCCGGAGATCGGTGTCGCCGCTGCCGAGCGTTCCGGCGAGGACCTCGTAGACACAGATCGCCGACGTGAGGTACGGTTCATCTTGTGATTCGACGAATGCAACAGTTTCATCGACGCCCTCGAGCATGTCGATGATGACCGACGAATCGAGAAACGTCATCGCTCGAAGCTCTTACGCGATCGATCGATAGCGTCGCGGGCCCGGTCGGCGGTATCCGAATCCCATGCACCGACGGTGATCGGCTCTTCGTCGCTCGCCAATCGCTCGAGTAACTCGTCGAAACTCTCGTCGTCGCGCTTGAGGCGGTCGAGTTTTGCTTTCGTCTCGTCCGAGACACGGATGGATGTACTCATATGTATGCATCGTGTATGCAGCGGCTAAGAAGTTTCGCCGCGAAATCGACTACTCGTTGGCTAAGGCGTCGTAGACATCGCGGTGGCGGTCCATATCTCGCTTGACGATAAATCGGAGCAGTCGCTCGCGGACCTCGTTGGAATCCATATCCTCGAGTTCATCGTCCTCTGGAAGAGTGGGCTGATCGGTCACGTTCTATGCCTCCAGCTTCGGGTAATCATTCGGATCGATCACGGAAACTTCCCACGTCCCTGCATCTGTCTGCGTCACCCGCACTGGCTGATCTTTCACGTTCCCCTCTTCGTCGACCAATCCAAGCGCCCGAAGCTCGCTTTTCGGGAGTACAACACCGCCCGACGTACGACCAACTTGTGTCAACTGATGGATCGGCATGGCTACGTTCCTAACTGGTCCTGAACCTGTTTAAACATTGGTCTCACCAGTACGAGACTATGATATTCCCGACCGCTATCAGTCGCTCACGAATCCCTCTGAGCATGGGTGCAGACAACCCACCACCGACTAATGACAAGGAAATTGACGATGTCTATCACGACCGAAATCTCCTCGCGATCGCCTACGCAAGAGCGATCAAACTCACCTGGGGACGAGAGAACGCTGGCTGGTACTGGCACGCCGACTGGCCAGTTGTCTGGGTCGACACTCCCGTCGGCCAGCAATCGTGGCACGTCACGCCCGACCTCGAGGATGTCCTTGAGCGCTCGTCCCTCGAACAGACCGAACCGGCCGGTGGCTACGACGGCCACTCGCGGACGCTGAAGAACTGCCGACTCGCCCGCTACATTACTGGATCCTACTGATGACCGACTACTTCTGCCCCGTTGAGGGGTGCGACAAACACGAAGACGAATGGAACGACGAGCAACCACCCTTCGCCTCGAGGCAGGCGGTCAGGAGCCACATCAACGCGAAGAGTGGTGACGACCACCAGCGAGCGAGGGGCGAAGGGGCCTGGAAGGAGGCACCGACCAGCAGCGAAGGCGCAGACGGCGACGGGGTCGAGAGCAGCGACGAGCAGCAACCCGAAGCAACCGAGAGCAGCAACGAGCAGCCAGACGAGCAGGCAACAAGCAGCAACGAAGGGGGTGAACCCAGCCCCTCGAGCAGCGACTCGACTGACGAGAGCAACGACGAACAGGGAGACGAGCAAGTGAAACCCGCAGACAGCACCGACCCGTGGGACCCAGACGAGCAGCCAAACGACCAGCAAAAAGGGGCCACTCAAGGGGGTCAAAGCAGCCCCTCGAGTGCCTCGAGCACTGGCTCGAGCAGCGGCCCGAGTCTCCGAGCCACTGCCATCCTCATCGGAGCGGCTGTCGCCGTGGCCATCCTGATCCTGCTGTGGCGGCGTCGGCGGTCGAACACGATCGATGTCGACTCGACCACTCCGACATCCGACGAGGACAACTCGAGCGGCAACGACATCGACCGCGAAGCCGGGGGTGGTCTCGTTGACTAACGACCAGGACGACGCCGACGGCCAACCGGAAGCTGAACTCGAGGAAGAGTCCTACGCCGAGATCGATCCGGAAATCGCCGAGCAGGTCGCGGCAGCCGACTCCGAAGACGCTGATGGTGAGGATGTCGATGTCGACGACCCGGCAGACGAGCCGAACGACACCGACGAAAGGGCCAGCACCGGCGACCGGAAGACGGTCGGCCACGTCTACTGCCGGGCGCTCGGGGCCGGCGCTGCCATCAGCCAGGATCGGATGGGCTCGGGTGTCGACGACCGTTCGGCGGTGATCGACGAGTACGCAGACCTCGCGAAGGAACTCGACCTCGACGAGTACATGGACCAGTGGTACCGAGAGAACCTGAGTGGCAGCTCGGAACTCGGGCCCGGTCAGGGCCTCGTCGCGATGACATCGCTGTTCGCCGTGATGGTCCTCGTTGAGGACACGGAGATGCTCGACGGGGCGATCGACTCTATGAGCGGAGCCACCGCGGAGGTGGAGGCATGAACCTCCGAAATCTCGCGACCGGCGGCGATCCGCGGAAGGCCCTCGCGACGAAGTTCTTCCAGAGCCAGCAGGCCGAGGCGTTTCTCTCGATCGTCGCCCACCGCGAGCGGCGAATCATGGAAGCCGTCGCCGACCTGCAGGAAGCCGTCGACGCTGATGTCGACCAACTCGAGGGGCTGCCGTCGGTCGACGACCGCGTCGAGCAAATCCGCTCGATGGCGCTCGCGATGGTCGATGAGTCGCTTCCCTCGTGGTACGTCCAGGAGGCGATCGACATCGACAACGCCGACGAAGCCGCCCAGTACGCCGACCTCACCGACGAGGAATGGCAGACGACCAAAGAGACGTGGGCCGACCGCTACCGCGAGCAGGGCGTCGAGGGCGGCGTCGACGAACTTGCGACGGCCCACGTTCGGGCCCGCTTCAATGTCGACGACCTCGAGACGTTCCGCGAGGCCGTCGTCGAGTGGTCCGACGAGCGACAGCAGGCCGTCCTCGAGGAAGCCCTCGCTGGTGGTCTCGAGATGGCCGAGCAGGGGATTCGCGACGTAACCGACGCCGTCGACTCGGAGGATCGATGAATCTCGCGTTCGGTGCTCGCACGAACTGGGGGAAGAGCTACGGCCTGCAGGCGTACACGGAGCGCAACGCGCCCGAGTACGATCGAACGGTCCTCGTCGACTACAAGGACGAGTACACCGGACTGGTTGAGTCGGGCTTGCTGCAGCGGCTCCCACTTCGACCCGGAACGGAGGAGCTGTCACGGTCCGAGTGGCGGCAGATCTTCGAAGACAACGGCAGCCTCCAATTGGCCCGTGACGGAATGACCGACGACACCTGGCGTGAGGCGATCGCGACGGCGATTGAGGCGCTTGCCCAACTCGAGGAACGCACGTTTCTGGGCTTGGACGAGGCTCATCGGCTCGCACCACAGGACAAGGGCTATCCCGATGCCTTCGACACGCTCGCGACGACGTGGCACGGTGACGGAATGGGCGTCGCGTGGGTCACCCAGCGCTTCGCGAAACTCGACGAGGACATCTGTTCGCAGTGTCAGGCGTCGATGCTTGGCGGCTTCGGCAGCGGGAACGACCTCGATAAGGTCCGCGGGATCGTCGAGTACCCGGCTGACGTTCACAAGGCCGACGCCGAGACCTGTCCGCGGACGCTTCCCGATGAGTTGCTCGTCGATGGCGAACCACTGACGCTGCAGCGGTTCACTGACGCCGAAGGGAACACGATCGGCTCCGAGTGGATTTATTCAGACGACACGACGCTCAGACGTATCGATTCACGCGACTGGACGCTCGAGAGCACGCACTACGGCAGCGACCGGGTCCGGATCAAACACCCCTTCGACGACTAACTCACGATGCGAACCGACATCACGCTCCGCGGGAGCAAGGCCGATCAGTTCGAACGGATTCAAAACCACCTCGAGGACCGTCGCGGTCACGAACTTTCGCGGGCCGATGTCGTTGGGGCCTTGATGGCGGACTTCGAGCAGGATCTCGAGGACACCCGAAGCAGTTCTGTCCGACGACGTAGCGGGCAGTGAACCCACGATCTCCAAGCTAGTGATCCGGCCTTCTCTCGAGGATGTCGAAGATATCGATCGCTTTGTACTCCTGATTCCGCTGGTTGCCGGTCGTCTCGACGAGAACACCGTCGGACACTAACTCCTCGATGGCGTTATACGCGGTTTGTCGACTGACATCGAACTCCGCTTGGACATCGTTGGCAGTGAAGTACGGCATGTCGAAGACGCCCCGCGCGAGGCGATGGCTCGTTTTCTGATGCGGATACCGCTGTTCGTAGTCGCGCCGAAGGTCCATCAACCGCTGTGTCCGCTCGTACGAGTCTCGCGCCTGTACCTCGATCCCTTCGATGAAGAACGTAATCCAATCTCGCCAGTCTCCGGTTTCGCTCACAGCGCGCATCTTCTCGACGTACTCCTGCTTGTTGCGATTGAAATAGGCGCTCGGATAGAGATACGGCTCGCTCAGGTATCCTTCAGCGCAGAGTTGCAACACGATGAGAATGCGACCAAGCCGACCATTCCCGTCCTCACAGGGATGAATCGTCTCGAACTGATAATGTGTAATTGCGAGATCAACGAGCGGGTGATGTTGGCCGCCCATCTGGATGTACGTCTCCAGGGAGTCCATCAGCTCGGGAACCGATCCGTGCGGCGGGGGAACGAACGGCGGTTGGCTGGCGTACGGAGAGGGAAGGTGGACATCAGTCGTCCGCCAGTCTCCGACAACCTCACCTTCGTTGCGAACGTTTTCGAGGAGCAGTTCGTGAAGCGACTGGAGGAGTTCGAGCGTTATCGGCTCGCCCTGTTTGATCGCGTTGAATCCCTTTTGAAGGGCGCGCTCGGCATTCAGAACCTCCTGTAAGTCCCGACTCACATCGACGTTCTCGTCTCTGCCGGTCCGAGTATGGTGGGCGTATACCTCGTCCACGTCGACATCAGCTCCTTCTATTTCCGCGGTCTCGACGGCCTCGAGCCGGACGAGAGACGTGTAGAGTACCGGTGAGAAATCGACGGTTGGACTGATACCGTCGATTCGGCCGAGCTGAAAGGACGCATCGGCGAGAAGCTCCGTGAGTTCGTCGTCGACATCGATCCGTGTCGAGAGAGGGAGCTTGTCTGGGATGTAGTATGGATGTGGATGAGACTCGCGATAGTGCCCGGGGGCCTCTTCCGGAAGTTCTCGAGTCCGCATTTGACTATACCACGAACCCCGGCCTGTTAATCATATCGCTCTTAAACCAATTTGATTACTGGTGTCTAAGACGGTCCCACTCCAAATACGAGACGAGAGTTTTGGAGGACGGGTCGTCTCGCAACAGCAGTTGACTGCAGATCACCGCACACCGCCACCAGCTACGTCAACAGACTGCGGTCCTGACGCGCTCTTATATCCGAATTCGGCCGGTTGATTGGACTCGCATGGCGATGAATTTCGATCAGGCCACGCAGGTCCTGACTGACAGTGATGTGTGGATGGACGTTGGAATGGTCGCAGGCGGCTACCTCGCACCGTACCTCGTCGACACCGCGACGGGGACGATGCTCCCGTCGGAAATCTTCGGCATCGGCGGGATGGCCGTCGGCGAGATGGTCGTCGGAAACCGAGCGTTCACCCTCGGCTCGGGCGCGTTCGTCGTCCGCGAGGCCGCCGAACGGTTCAATGCCCAGGGGATGATCAACGAGGTGCTGGC
The DNA here is from genome assembly GCF_024296685.1 of Natrinema marinum. Taxonomy (NCBI): domain Archaea; kingdom Methanobacteriati; phylum Methanobacteriota; class Halobacteria; order Halobacteriales; family Natrialbaceae; genus Natrinema; species Natrinema marinum. The sequence continues at coordinate 167,333 of NZ_CP100763.1, read as the reverse complement.
GTAGATGAGCCTCTCGTTGTACGCTGCCCTCGGTGACGTGAGCAAGTACGTCACCACGCAGACCAACATCAGCGATCAACTCACGCCTGTCCTCACGATCAGCCCCAAAGACGGTGTCGGGGTACTCATCCGGAACGCCGTCAGCGTCGGCGATAAATCCGGCCTACCGATCTACGGCAAGTTCAACGACTCGAACGGCAACCCGCTCCCGGCGAACACGCGCCTCGCACTCGGCTACAAGTCCCCGACCGACGAGAGCATTCAGGTCGTCTCGGACCCGAAGGCGACGATCGCGAGCTACATCAAGAACAGCGTCTCCGACCAGCAGGACGAACGCAAGGTCGACGCCGTCAAACACCAGCTCAAGGGCAACAAGCTCGAGGTGAGGGACATCGACGAAGCGTACATCCTCGTCGATTCGTCGGCCCAGATCGACCACTCACAGAGTGAGATCTACTTCGAGGAGTCGGCGCTGGCGGAGGTGGACCTCGAGTAATGGCGATCAAACACAAACTCAAGCAGGCCAGTTGGGTTCCGGGGAGCCTCACCCTCCGCGAGTTCACAATCCAGGAAGGTACCCCTGACGAGGCGAGCGTCGTCGCTGAAACCAAGCTCGGTCGGCCGCTCCAGCTCCGAGACGACCCGGACAGCGAGCTTCGACTCGTCCTCCCGGCGTACGAGCACTTCACCACCAACGGGACGGCAGACGAGCAGGAAACGTTCGACCTCTCGCACAACGCGATCGACTCGCCGTCGACCGAATCGTTTGTCCTCTACGAGGACGGCACGGTCGTCGAACCGGACAGCGTCGACTTCGCCGGCAACTCGTTCGATTACACGTCGACGAGCACCGACACCGACCTCGACGTCTTTTACGTCCCGCGCGATCCGGCATCGGTCGAGATCCGCAAGACCGCGCCCGGAGCGGGCGGCCAAGTCAATCAGACGCTCAAGGAGGCGCAGACGGCGATCCTGCACACGCGAGACCAGGCGCAACAGGAGGTTCGCTTCGGCTTCGAGCGGACGCCGCTACAGCCGTACCTTCCGCGGAAGTTCAAGCTGCAGGTCGTCGTCGACGCGCCCTATACCGTCGCGTTCGAGGCACCCGAGCGGACGAACGGGACACCTCGAGCCCGCAACGCCCTGCTGTCGCTGCCGCGGTTCCAGACGGAGGCCCGTATCGAGGGGCTCGGTGCGGCGGTCAAGCAGGACATGATCGGAGTTCGAGAGTGATCCATCGTGCAGGGTGGCCTTTCGGACGGCACTGGACCGGGCGAGGTAGCCGTCACTGCGACGACTACCTCGACGCCGGCGACGCCCTCGAGCCCGACGGAGCAGCTCGTCGCCGGGACGCAGTGGACGCAGGACGACCTCATGATCGCCCTGCTCGCACTGCAGGTGGTGCTACTGGTCTTCGTCACGATTCGAGCATGATCGGACACACGCACGGGCTCGCCGGCGAGATTGCCGTGCCGAGCCCCACGAACGGTATCGACATGGAGGTGAGCTAATGCCGGGTCCTGCAGCCGCGCTTGCGGCCGGCGAAGCCGTTGACAAGGCTGGTGGAGCGGTCGACACGGTCGGTGATGTCGCCGACCCTGCTGCCGACGCCGTGAGCAACGTCTCGAGCGACGTGAGCGACGCGGCTCAGAACAGTCAGGGGTTCAACGTCGCACTCGCAGTCGGCGCGATCGCGCTCGCCTACGTCGTCTATCGGTTCACCGGCTTCTTCGACGGTGCCGGTGAGGCAGCGTCTGGGTTCGGTGACGCACTCGGCGACCTCTGGGGCGGCTCGAAAGACGCGGCCGCTGGCGGTGGCGGTGCAGCCGGCGACGTGTGGGACGGCTCGACCGACGCTGCCGGCGGAATCGGCGGCGCTATTGGTGACATTTGGGGCGGCTCGAAAGATGTCGCCAACAGCACTGGCGATATGTACGGCGATGCCTGGAGCGGGACCACCGGCGTGCTCGGCGACATCTGGGGCGGCTCGAAAGACGCTGCAGATGGCGCCGGCGATCTCTACGGCGACGTGGTCGGCGATATCTGGGGCGGTGCGACCGATACCGCGGACGGTACCGGCGACCTCGTGGGCGACCTCACCGGCGGCGTGGTCGACACCGGCGGCGACCTCTTCGGCGGCATGATCTCGACTGGTGACGACGCCGTCGACGGGGCCGTCGAAACGGGCGACGATGTCGTCGACGGTGCGGTCGAGCACGGCGGCAACGCTGTCGACGGAGCAGTCGACGCAGGTCAGGATCTTGTCGGCGGCGCAGCAGACTTCGCCGGAGGGCTGATCTGAGATGGAGCCGACGACGCTGCTCAACAACTTCGGATTCCCAACCGTCGCGTTCCTCCTCATGTACAAACTCTATCGGGAGGAACGCGGCGAACGACGGGATGAACGGAACGAATGGCTCGAGGCAATCCACGAACACACGGCGACGCTGAAGGCGCTCCGTCGAGATGTCCGGACGGTCGCGACCGACGGCGGCGAGCCAGAGGAGGGGGATGCCTGATGGTCGGCAGCTCGACGTTCGGCCCGGATAGCCAGGTCGAGCGCATTCTCGCGAAGTACGGCCTCGAGGCGACATCGTGGCCCGACGATCTCGTCGAAAACGACACCAACCGACTGCTACTCGCACAACTGCTCGAGCAGCGCGGGGAGAACGCCCTCGAGGCGATCGACCACCAGTCGGAGGACAGCCAGGAGGCCCCGTACTTCGTCACGGAGGAGCCGCTTCCGGTGACCTCGACGGACGAGGAACGCCTCAACTGGGGCTTCTCGGCGACCTCGGTCACAATCTGGGGATTCACCGAGCCGATTTATGTCGCATTCCGGTCGGAAGGCGACTACCGGAAGATCCCGCTCGAGCCGGGGAACGCACCGTATCACGAAGCCCCAGAAGGCGGCCTCGGTGCCTCGAGCGTCTGGATTCGCAAGCGCAGTGACAGCACGAACGACACGCAGGTAATCGTCAAAGCCAACAAATGACTGTAATCGGAGAGAAGACGGCGACGTACGCAACGCTTGTAGACGACATAGCAGGCGCCCTCACGTCGTTTAGCAACTGGTCCGACGCGGACAGCTACGTCGTGAACGACGGCACCGCGAAGGCCAGCAACGACGACGGATCGACGCCACAAGACACGGACTGGCACAACAACGCTCGGGTACTCGAGGACAGCAACACCGGGACGTTCCTCCTCATGTACCTGCATGGCTCCCGATACGACAATCACGACAACGACGACGTGTCGGGAATCCGGTTCGTGTACTCCTCAGATTGGGACGCGACTGAACATCACCCGGCGGGTGATACGAACGTCGAGAGCGCCGATGACGGCAACCTCAGGGACGGCGTGGGATTTTACCTCACCGATACCTACGCTGACCGCAATAACGAGGGCTACGACAGATGGAACGGCGGAACGTTCGGCGTGTGGGGGAGCTCGAATAACCTGAGCCGCGACACGATCCGAGGCAACTCGGTGAGCTACGTCATTTCGGCGAACTCCGACGGGCTAAATATCGGCCTCTGGAACAACAACGACGGCAACAACGGCATCGCCTCTATCACGGTCTTCGAGTACCTTGATAACCGGTTCTTCAACGATACCGCCGTCCCGTTCGTCGCGCTCACTCAAACCACGCACCGCTGCCACAGTATCGCCTACGGCTTCGACTCCTACTGGACCCGAGCGAGAACGTGGAACGTGGATCGAGTGGGATACCCCTCAGCACCCGTCGAGGAGGCCGATTGGGGAATCATCAACCCCTCGAGCGAAGACGATACGTTCTTCTTCCGCTACCCGGCGGCCTTCAACAACACCAGCCAGGACGTACCGGTTGCCTATCTCCGCGAGGCCATCCCAAACGACTATCAGGAGGGTGGCGCCCACGGCGACGACTTCACTCACGATAGCACCACGTACAAGATATTCAAAAAGTCCGGCGCGAGCACCAACAACGTCGTGAGCGCCGGCCTGAGGCACGAATAAGCATGGTGACGCTCACTACCTCCGCCGCGATGGGCGATGGTGGGGTAGCGACGACACCGCTCACGGCGACCTCGCGTCTGGGCCCCGGAACCGACCCACTCCGGCAGACGGTCGCGTTCGAAGCCGAAGCAAGCGATGGCATGACGACGACCACGAGGAGGAACAGGGCGGTCGGACCACCGCCGGATCCGGAGCCGACGACCGCGCTCACGACGACCTCGCGCCTCGGCCCCGGAACCGACCCACTTCGGCAGACGGTCGCGTTCAACGCGCTCGACTACGGCCCGGCGGCTTCGGCGCGATCTCCCCGAACGCGCTCGCCGTTCGGTGGCGGCCTCGAGCAAACCACGCTCATTCCTGGCTCGTATTTCCGCTCTCTCAGGGGCATAGCCGTCGATACTGACGGGAATCCGCTCGGCGATGCGAAGTACATCATGGCGATGGGCGATCTCCCAACGGTCGGCCCCGTCGCGGATGACGGGACGTTCACCGTCTACACCCTCCGCTCGAACTACGACGACTTCGTCCTCGTGGCGAGTTCCGGGCGGAAAGGCGTCGACTATACGTGGTACACGCCGGTCGATGTCGAGGTCGGCCCGACCGAGAACGAGGTCGTCCTCGTATTCGAGCCGCGCGAGTTGAAGGGCCTGTACGCCGGAAACAGCGTTAGCATGGGCGGATCGCTCAGATAATACAGGTCGCAAAATATATTATTATGAGCACATCTTCTTTGACAGATGTCGCCCTCCAGACCGTTCGTCGATACCGATACCGGAGAACTCGATACCGCTCAGCTCATCAAAGAAGCAATACCCCTTGCGAGGCTCATTGGAGCCGTTGCTTTGGTCGCTCTCATCCCTCTCGTTTTTCGGATCGTTTTTGACGGCCTACTAGGATTGACCTCCGGGCTCGGCTTCTTGTTCATACTCGTAAGCCAGTTTATCCTCGCAGTCGGTACTGGACTCGTTCTGATATACGTTATTGTACGAGCGAACCAGATAATCGACGAATGAGTAGCTGCAGACCGTAGACCGGATGACGATCGGGAATCAGTTGAAATGAAATCAGCGACGGCGCTACGCGATTGCTTCCTCTCCCGGCTCGACGATGTCTTCACCGTCGGTGTAGAGCATCGGTCGGACGTATACCCACACGACCTGGTTGCCCGGCGATACTGAGACGTAGCCCTCACTCTCGAGGGGCTTGATAATCTCATCGAGCACGGCGCTCTTCGGTGTATCGTTGTCGTAGAGCTTGTTTTTCGCGGCCTCGAGGGTCACGCGACGCTTGCTTTTGTGCGGAGCCGACGCCCGCTGGTGAAGCATCCGGTAGGCGTCGGCGAGCCGTTCACCGTCGGGAAGCACGGGCTGGGGGCCGTGGAGATCGCCTTTCGCGTCGACCTCGTTCTGGACCAGCTCGCGCAGCTTCTCGCTGCGGTTCTTGTCCTCGCGGTCGGCGATCTCGTCGAGCGTCTCGAGCAACTCGTCGGGGCAGCCGAACGAGACGCGGCTCGAGGGATCGTAATCCATCCGGGCCATCAGCGATTCACCCCAATTTGCATATCCGGTGAATACGCAGACGGCGTCGGGAAGTGCAGTTCGTATGCAAGGGGGGTGGGGACCCTTACGGAGACGGCTATCGCGCGGGTGTGCGTGCGCGTCATGCGCGACCCTCCATCTCCTGCTCATAGTCTCGAGTCTGCTCGATCGCGGTGTCGTGTGGCTCTCCCTCGAGCGTCTCGCCTGTCGCGTGGCACATTTCGTGCTCGTCTGCGGGACTGCCGTTGGTCGCCTCGACGCTGACCAGTCCGAGGAAGTCGGCCTTTCGGAGCGTACAGAGATGGGCGCACGGCCCGTCGTGGTACTGCCAGCCCTTGCAGTCACATCGACCGAGGTACTCGTCGTCCTCGAGGCCGAGCGCGCAGTAGTGTACGTCCTCGCCGTCTCTGAGCGTGACCTTGTAGCCGAACCGACCGAACGACTCGATCAGCGCCTCTCGTGGGTCCGCTCGAGTCCATGACTCAGTGTCGCCGTCGCGTTCCTCGAGGAAGTCAACCGACTCCCCATCAGTTGGTTCTGGGAAAGCGCTCATCGGTCGCGTGACACCTCCAGCAGATCGTGTGGACCGTTCTCACAAACGCGACGGGGGAGGCCTCCAGCCGAGGTTTCGGTGATCATCTGACCACCGCAATGCGGGCAGTACCGGGTCATGCTCGGATCCCTCCGCTGTACTGCGATTGACCATGACCGAGGTTTACAGTTGCCCGCCCGGCGAGTCCATCGCTGTTTCGCCGTCGGGGTCAGGGAAATAATCTTGTGAGCCGATAGTCTCGAGCGGACGCGGAGAGCACAGAGACCACTGGCCGAGAGCCGAGTGTAGAGTGTAGAAAACGCAGGCGATTACGGCGCGACGACTACCTCAGTTATCGAGCAGCGATAGGACTCGTAACACGAGTTGCAGGATGTGGATGAAGACACCCATGACGGCGACGTAGATACCGATCGCGTTCCGGAGTGTGCTCGCGTATCTGTTTGCCTTGACCGCCCAGATCTCGTAGGTGAGGTCCGTGACGAACCCGAGGAAAAACAGGACGGACGCGAGAAGCACGAGCGCGGGGGTGACGAAGAAGCCGACGCCGCCCACGACGAAGCCGGCGACGAACAGCCCCCTCGAGTAGAGTTGCCAGCGGTCGAACGACCGATCGGTTCGATAGACGAGGACGACGACGCCGGCGGTCAGCAGTCCCGTCAGGACCGTTGTAATGGCGAGGGACGGAACGACGAGTTCGGACGGGACGAGCCCGAGGATCGCGGAGCCGAGCAACGTATAGCCGAACTGAATCAGCGCGACGCCGGCGCCTGCCAACGGCAGGACATCGGCTTCGATACCGCGGTTCGAAATCCAGAACCCGCCACCGATGGTGACGATGAACGTCGCGACGCCGACGAAGAAATTCGCGAAGAGGAGTCTACCGAGAACCGCGAGTGGCGTATAACTCGCCACGAACATCAGCAGGATGTTCACCGCGACGAGTGCGGTTGCAATCCCCGCCACTTTCGGTACGTCGGTCGTCGAGACGCGGTGCCGGGTCTGGGTGCGTTCGTGTGCTGCTGACATATTCGTGAAGACAACGATGGGAACTGCTGATAAATATTGCTATTATGATTGTATTTGAACAGTTACGGGCCAGATAGAAACGCGGGGCTGTGAACTAGCTCTCGGCCAGGGGCGGTTGGAGAGTTCCCAGACTGTCTCGACACTCGAGCGCGACGTATTCTCGAGTTGGATTCGCTGCCAGTCCAGAGTTCGATTCCTGAACCTGGATCACGGCACCTGACGGAAAGACGCCTCTCCACTCTCGTCTCGAGGGAAGGCTCAGAAGAGCCCTTTGAGAAGTACCAGCGCGACCCCGGAGAGGATGATGAAACTGAGGAAACTGGCGAAAATGATGCCAGCCTGTCGTCCGGTGAGCGATTCGCCGTCAAGGAACTCGTCTGAAGGCATGATCGTTGCCTTCACAGTTCTCCCGCTTAACTATAGTGGTCTGTGCGTTCGTCCCGTCACGGTCGATAGGCGGGTCGGCCAGAAGAGACAGTCGATTTGCGAGCAGCGGTCGTCACAGCGGGGGACGCCGTACAGGCGGCTCCGCCCCTCGAGAACGAACTGTCAGGAGTCGGCAAGTCAGAAGTCGAGAATCGAGAATCGAGAGCTAGTTGGATCGTGCCGAGTCTTGTCCGGGTCGTGCCGAATCCTGAGTCGGACGCTCCGGACGGCAGACTGGTCGCTGCGGGCCGTCACGGGCAACCGACGACCGGACGCTCACTTCTCGTCGGGGCTCACCTCCGGTTCGTCGTCGGAATCGTCGACGGGTTCGAAATCGGTCGAACCACAGGAGCAGCCGCCTTGTCCGATGATGCGAATCTCGCCATCCGGCCACTGTCGCGCCGCGTAGACGGAGCCACAGGCGGTACACGATGCGAGTACCCGCGTTACGTCGTCTTTGTGTGCCATCCCCAGCGGGAAGATGGGAAAACTGCGAAAAGAAGGTTTCCAATCGAACGGTTTTCGCTACGAAAACATGTCGTTTCGGTGATGACGGGCAGGTCTGACTCTCGGTTGGCGATGAATCCTCGCGCCTCGAGTTCCTCGAGGACGGCGTCGGGGGCCGTCGCCTCCGGGGCGCCCGTCTCGATGTACTCTATATCGTCGCCGACACCCTCGAGGGCGTCGTTGGACTCCTCGTAGTCGACCAGGGCCGACGGGTTCTCGATCGTGAATTACAGCGGAATCGAATCGAGGCTGCGATGCCCGCGAGCCCGACAGAGGGACAACTAGCGGGGCGGAGCCACGCTTCGCCGGCCGAGCGCCGGACACGGAAAGTAACCGCAGAACGGTCGACGGTCACTGCTCGTGGCTCGCGCCAGAAACCGACCGAACTACTCGTTGAGATGACCGCGGTACCCTTTCGGCTCGAAGCCGCGCCGGCAGATCACGCGTTTGCGACCGACGGTGATCGCGCTGATCTGGTCGTCGTCCTCCATGCGATCGATGACTTCCTCTAAGTGCTCTATCGACCACTCGGTTTCCTCGTGGATGGTCGACTGGTCGACGCGGCCGCCGCGTTTGACGAGCATCCGGAGAATTTTGTCCTCGTCCGGCAGTTCGCGCTCGTCGACGCCGTATTCGATCTCTTCGGCGTAGCTTAACGTTTCGTCATCCGACTCCTGGCCGGATTCCCCGGTCGCCGTCGTCGCAGACTCGCTCGAGGCAGTCTCGTCGGCCGAGCCGCGCCAGAGAGACGAAATGCGGGTCCAGAGTGTACTGAATACCATCTATTGATCACGCTCCGTTGGGACTACCACAGCTTGAACGCCCACCTACCTTGATTTTATGTTTCATGGGTTACACGCGAGTGCGTCGGTCACGTCGTACCTATCGTGACGGCACCGCCGTGGAATAGCGACCGCCTTGCGGGTCGCAAGTCAGTTATCACTTTCCGCGACCGACAGGCTCACCGACCAACGCGATCGGGACGGGCGGGGCCACGTACCAGTTGTTCGATACTGGCGGTAGTCACCGCCTTCCCGGCTCGAGCGGGGGTATTGGCGCGGCTCGAGCGAGACGGGCTGGTCGCTCCATCAGTGGTCGGCCGTCCCGACCGCCTCGGTGTAGTCGTCGGCGAGCGCGTCGAGCACTTCGTGGTGCTCCGTCGAGTGGGGCGCGGTCAGCGGCGAGACGCTGATGCGGCCCTCGACGATGGCGCGGCGGTCGGTCCCCTCGGGGTCGGGAAGCGAGTCCGGGCTCATATCGTCCCAGACGCGATCGTGGAGGGTGACGTGGGCGCCGTCGCGTTCGGCATCCATCTCGTAGCGCTTGGAGGGGCGCGTGACCTCGATCGGCGCGGGCTCGTCGTCGGGCAGCGGGACGTTGACGTTGAGATAGGCCGCGTGATCGAAGACGCCCGCCTCGAGCGCTCGTTCGGCGAGGTAGGTCGTCACGCGCGTGGCTTCGGCGTACTCGTCGGTCGTCACCGCGGTCTGGTCGAAGGGGGTGTCCTCGGCAGGAATGTACAGCGAGGTCGCAATCGCCGGCACATCGAAGAAGGCAGCCTCGACGGCCGCGCTGATCGTTCCCGAGCGCCCGAGGACGTACTCGCCGAGGTTCGCACCCTTGTTACAGCCCGCGACGACGAGGTCGGGGAAGGGGCCGAGTTCGGCGAGGCCGGCGACGACGCAGTCGGCGGGCGTCCCGTGGACCGCGTAGCCGAGTTCGTGGTCGTCGACCTCGACTTCGTGAGAGAGCGACCGGCCGCAGGCGCTTCGGTCGCCGGCGGGCGCGACGACGGTCACGTTCGCGTGTTCGGAGAGGGCGTCGTACAGCGCCCGGATCCCGGTGCTGTCGATCCCGTCGTCGTTGGTCAGCAGGATCTCGAGGTCGTCGCTCATGTCACGCCGGTCGGGCGGCGGTGCGAAAAGCCCACCGCTTCCGGCAGCCGCTCAGGCGATGCGATCGACGATCGTCTCCTCGTCGACGACGAGGTTGTAGGCTTCCTCGTCATCGTTCCAGAGCGCGAGGGTGCCCTCGAACGAACAGACGTCGCCGTAGTCGGCCTCGAGCAGCGGTCGGTTGAGCGCGGTTTCGTTCGTGACGACGGCGTAGTGGTCGACGGCCTCGCTGCCGTCGCTGATCTTGAACAGCGGGTTCGCACTGCCGCTGTCACCGCGACCGCCGCCTCCGTTGGCGTCGCTTCCGTCCCCGGTTAGCGAGCGGCTGAGTTTCGCCGCGACGAGATCGATCCGGTTGGTGACGTGGCGGTCCATCTCGGCCATCTTCGCCCACTCGCTGGTCTCGAGGGCCATGTCGATCCGCCGTCGGCCGTCGAGTCGCAACAGCGAGTAGGAGAACTGCACGTCGACGTTGACGAACTCGCCGGGATCGTGCGCGTCGTCGGCCGATGCGGCCTCGTCGAGTCGCCGCTGGAATCCCGGAATCTCGAGGTCGGGTCGCACGTCGAACGACCAGCCGCGGTCCGACGGGATCGCCCCCGGCCAGAGTCGGACCGCGGGGCCGTAGACGGTGACCTCGCCGCGTCGGTGAACGGGGGCGTCGTCCTCGTCGTCCGCTTCGACCGGTAACTCGTCGCGGTCCCACAGCCGCTCACCCTCGAGGCGCCGTTCGACCTCGCGCAGTTCGATGCTCGTGTTCTTGTCGGCGGGCGCCATCGCGAGGAAGGTCCCGTCGGGCGCGAGCGTCTCGAGGAGCGACCGCGCGACAGCGGCGGGCTCGTCGAGTTCGCTCAGGACGTTACAGGCGAGCACGAGATCGAAGCCGTCGTCCGGCGCGGTCGGGTCGAACTCGTCACCCGCGTCCCCACCAGCGCCGACAGCCTCGGCCGGGTCGAACGCCTCGGCGGTCGTTCGATGAACGGTCGCGTGGACGTTTCGCCCCGTCGCCCCGAGCAGCTCCTCGAGCACGTCCGCGGCGGCGCTGGGTTCGATCGCGTGGTACTCGAGCAGGGCGTCGTCGGGCAGGTAGTCACAGAGGCCGAGCGCGGGGCCGCCCACGCCCGCGCCGATATCGAGGACGCGGAGATTGCGACCTAGCAGGCCCCGCTCGGCGAGATCGTCGAGGGCGTACTGGACCGCGGCGTAGTAGCCCGGCAGGTGGTAGATCGCGTAGCCGGCCGCCGCGTCGTCGTCATACTCGACCGGCCGACCCTCGAGGTAGTCGGCCTTGAACCGGCGGATCGTCGATCGGAGAAGGTCGCCGGACGGTCCCTCGTTCCAGTTCGGGCCGTACCGGTCGGCCAACAGGTCCTCGAGCCGACGTTCGTAGTCGGCCGGCAACCGCTCGACCGGTCCATGGAGAGGGGTGACGGGGTCGTCACCGACGGGGACGAAGGTGCCGTCGTCGCGCTCGAGCAGGCCGAGGGCGGCCGCATCTTCGCGGAGTTGCTGACGGACAACCGCCGGGTGCGGACTGCCCTCGACGTACTCGCAAATCTCCTCGGGATCGATCGGCCGGACGTTACGCAGGTACTTCGCGTTCGAGCGGATCGCCTCGCGCTGGTCGCTCACGCACCATCACCCCCGGACTCGTCACCGTCCGGCTCGGACTCGGCGCGGTCCGCGCTCCGCTCGCCGTGCCAGTTCGCCGCCGCCTCTCGGTACAGCGCCTCGAGTTCCTCGGGGTCGGCGGCGGCGATGTCGGCGGCGGCATCGGCGACCGCGTCGGCCCCGTCGAACGTCGCCTGAATGTCGGCGTAGACCCGCGGCGTCCCGGCGGTCACCTGCCGGGCCAGCGTCCGCAGTTCCTCGTAAATCGGCGTCTCGAACCCCTCGGGGACCGACTCTGCAGCGAGGGCAAAGGAGAGCACCGCGGCGTGGGTCGCCGCCTGCACGGTTTCCATCGCGCCGTCGTGGTCCGGGCCCGTCGTCTCGAGCAACTCGTTGCCGCGGGCCTCGAGCGCCGCGAGGAGGTCGTCGGTCGCCGGGCCGGATCGGTCGCGGACGACGGCGATCGAACCCGGCGCGCGCTCTGGCGCGAACAGGGGATGAAGACTCACCCGCTCTTTGTCCGGCGCGTGGCGCTCCATCGCTTCAAGTGCGGGTTCCATCACGCCCGAAACGTCGACGATCGCGTGCTTGGCCCGGTCGGCCTGCTCGGCGATCGCCCCCGTGACGTGAGTCATCGGCACGGCGAGACAGACGACCTCGTAGGGCTCCTCGCCCTCGAGGTCGGCGACCGCACCCCCCACTCGCTCGGCCGCGGCGGCCGCGGCGTCGCCGTCGACGTCGGCGAACGCGACTCGGGCGTCGATCGCCTCCCCGAACCACGTCCCCATCGACCCCGCGCCGACGATCAGTACGTCCATCGCCCGGTCCTACCTGCCGACGTTGCAAAAGCCGTTCGATCGATCCGCCGCCGTGACTGTCCGGACGCGGGATCTGTGTCACGAACCGCGGTCGAACGCGCCGCCGAGCGCCTCCCCGCCGCCGACGAGGTGACCACGCCGCTCGAGTCGCTTTCTCGCCGCTCGCGCTCGTCGGGTCGGCGGACATCGTTCAGGGACACTTTTATATTAAACCAATTCGGATACGATAGTCACGTTCGGGTACAGGCCGGTGCCGACGGCACCGGACCGGAACGACACAGCACGTATGCACGGAATCATCTTCACGGGATTGAAACATTTCGTCGTCGAGACGTACGACAAGACGACGTGGAACCAGATCCGCGAGGAGGCTGACGTGGGCAGCGTCCACTACACGCCCGTCTCCGCGTATCCGGACGAGGATCTCGTCGCACTCGTCGAGGCCGCCGTGGAACTGTCGGGAATCGAGCAGTCCGAACTCCTTCGGACCTTCGGCCGGTACGTCGTCCCGACACTCGTCGATATGTACGGCGTCTATATCGACGACGACTGGGACGCGCTCGAGCTGATCGAAAACGTCGAGGGGACGATCCACCGGGCGCTCCGAAACGGCGAAACCCTCGAGTACGAGCCGCCGGCGATCGCCGCGACGCGGCTCGACGATGACGTGATCGTCATCACGTACGGCTCCGAACGCGGCTTCTGCCGGGTCGCGATGGGGTTACTCGAGGGGATCGCCGACCACTACGACCAGCGCCTCGAGGTGTACGAACGCCGCTGTCGCCACGACGGCGCGTCCCGGTGCGAGCTCGTGGCCGTCGGCGCCACGACGCCGCGGCGGCGGGCCGAGCGGGTGGTCGAACGGGAGTTCGAATCGATGACGTAGGAGCCCGCCGCTTTCGTCCCGACGACCGCCGCTGTTTGGGCCGGTTTACTTGAGGCCGCGAGTTTCATCTCCGTCCATGATTCGAATCGGAATCGTCGGTGCGGGGGCGGCCGCCGCGGCTGCGGCCCATACGCTCGCGAACGCGTCGATCGAGGTGGACAGCACGGTTCTCGAGAAGTCCCGCGGGCTCTGCGGGCGCGCCGCAACGAGGCGGCGCGAGGACGCGATCTACGAGTACGGCGCGAACTACCTCAAGTCCGACGACGAGCGGGTCGTCGAACTGGTTACGGACACGCTGGAGACGGAGGGACTGGTCGAGATTTCCGACCCGGTCTGGACGTTCGACGCGGACGGAACGGTCACTGAGGGGGACGATCGCGACGACCACAAGTGGACCTACCGACAGGGGCTGACGCAGGTCGCAAAGCGGCTGTTTGCCCGCACGGACGCGACCGTCCACCGCGAGACGCGCGCCGAAACGGTGATTCGTGGCGGTGGCGGCGACGACGAAACGTGGCAACTCGAGGACGCCGACGGCAAGCGGTGGGGGCCCTTCGACGCGGTCTTGCTGAACCCGCCGGCCCCCCAGACCGCCGAGCTGGTGCGCTCGGCCGACTGGGAGTCTCCGGTCCGCGAACCGCTCGCTGACGCCGCCGAAGCCGTCCCCTACCGAACGATCTGGACAGGCGTCTTCCACTACCCGTTCGAACTCGAGCGACCCTACTACGCGCTCGTCAACGCCGACAAAGACCACGACGTGGGCTGGGTCAGCCGCGAGGAGTGCAAACCCGGCCACGTCCCCGACGGCGAGTCGCTGCTGATCGTCCAAGCCAGCCCCGAGTGGTCGGCTGACCGCTACGACGAGCCGCCGGCGGCGAACCTCGAGCGCCTCGCCGATATGACCGCCCGGTTGCTGGGCGACGACCGCCTGCGCGAGCCCGATTGGACCGACCATCAGGGCTGGCGGTACGCGCTACCGGACGACGGCGTCGCCACCGAGCCCCTCGACCGGGCCGAACGCGAGGGACTGTACTGTCTCGGCGACTGGGTCGCCGGCGAGGGACGGCTCCACGCGGCGCTGTGCAACGGGCTCGAGGTCGGCGCGCGAGTCACAGGCGAGTGATCGTCGACGCTACAGTGCCCTCGTGACCTGGTCTAACACGTCGGTATCGACGAAGACGATCACGTGATCGCCGCCCTCGATGACGGTATCGCCCCGCGGCGTGATCACCGTGTCGTCGCGGGTGATCGCTCCGATCACGACCCCGTCGGGCAGTTCTCCCATCGCCCCTCCGATGCGATTCTCGAACAGCAGGCTGTCGCGATCGATCTCGATCTCGAGGACCTCCGCGCGGTCGGACTCGAGCATGGCGACGTTCTCGGTCTCCCGTTCGCGCGTGAACCGGGTGATCTCCTCGGCGGTCACGAGCCGCGGGTTGACGCCCACGTCGATTCCGACCGTCTCGAAGAGGTCGACGTACTCCCCGGCGTCGACGACGCCGATGGTGCGCTCGACGCCGATCCGTTTCGCGAGCAGGGAGACGAGCAGGTTCTTCTCGTCGCTCTCGAGGGCGGCGACGACGAGATCGGACTCGCCGACGTGTTCCCGGACGAGGAAGTCGATGTCGGTCGCGTCGCTTTGCAGGACCAGCGTCTCCGGTAACTCCTCGGCGACGGTCCGCGCTCGCTGGGGGTCGCGCTCGACGAGTCGCGGGTCGATCCCCTCCGCCTCGAGGAGCCGGGCCGTCTGATAGCCGATCTCGCCGCCGCCGACGATAACGATCTCGTTGACGTCCTCGAGGGACGGTTCGGGCGTCAGCGAGCCCGCGAACGCGCGGACGCTCTCCCCGGAACCGATGACGACGACGGCGTCACCCGCTCGAATGACCGTGTCGCCGGTCGGGATGACGACATCGTCGTCCCGCAGGAGGGCGGCGAAGGTCAGCGACTCGTAGCGGTCCGCCTCCGAGACGGTCTCGCCGGCGATGGGGCTCTCCGGGACCACCTCGAACTCGGCCATGCGGACGAGGCCGCCGGCGAACGAATCGACGTCGTGTGCGCCGGGAAGACCGGCGATGCGGACGATCGTCTCCGCGGTCTGGAGGTTCGTACAGACCATGAAATCGACGCCGAACGCGCCCGCCGAGTGCTCCCAGGTACGCAGGAGATTCGTCTTCTTGACTCGTGCGATCGTAAACGGCGAGCCGACGGCCTTCGCCGCACCGCAAACGACAATGTTCGTCTCGTCGATGTCGGTGCTCGCGATGACCAGATCCGCCTTCTCGATGCCGGCCTTCTGGAGCGTCTCGATCGAGGTCCCGTCGCCCTCGATGGTCAACACGTCGAGGGAGTAGGTGATCGAATCGACCTTGTCGGGGTTGATGTCGACGACGATCACGTCGTGTTCGTCGGCGAGGCTCTCGGCGATGTTCGAACCGACCTGCCCCGCACCGACGACGATCACGCGCATCCGCGTCTCACCCGCCGGGGTCGTGGCCTCGAGTCGATGACGATGGGACTCATGTCAGGCCAGTTTCTCTCGAGCGGTAAGGGCGTTCGCCCTGACGGTCCGCGCGATGGCGTCACTCGCCACACCCGTCCCCGACCCCGGTCGAGCGCGTCCGCGGATCGGTCGCTCGAGGAATGATGAATAGTAAATTGTATGCGAACTCTCGACTGAGAAATCCGTATGCTACCCGCGTTCGTCCCCGGCGGCATGGGCCCACCAGAACTGATCATACTCGTCGTGACGCTCCTGTTTTTCCTCGCGATTCCGATCGTCGTCATCGTCGCGATCTGGAAGGTCGTCATCGTCGGCCGCAGCGACGACCGACGAATCGAATCGCTCGAGCAGCGCGTCGAGGAACTCGAAACCGAGGAGTGAGCGGCGTCTCTACGGCATCTCGTGGATCGTCAACTCGACCTTGCGGCGGCGACCCTCGATGTCCGCGACCAGTCGCTCGACGACGGTCTCGGCCTCGTCGAGCAGTTTCGGCTCGACCTTCCGGACGACCCAATCCAGCGAGACGAACCGCGGCAGCGAGATCGCGTTCTCGTCGGCCGAGTGGGGGTCGTAGACCGCCTCGAAGTAGATCCGACTGGCCGTTTCCGCGCCCGCCGGCGCGGAGTCGGGTTCGGGTTCGACGCGCCACTCCCCGCGGGCGTCGATGTCGTTGACCAGTCGCCACCGGAGGGACTCCGGCGCGGTGATCTCAGTGACTTTCGAGCGCGCCGTATAGGCGAGCTTCCACCACGCCAGTCGAAGGTCGTAGACGGAGCCGACGCCGCCGTCACCGTTGATTCGGACCTCCTTCAGGTGGTCGGTGTACCGCGGATAGTCGGCGAACGACCGCACGTACGGAAAGACCTCCTCGGGTGATCGATGGGCGAGCGTACTGAGGAGAATTCTGTCCACAGCCGTCGTACGGCGGGTTCGAACGTAAGGATTACTCTTCGACTGGTCGAAACCGACGCGAGTCACACGGGCGAGCCCGCCGTCAGTCGCTCGGCGCCGCCCGCGACCGCTCGCTGCTGCCGCCGTCACGAAGCGCGTCGATGCGGTCCCCGATCGGCGGATGGTGAGTCGCGAGACTGTAGAGCAGTCCCGCTTCGCGTCGCGTGTCGTTCGCGTCGGCGAGCGTCTCGAGGGCGGCGACCGTCGCCTCGCGGCCGGCTTCCCGGGCCGCGTAGGCGTCGGCACGGAACTCCTGCCAGCACGCGAGCCCGCCGAGGAAACCGACGTGGTACACCGCGTAGAGCGTCATAAACGGAAGGAAGAAGCCGAGGAAGCCGAACCGCTCCTCGAGCCCGCCCATGCCGAAGCGCTGGACGCCGACCATCCAACCGCCGAAGACGGCGACGGTCAGGAGCCCGCGCTGCCAGAGGTGGCGGCCGGCGACGTGCCCGAACTCGTGGGCGACGATCGTGCGTAGTTCGTCGTCGTCGCACTCCGCGAGCAGATAGTCCGTGAGGAAGACGTACCGAAAGCCGGGGACGGTGCCCGCGACCAGCGCGTTCGCGGTCTTGGTGGACTCGCCCTCGAGCAGGTACAGGCCCCGCGGCCGGTAGCCGAGGTCTTCACAGAGCCGCTCGACGCGCTCGCGGCGCGCCCCCTCGAGCGGGACGCGATCCTGTGCGATCAAGACGAGATACGGTGAGAGGCCGAAAGAGACGAAGACGATCAGTCCGAGCGCGCCGACGAGCACGGGCAGCGACGAGCCGACGACGGACGTGATCGCGACGAAGCCGGCGAGCGCGACCGCTACCGAGACCGCGCTGGCCGCCATCACGAGGAGGACGCCCTTCGCGACCGTCCACATCGACGCCGACGTGTCGCGGAGCGACCGCACCGTCGGATAGGTTCCAAGGGCCATCGAGACCAGCGGGAGCGCGGCGACCCCGAACGTGACGAGGATGATCACGCCGAACTCGAGGACGGCGAGCCCGAACAGTTCGGGCCCCGTGGTCCCGACCAGTGCCGTCGTCCGATCCAGCAGACCGAGCGCGTAGAGGCCGATGATGCCGGCGATCGGCAGCGCGAATCCACCGATCTGTTGGACGCGGTTCAACCGGTGTAGCCGGTCCTCGACGGGTTCGGCCGTCGACTCGACGCGACGAGCGAACGCACGGAAGGCGAGGAACGGACCGACCGCGAGCGCGACGAGAAACGCGAGGGCCACCAGCATTAGTCGAGGCTTTTCCGTCGCGGATCAAAATGCTGTCGGTGGCACTACACGACTGCGAGATCGACCGTTTCGTGGGCTCCGGCGGGGGCAGAGACGCGGGCTACGGCGAGAGCGGAGACGGCAACTTTCTATACTCGAGCCGATCAACCGGCGGCCATGCGAGATGTCTGCATCGTCGGCGGGGGCGTCGCCGGCCTCGCCGCATCGATCTTCACCGCCCGCGCGGGACTGGACACCCTCGTCGTCGACGGGGGCGAATCGATCCTCGCGCGCAACGCCAGCCTTGAGAACTACCCCGGCTTCCCGGATGGGGTCGACGCCCGCCGGTATCTGCAGTTGAGCCGCGAGCAGGCCCGCAGTTCGGGCGTCGCGTTCGAACTCGGCCGTGTGACACGGGTCGAACCCGTAGACGAAACGGATCTCGAGGCCGGGTTCGTCCTCGAGACGGAAGGCGGCGACCCGCTCGAGGCCCGCCGGGTGATCGCGGCCTCGTGGTCCGACAGCGACTACCTCGTCCCGCTGGACGTGGGTCGCATCCAGCGCGGGAGCAAGCACTTCGTCTCCGTCGACGAAGGTGGGCGAACGGCCGTCGACGGCGTTTACGCGGCGGGCCGACTCGCCGACGAACCCCACCAGACGATCGTCGCGGCCGGCCACGGCGCGAAGGTCGGGCTCGCGGCTATCCACGACTCGGGTGCCAACTTCTATCACGACTGGGTCGTCCCCGAGGGCTACTTCACCGGCCGCGGCCGCGAAGTCCCGCCGGGCTGCGAGGAGATCGACGACGCGGAACGACGGAAGCGCGACGAACAGGCCCGGCAGCGGCTGCTCGAGGCTTTCGCGGAGCCGCTCGAGGAGGAGCCGACGATGCATCCGAGCGTCGTGGAAGACTAACAGCAGTTGGTGGCCCGCGTTCTATACGTGACCGATAGCCCGAAGCCAGAACGGTGAGTTTGCTCACTACTTCCGTGGATTGAACGGTGCGTTCTGCTCAGGATGAAGAAGACGAAGCGTCCTGCGATCGTGGACAGAGGGGATTGTCACGCCCTCCCCAGCCGACTCGCTCACTTCGTTCGCTCATCCCTCGCGCAGTGATATACCGCGGTTCGTCAGTGCCTCACCGCGGTCCAGCGCGCGCCACCGCAGGCGGTTCGTTGGGTCGACGAGAGACGTTTCCCCCTGTATCGAGCGCTCGTTACAAGGTCGGTCGAAAGAGAGGAGATGTGCGACTAATACTGCAATGGCAGAGACGGAGATGCCTCGGACCGTATCCTTTTGCCGTCTGCCCGCCTCGAGTCGGTCGATGGAGGTCGCCATCCTCACCGTCGGCGACGAAGTGCTCGCCGGGGACATCGCGAACGCGAACGCCCAGTGGCTCGCGACCCGGCTGACCGACAGCGGCGCGACCGTCGATCGGATCCTGACGATCCCGGACGACCGCGACCGAATCGCAACGACGATCCGCGAGTGGACGAGCGCGGTCGACGCTGCGATCGTGACCGGCGGGCTCGGCGGCACCCACGACGACGTCACCGCCGACGCGCTCGCGGACGCGTTCGACCGCGAGCTGGTCGTCGACGAGTCCGTTCGTCGTGACGTCCTCGAGACCGTCGCGGACTATCGAGGGCTCGACCCGGAGACGGTCACGGCCGAGGAGCTCGATTTCGACGTCGACGCCTGGGCGGCCCTGCCGGCGGGGAGTCGACCGGTACTCAACCCCGAAGGGCTCTGTCCCGGCTGCGTCCTCGAGAACGTCTACGCGTTCCCGGGCGTGCCGGCGGAGATGCAGGCGCTGTTCGAGCGCGTCGCCGGGGAGTTCAGCGGCGACGCGGTCTCACGGGTGGCGTACACGCCCCAGCCGGAGGGGTCGATGGCCGCGGCCATCGACGGCGTTCGCGAGCGGTTCGACGTGACGATCGGCAGCTACCCCGCCACGGAGCGGCGAAACCGGCTGAAGGTGACCGGCACCGACCCCGAGACGGTCGATCGGGCCCTCGAGTGGCTCGGCGAACGGGTCGACCTCGCGGTCGAGGAGGAGGGTCGTCGCGGCGAACCGTAAGGCGCGCGTTTCGGCGACGCCTCGCTACGCTTAACACATCCCGGGAGGGAATAGCAGACGAATGCTCGAGGGAGTCAACGTCGCGCTCGGGGTGACGGGGTCGATCGCGGCCGTCAAGACGGTCGAACTCGCCCACGAGCTGCGACGCCACGGAGCCGCGGTTCGCGGGGTGATGACGGGGAGCGCACAGGGGATCGTCCACCCCTGGGCCGTCGAGTTCGCCACCGAGAACGATGTCGTCACCGAGATCACCGGCAGCGTCGAACACGTCGAACTCTGCGGCTACGACGGCTGGGCCGACGTATTCCTCGTCGCACCCGCGACGGCCAACACGGTCGGCAAGATCGCCGGCGCCGTCGACGACACGCCCGTCACGACGTGCGCCACGACTGCGCTCGGGGCCGACACGCCGGTCGTCGTCGCGCCCGCGATGCACGAACCGATGTACGACCACCCCGGCGTACTCCGCGCCATCGACACCGTCTCGGAGTGGGGCGTCGACTTCGTCGACCCGCGCATCGAGGAGGGGAAAGCGAAGATCGCCAGCGAGGAGGCGATCGTCTGCGACGTGGCCCGCGCGGCCGGCGACCGACCGCTCGCGGGCGAGCACGTCGTGATCACGAGCGGGGCGACCAGTGAGTCGATCGATCCCGTCCGGATCATCACCAACCGCTCGTCGGGCAAGATGGGCCGGGCCGTCGCGAGGGCCAGCTACGTCCGCGGCGCGGACGTGACGCTCGTCCACGACGGCCCCGACGTGCCCTACGCCGACGTTCGGCGGGTCGAGAGTGCCAACGAAATGCTCGCGGCCACGCGCGAGGCCTGCACCGACGCCGACGCGATGGTCTCCGTGGCCGCGATCGGCGACTACACCGTCGAAACGAGCGACGAGAAGATCCGATCGGGGCAGGAACTCACCCTCGAGCTCGAGCCGACGCCGAAGCTGATCGACGAGATCCGCGCCGACTACCCCGAATTGCCGATCGTCGGCTTCAAGACCGAGACCTCGGGCGACGAAGCGGCGATGATCGAGCAGGCCCGGACGACGCTCGAGCGAGCGGACCTCGCGTTCGTCGTCGCCAACGACGCGAGCGTGATGGGTGCCGACGAGACGAACGCACTGTTGGTCCACGCGACCGACGCCGCCCGCTACGAAGGGACGAAAGCCGGCCTCGGCGGCGAGATCGCCGACTCGATCGCCGCGGTGCTGGGCGGCGGTTCGACCGGCGCCTGATCGATCGGTGAGTTCGTCACGGGAACTATATGGGTGCGGTTCATCCGACCGAACTAATGGGTCTTCGAACAGGTCTGAACGCGAATAAATCACCGGCACCGGCCGGCACCTCGAGGTGATCGACGTGGCACAGCAGCAACGCACTGCGGACGCACCTGCCGGCGGCGACGTCGACGAGGGCGACGCCAGTCCCGACGCGGACGACGATCCCCTCACCAAAGGCGAGATCTTCGAAGTGTTGCGCAACCAACGACGACGGTACGTGCTCCAGTTTCTCAAACAGGACGACCGCCCCGTCGAACTCGGCGATCTGGCCCAACAGGTCGCCGCCTGGGAGTACGATACGACGCTCGAGGGCGTCACGCCAGAACAGCGAAAGCGGGTCTACACGACGCTCCAGCAGACGCACCTCCCGAAGATGGACACGGCCGGCATTCTCTGTTTCGACTCGGATCTGGGCGTCATCGAGGCCACCGAGCGAACGCGTGATATCAGCGTCTACCTCGAGATCGTCCCCGGCCGGGAGTTCGCCTGGCGCGAGCTCTACCTCTCGCTGGGCGCGATCAGCTGTGCGCTGGTCGCCGCGCTGTGGTTGCAGATCTATCCGCTCACGCTCTTGGCGGATCTGACGTGGACGGCCCTCATCGCGGGGACGTTCACGCTCACCGCGGCCGCTCACATCTACCACGAGCGGAACATGCGGCTTGGTCACGGCGATCAGCCGCCGGAACTCAGCTACAGCACCGAGGAGTGAGACGGGCTGTCGGCGCAACTGCGAGCTCCGAACCGGACCTGCGGCAGGCCGGGCGAGCGCTCGGCGGATCGTCAACTTTTACTCCGCTTCCCTCCGACCGACGACATGGATCAGCTCAAGCGGTCTCTCCTCGACGCGCCGATCATCGAAAAGAACGGCTACCACTACTTCGTCCATCCGATCAGCGACGGCCTCCCCAAGCTCGACCCGACGCTGTTGCGCGAGATCGTCATCCGAATCATCCGGAAGGCCGAACTCGAGGAGGTCGACCGGATCGTCACCCCCGCGGCGATGGGCATTCACATCTCGACGGCCGTCTCGCTGATGACCGACATCCCGCTGACCGTCATCCGAAAGCGCGAGTACGGCCTCGAGGACGAGGTCGCGATCTCCCAGAAGACGGGCTACTCGGAGAACGAGATGTACATCAACGACGTTCGCGAGGGGGAACGCGTCCTCGTGCTCGACGACGTGCTCTCGACCGGCGGGACGCTCGCGTCGGTGCTGTCGGCGCTCGACGAGATCGGCGCGGAGGTCGTCGACACGGTGGCGGTCATCAAGAAAGTCGGCGGCGAGAACAAGGTCGACGACGCCGGCTACGACGTCAAGACGCTGATCAACGTCGACGTCGTCGACGGCGAAGTCGTCATCGTTGACGAGGAAGGCGACCAGTAGCCACGAACAGCGCCACACCCCGGCGACCGCCGTCGAAGATCGCTGTCTCTCGAGAAAGATAGCGCGTTCGCGGCCGTCATCGGGGCTTAGAGGGCGTTTCGGAACCGAACGGAGGCGTCCCATCACAAGGAATATAGTGTCGGGTTCTGAATCCCACGCCAATGGCAGGGGATAGTGTCGGGACCGGTGAGCGCGATCTATTGAGACGGCGTTCACTCCTGAAAGGAGCGGGAGCGGCCGGGATCGCCGGACTGGCGGGTTGTATCGAGTTCAACAGCGTGACAGCCGACAGTCCCGCCGAGGAGCTGATTCAAGAGGGGTTCGAGGCGGCGGGGATCGATCCCCCCTTCGAGACGGCGATCGCCATCACCGAGGACAGCGAGCGGGAGAAATTCGCACAGCTTCTCGCGAACGAACTCAACGATACGGGCTTTTTCGACGTCTCGGTCGAGCGCCGAGAGTTCGGCTCCCACGTCGACCTCATGGTCGGCGCAGCCGAGAACGACGAGAACGCCATGTTCGTCGCGAGCTGGACCGGCGGCTGGGACCCGAGTGACTACGTCGACATGCTGTTTCACTCGGACAACTGGACGCCGAACGGGTTCAACGTCGGCCACTACGGAGACGACGCCGTCGACCGGTACATCGACGCGGGTCTGACCGAAACCGACCTCGAGGAACGGGTCGAGACCTATCGGAACCTGCAGGAACGGCTCGTCGCCGACTCGCCGGCGTCGTTCGTCCGCTTTCGCGAAGCGACTCACGTCTGGGACAGCGGCGTCGTCAGCGGCTGGGAGACGTACCCGCTCCGGCCGGGCTCGTACTACGCCATCTACGCGCCCTGGGCGGGCGTCTACACCGAACTCGAGGGGACGACCGAATTTATCGGCGATCTCGGCAGTGACGTGACCAACTACGATCCCGTCGAGATCAACGGGACCGTCTCGAGTCAGGCGACGGCGCTGATCTACGAGGAACTCCTCGGTATCGACTTCGACGGCGAGCTCCAACCGATGCTCGCCACCGACTGGGAGCAACTCGACGAGACGACATATCGGTTTTCCCTGCGCGAGGGCGTCCGCTTTCACAACGGCGAGGAACTCACCGCCGACCACGTCGCGGGTTCGCTCGAACGATACGAGGGGACGATACGGGAGGGCGACGTCTACGACTGGTACGAGACCAGTGAGGTCATCGACGAGCACACGATCGATATCGTCTGCCAGCGAGCGTACGGCCCCTTCGAGCAGGCGTTGTTCAACGTGCCGATCGTCCCGATGGCGGCGATCGAGGGCGAACACGACCTCCAGTCGGAACCGATCGGGACCGGTCCCTACCGGTTCGCTGAACACGACAGCGGCAACCACTGGCGGCTGACGCGGTTCGACGACCACTGGTTCGAAGGGAGCAAGTCGGTCCCGGCGACGGCACCGATCGAGACCGTCCGCCTCGAGATCATCCCGGAGAAATCGTCGCGGCAGGCCGCACTCGAGGCCGGAGACATCCACTTCAGCTACGGCGTCCCCTCGGCGAGCATCGCCGACCTCGAGGGCCGCGACGGCTACGGCGTCGGTCGCCGCGTCGGCGGCAGTTTCGACATGGTTCTCTATCCGGTCTATCTCCCGCCGTTTTCGGAGCCGTCGGTGCGCCGCGGCTGTAACATGTTGATCCCGCGCGAGCGGATCCTCGAGAACGTCTACTACGGGATCGGCCAGATCGGTTACACGCCGATCTCGCCGATGCTCGAGGAGTACGTCAGCGAGTCGTTCCGAGAGCGGATCGCCGAGGAGTACGTTCGTCCGAACTAACCGCCATGTCGCTCGGTCGCTACGTCGTCAGGCGGCTGTCGGTCGCGGTGCCGGTCCTGCTCGGCGTTAGCGCACTGACGTTTTCGTTCGTTCACCTGCTTCCGGGCGACGCGGTCGACGTGCTCACCGGCTACCGGGACGTCAGCCCGGCGGTCGAGGCGTCGATCCGGGCCGAGTACCACCTCGACGAGCCAGTGTGGAAGCAGTACCTGCTGTGGCTGCGCGACGCGGTCGGCCTCGAGTTCGGCGAGTCGGTGATCACCGGCCGGAACGTCGCGACGACGATCGCCGATCGGCTGCCGGCGACGGTCGCGCTGGGCGTGGCGGCGTGGCTGCTCGCGCTCGCGGTCGGGATTCCGGCGGGGATCGTGGCGGCGGTCAGGCGCGGCGAACCAGCCGACGAACTCAGCCGGATCGCCGCGCTAGCGGGGATCGCGACGCCGAACTTCTGGCTCGGCCTCGTCCTGTTGCTCGTCTTCAGCGTCCATCTGGGCTGGTTCCGGGTCATCCCGCCGGACGCGCCCCTCGTGAGTCTCGCGACCGCGAAGTTCATGCTGTTGCCGACGATCACCCTCGGCACCGCCTCGGCGGCGCTGATCACCCGGCTGCTGCGGTCGTCGATGCTCGGGGAACTCGACGCCGACTACGTTCGAGCCGCGCGTGCGAAAGGACTCCACGAACGGACGGTAATCCTGAAACACGTCCTGCGGAACGCCCTGCTTCCGGTCGTCACCATCGCCGGCCTCCAGCTGGCGTTCCTGGTCGACGGCGCCGTCGTCGTCGAGCAGATCTTCTCCTGGCCGGGGATCGGGCGCCTGCTGGTCCGGTCGATCCTCCGGCGGGACTACCCGGTGATTCAGGCGGCCGTCCTGCTCGTCGGCGTCGCGATCGTCCTCGCGAACCTGTTCGTCGATATCGTCTACGCGGTTCTGGACCCGCGAATCAGGTACGAACGATGAGCGATCGACAGCCCACTACCGAGCGCGGCCGGGTTCGCGTCGTCGGCTTCGAGGAGGCCGTCGCGGACCGATTCGACGAGTCAGGAACGGGTTCGACGACGCCGGCGACGGCGTCCGATCGGGCGACGGGATCGCAGCGCGATCGACCGAGGCGTCGGCGATTCCGGAGCACGTGGCGGCGGTTCCGGCGAAACCGTGCGGCGGTGGCCGGGCTGAGCGTCATCGCCGCGATGGCCGTCCTGGCGCTTTTCGCCCGACCGATCGAGGTGTCGACGGCGCAGGTGACGATCACACTCCAGCCGTTCTCGCTGGCACCCTACGGGCCGGGCGAGACGTTCGTCGGCCCGGCGAACGCCCCGCCCTCTGCGGCCCACCCGTTCGGAACCGACTGGGCGGGCCGGGACATCTTCTCGCGGCTCCTCGTCGGCGGCCGGTACACGCTGGGGATCGGCCTCGTCGCGGTCGTGCTGGCCCTCGGCGTCGGCATCCCGCTCGGCGCGACCGCCGGCTATTTCGGCGGCTGGGCCGACGAGATACTCATGCGCATCGTCGACGTCCTCTATGCCTTCCCGTTTCTGGTGCTGGCGATCGCGCTCGTCCCGATCCTCGAGCCGGTTCCCGTCCTCGGCAGCGGGTTCTGGACGGTGGTGGTCGCGCTGGTCCTCACGGGCTGGGTCGGCTACGCTCGGCTGTTGCGCGGCGAGGTGCTCTCGATCCGGGAACGCGAGTACGTCACCGCGGCCAGGGCACTCGGCGTCCCCGATCGGACGATCCTTCGCAGGCACGTCGTGCCCAACGCCGTCGCGCCCGTCGTCGTTCAGGCGACGCTCAACGTCGGCACGGTCGTCCTCACCGCGGCAGCGCTTGGCTTCCTCGGGCTCGGCCTCGAGCCCGGCAGTGCCGAGTGGGGCGCGATGCTCTCGCAGGGCCGAGACTCGCTGATCCGGGGCGACTGGCACGTCACCGTCTTCCCCGGCCTTGCGATCTTCCTGTTCGTGCTGTCGATCAATCTCGTCGGCGACGGGCTCAACGACGCGCTCGATCCGAGCCGGGACGTGGCCGACGAACGGGGGCGGCTTCGCTGATGGCGCTGCTCGAGGTCGAGGACCTCGCCGTCCGTTACTACACCGAGGACGGCCCGGTCCGCGCGGTCGACGGCATCAGCTACGAGGTCCGCGCCGGCGAGACGGTCGGGCTGGTCGGCGAGAGCGGGGCCGGCAAGAGCGCCGCCAGCCTCGCCGTGCTTCGCCTGCTCGACAGTCCGGGCGAGATCGTCGGCGGCGAGATCCGCTTTCGTGGCCGCGACGTGCTCGCGCTCTCTGCCGACGAACTCCGCGCGCTCCGCGGGAACGAGATCGCGATGGTCTTTCAGGACGCCGGCGCGGCGCTCAACCCGGTGTACACCGTCGGCGAGCAGATCGCCGAGGGGATCCGCGCCCACGAGAGCGTCGGCGACGACGCGGCCCGCGACCGGGCGATCGCCCTCCTCGAGCGGGTCGGTATCCCGGAGCCCGCGGCGCGTTATTCGGACTACCCCCACGAGTTCTCCGGCGGCATGCAACAGCGGGCCCTCATCGCGATGGCGCTGGCCTGCGATCCGGCGCTGTTGATCTGCGACGAGCCGACCAGCGGGCTCGACGTGACGGTCCAGGCGGGGATCCTCGAACTCCTCGCGGATCTGGCGATCGAATCCGAGACGGCGATCCAGCTGGTCACCCACGACCTCGGCGTCGTCGCGGAACTGTGCGATCGGGTGCTGGTCCAGTACGCCGGCGAGATCGTCGAGCGCGCGCCGGTCGAGGAGCTGTACTACGACCCGAAACACCCCTACACGGTCGGGCTGCTGGCCGCGACGCCCCGGCTCGGCGACGACCGCGAGCGCCTCGCGACTATTCCGGGGACGACGCCCGGCCTCGTTGACCCGCCGACCGGTTGCCGATTCCACCCGCGCTGTCCCTACGCCGAGGACGTCTGTGCGCGCCGTCGTCCGCCGCTGGTCGAGACGGCATCGGGGGATCCGGACGAGGGCGATCCCGCAGCCCACGTCGCCGCCTGCCTCGAGTACACCGGCGACCTCGAAGACGGACTCGACTACGAGGTCCGGGTTCGAGACAACCCCCACGAGGGGACTGACGCGGACGGAGACCGTTGCGAGCGACGCCAGTCGGGTGAGTCGAAATGACGGCGAGCGACGGGGACGGTGAGGTCTTGCTCCGCGCCGAAGGCCTCGAGAAGCACTTTACCACCGCGGACGGCCTCCTCGAGCGGCTGCTCGGCCGCGGCGAGACCGTCCGGGCGGTCGACGGCGTCAACCTCGAACTTCGCGCCGGGGAGACGCTCGGCCTGGTCGGCGAGAGCGGCTGCGGTAAGACGACACTCGGCCGAACGCTCGTGCGGTTACTCGAGCCCACCGCCGGCTCCGTGAGCTACCGCGGCAGGGAACTGACCGGGTGCTCGCGCTCCGAACTCCGGGCGCTGCGGAGCGAGGTGCAGTACGTCTTTCAGGACCCGCTCGCCAGCCTGAACCCGAAATTGACCGTCGGCGACATCGTCGGCGAAGCCCTCGACGTTCACGACGTCGTCCCGCCCGAGCGCCGCGACGAGCGCGTCCGGGACCTGCTCGAGACGGTCGGATTGCAGGCCGGCCACGCGACCCGCTACCCACACGAGTTCTCCGGTGGCCAGCGCCAGCGGATCGGCATCGCTCGCGCGCTCGCCGTCGAACCCGATCTGGTCGTCTGCGACGAACCCGTCTCCGCGCTCGATGTCTCGGTTCAGGCGGGGATCCTCAATCTGCTCGCCGACCTCCAGACGGAGTTCGGGCTCACCTACCTCTTCATCACCCACGATCTCTCGGTCGTCGAGCACGTCGCCGACCGCGTGGCCGTCATGTACCTCGGGACGCTCGTCGAGACCGGGCCCACCGCGGCGGTCTTCGACGCCCCCTCACACCCCTACACCGAGGCACTGTTGTCGGCGATCCCCGAACCCGACCCCCGCTGGGTCGGCGACCGGATCGTCCTCGAGGGGGACGTACCGTCGCCGGCCGACCCGCCCGCCGGCTGCCGGTTCCACCCGCGCTGTCCGAAGGTGATCCCGCCCGCCGAATACGACCTCGAGACGGACGCGTTCCGGGCCGTGATGGCGCTTCGGAGCCGGCTCCACGACGCGGTGGCGACCGGCGCGGGACTCGACGTGCTGTCTCCTCGAGTCGAGAGCCGCGAGGACGTTTCGGCGGCGATCCGAGACGCTACCGGGATCCCGCAGCGGCTCTCCGATCCCGACGCCGACGCCGCCCTCGCGGCGGCGCTCGAGACCGCCGCCGCGGGCGACCTCGAGACCGCACGCGATCGGCTCGCGTCGGCGTTCGAGACGCCCTGCGAGACGACGGAGCCGCCGCTGGAACCGGGGTCAGCCGACCATCCGATCGCCTGCCACCGGTTCGACGAGCGGTTCGAGGCATCGCCCGATCCGAACGACGACGCCCCATCGCTCGAGGGACCGTCCGATGAGCCGACGTGATGACGCCGGTCCGCTCGAGCGGACCGGCGAGGAGCCGTTCGCGTCCGGTACGCCGGACGGCGAGCGCGGCGGCCGGTCGGTCGACTGGGCGGCGCTCAGCCACGCGCTCACGCCGACGAGACTGCGCCACCGGGCGCTCGCGGTCACCGTCTCGACGAACAAACGCCGATACGAGCGTGGCGAACCGGTCGCGATCACCGTCGAGTTTCGCAACCGGCTCCCCGTCCCGCTCCGGCTGCGGACCGAGTCGCCGATCCGCTGGACCTGGGCCGTCGACGGCGACCGCGAGGCGTCTCGGGAGCCACCGGCGCTGCCGGACCGGCCGACCGCGTTCGACTTCGCCCGGCGCGAGCGCAAACACTTCCGCCGGCAGTGGTCCCAGCGGATCCGGGTCGCCGAAGACGAGTGGGTGCCGGTCGACGCCGGCAGCTACACGATCACCGTTCGCCTCACTCGAGACGATGCCGCCGACCGGGGGCTCGTCGACCGCACCGAAATCGTCCTCGAGCGGTGATCGCCCGGCGAGCGTCACCGCAGGTCGCGCTGTCGTCGATCGGCCGTTCAGCAGTCGTCGTCCGTCATCGCCGATCCATCCTCGTCGAAACAGATCTGGATGACTCGCTCGTCGGTGACGTGAACCGTACAGCCCTCGATCGTAAATTCGACCAAAACGGATCCATCACGCCCGTTGGCGTGCCGAATCATCCGATCCAGTGCATCGACCTCGACCCGATTGTACAGCGGCTCGAGTTCGATCTCGGAGACCCCTTTCACGGCGGCGAGGCTCCGTGAGACCGCACGGACTGCGGATTCATCGCAATCGAACTCCGTGACGAAGGTCGACCCGCCATCGGCGACGAAGCGCCGGCTTCCCTGTTCCGACACCATGCGGTAAGCTACCAAGCGGACGTTCTTCAACCCATACCCTGCTCATTTTGGACGAGGGATCCGTGGAAGACGACATAAATCAGTAAATGTGACATACATCACACGAATGCGGGTGATACCGTGAGTTATCGACACGAAAACAGACGGGTACCGGCTCGAGTTGTCGATGGTACTCGTTGCTTCGCTCTTCGCCGTTGCTCGTGGCCTTCTTCACAGCTACTCGTCGTATTAGACGCTCTGGGGACTCGTCGGTCCGTTCTTCGGTATTGTTCGCGTCGAGAAGTAGCGGGAGGTAGATTTGAACTACCGGTCTGCGGGTTATGAGCCCGCCGGAATCTCCTGGCTATCCCATCCCGCTACCATCTCGTAACCGAGTGTGCTAGTTAAGGGTTGTGATTCGGGTGCCGTATGCGGATTTCTGTCGCTACTCCCTGTGGACCTTCCACGTGTAGAGGCTCTCACAGGTGTAGTTGACGAAGAAGCCGACGCCGATCCCGACGACGTTGGCTAGCACGAGCCAGACGCCGAACTGCGCGACGAGCACCCGTAGCACCACCAACGTCACCGCTAATCCGCCCAGTCGGACGACGTTCGAGCGAAGGAATCGCCAGGCAACCGCTCGGACCCCGACAGCACCGTGGCTCGCGAACGTCCACCGTTCGTTGATCACGAAAATGACCGTAATACCGAGTTCCCAAGAGGCGAGTTTCGCGACGAACCACGAGACGGTCGTGATGTCGCTCAACACGGCGAGAACGACGATATCGACGGTCGCACCGACGAAACCGACCCCAACGAATTGGCCGAAACGGGACGGTGAGAACAGCGCACGCACCCGCATTCGGACCGCCTCAACGAGGGAATCTGTCATGTCGGTCTCGTATGTACACACCTGTTCGCCGCCGCTGATTTCCGTCTTGCGGTTGCTTTGCGTATCAGTCACCAAAATTTGATTTATTTTCAATATATTCAGCCAGTTCGTCACGATCGATTTCGATTCGACCGAAATCGTCCGGACGACCCGCCCGTCGACGCTGTTTCATCGGTGCTGTTTCGTCCGCGTCACTCGAGCGGGCGCTATCGAGTTCTCCCACGCGAACGAGACACGAACAGTGGGCTATAGACCGCTCATAGCGTCGCTACGCCGGTCTCGTCCAGTACTGTTTTCCGAATCGACGAGGAGGAGACGGTACATGTCGAGCCGGTGAACACGAATTCGCCTACTCATCGCTCTGGTGCTCGTCTCACAGCTCGCGTTCCTCGGGATAGCGTTCGCGACGGCGACAGCCGACTACAACGAGCGATACGCGGAGCCGATCGACGCCGGATCCGACGTCGACTGGTCGAACGTAACGGTCGTCACGGCTCAGCAGATCGCGGATACCGGTACCGGCGGCCAGTTGTTCGCGACGACCGACGGCGGCGAGACGGTCTACTACGACGACCGGTTCGCGACGTACTGGGATGTCGACCCGGTCCCCGGAACCCGCGCGACGGTCGTCGTCGCGACCGAACACCCAGCGACGTGTGACGGCTGCCGGCGAAACGTCGTCGAGCGAGTGAACCTCTCGACCGGCGAGCGGACGCGCCTCCACAGCCACCGGGCCGAAGAAGGGCGCTGGCACGACGTCGACCTGATCGGGACCGACGAACTGCTCGTCGCCGACTTCGACGACGACGCGGTCGTCCGGGTCAACGCCTCGAGCGGGATCCGGACGTGGAGCTGGCAGGTCGAGGCGGCGTTCCCGATCGAGAGCGGAGGCTCCTACGACGGGGACTGGGCGCATCTGAACGACGTGGAACTGCTGCCCGACGGCCGCGTGATGGCCTCGCTTCGAAACCACGATCGGGTCGTCTTCCTCAACGAGAGCGGCGTGATGCCATCGTGGACGCTCGGCGACGAAGACGACCACGATGTGCTCTACGAACAGCACAATCCCGACTACGTGCCGGCGAGTCACGGGGGTCCAGCCGTTCTGGTGGCCGACTCGGAGAACGACCGGATCGTCGAGTACCAGCGTCGCGATGGCGAGTGGGTGCAGTCCTGGGAGTTTACTCATCCCACCGTCGCCTGGCCTCGCGACGCCGATCGCCTGCCGAACGGCCATACGCTCGTCACCAGTTCTACCGGCGACCGAGTGTTCGAAATCGATACGGACGGCGAGATCGTTCGATCGCTCACCGTCGATCTCCCCTACGAAGCCGAGCGGCTGGGGACGCCGCCGGAGAGCGGTGGGGGCGAGGCTGCGGCCGCCCTCAAGCTATCCTCGAGCCGGGCAACGGAACGGGGCGACTCCGGGTCCGTCCAGCCGCTCGTCAGCGTCGTCCCATCACGGATCAGAAACGGGCTGCTGTTCGTCCTGCCGCCCTGGGTGGGTGGCACGGAAACGGCCGCCGTCGTGGGGACGATCGGCCTGTCGATCGCCTGGGCGATCCTCGAGTGGCACTGGCGGGACCCGACCGTCTCGGTCACCTGGCCGATCAGGATACGGTGGTGAAGACAGCTGCCGGAAAACGAGATTTCGACGCGGGATGCTCAGACCGCGAGATCGCTTTTCGCACGGACGACGTCGACGTCCTCGGCGTCGACGCGGTCGACATCGAGGAAGTGGGGCGTAAAGTTTCGCTTCTCGTAGTCCTCGTATTCGCCTTCTTGGCCGACGGTACACCAGAGCTGGACCCGGTCGGGACCGTGATACTCGCCGTTTCGATTGATTCCGAAACAGACGACCTCGGATTCCCCGTCGTCCCCCTCGTACCGAACGATCGCGCCGTTTCGGATGCCGGGATCGCCGTGAATGATGAGCTGCTTCATGGCCGATCGTTCACAGGAGAGACGATTAAACGCTTCGGAGATCGGCGTACCTGACCGCTCTGTGGCGGCTCCACTGCGGCCACGACGGCACGCCGCGCCGACGAACCAAACGGGTTTTAAACGGCGCTGCCATAGCCCACAGCAAGTGAGATAACCATGCAGATGCCACGCCGATTCAATACGTACTGCCCGTTCTGTAACGAGCACCACGAACACGAAGTCGAGAAGTCCCGAACCGGCCGTTCCTCGGGTATGAAATGGGACGCTCGCCGCACCCGGCGAAACTCCTCCTCGATCGGGAACTCCGGTCGCTTCTCGAAGGTGCCCGCGGGCGAGAAGCCGACCAAGAAGACCGATCTCAAATACCGCTGCAGCGAGTGCGGCAAGGCCCACCTCCGCGAGGGATGGCGCGCCGGCCGACTCGAGTTCCAGGAGTGATTCAAATGGCAGGAAATTTCTACAGCGTTCGATGCAGTGACTGCGAGAACGAACAGACAGTCTTCGGCAAAGCCTCCACGGAGGTCGCCTGCGCCGTCTGCGGGACGACGCTCGCGCGACCGACCGGCGGCAACGCCGAGATCGACCACGAGATCCTCGAAACAGTAGAGTCACGATGAAGTACAGCGGCTGGCCCGATCCCGGCGAACTCGTCGTCGGCAAGATCGACGAAATCGAGGACTTCGGTGTCTTCGTCGATCTCGAGGAGTACAGGGACAAGCGCGGACTCATCCACATCTCGGAGGTCGCCAGCGGCTGGATCAAGAACGTTCGCGATCACGTCCGCGAGGGCCAGATCGTCGTCTGCAAGGTCCTAGACGTCGACGAAGGGTCCCAGCAGATCGACCTCTCGCTGAAAGACGTCAACGATCACCAGCGCTCCGATAAGATCCAGGAGTGGAAAAACGAGCAGAAGGCCGACAACTGGATGGATCTGGCCTTCGGCGACGAGATCGACGACGAGGACTACACCGCGATCGCCAACGAACTGATCGGGGTCCACGGCAGCCTCTACGACGGCTTCAAGCAGGCCGCGATCCACGGCGAGGAGGCCCTCTCCGACACCGATCTCGACGACGACGAGATCGACGCGCTCGTCGAGACGGCCCGCGAGAACGTCTCGGTGCCGTACGTCAACGTCACCGGCTACGTCGACCTCGAGAACCCATCACCCAGCGGCGTCGACGGCATCCGCGAGGCCTTGGAGGCCGCCGCGGGTAACGGTGCGATCCCCGACGAAGTCGACCTCGAGGTGAGCTACGTCGGCGCACCGGAGTACCGGATCGAGGTGCAAGCGCCAAACTACAAGACTGCCGAGTCCCACCTCGAGGAGAGCGCCCAGCGCGCGATCTCCGCGATCGAGGGCCACGGCGGCAGCGGCGAGTACCACCGCAAGCGCCGGACCGACGACGAATAATGAAATCCGACATCCGGGTCTGTTCGGCGTGGCGCGAGGCCCACGATCGCCCGGTGTATACGCTTTCTGACACCTGTCCAGACTGTGGCGAGCCGGCCGAAAACAGCGCGCCGGCACCGTTGGATCCCGGGGATCCACACGGAGAGTACCGACGCGCTCTTAAACGTCGCCGCCGCTGATACGGTATGGACGAACTCGAGATCGACGCAGTCGCCGAGGTCGAACTGGACGACCCCGTCCTCGTCGAGGGGTTGCCGGGGGTCGGGCACGTCGGCACCCTCGCCGTCGAACACCTCCTCGAGGAACTCGAGGGCGAGAGCACGCTCGTCCGCCGGATCTACTCTCGAGAGTTCCCGCCGCAGGTGAGCGTCGAGGACGGCGTCTCGGAACTGACCTGCGCCGAGATCTACGCCGTCGACGTACCCGAGGGCCGCGATCTCCTCTTGTTGACCGGCGACCATCAGGCCCAGACCAACGAGGGCCACTACGTGCTGACCGACGCCTTCCTCGACATCGCCGACGAGTTCGGCGCGACGGAAGTCTACGCGCTCGGCGGCGTTCCGACCGGCGAACTCATCGAAGAGTACGCCGTCGTCGGCGCCGTCAATGACGAGTCGCTCCTCGAGACCCTCGAGGAGGCGGGCGTCGAGTTCCGCGAAGACGAGCCCGCCGGCGGCATCGTCGGCGTCTCCGGACTCCTGCTCGGACTCGGAGAGCGCCGCGGCTTCGACGCCACCTGTTTGATGGGTGAAACCAGCGGCTATCTCGTCGATCCCAAGAGCGCCCGCGCCGTTCTCGAGGTGCTCGAGACGGTGCTCGGCTTCGAACTCGACTACGAGTCCTTAGACGAGCGGGCCGACGAGATGGAGGAGGTCATCGGCAAGATCCAAGAGATGGAACAGCAACAGCAGATGGACGTGCCGACCGACGACGATCTCCGGTATATCGGTTGACGGAAACAGGTCGGTGCCGGTCTGCGGTGCTTCTCGTCTCCGCTATCCGCGTTCTGCGTGACGGATTCGATCCTCAGGAGCGAGCGGATGGCGGCTGGCGTACTCGCGGCTTCGGGGGCCACTGGTCGAGTTCCGCGGCAGCCTCGAGTAAGAGTTCTACTTCGGCGTCCTCGGCGAAGGTGACCGTTCCGTCGGTCCAGTCGACGTCGACGATTCCCCGCTCGAGTAACTGGGGGAGGTGAATATGGATGAGTCTGACCCGAGTACGGTCGACCTCCGCATCCGTGACGTTTTCGGGGGTCGTCCGATGACGCCGGACGGCGACCCGTTTCGACAGCGAGTCTACGGTACTCGTCCCGTTCCGTTCGACGAGTTCGTGGAACATATACTGCCGATCGGCGCTGGCGAGCACCTTGAAGGCGTCCGACTGCTCCATAGCTGGCTCTACGTGATGAGTCCCGCTTCACTGTTAAAGGAACCGTGCCTAAACACGTTGGAACGAACGGCGTCGGCGCGTGGCCTCAGCCCTCGAGGACCTCGTAGGAGACGTCGGCGTCCCGGAGCGCGTCGGTCACCCGACCGACGGCGTCGGTGGTGGCGACGGCGGTTACCGCGAGGCCGTGATTGGCGGCGTCGGCGGCGACGTCGCCGACCGCGAACGTGACGGCGGGGTCCGCGCCGGCTTGTCGGCAGGCGACGACGGCCTCGACGCCGGTCGCGACGACGAGATCGGCGCCTTCGCAGGCGGCGGTGACGGTCTCGTCGTCGATGGCCCGGCTCCCGCCCGTGCGGATCGAGGGGACCTGTAACACGGTGACGGAGCCGGGGTCGAGTTCCATGACGCCTTCGAAGCTGGTGATACCCACGTCGGTTCCGGCAGCGGCGTCGGTCGTCGCGATGCCGGTTGCGGGCCCCTCGCCGCCGGGGGTCGCGTGGAGCAGGCCGTCCTCGACGGTGAGGGAGACGGTGTCGCCCTCCTCGATGTCGTCGGTCGCGATGTAGGCGTCCTCGCTCATCGCACCCAACACGTCGCCGGTGACGTGGTCTGCGAACCGACGGACGTCGTCGGCCGCACGGAAGAGCCAGTCGACGCCCTCGCGGGTGACTCGGTAGCGCGACCGTCCCTCCTTCTCGACGAGTCCGTCGTCGACGAGTTCGCGGATGTATTCGCTGACCGCCTGACTCGTCACGCCGACTTCCTCGGCGATCTCCCCCTGACTGACCGCGGGCTGGCGCTCGGCGATCTGGACGAGAATGCGAAACCGCGTCGCGGCCCGCTTGTTGTCGAGGACATCGACCATACGGCTAGCCTTTTCGGCAGGGTGGCAAAAAGGTACACGGTCGCACGCGCGGTCGATAGTCGTCGACGGATCGGCCGATCGTCCGGAGGCGTCAAGTTGATAGCGGGAGAGTCCATCTGGCTAGCCTGAGTATGCCGGCCCCACAAGCGACGACCGCCCTCTCCAGCGCCGTCGCCGATTTCGCGACGGGACCCGCGACGTTCCCCGCCGCGAGCGTCGGCTCGATCCCGCTCTCGGACTCGATCATCTGGATTGCGATCGCCGCGTTCGTCGTCGCGATGGCCCTCGAGTGGCACGGTGCCGTCGACCTCGCGCGGTACGTCGCGGCCGGGGCCTGGGTCGTCTTCGGGGTCTTCTGGCTGACGATGGTCCCCCACTACTACCTCGAGGTCAAGAGCCCGATCGAAACGCTCCTGACGCTCGCGGCGCTGCCGCTGTGTGCCTACACCGGCTATCTGCTCGTTCA
Organism: Natrinema marinum; assembly: GCF_024296685.1. NCBI lineage: Archaea > Methanobacteriati > Methanobacteriota > Halobacteria > Halobacteriales > Natrialbaceae > Natrinema > Natrinema marinum. The sequence goes on along the minus strand of NZ_CP100763.1, from coordinate 130,538 downwards.
GGGACGGGAGTCGCTGCTGTTGCTCTCGAAGGCCGTCGCGTTCATGGGCCTGATCTACCTGCCGGTCGAGACGATCCCGTTCGTCAAGAGCTGGCTGATCGAGACGACCGCCGCACAGACCCACTTCGGCATGGAGCTGCTCGGCCACAGCCCCGGTATCGAAGAGGGTGCGAACGGGTACCAGAGCCAATTCGCTTTCGACCCCGAGGAGACGGTGACCGGCCGGACGACCTACATCGTCACGTCCTGTACGGGAATCGGCAGCATGGCGATCTTCGGCGGCCTCATCGCCGCAGTCAAAGCGCCGCTAAAGCGGAAGGCCGTCGCCTTCGCGCTCGCCATCGGCGTCATCTGGTTTCTCAACCTCGCTCGGAACGTCTTCATCGGACTGGCCTCGCCGTGGGGCTGGTTCCAGCAGGACATCTTCGTCTACATCGTCACCGAGTTCATGGGCGCGCCCGCCAACCGGACCTCGTACCTCGTCTCGCACAACTTCATCGCCCAGTCGCTGTCGATCGTCGCCCTGTTGGGTATCACCTATCTCGTCCTCCGCATCCTCCCCGAGGTCGTCGAACCCCTCGAGGACGTCCTCTACGTCCTGACCGGCTCGGAGTACGACCTCGCGGACGCACTCGGGCAGGAGGTCCGCGCCGACGGCGGTGAGCGAGCCCCCGAGACCGATCGATGACCGATTCCAGCGTCGCCGTCGACGTGCCGTTTTCAGTGCGCGACCGCGCCGTTTTCCTGCCCGCCGCCGAGACGCTCGTCCTCGCGGACGTTCATCTCGGGAAGGCGGCCGCCTCGAGCGTCGACGCCCCGCTCGACGACGGAGCCGATGTCGTCGAGCGCCTTCGGGGACTGCTCGAGGAGACCGGGCCGACGACCGTCGTCGTGGCGGGCGACCTGCTCCACTCGTTTTCGCGGCTCCCGCTGGGCGTCGACCGCGACATCTCGCGGTTCGTCGACGCCGTCGACGCGGCCGGTGCCGAACTGGTCGTCACGCCCGGCAATCACGATACGATGCTCGAGTCGGCCTTCGACGGCGAGACGGCGGCGGAGTACCGGCTGGCCGACGGGGAGACGGTCGTCTGTCACGGCCACGAACCGCCGGAATCGGCGGCCGAGCGGTACTTCGTCGGTCACGATCACCCGGCGCTATCGATCGACGGGCGCAAACGCCCCTGCGCGCTCTACGGCCCCGACGCCTACGAGGGGGCGGCCGTGCTCGTCCTCCCGGCGTTTACCCGCCTCGCCGCGGGTGCGACGGTCAACGGCATGCGCGGCCGGGATTTTCAGACGCCGCTCGTACAGAATCCCGATGGCTTTCATCCGGCGGTCAGGGACGACTCGAGCGGCGAGACGCTCTGGTTTCCGCCGCTCGGAGAGTTGCGTCGGCTGCTGTGACCGGCGCTTACGACCGTTCACGGCTACGTGTCGATCCGAATCGTCGTTCCCGGTTTCGGGGACGGCTACAGTGGGACTTGATTTTTGGTTGTCGTATCGATCCAGTGTTTAGATACCGGCGTTTGCTCGCTATTCGGGGCCGGCCGGCATCACGAGCGACGGGCTAAGACTCGTAAGCAGCGCGGTGAACTGCGACAATATACACTTGCTAAAAGAGATTCCGAACCTATTCTCCTGCAGACCACACTATTCCCAGTCCAAGTAAACTTATAATTATACCAGCACAAATTAGTGCTAAGCCGGGACCGCCCACTGGCTGTTCGAGATAGAACACCCCTCCAGTGATTGAGATAACAATTGCAAACCGTTGTATTGATTCACCACGTATCTTTCCCCTGTCATAATCTAAACCCATTGTCTAAATATTATATGATTGGGTGACTTTATGTATTGCCATGGGTGCATGGGTAGTACGTCTTTACGTAGCGGGTCGGCAACGTCTATTGCTGTGACGCGCAGAGGTAACCATTCGTCGAGCGCCCACAGCGTCAGCCACCGACTCCGGCGATAAGTGTCGATTCATCGACTCGAGCGCCAGCCGGATCGACGAACATCACCAGATTCCTGAAGAAGTCACTGAACGTGATCAGAAGCAATCCTGCGATGATGATCAGGGCGAGGAAGGTAAAGAAGATGATCGCAGCCTGGCGGCCGGTCAGCGACGTTCCCTCGAGGAGGTCATCAATGGCCATCGACGATCTACCCTATCTCCTAGTTGGATAGGTGTCGACATCAGTTCCGGTGTTGCAAATGCAACACCGTCATTTCGGGGCCACTCCCGCCACAGATCGACGGCTCAGTTGGCACGCGAAACGAGGCGGCGGCTGGATGCGACACGAAGCGATTCATCTCGACAGATCGTCGATCACGGCCTTCGCCGCTTGCCGCCCGCTCTCCATCGCGCCCTGAATCGACGACCAGCGCGTGTAATCGCCAGCCAGATAGATCGGGCCCGTCGGATCTCGAGCGCCCGGCAGCCGTTCGCGAAAGCCCGGCGGCTGTGCGAACTGGGCGAACTCGATGCGCTCGGTTCGGATCGGCTCGAGCCCGTCGAACCGCCGATTGGGGTACCACGACGCGAGCGTCGACCGCGTCTCGTCGGCGAGTTCCGCATCGCTCTCCGCGCGGTCGCCGAGATACGTCGCGCTGACGAGCGTCCGATCGTCGGGGGCGTACGCCGGCGCGACCGCGCTGTGGGGAACGACGTGGTTCGGCCCTTCGTCGGTCGCGTTCAACAGGAGCCGCCGCCCCGTCTCGAGGTCGATATCGGCCGGCAGCGCGTAGTACTGGGTGACGCAGGCTCGCGCCTCCGTAGGGACGGCGTCGACACCGGTCAGTTCGCGAGCCGTCGGCGGATCGGTCGCGACGACGACCGCGTCGACCTCCGTAGCGCCGTTCGCCGTGTCGACCGCGACGCGCCCGTCGGCACCGCTCGAGACCGACTCGACCGCCGTCTCCGTCTCGATCGTCCCGCCGAGCTCGCGAACGCGGTCCGCGAGCTGGGCCGGAATCGCACCCATCCCCGCAGCGGGAACGGCGATGTCGCCCGCCGCGAGGGTCCGGAACGTGTACTCGAAGACGCGACTCGAGGTCGACAGCGAGCGATCGAGGGTGATCCCGCCATAGAAGGGCGCGAGGAACTCCTCGACGAACCGATCCGAGAAGCCGCGCTCGCGCAGGTACGATTCGATACTGGTGTCCTCGCCGTCCGCGAGCAACGCGTTCGGGTCGGTTCGCCGAAGCCCCCACCAGAGCCGGGCGATCCGCAGCGCGTCGCCGACGGAGACGTGCGGGTTGGATAGCGTCGCCGGAACCGTCGCGGGCTCTCGCAGTGGGTCGGCCAGAGTCGACCGCCCGTTGGGACCGGCGATGGTGGCACCGGGCGCGAACCGCCGGAGGTCGAGCGCCTCGAGATCGAGTTCGGATCGAACCGCGGGGTAGGCGGTGAACAGCACCTGAAAGCCGCGATCGAACCGGTAGCCGTCGCGCTCTGCAGTGCGGACGCGGCCGCCGACGATTTCGCGGCGCTCGAGCAGCGTGACATCGACACCGCCTGCGGCGAGGTGGCGGGCGGCGACGAGGCCGGCGAGCCCGCCACCGACGACGAGGACGCGTGGGGACGAAGCCATACGGGATGGTCACACGCCGACCAATAAAGACGTGGACCTAACGATGCAGGGGGGGGGTTCGGGCGGCTCGATCGCCGCGCCATCAGTGATCCGTCAAGATCCGCAGGGCGGCACCGACGAGGATCACGATGACGCCGAGGATCGTTGCCACGGGCGGGATCGGGACGAACAGCAAGCCGACGCCGACGACGAGAATCACCGTCGAAGCTCTGACCATGTGTCTACGACGACACGACGGCGGGTAGAAGTACGGCAGGCATTGACAGCGAGAGCGGACTGTTCACCGAGTCGGGACGACCGGCGATCGAACGCGTCACCGATTCCCACAGTCATAAGCGTCGGTCGGACGTGGGTCGCGTATGGTCGACGCGACGCTCACGCCGATCGATCGCGGCCGTATCACCAGCGACGTGAACAACACCATCGAAGGGTTCGTCCTCGGGTCGGCCGACGAACCGAACCCGGACACGATCATGGGAGAGGGTCCGGTCTACAACATCGTCATCGACCACCCTGAGGGCACCGTCCTCTGGGACACCGGCTCCCATCCCGAGGCCGCCGACGGCCACTGGCCCGCCGACCTCTACGCCGCCTTCGAACACACCGACCTCCGGCCGCTCGAGGACGATCTGGCCGACGCCGGCTACGAAGTCGACGACATCGACTGCGTGATCCAGACGCACCTCCACCTCGACCACGCGGGCGGCCTCTACGCCTTCGAGGGGACCGACACGCCGGTTTACGTCCACGAAAAGGAGCTGAAACACGCCTACTACAGCGTCAAAACCGACGCGGGCGACGACGCCTACGTCGCCGGCGACTTCGATCTCGATCTGAACTGGGAGGTCGTCCACCGCGACCGGCGACAGCTCTTCGACGGCCTCGAGTTGCTCCACCTCCCCGGCCACACGCCCGGCCTGCTCGGCGTGACACTCGAGCTCGACGACGCCGGCACCGTGATCCTCGCGGGCGATCAGGCCTACACGCGTGCGAACTACGAACAGAAGCTTCCGATGGGTGGCCAACTCCTCTGGAGCAAGCGCCACTGGCTCGAGAGCCTGCGGACGGTCAAAGACCTCGAGCGCCGCCACGACGCGCGAGTCATCTGCGGCCACGCGATGGAGGACCTCGAGGCGATGCAGGAGGGGCTGTAACGGACGGTTCCGGCGCGGCGACTCGTATCGACGGACTGCGATCGATTGCCGTGGTCGGTACGGTTTTGCTCTTTGCGGCGGCGTTGCCGGTATGGGAGACCGAGACACGAACGATCCGAACCGAGAATCCGACGGGCCCGCGTTCCAACCCGTCTTCGAGAACCGCGTCCGTTTCGCCGAAACCGACCAGCAGGGTATCGTCTTCTACGGCGAGTACTTCACGTTCCAGGACGAGGCCGTCTCCGCCTTCTTTCGTGCGATCGACTACGGGTACGACCGCATGGTCGAGGACGGCTGGCAGATCCACGTCGTCAACACGGAACTGAACTATTACACTGGGGCCGAATTCGAGGACGAAATCGTCAACGAACTCCGGGTCGCCGACATCGGAACGGCGAGTCTCGAGTACGAGCACCGGGCGAAACGAAAGCGCGACGACGAAATTCTGGCCGAGGGAACCGTCACGCAGGTCGCCGTCGACCTCGAGACCGAAGAGCCGACCAGAATCCCCGACGACTTCCGCGACGCCGTCGCGGCGTTTCAAGGCGGCCTCGAGTCGGCCGAGTAACGCCGTCGCTCTCCGTTCGGCTGGCGCGAAAAATGGACCCGGAACCGAGTCTCAGTGGACGCCGACGTACGCCTCGCGGACGTACTCGTTGTCGGTGAACTCGCCGTGGTCACCGGACAGTTCGATCTCGCCGGTTTCGATCAGCGAGAGCCGTTCGGCGTGGTTCAGCGCGAACGTTGAGTTCTGCTCGGCGAGCAGGATCGTCAGTCCGGTCTCGGTTTGCAGCGTCTCGAGCGCGTCGCCGATGTCCTCGATGATCACTGGTGCGAGCCCGAGCGTCGGTTCGTCGAGCATCAACACCTCGGGGTCGCTCATCAGCGCCCGACCGACGGCGAGCATCTGCTGTTCGCCGCCGCTCATGGTCTCGGCTTCCTGCTCGCGGCGTTCGTCCAGCCGCGGGAAGAGATCGTAGACCATCGCGAGGTCGTCTTTGACCGCGCCCCGATCGTTCCGGAACTGCGCGCCCATCAGCAGGTTCTCGTGGACCGAGAAGTACGGGAACAGGTCCCGGTCCTCGGTGCAGTAGATCAGGCCATCCCTGACGCGCTGTTGTGGACTCACGGTCGCGAGGTCAGTCCCGTCGTACCGAATGGTGCCCTCGTAGTCGACGAAGCCGGCGATGGCGTTGAGCATGGTCGTCTTGCCGGCCCCGTTCGGGCCGATCACGCCGTAGATTTCGCCCTCCTCGATCGACAGCGAGACACCTTTCAGCGCGTGCGACTTGCCGTAGTAGACGTTGAGGTCGTCGACCTCGAGTATCGGATCGGTCATTAGAGTCCCTCCCCAGCGAGGTATGCTTCCTGGACCCGCTGGTTCGCAGCGATTTCGTCGGGCGTGCCCTCCGCGAGGAAGTCGCCGTTGTTGAGCACGACGACCCGATCGACGAGCTCCATCAGCCCGCCCATGTTGTGGTCGACGACGACCATCGTCATCCCAGCCTCGCGGAAGCGTTCGATCTGGGCGGCCAGTTCACCGATCTCCGCCTGGTTCATCCCGGCGAACGGCTCGTCGAGAAGCATCAGCTCGGGCTCGGTCGCCAGCGCCTTGGCGATCTCGAGCCGGCGGACGTCCGCGTGGGGCAGTTCGTCCGGCATCTCGTGGAGATGCTCTTCGATGTCGATGCGAGCCGCGTACTCGTAGATCTCCTTCTCGCTCGCGCCGCCGCGCAGCGAGACGATGCTGTTCGGTAGCGTAAACAGCTTGATGTTGCCGGCGACCGACATCGAGTCGATCGGATTCGACTCCTGAGAGACCCGCGAGAGGCCCTTGTTGACGACTTCGTGCGTCGAATCGTCGGTGATGTCGTTGCCGTTGAATTGGATCGAGCCATCGGTCACGTCGTAGATACCCATGATGCAATTGAACACCGTGGACTTGCCCGAGCCGTTCGGGCCGATCAGACCGACGATCTCGCCCTCGTTGACCTCGAACGAGAAGTCGTCGACGGCGACGAGCCCGCCGAACTTCTTCGTGAGCCCGTCGACCTCGAGGACGCTCATCGGCGATCACCCCCGAGCCGCTCGAGCCCGTGCCAGAGCTTCCGGAACAGGCCGTCGCGGGCGAACACGAGGATCGCCAGAACGATCGCCCAGAGGATCGCCCACCGAAGCTCGGCCTCGAGCCCGAGCGCGTGCAAGACGACATCCTCCAGCAAGATAATGAGGAACGCACCGCCGAGCGGGCCGAGTATCGAACTCATGCCCCCGACGACGGCCATCGCGATCATCTCGATGCTGTTGTCGACAACGATGAACGTTGCGGGATCGACGTTCCCGAATCGGTGTGCGAGCAACACGCCACCGATTCCCATCGGGATCGAGCTCAGGACGAACGACCAGATCTTGAACTTGGTCGCGTTGATCCCGGCAGCTTCGACCGCCGACTCGTTCTCGCGGATCGCCACGAGGATGAGCCCGATGTTCGACCGCGCGACGATCAGCAGCGCCGCCGCGACCGCGAGCATCGGAAGCAAAAAGAGGTAGTAACTCGCGGCGGGAGCGGTGACGTCGAAGATCTTCTCGAGCCCGGAGAGGCCGGTTTCACCGCCCGTGTACTCGCTGAACGGGTTCATCATCCGGTAGAAGATCAACACGGCGACGAACGTGATCAGCGAGAAGTACGGGCCGCTCAGCCGGAGCGACGGCAGTGCGATGAGGAGCCCGATACCCAGCGCGGCGAGCACTGACACGGGTATCGTCACCAGCAGCGGCAGCTCCGGATTGACGTTGTGGATCAGCATCGCGGTCGTGTACGCCGCGCCGCCGGACAAGACGGAGTGGCCGAAACTGATGTAACCGGTGTAGCCGCTCTGGATATCCCACCCCATCGCGAGGATAGCCCAGATGCTGGCCGCCACCATCGACTGAATGAGGGCGTAGTTCCCCCACAACGGCGCGGTTAGCAGGCCAACGAGCGTGCCGACGATCAGCACGAACTGTAGCCCGTTCATTTCGCCGAAGTAGCCGCCGAGTAGGCGGTTGTACGCGTTTGCGAGCGGCTGTAGCGCCCGGTTGACCGGGCCAGTGACGGTACTGAGCCGATCGAGAACAGCTTCGCTCGAGCGTCCGGTTTCGCTACTCATGGGCGAACTCCCTCCCGTAGAGCCCCTCCGGAAGGAGGAGCAAGACAGCTACGAGTACGATCAGTGACGGAATGCCGACGTAGCCCTGACCGACGAATTCGATCGTGAACTGCTGGAGATAGCCGATCAGGTAGGCAGCGACGACGGAGCCCTTGATGCTGCCGATGCCGCCGATCACGACGATGATGAACGCGTTCGCGAGCGGATTGAGCCACATCGCCGGCGTCGTCGGTTCGACCGTTCCCAGAATGACGCCAGCGATCCCGGCGAACGCGCCGGCGATCAGCCACGTTCGAGATTTCACGGACGTGAGATCGACGCCGGTCAGCTGTGCGCCGCGTTCGCTCATCGACGTTGCGAGTATCGATCGACCTTCGTCGGTTTGCGTGACGTAATACCATAGTAATCCGATCGTGATCCACGAGAGGACGAATCCGAGGAGGTACATGTACCCGATACGGGTACCGACCCCTTCCAGATGGAGACTGCCGGAGAGGACCGCCGGGGCTCCCTGCGGACTCGCGCCGAACTCGTGGTGGATGAGTTCCGTCAAGAGGAGCGCAACCATCACGGTCGAGAGGAACGTGATGATGATGTTGTCCTCGATGTATTTGACGAGACCCGCGTACAACAGATACGAGGCGAGAGCAGTGATCAGGACTGCACCGGCGAACCCCGCGACCGGCGGAATCGTGATTCCCCCGAGTATAGACGGCGACGTGAGGACCACGTAGGCGTACGCACCGACCATGATCAATCCGCCGTGAGCGAGGTTCAGAACGCCCCCCACGCCGAAGATCATCGTAAACCCGATCGCGACGAGCGCGTAGATGGCACTGACCACCGCACCGAGGAGTAAGACCGAGAGAATTTGATCGAGCATGTCTTATGACATCCAGTGAGGCATCATGTGATCGGCGGTCGCGTTTGCCGGTGGGTAGACGATTTCCTGTTTGCCGCCGTTTTCGGTCGGCTGCCACTGCGTGATCGGGAAGTTCGAGATTTTGCCGTTGGTCCGCGCTTCCTTCGCGTCGTTCGGATACTTCGAGTCCTCGCCGTACAGCGAGATTTCGGCGGCGGCACCGGTGTACTCGACGGAGTGCATCGCCTCGACGATGTCGTCGAGGTTGTCGCTGTAGTTGATGGTGCCAGCCTCTTCGGCGACCTTGCTGTAGAAGTGAATCGCGTCGTAGGTGTTGAATCCCATATACATGGGCTTGCTCGGCGGGTCCTGCCCTTCGCCGGTGTACTCTTCCTCGTACTTCTCGACGAAGTCCATCGTCTTGCCCGTCAGTTCGCCCACGCCGCCACCACCGGACTGGGACGTCGTCTCGTAGATGCACGCACCGCTGGATTGCTGCCAGAACTCGGGTGACATCGATGCGACGTGGGTTCCCTCGACGGCGAAGGGATACTCGTTCTGAATCCACGGGCCGATCAGTTTCCCCTGGCCCCCGGCCGCGAAGAACCGGATAACGGCGTCCGCACCTGCCGCTTCGATGTCGTCCAGAATGGGCGTATAGTTGTCAGTACTCAGACTGACGGTATTGTCGTAGACGACATCGAGACCGCGATCCTCGAGGTAACCGGGAAGCAACTCCTGGAACGGCTTGGTCCAGGCGGCCTCTTCGGCGAGGTGAGCGAAGGAGTTCCAGCCGTGCGTGTCCGAGAGGAACTCGGCGTAATCGGCCATCCCCTCGGCCTGCAGTTCGGAGTTGATCGGACCCGTTCGGAAGATGTTCTTGTACTTCTCGTAATTCTGGCCTGTCGTCTCCGTCAGCGTGCTCGAGTCGGCCGAGCCGGTGATGATGAACGGCACATTGCTGTCGGCGATCGTGTCCGTGATCCCCTGCGTCACTTCGCTGGAGAACGTCCCGACGATCAGGTCGACATTGTCTTCCGCGATAAACTGTTCGACGATCTCGCTCGTCGTACTGACGTCTCGTTCAGTGTTCTCGTTGATCAGGTCGATCTCCTGATCGCGGACGCTCCCGATCTCGTCGACGGCGATCTCGGCACTTCGCTCCGATCCAAGTCCCATCGACATGCCGGTGGGAGCAAGGTGCCCGATCGTGAACACGCCGTCGTCGCCACCGCTACTGACACCGCCGAGACAGCCGGCGAACGCCGTCGTGACAGCCCCAGCACCGGTCGCACCGAGGAACGTTCGTCGACCGACCGACCCCTTACCAACTCTACCCGATTCGCAAGTATTGTTACCTTCGTTAGCCATTGTGTGTCACTGAGTTACCGATTCTCAGTCACCAGTTTCGAGTCACCCTTAATAAAGATGCAGGAAGTTAGCAAGGATCTTGTGAACTATACACTGATGGTCCGTTGTAGGCGAGCGGCGCGAATTAGAGCATCTCCTCGAGTGTAACCTGCATATCTTCTAACTGATAGTAACCGTCGTCGGCCGCGACGACCCCGTCGTGTCGGAAATGATCGAGGTGGGCGTCGGCTTCGCCGGGGTCGTGGCCGATGTAGATGCCGTGGAGGTCACCGAACAACTGCGCGCTGACCGACCAAGCGACGGCTGGGGCGTGCTCGCGCAGGATTTCGAGGATCTTCTCGGCGCGGGCAGTCGGCTCCTCGACGGGGTCGTCGGCGAGCCCTTGCTCGAGGAGGTCAACCTCAATCTGTCGCGGATCGATCAGGGTCGGAGTACCGTCAGCGAGTCTGAAGCGGGGTACGACGAGTACTGGCGCAGGTGGGCGGAAGAGTTCGGCCTGCAATCTGCCGATACCGCCGAGGGAACCAGCGGAGAGGACATCGGACGGACCAGCGAACAGGGGTCGGCGGCGTAGTCGCTCCCCGATCGCCGCACGGGAGCGAGTGCTGGCCGCCCCTTTTTCCACCGGCACGGTGTCGAACAGTGTGGCATGGGCGCAAGACAAACGCTAACGCTACTTTTCGTCATCACCGTTGCAGTCGCGAGTGTCCCGGTCGCGACGCTGGGGCAGTCGACGGCGGGCGCACAGCCGTCGCCCGCGGTCCAGAATACGACAAACGCGACCGACGCAGGCACCGGCCAGATCCAGCAGGCGGGTGACGGGACGTGTAACTACGCACAGCTCTACGACCGGACGATCGACTCGATCGTTCAGATTCAGACGGCGAGCGGGCTCGGCTCCGGCTTCGTGTTCGACCGGAGCGAGGAAAACGAGACGAGTTACGTCGTGACCAACGAGCACGTCGTCAACGAGAGCGGAATCGTCGGCGTCCGGTTCAGCGGGGGCAACCTCAGCACGGGTCAGGTCGTCGGCGCGACCGCGTACGCCGACCTCGCGGTCGTCCGCGTGAACGAGACGCCGGCGTCCGCCGAAGCGCTTCCAGTGGCCAACGAGACGCCACGGCCGGGCGAGCGCGTCGCGGCGCTGGGTAGCCCGTTCGGCCTCGAGAGCACCATCACCTCCGGCATCGTCAGCGGCGTCAACCGGACGATGCCCACGCGGGCCGGCGTGCTGCCGAACACGATTCAGACCGACGCCCCCATCAACCCCGGGAACAGCGGCGGACCGCTCGTCCTGTGTGGGAACGGCACGGTCGCCGGCGTCAACCGGGCCGGCGGGGCCGAGAACATCGGCTTCGCGATCTCGGCGTCGCTCGTCGACCAGATCGTCCCCGCACTCATCGAGAACGGCACGTACGACTACCCCTACCTCGGCATCCGCCCGGCGCCGCTCACCCAGCCGATTCTCGAGGCGAACGACCTCAACGCGACCAGCGGCGTCTACGTCGCCGGCGTGTTGCGCGGCTCGCCCGCCAGCGAAGAGCTACAGGGACCGACCGGCTTCGAGATCGTCAATCGGCAACGGGTGCCCGTCGGCGGTGACGTCATCGTCGGCATCGACGATCAGAGCGTAGAGACGAGAGAAGAACTCCTCGGGTACGTGTTGACCGAGACGCGACCCGGACAGACCGTCGACATGACCGTCATCCGGGACGGGGAGCGCCAAACCGTCAGCGTCACGATGGGCGACCGTCCCGAGCCGCGAACGACGGCCTGAGCCGCTCGCGTTCGACGCTCGGTTTTTTCGCTCGCCCCGAAAGGCTGCTACTCCTCGAGTTCGGTCCGCAGCAACTGGTTTACGTCGCCCGGGTCCGCGCTCCCGCCGGTCTTTTGCATGACCTGTCCGACGAGGAAGTTGATCGCACCGTCGTCGCCGGATTCGTAGTCGTCGACGGCACCAGGGTTCTCGTCGATCGCCTCGACGACCGCCTGCTGGACCTCGTCTTCGCCGGTCTTGCCCAGTCCTTCCTCGGCGACGACGTCGTCGGGCGTCCGGCCGTCGTCGAGCATCGACCGCAGCACCGTCTCGCGGGCGTTCTTCGCCGTGATCTCGTCCTCGGCGACGAGTTCGACCAGCCGGGTGATCTCCTCGAGTCGGCCTTCGATCTCGGTGATCTCGATGTCACGGTAGTTGAGTTCGCCGAGCAGGTTGTCCGCGACCCAGGTGGCGGCGAGGTCGGGGTCGAACTCGCCGGCGACGTCCTCGTAGAAGTCGGCGACCTGCTTCGTCGAGGTGAGCTTCGAGGCGGCCTCCTCGCTCAGGCCGTACTCCGCCTGGAACCGCTCGCGGCGGGCCGAGGGGAGTTCCGGGATCGCGATCTCGTCTTTCCAGCCCGAGACGCGAAGCGGCGGGAGGTCGGCCTCCTCGAAGTAGCGATAGTCCTTCTCTTCTTCCTTCGAGCGCATCGAGACCGTGATCCCCCGGCTCTCGTCCCAGTGGCGGGTCTCCTGTTCGACCGCGCGGCCGCGCTGGATCGCGTTCTTCTGGCGGGTCTCCTCGTAGGCCAGGGCCTTCTCCGCGCCCTTGTGGCTCGAGATGTTCTTGACCTCCGTCCGGTTGGCCGCCTCGAGCGCGTCCATTCCGATGTCGTCGGTGTCGTCGCCCTCGATCTCTTCTTCGGGGATGATCGAGAGGTTCGCGTCGATCCGCAGGCTGCCGTCGCGCTCGGCGTCGAACACGCCCAGATACTCGAGGACCTCCTCGAGTTCGGCGAGGAAAGCCCGCACTTCGCTCGGACTGCGGAAGTCCGGCGCGGTGACGATCTCCATCAGCGGCGTCCCCGCGCGGTTGTAGTCGACGAGGGTGTACTCCGCGGAGTCGATGCCGCCACCGCCGCCGACGTGCTGGAGGCTGCCCGGGTCCTCCTCCAAATGAGCGCGCTCGATCTCGACGGAGCGCCGAGTGCCTTCGACGGAGATCTCGAGTTCCCCCTCCTGACAGATCGGCTCGTCGTACTGGGTGATCTGGAAGTTCTTGGGCAAGTCGGGGTAGTAGTAGTTCTTCCGGTGGAACCGCGTCTCCTCGGGGATGTCGGCGTCGATCGCCTTCCCGATCTTGACGGCGGCTTCGACGGCGGCCTCGTTGAGGACCGGCAGCGCGCCGGGCAGCCCGAGACAGACCGGGCAGACGTTCTCGTTTGGCCCGTCGGTCGGCTCGGTCGAGCAGCCACAGAAGATCTTCGTGTCGGTCTCCAGCTGGACGTGGACCTCGAGCCCGATGACGGTGACGAGGTCGCCCTGCTGGACGGTCTGGGCAGTCATTGCGCCTCGATTCGAGCCGGGCGGGGTAAAACGTAACGGGACGGACTCGCGGGCGTCCGGTGCCGGCCCGGAACCGACCGTCTGCTGCCGCCGAAATCGTCTCGGCGGCGCGGGTCGGTCGCACGTATTTGTGGCTGGACGTGGCACGGTGTTGCATGCCCACGATCGAATTCGAGGGTGAGACGATCGACGCCGAGACCGGAGAGAACCTCCGTCAGGCGCTGCTCGACGCGGGCCTCTCGCCGCACAACGGGAGCGCACGGTACACGAACTGCCGCGGCAACGGATTCTGCGGAACGTGCGCCGTGGAAATCGTTTCGGGTGAAGTCAGCGATCCGGCGGGGCAAGAGCGCCGTCGTCTCAAACTGCCGCCCCACAGCCTCGAATCGGGGCTCCGGTTGTCGTGTCAACTGCCGGTCGAGGACAACCTCGTCGTTCGGAAACACTCCGGATACTGGGGCCAGAACGTCGAACGAGACGGGGCGTGACCGCTGTCGTTCACCCTCGCTTCGTCACTGCCGCGGAGAGAGTCGAATCGCGAGCGGACGCTCAGTACCGCCGTTCGAACACCGTTCCCGACTCGCCGACGACGAGTTGCGGTGAGCGAGCGGTCCCGAGCGCGACCGCGTGCAGGTCGTTGCCCGGCCGGAGGCGGACGAGCGGTTCCCAGCCGTCGAAGCTGCGCTCGTAGATGACCCCCGACGCGGAGACCGCCAGCGCGGTGTCGCGGTCCCGCGCGAGCGCCGCGATCGGCTGCTCGCCCAGCGTCGTCCGCGACCAATCGACGCCGTTGTAGCCGTAAACGGCGCCGTTGCCGCCGGCGACCGTGACGTGGCCGCTGTCGATCGCCGCGACCGCCGCGAAGTCGACGCCCGCGCCGTCGATCCCGATGCGGGTCCAGGTGACGCCGCCGTCGCGGGACTCGAAGACGCCGCCGTCGGTGTCGACGATGTAGCCGTAGGCCAGCGACGTGAGCGCGATGTCGGTGACGCTCGAGCCGCTGCCCGGTTCGCTCACGTCGCCCCACGAGACGTCCGCACCGTCGCGCCGGCCACGGAGGAGTTCGCCGGAGCTGTTGATGGCCGTGATTCGCTCGTCGCCGGCCAGTCCAGCGGCCGCGATCGCCGTCCAGGAGGTGGTCTTCTCGAGCGGCGCCGAGAAGTCGACGGCGCGGTCGGCGACCACGTCGTACAGCCCGAGCGCGCCGCTGTCGCCGGCGGTCCACAGCGCTCGGCCGTTGCTCGTGACCGCAGCGGTACGGAGCCCGTCGCCAGCTCCCGAGAGGCCGTGCTCGAGTGCGACGGTCCAGTCGCCGCCCTCGCGGGCGAGGACGACGCCGTCCTCGCCGACCGCGTAGGTACCTTCGGCCGTCGGCACGACGTCGTACAGCGCCGCGTCGGTGGGCACGTCGGCGGCGATCCACTGGCTGTCGGGGCCGCCGCAGCCGGCCAGCGCCAGCGAGCCGGCGGCGGCGCCGATCGTCGAGAGGAAGCGGCGTCTGGAGTGGAACCGGCCGGTCATGGCTCGGGCTGGCTCGAGCGCGCCTCGGCCGCCGTATCAGCGTCGGCGGCCCGAGCCGGGCCGCCCATGTCGGCCGGTCGGGTCGCGCCGGCGGAGCCGTGTGACTCGTGGAAGCCGCCCGGCGGGGTAAACGCCCCCGGCGCGGAGGTCCGCATGAGGATCGCGGAGATCCGGACGACGTAGGCGAACAGCACCGCGAGCGGGCTGAAGGCGACCGCGAGCGCGAGGCTCACGAGGACGAGCAGCCACCCCTCGAAGGCCACCGGCGGATAGCCGCTCGCGTGGATCATGATGACCAGCGACGAGAGCAGGATCGCGGCGGTGCCGCTGTAAGTGATCAGCCGCGACAGCCGCGCGAGTTCGCGCTGGAGGTAGATCGTCGTGAAGTACTGCCGGGTCGCGTCCGCGGTGACGAACAGTTCTCGAATCTCCGAGAGCAACGCTTCGGCGCGGTCGGACAGCTCCCCGTCGAAGCGCCGGTGGAGCCGCCGCGCCTCGTTGGCCGCGCCGGCGTAGTCGTGATCGATCGTCGGGAGGACGACCGCGAAGACCGATTCCGTCTCCCCGGAGAGTCGCGACGAGAGGGCCGTCGTGTGGTCGCGCGTGCGCGCCGCGAAGCCGCGGATCGACTCGAGGGCCGAGATCGGCACGTCGTCCCCGTCGGCGGCGACGGTACTCCGCTCGCCGTCGCCCGCCGCGGGGCGCTGTAGCTCCTCGCAGACGGTCGCGAGTTCGTCGGCGCGGCTGCCGAGCGTCCCGGCCAGCCGGGCCAGGAACGGGGCGGGGTCGGTCGGGCTGACGCCGTCGCCTTCGGTCTGGGCCTCGACCCGGCTGCGGAACTCGTGGACGCCGGCGATGCGATCGGTGAGGCGATCGGGCGTACCGAACAGCCGCGAGATGATTAACTGATTGACCGCGACGACGATCGGAATGAACGAGAACAGCCCCGCGATCATCGTGCTGAACATCGTCGTCACGAACCGGCTCTCTCTGACGCCGATAACGTCGCTGACGCCGAGAACGAGCGCGAGCGCGAAGATCCCGGTGACGAAGCCGCCGACGATCACCCGCCGGTCGCCCTCGAGCAGGAGCCACCGGCGAGCGCGCCGCCGCGACCGGGTATCAGTCAAGTACTGTGCGCCGAACTGAACCCCCGCCCAGCACAGGCGGGCGCCGGCCGCGATCGCGGCGACCGTCAGCCGGAGGACGTAGCCGACGAGGGAGACGCCGAGCGGCGAGTCGTCGCTGTCGTCGCGGTCGGAGCTGCCCGCGCGATCGACGTGGTCCTCGTAGTCGGGTCGCCCGTCCGTCTCGTCGCTCGAGCGACCGTCGCGCGGTGGTTCGGGAGGCCCGTCTGGACGGGGCCCCGCGGTCGGTTCCGGATCGGACTCCCGGTCGGCGGTCGGTGATGAAGGATCGTCAGTCATGGAGATGAATCGTTTCAAAGGAGTTCAGAGGCCGTTCGAGACGGCCTCGAGGAGGCGAATCGAGAGCAGTAGCAGGCCGGTCAGGACGAACACCCGTCTGATGATGGCGCCCCTGGTGGTCCTGATGCGCGATCGGTCCGAGGGGTGAAAGCCGACGGTCCAGAGGGTCGCGATCGCGCCGACGTTGATGGCGATGACGTTGACCGCGACGACGACGAGCGAGCCTAGCACCGCTTCGGGCTGGCCCCAGGCGACGCCGACGCCGACGACGCCGATGGGCGGCATGATCGCGGCCGCGATCATCACGCCGATGAGATCGGTGATCCCGGTCGTCGCCATGCCGAGGCCGCCGGCGATGCCCGAGCAGACCGCGACGGTCACCAGCAGCGACGGCGGCAGGCCGTGGCTGCCGAGCCCGAGACTCGCCTGTAAGTCGACCGCGCCCGTGATGACTCGCGAGGTCCGCGCGAAGATCGCGAACGCGAGGGCGCTCGTCGTCGCGACGCCCATGCCGACCAGCTGGTGTTTGACGCCGCGGACGAACAGCGATCGTTCGTCCAGCACCGTCGCGGCGCTCGAGGCCATCGCCGGCCCGAGCAGCGGCGCGATCACCATCGCGCCGACCAGGACGGCGAGCGAGTTCAGCAGGACGCCGGTGGTCGCGACGACCCCGCTGATCGCCGTCATCGCGGCGAAGATGACGAGCGAGGGGAGTTGCGACTGCGCTTTCGACCGCAACTCGCTGCGCGAAATGCGCTCGAAGGACAGCCACTCGCGTCGCCCGTCGGGCGGCGAGTCGTCCCAGCCCCGCCCCACGATCGCCATCGGCTCCTCGACGACGATGGCCACGTCGCCCTCGACCGCCGCCAGATCGTCCTCGAGCGGTTCGACCGCGTGTGCGGGGGCGGGCACCGTGATCGTCCGACTCTCGCCGTCGGCGTGGTCGGTGAGACTGTACTCGAGGTCGTGGCGGTCGATGATGGCCGTGACCTCGTCGGTACTCGACGCCGACGAGGTAAGCACCGTCAGCAGACGCATGTTCGACGTGTCCGTGGGAGAGCCGGTCCGGCGACGACCGTCGCGGTCGATCACAGCAATTCGAGCGCATCGGTCGCTGGGGTCGGGTCATCGGGGAAGGTTTGCGCGAAGAGCGAGCGGACGGTCTCCCGAATCGTCTCGAGACGATCGTCGCCGGCGTCGTCGCACGAGCCGGCACAGCGGCCGATCGGTCCATCGGGACCGACGACGTAGGTCAGTGGGCCGCCACAGGCCGGACACCGTGGTTCGGCGTGTGCCGTCATCCAGTCTACGTCGAACCCATCGTGAGCGAGGCGGTCACCGAGCGCGTACCAGACGACGAGATCGCGCTCCTGGCGTCCCGTCGCCGTCCGCTTGAGCCGCCCGATCGCGAGTGCCGCGCGACGGTCGAGGTCGTCGTCGGGGTCGGCGTGTCGGCGATGACACCGCCGGAAATAGGTCACGAGGGCGCGCCTCGACGACCGCCGTTTCCCCGTCGTGAGCGGCGCATCGAGTGTCGCGTTCGGCGAGAGGTCATCGGACTGGGGAACGCGTTCCGGACGGCCGCGTTCGTCGTAGTGGACCTCTCGCGAGAGAGAGGCACCGCTGGTCGGACAGAATGCGTATTTACCAATCATCTGTTTGGAGGTCGATCGAACCGACAGAGCGGTCCGACCGTATCCCCGGTTAGGGCTGCCAGTGGTATAAACTGACACAATAGTGAGAGTGTCTACAATAAAGATACGGACTCATCGCCGCCCCTAGACGTATGTTTCGATTATTTTGTGTAATAATATTATGAATCTAGACATCTTATAAGGAAGTGGTTCGAACGGCGAGTGCGTCATGTCACGTGGTGAGTTTTCAGCCGTCGATCCGTCGGATCGCACGCCCTGGTACTGGTACGTTCTGATCGGCTATCCCGTCCTGAGCCTGCTCGGAATCGTTTCGCTCGCCCGCCTCACCGGCGGCGGTTCGGTGCTGGCGACGGGACTCGGTAGCGTC
This sequence comes from Natrinema marinum, assembly GCF_024296685.1. Taxonomy (NCBI): domain Archaea; kingdom Methanobacteriati; phylum Methanobacteriota; class Halobacteria; order Halobacteriales; family Natrialbaceae; genus Natrinema; species Natrinema marinum. The sequence goes on along the minus strand of NZ_CP100763.1, from coordinate 112,118 downwards.
GCACTCCTGATCGTCGTCGCCGTCGGCGGTGCCGTCACGCTGCCCGCGCTCTGGCGCGACGTGGAGTTCGTCGCGACGGAAACCGACTCGTGGACGCCCGACCGGGAGATATACGTCGGTGCGGCGGTCGCTGCGCCGCTACTCCTGGGCGCTCTCTCCGGGCTGGCGGCCGGGTTCGGCATCGCGATCGCGATCGCGGTCGTCGCGTTTCTGCTCTCGACGGTCGCGGTCTGTCTCACCTATCTCTACAACCGCCATCAGGAGATCGGACTGTTAACCCGCTGAGAGCGATCGCATTCGCACCGTCGCCGACCGACCCGTCGAACGCACCGACCGCGGTTCGAATTCTCTAGGCTTCGTCCATTTTTATAGGGCACAATCTATTGGTTATTGCTGTTGGTAGGCCCGGACGACGCGCCACCGGCGCGGATGACCTCCTGGCCAAACAGCACAGCCGCTACTGTCCGGCCGGCACCCCGGTCGGTCGCCTTCTTTGCCGCCATCACGGAGTCAGCTCGAGTCCCCGCTATGCTCTCAGCGATACACCCTCTCACGGACGCGTCCAGCATCGCGCCAGCAGCAGGGCAGCCGCTCGCCGCCCTGTCGCTCGCGATCGATCACAGCGATCCGGCTCTGTGGCCACTCCCGGCCGCCCGCCCGATCGGTACGGCGGCCGTCGCCCAGACCGGTGGCGGGCTCGCGCTCGCGGCCCGGCTGGTCGGGCTGCTCGGCGCGTTCCTGCTCGGGCTGTTCGAGGGCGTCGCCATCGCCGCCCGGATGGCCTGGGACACTTGGTGGGCGCTCGTCCTCGGCTTTACGATCACCGGTGCCGTCCAGGAGTTCGTCGCCGAGGAGCGGCTCACGGACTACCTCGGCGACGACGGCTGGCGGGAGATCGGCTACGGCACCGTCTTCGGCGCGTCCTCCTCGAGTTGCTCGTTCTCGGCGGTGGCGACGACCCGAACGCTGTTCACCAAGGGCGCCTCCGCCGCGGCCAGCCTCGGCGCGTTCCAGTTCGCGAGCACGGATCTCGTCCTCGAACTCGCGCTCGTGGTGACGATCCTGCTCGGCTGGCAGTTCGCCGCCGCCGAGATCGTCGGCGGTCTCGTCGCCGTCGCCGTCGTCGCGGTGGTCTACCGCCGGTTCGTTCCCGAGTCGTGGGTCGACCGCGCTCGAACCCACGCGCGGGCGCTCGAGGAGATCGAGTGTGCCACCTGCGGGATGGCCGCGGAGCCGACCGACGCGGACACCGTCGTTCGTGAGTTCGACGGCGAGCGCCGGTACTTCTGCTGTGGCGGCTGTCGCGGCGCGTACGATCCAGGCGACGACCGGGAGGCGGTCACCGCCGGGCCCGCGCTGCTCGAGGCCGACCGCTGGCGGGCGGCGACCGCGAACGCGATCCGCGAGTGGGACATGCTCTGGCGCGACATCGCGCTTGGCTTTCTCATCGCCGGGCTGCTGGCCGCGCTCGTGCCGACCGCCTGGTGGACCGCGCTCTTCGGCGTCGGCGCGGAGGGGACCGTCCTCCGGTCCGTCTCGAACGTCGTCCTCGGGGCCGTCGTCGGCGTGGTGACGTTCCTCTGTTCGGTCGGCAACGTCCCCTTCGCGGTCGTCCTCTGGGACAACGGCGTCTCCTTCGGGGGCGTCCTCGCCTTCATCTTCGCGGATCTGTTGATCCTCCCGCTGGTCCGCACCTACCGGCGCTACTACGGCACCCGCATGGCCCTCGCCATCTTCGTCGCGTTCTTCCTCGCGGCGGTGGTCGCCGGCCTCGTCGTCGAATTCGTCTTCGGCGGCCTCGGCCTCGTCCCGGCTCACAGCGCCGCGGGCGGCTCGGCCTCGGGCACGTTCACGACCCTGTTCAACGTCGTCGCCACCCCGATCCTCGCGATTCAGGTGTACGTCGCCCTCGATCCCGAGCAACGCGTCCGGCTCGGGAATCGGCTCGCTCCCCACGTCGCCGGCGTCCTCTATCACGCCCACAAGGCCCTCGAGCGGGTCGCCTACGCGCTCGAGGACCGCGGACTGGAGTGAGTCCGACCGCCGCGCGTCCCCCTCCGTTCGCGCCCGCTCGAGCCGCCGGACGACCGCACCGCCTGCCGATCGATTCCCCGTCTCAGTATCCATGACACCACCATCGACCGATAGCACCGATCGGAGCGATCCGGTTCGACTCGTCTGCCTCGCCGCCCTCGTGGCGACCCACGGGCTGGTTCGGCTGGCCGAACGCTACCTCCCCGAGTACCTCGCCGCGCTCGGCTACGGCCCGATCGTCGTCGGGGTGCTCGTGACCCTGGGGCTGGGCATCGCCGTCGCCGCGTCCGAACGATCGCGCGCCGTGACGGATGGCGGGTCGACGCCGGCCGTCGGGACGCGGTCGACGGCAGCCGCGTTGCTGGCGACGGTGCTCGCCGCGATCGGCCTGTTCACTTGGGCGGGCGCGCCGACGCTCGATAGTCTGCTCGGCACGCCGCTGTCGGCGCTGGGCTGGCTCGCGCTCGGCGTCGCCCTCCTCGGAGGCTGGCACCTCGCCGGCCCCGCACGCGGGCTCTGGCCGACCGAGCGGTGCGCCGCGACGCCGCCCTCGAGCGGGAACGGTCTCGAGGCCGACGGTGCCGGCGACCGATCCCCGCGGTGGGTGACCGTCCCCAACGGACGAACGCGGATCGTCGTCGGCGCACTCGGCGTCGCGGCCGCGGCGGTGATCGCGACGGCGGCCATGGCGAGCGCCGACGCCGTCGGTGCCGGTTTCGCGCTCCTCGCGGCGGCCGGCGCGACGACCGCCCTCGTCGGCGCGGTCGCGCTCGGGAGCGTCCGCGACCGACCGCCGCTGCTCGGCGGCCGGCCGGGACGCGACGGTCGGTCCGGCGACGCCGACTCCTCGCTCACCGTCGTCCGGGACGCCGTCTCGCGGCTCCCCGACCGTCGTCGGTGGGCCGTCATCGGCGACGCGCTCGTTCGGGTGGCGTTCGCGGGGATCCTCCCGTATCTGATCCTGCTGGTCGCCGAGTACCGGGCGATCGGCCTCTCGATGGGCGGCCTCTCGTTCGCGCCGACCGCCGTCTTCGGGCTGTTCGTCCTCGCCGAGGCCGGCGGTGCGATCCTCGGTGCAATGGCGGCCCCCGCGCTCGTCTCCCGAATCGATCGGCGACACCTCCTCGTGCTCGGCCTAACCGGGCTCTCGCTGGTGCCGATGGCGCTCGTCGTCGCGCCGGCTCGAGCCAGCGCCGTCGCCGCCCTGTTCGGTGCGCTCGGCTGTCGAACCGTCATCGAGCCGATCCGGCCGACCGCCGGAGCGAGCGCTCGCGCCGCACCGGTCCCCGGAAGCGAGCTTCCGCCCGAGATCAGGACGGGGGTCGAAGTCGCGGTCGTCCCCGCGCCGCTGCTCGGCGGGCTGTTGTACGCGATCGATCCGCTCGTGGCCGTCACCGCCGCGACGACGGTCGGCCTGCTCGGCGTGCGCGAACTGGTCCGCGCGTTCAGCTTCGACGGGTACCGATGAGCCGGCGGTCCACGCCGCGCCGCGCGTTCGAGGCCACGAACGGAACCCTCGCGGGACTCTGGCAGGTCGACCACCGACGGCTCGGCCGCTGGTACCTCGGTTTCGCGCTGGCGATGGGATCGTGGGGCGGACTCGACGCGCTGTTGCTCCGGACCGCGCTGGTCACGCCGGGACTCGACCGGTTCCCGGCCGAGACCTACAACGCCTTCTTCACGACCCACGGGCTGACGATGCTGTTCCTGTTCGCGCTGCCGGCGATCTGGGGGTTCGCCTACGCCGCCGTCCCCCCGCTGATCGGGGCCGACCGGACCGCGTTCCCCCGGCTCGGCATCTGGGCGTTCTGGCTGCAGGTGCCGGCCGCGCTGTCGCTCCGGGCGGGCACGATCGGCGGGATCCTCGGCGTGGCCGGCCTCGAGCCGGTCGCGAGCGGCTGGACGCTGTACCCACCGCTGAGCATCCTGTCGCCGAACCCGGCGGTCGACGCCGTGCTGGTCGGCCTCCTGCTCGTGTCTGTCGGGACCGCGGCGACGGCGGTCAACCTCGTCGTCACGATCCGTTGTCGGCGGTCGATCAGGTGGCTCGACGTGGACACGTTCACCTGGACGGTGCTGACGAGCGCGGCGATGTCGGTCGTCGCCTTTCCGGTGCTCGCCATGACGGTCGCCCTGCTGCTCACGGATCGGACGTTCGGCACCGCGTTCCTCCTCGGGAACGGCGGGCCGTTGATCTGGCAGCACCTGTTCTGGTTCTTCGCGCATCCGCTGGTGTACGTGCTGGTCCTGCCGCCGATGGGGATCGTCGGTCACGTCCTGCCGCGCTTCGCCGGCCGACGGCTGGCCGGCCGCCGATCCTCGGTCTACTCGACGCTCGCCATTGGCGTCGTCTCCTTCACCGTCTGGGCCCACCACATGTTCGCGACCGGGATGGGGCCGTCCGTTCGGACGGTGTTCATGGGCACCACGCTAGCGGTCGCGCTGCCGAGTTCGGCGAAGCTCTACACCTGGCTCGCGACGCTGTGGGGCGGCGCGATCCGCTATACTGCACCGATGCTGGCCGCCGTCGCCGCCGTCGGCTTCTTCGTCGTCGGCGGCGTCACCGGCGTCTTCCTCGCCGTCGTCCCGATCAACGTCCGCTACACGGGGACCTACTACGTCGTCGCCCACTTCCACCTGCTGCTGGCCGGCTTCGTCGGCCTCGCGCTCGTCGCCGGCGCGTACTACTGGTGTCCCCTCCTGACGGGACGGCGCCTCGAGCCGGGGCTCGCCCGCCTGCACGGCTGGCTGACGATCGTCGGCGTCGCCGTCGCCTTCGGCGCGCTCCTGGTGGTCGGGCTGGCGGAACTCCCGCGCCGGGTGGCGACGTACCCGGCGACCTACGCGCCGTTGCACCAGCTCGCGACCGTCGGCGCCTACGTCATCGCGGCCGGCCAGCTCGTCTTCCTCGCGGCCCTCGCCCGCGCGCTGGTGGGCGAAAACTGCGCGCTCGACGATCCGTGGTCGCTCGCGGACGGTCCGTCGCACGCACGCGAATGGCGGTAGAGTCCGCTGCAGTCCAGCGGGCTCGCCGCCCGCGTAGCCGGCGAACCGGGTTCGATCGCGACGACCGTCTCCGTCGCAACCGACCTGTCGCCCGAGACGGTATCCGCGTCGATCAGTCGTACCGACACTCGACCAGCGTAGACGCGCGCGTTCCGCTGCCGTTCGGTAGGTATCCCTTCATCCATGTCAACTACACCAAGCACCGATGTCGCACTGATGCTCATTCAACTGATCGCGATCACGATCCCGTCGACCGTCGTCCTGATCAACCTGTTGCGCCGGTCGGACAACCTCAAGTGGAAGTATCGGAAGCTGAGCTTCGGACTCGTCGCGTCGTGTATCACGCTGTTGCTCACGGCCGCAGTCGGGGTCCTGTCGTACTTCTTCGCGCAGTTACAGCTTCCCGCCACCATCGACGCCGGGCTCGTGCTGATCATCCTCGGCTTGCTGCCGCTGGGGGTGTTCGTCGCAGTCCTCTACCGAGAACATCGGAAGGAATTCGGGCCCTGAAGCCGATCGCTGCGTCCGGATCCGGGCCGGCTGCGGGTTCGATCCCCGCGCGTAGTTTCGGCGGCGTCGCCGCCGTTGATGAACCGATGTCGAATCACACCCCCACCGATACCGACGACTGTGACGAATCGAGTCCCGACGACGGCGAGGAACGACCGACCGACGAGATCTCGGACCCTCGGCCGCTGACGAACCTCACCGGGTTCAAACGCGACCAACTGTTCGTCATCCGAATGCTCGCGGATCGTAACCCCCACGGGCTCGTCATCAAGGACAAACTCGACTGCTACTACGACGAGGAGATCAACCAGGGGCGGCTCTACCAGAACCTGGGCGAACTCGTCGAAGAGGGCTACGTCGAGAAACATCCGCTCGACGGCCGGACCAACGCCTACCGGCCGAGTACGCGCGCCAACGAGCGCCTCGAGGAACACTACGAGTGGGAGCGTCGCTGTCTGTTCTGCGAACTCCCGTAACTCGGTCCGTCCGCGGTCGCATCCGACGGCGATCGCAGGCGGGAAGCTGTCGACCGCCTCTCCCCTACCATGACATCATTTCACGACACCGATAGCGACGAGACCAGTCGAACGACTCCCGATCTCGATGCGCCCTGGACGTACGCGACCGCTGCCGCGCGTCGTCTCACGCTTCCGGACGAGATCGAGCAGCGACTCCTCTACCCCCGCCAGCGCCAGCGAGCCACGGTGCCGTTCGAACGCGACGACGGCAGCCGGGGCATCTGTGAGGGGTACCGCGTCCGCCACGACGGCGTCCGCGGCCCCTATCTGGGTCCGCATCGATACGATCTCGGGCTGACCGGCGACGACTGCGCCGGCCTCGCGGCCGCGACGACCGTCAGCGCCGCGATCGCCGACGTTCCCTTCGGCGGTGCCGCAGGGGGGATCGCGATCGATCCAACTGACCTCTCCCGAGCAGAGCGCGTCAACCTCACCCGCTCGTACGCGACTCGCGTCACCGGCATCGGCTCCCAAACCGACGTGCTCACCCCCGGCGTCGGGACCGACGAACGGACGATGGCGCAGGTCGCCGATGCCATCGCCGGCCGCCCCGACGGCCCACAGCGGGGGGCCGTCACCGGCAAGCCGCCGGCCCTTGGCGGCACTCGAGCCATCACGCGCGCAAGCGGCCACAGCGTCGCGCACGTCACGCAGGACCTCCTCGAGACCGACCACGATCGCCCGCTGTCCGACGCGACGATCGCCGTCTACGGCACCGGCCACCTCGGCGCGACGGCCGCCCGCCTCCTCGAGTTCCAGGGCGGCACCGTCGTCGCGATGTGCAGCGACGGGGCCGGACTCACCGCCCCCGAGAGTGAGAACGGGCTCGATACGGATCTCGTCCCGAGCTACCTCGAGCGCCCCGACGCGCTCTCGGCGTACGACGACGGGACGGTGACCGGCACGGAGAACGTCCTCGGACGGGACGCCGACGTGCTGGTCCTCGCCGAGCCCGCAACGGTCGTGACCGCCGAGAACGCCGAGACGATCGCCGCCGACCTCGTCGTCGAAGGGGCGACCGGGAGCGTCACCCCCGGCGGCCAGTCCATCCTCTCGGAGCGGGACATCCCGGTCGTTCCCGACGTGCTCGCGACGGTCGGCCGGCCGATCGCGGCCCACCTCGAGTGGGTCGATAGCAACGGACGCGATCAGCTGAGCGACGCCCGCGTGACCAACGAGTTCGGCTACGCGCTCACCGACGCGGTCGACGACGTGCGAGACCGCCGCGAAAGCTGCCGGCTGAGCTGGCGCGAGGCCGCCTACAGCGTCGGCCTCTCCCGCGTCGCCGCCGCCTACGAGGTGGTGCGATGAGAGACCGACTCGAGCGGTCGCTGCGCGACGTCCGCGGCTGGTTCGGGCCCCTCGAGTTGCCGGAGCTCGACGAGGGAGACGGCGAGAGCGACGGCCGAGGAGCTGATCGACCCGTCGCCGACTCCGAGAACGACGGAGACGGTGACACACGCTCCGACGGCGACCATGCCGCCGTCGCGGCCTCGAGCGACGGAGTCGACCCCGGAACCGGGACGAGCGCCGACTGGGAACTCGTCGAATCGCCCGCGTCGCGGACCCTCCACGGCGTCGTCCACGGACAGGACGGCCCCTACGCCTGCGGCGAGGGCGGACTCCTCCTCCACCGAGGGGACGACGGCTGGCGCGTCCTCTTAGAACGCGGCCCCAACGTCTCGGAGAACACCCTCCGGGCTATCGGCGCAACCGACGACGGCTGTCGGCTCTGGTTCGCCGGCGACAGCGGCGCACTCGGCTACTACGACGTAGCCGACGGCCACCTCAGCGATTACTCCGCGCCGATGGAGAAGACGAGCACCTGGGAAGCGATCGCCGTCACCGGGAAGACCGGCGAGGAACGCGTCCGCGTCGCGAACGGCTCCGGGGAAGTGCTCGACTGCATCGTCGAGAACGGCTGTCCGACGTGGGGCGCAGTGGTCGAACCGGGCGGCGGGTCGACGATCACCGGCCTGACCGCCGGCCCCGACGGGTTCTACGCCGTCGACACCAGCAGCGGGGCCTACCTCGAGCCCCGGTCCGACGGATCGGACGGCGACGAGTCGCCGAGAAGCGACCCCAGAGACGGTGCGCCGGCGGATACGGAACCGACGGATACCGCTCCGACCGACGAGTGGCAGCGGATCGGCGTCCGCAACGCCCAGGTCAACTTTCAGGACGTCTGGGCCGACGACGAGTCCGTCTTCATCGCCGGCGCCGACGGGATCGCCTATCGGTACGATCCCCGCTGTGAGAACTGGACGCCACTGTCCGTCGGTCAGGGGGACCTGCAGTCGATTCGCTCGACCGGCGGGAACGCTCTCGCGGTCGCGAGCGGCGGCCGACTCTACGAGCGCGACCGGAGCGTCCGCTGGCTCGAGCGCGACGTACCCACCGAACAGTCGCTGCTCGGCCTCGCGCTGGCCCGCTCGAGCGCCGACGTCGACGCCGGACTGGCGACCGCGCCCGTCGACGTCGCGGTCGGTGCCGGCGGCGTCATCGTCGAGCGCGAGCGGAGACCGGGGTCGAGCGGGCGCGACGGCGGTCGGTGACGGCTAGCGCGCGTCCTCGAGTTCCTCCAGCGCCGCTGGGTTCTCGATGCTGCTCATGTCCCCGAGGTCCTCGCCGACGTAGGTCGCCTGAATCGCTCTGCGGATGATCTTGCCCGACTGGGTCTTGGGGAACTCGTCGACGAACAGCACCTCGCGCGGGCGGAACGGCTTTCCTAACTCGTCGCCGACCTGCGCGCGCAGTTCCTCGCGGAGGTCGTCCGTTTCGTCGTGGCCGGCCTCGAGGACGACGTAGGTGACGACCGCGGTGCCGGTGGTGTCGTCCGGCGCGCCGATGGCGGCGGCCTGGTTGACCGCGTCGTGGTCGATGAGCGCGCCCTCGACCTCGGCGGGGCCGACCTTGCGACCGGCGACGTTCAACGTGTCGTCGGCGCGGCCGTGGAGGAACCAGAAGCCGTCCTCGTCTTGCTGGGCCCAGTCGCCGTGGTTCCACATGTCCTCGAAGGTCGACCAGTACTCCTCGAGGTAGCGCTCGTCGCCCGACCAGAGCGATTTCGTCATCGAGGGACAGGAGTCTCGCGCGACGAGGTAGCCCCGTTCGTGGTCGTCTTTGATCGAGTTCCCCTCGCGGTCGACGATGTCGATGTCCATCCCGAGGCCCGGACCGCCGAGCGTGCAGGGTTTGAGCGACTGGGTCGGCATCGGCATCAGGAAGCAGCCACAGATCTCGGTGCCCCCGGAGATGTTGACGATCGGCGCGTCGCCGCCGCCGACGTTCTCGTAGAACCAGTGCCAGGACTCGGGGTCCCACGGTTCGCCCGTCGAGCCCAGAATTCGGAGGCTCGAGAGGTCGTGGCCGGAGAGCCAGTCATCGCCATGCTTGCGCAGCGCGCGGATGGCAGTCGGCGAGATACCGAACTGGGTGAGTTTGTGGCGGTCGATCATCTCCCAGAACCGGTCGGGATCGGGGTAGTCCGGCGCGCCCTCGTACATGAAGACGGTGCCGCCGAAGGTGTGAGTGCCGATCAGCGTCCACGGCCCCATCATCCAGCCGATGTCCGACACCCAGAAGAATCGGTCGGACGGTTTGAGGTCCATCCCGAAGTAGACCTCCTTCGGACACTGGACCTGCACGCCGGCGTGGGTGTGGACGATCCCCTTCGGCTGGCCCGTGGTCCCCGAGGAGTACAGCAGCATCGATTCCTGGCTCGAGTCGAGCGATTTCGTCTCGTACTCGTCGTCTCGGGTCTCGACGGCGTCGTGCCACCACTCGTCGCGGTCGTCGTCCCACGGGATCTCGTGTTCGCTCGTTTTAGTGCTCGAGCCCAATCTGTCGAAGACGATCGTCGACTCGACGTAGCCCGCTTCCTCGATCGCCTCGTCGGCCGCGGACTTGAGGAAGACCGGATCGCCGCGCCGATAGAAGCCGTCGCCGGTGAACAGTACGGACGGCTCGGAGTCGGCGATCCGGGTCGCCGCCGCGTCGACGCCGAAGCCGGAGAAGATCGGCACCGCGATCGCGCCGACCTTGAAACAGCCATAGAGGATCGAGACGACCTCGGGGACCATCGGCATGTAGAGCCCGACGGTGTCGCCCGTTTCGACGCCGCGCTCCTCGAGGGCGTTCGCCACTTGATTCGCTTGCCTGCGGAGTTCGTGGTAGGTTATCTCCCTGACCTCGCCGTCCTCGCCCTCCCAGATGGTCGCGACCTTGTTTCGTCGCTCCTCGCCGAGTTCGGCGTGGCGGTCCACGACGTTGTGGGCGACGTTGAGTTCGCCGCCGGGGTACCAGTCGGTGAACTGCGGTCCCTCACTGTCGTCCCGGATTTCGTCGTACTCCTCGTAGAACTCGATCCCGAGGTAGTCGACGAGTTCGTCCCAAAACCAGTCGACGCCGCTCTCGGGTTCGCCCTCGAGGTCGGTCGTCGTTCGTTCGATGAGCTCGTCGTAGTCCTCGATCCCGTACTCCTGCATGAAGTCGTAGACGTTCGTCGACTCGACGAACTCCCGACTGGGCTCGTGGACGATCTCGTCGATGTCCTCGAGGCTGGGGCTGGTGTTTCCGGACATTGTTACTCGTAGGTTAGCGTCATGCCACCATCAAACAACAGGTCACCGCCGTCTAAGTGTCGGCCGAGATCGGAGAAGCCGAGCAGGTAGAGGTTGGCGACGTCGATCGGCTCCATCATCTCCTTGACGCGGGACTGGCCGAGCATCACGTCCTCGATCACTTCGTCGACCGAAATGCCGCGCTGTTCGGCGGTGTCCTCGAGTTGGGCTGTCACCAGCGGCGTTTTCACGTAGCCGGTGCTGATCGAGAACGCCCGAATCCGTCCGTCGCCCTCGGCGGCGATCGATTGGGTCAGCCCGCGCAGGCCGAACTTCGAGACGTTGTAGGCGACCTTGTCGCTGGTGACGTAGTGGCCGTGGACCGAGGCCATGTTGCCGACACAGCCCGCGCCGTCCTCGGTCTCCCGAAAGTGCGGAATGCAGAGCTTCGAGAGGTACAGCGGCGCCCGGAGCATTATCTGATGCATCCGGTCGTAGGTCTCCATCGGGAACTCGTCGATCGGGTCGATGTGTTGCATCCCCGCAACGTTCGCGAGGTACTTGATATCGCCCAACTCCGCGGCCTCCTCGACGACACGCTCGAGGTCGTCGTCATCGGTCAGATTGCCGGGAACCGACTCGATTCGTCCCTCGAGATCGAGTTCCTCGCCGCGGTCGACGGTCCCCGCGAGTCCGTCCTCGTCGATGTCGGTGGCCGCGACGGTCAGTCCATTGCCGGCGGCGGCCAGCGCGGTCGCCCGGCCGATGCCCGAAGCCGCGCCCGTCACGAGACAGACGTTGCGCTCGGTAAACGAGTCGTCGGGGAACCGGTAGATCTCTTCGTTCGAGACGGTGGGTGCCGTCACCTGTTGCTGGGACATGCGTTCTCAGGATACCCGTCTCTCCGGATCACGATAAAAGTGGCCGGCACTCGACGGCAACCGATCGGTGACGTGTGCCCGCCGCCGCGTCGGTCGCGCTCGCGTCCGACCGAGGTTTCGGGCGTCCTACGACCGATCCGTCGCACCTCGAGCGACCCGCTCGCTTGCATCGCCGACGAGCACCTGTAAGAGTTCTTATAGTCGTCTGACGTACGTTTATGTGGCCGGACGGACCCCTAGTTGATATGTCGAACAACCGCGTCGAGAAACTGGAATCGACGGTTGCGGAACTCGAGTCGACGGTCGAAGGGCTGACGGACGAGCTGATCGAGGCGAAAGAGCGGATCCGCGTCCTCGAGGCAGAACTCGATGCTGACACGCCGACGCGCGTTCCCGAACGGCGCAGCGAGGAGGCGGGCACCGAGTCGTCGAAGACGCCCGAAGCCGAACCCGACGAGGTGGCCGAGGCGGCTGCCGACGCCGAGGAAGACGGCGCGGCCGGGGACGAAGCGGAAGACTCAGGTAGCGACGACATTATCGTCGCGTAACTGCGGCCGACGCCGCGGAGGGGAGGGGACGGGGTCGCGAACGCGATACCCGACTCCGCGGCGACGAACCACTGCGGAACGGAGGGCTCGTAACGAGAATGTACATCAAGGCGCTGGTCCTGGACAACTTCAAGAGCTTCGGCCGGAAGACCAAGATCCCGTTTTACGAGGACTTCACGGTCGTCACGGGGCCGAACGGCTCCGGCAAGTCGAACATCATCGACGCCGTCCTCTTCGCGCTCGGACTCGCCCGAACGCGGGGAATCCGCGCCGAGAAGCTGACGGACCTCATCTATAACCCCGGCCACGAAGACGGCGACTCCTCGGCCGGCCCCCGCGAGGCCACCGTCGAGGTCATCCTCGACAACGAAGACGAGACGCTGACGCGCTCGCAGGTCGTCAACGCGGCGGGCAGCGACGACGTCGGCGATGTCGACGAGATCCGCATCCGTCGCCGCGTCAAGGAAACCGAGGACAACTACTACTCCTACTACTACCTGAACGATCGCTCGGTCAACCTCTCGGACATTCAGGACCTGCTCGCACAGGCCGGCGTCACCCCGGAGGGGTACAACGTCGTCATGCAGGGCGACGTCACCGAGATCATCAACATGACGCCCCACGCCCGCCGGGAGATCATCGACGAGATCGCGGGCGTCGCCGAGTTCGACGCGAAAAAAGAGGACGCCTTCGGCGAACTCGAGACGGTTCAAGAACGCATCGACGAGGCCGAACTCCGCATCGAGGAGAAACGCGATCGGCTCGACCAACTCGCCGACGAGCGCCGGCAAGCGATGCGCTACCGCCGGCTCCGCCGCGAAAAGGAAGAGTACGAGGGCTACAAGAAAGCCAGCGAACTCGAGGAAAAACGCGACGAACTCGACTCGCTCGAGTCGACCGTCGACGACCTCGAGGACGAGCACAGAGAACTCCAGCGCGAACTCGACGAGCGCGAGGGGACGGTCGTCCGCTTACAGGAGGATCTCGAGGACTTAAACGCCGAAATCGAGCGCAAGGGCGAGGACGAACAGCTCCGGATCAAAAGCGAGATCGAGGAGATCAAAGGCGACATCTCGCGGCTCGAGGACAAAATCGAGGCCAGCGACGAAACGATCGAAGAGGCCGAGTCGAAGCGCCGCGAGGCGTTCGTCCAGATCGACCGCAAGCAGGAGACGATCGACGACCTCGAGAGCGAGATGCGCGAGCACAAGCTCGAGAAGGCTTCGCTCAAGGGAGAAATCCAGGAACGCGAAGCCGAACGCGACGATCTCGAGGCCGAGATCGAGGCCGTCGACACCGAGTTCGACGAGCTCAAAGCCGACCTCGCCGAGCGCAAAGACGAACTCGAGGAAGCGAAAACCGAGAAGAACGACCTCCAGCGCGAACAAGACCGCCTGCTTGACGAGGCCCGACGGCGCTCGAACGCCATCAGCGAGAAAGAAGCCACGATCGAGGACCGCCGCGAAGCACTCCCCGAGATCGAGAGCGAGCGCGGCGACCTGGAGCGCGAACTCGAGAAGGCCGAGCGAAACCGCGCGAACATCGCGGAAGTGGTCGACGACCTGAAACGCGAGAAGCGACGGCTCCAATCCGACGCCGACGATCTGGACGATGAGATCCAGGCCAAACAGCAGGAGTACGCCGAACTCGAGGCAAACGCAGGCGAGAGCGGCGACTCTTCGTTCGGTCGCGCGGTGACGACGATCCTCAACTCGGGGATCGACGGCGTCCACGGCGCGGTCGCCCAGCTCGGGACCGTCCCCGGCGAGTACGCGGTGGCGTGCGAAACGGCAGCGGGCGGCCGGCTGGCGAACGTGGTCGTCGACGACGACGTGATCGGCCAGCAGTGTATCGAACACCTCAAATCGCGCAACGCGGGCCGGGCGACGTTCCTCCCGCTGACGGACATGAGCCAGCGCCGGCTTCCCAACGCGCCGAGCGGTCCGGGGATCGTCGACTTCGCGTACAACCTCGTCGACTTCGACGACCAGTACGCCGGCGTCTTCTCCTACGTCCTCGGCGATACGCTGGTCGTCGAGGACATCGAGACCGCCCGCTCGTACATGGGCGATTACCGGATGGTCACGCTCGACGGCGACTTAGTCGAGAAAAGCGGCGCGATGACCGGCGGCTCGGGCGGCGGCTCGCGGTACTCGTTCACCGGCGGCGGCGAGGGCCAACTCGAGCGCGTCGCCAAACAGATCACCGAGCTTCAGGAGGAACGCGAGTCGATCCGCGAGGAGCTACGGGGCGTCGAGGAGCGCCTCGACGACGCCCGCGACCGCAAGAGCGACGCGGCAGACGAGGTGCGCTCGATCGAGTCCGAGATCGAGGGACTCGACGAGAAGCGCGAGCGGATCGAAGCGGAGATCGAAGACCTCGAGGACGACCTCGCGGACCTCCGCGAGGAGCGCGAGTCCGTCGACGAGCGGATGAACGAGATCTCCGGCGAGATCGAATCGAAGACGGCCGCCGTCGAGGAGATCGAAGCCGACATAGCCGAACTCGAGAGAGAACTCGCCGACTCGAAGATCCCCGAGCTGACCGATCAGATCGAGGCACTCGAGGCCGAGATCGACGAACGCGAGGGCCGCATTCAGGACCTCGACAGCAAACTGAACGAACTGAGCCTCGAGAAGGAGTACGCCGAGGACGCCATCGAGGATCTCCACGACGACATCGAGAGCGCGCAGAACCGCAAAGCCGAACACGAAGAGCGGATCGAGGAGTACGAAGCGGAGATCGGCGGAAAGCGCGAGGAACTCGAGGACAAACGCGAGGCGGTCGAAGAACTCGAGGAGGAACTGACGGAACTGAAAGCCGAACGGAGCGACCTCAAGGACGAACTCTCCGAGGCCCGGACGAAACGCGACCAGCAGCAAGACCGGGTCAACACCGTCGAGAGCAAACTCGAGGACGCACGCGAGCGCGCGAACAGCCTCGAGTGGGAGATCGAATCGCTCGAGTCGGAGGTCGGCGACTACGACCCCGAAGACGTGCCCGATCACGACACCGTCCTCGAGATGATCGACCTCTTGCAGGCCGATATGGAGGCGATGGAGCCGGTCAACATGCTCGCGATCGACGAGTACGACGAGGTCAGAAGCGACCTCGAGGAACTCGAGGAGGGGAAGGCGACGCTAGTCGAGGAGGCGGAAGGCATTCGCGACCGGATCGAGCAGTACGAGACCCAGAAGAAGCAGACGTTCATGGACTCCTACGACGAGATCGCCGAACAGTTCACGGAGATCTTCGAGAAGCTTTCGGAGGGGACCGGGACGCTCCACTTGGAGAACGAAGACGATCCGTTCGACGGCGGGCTGACGATGAAGGCCCAGCCGGGCGACAAGCCGATCCAGCGGCTGGACGCGATGTCCGGCGGCGAGAAGTCCCTGACCGCGCTCGCCTTCATCTTCGCGATCCAGCGGCACAACCCGGCCCCGTTCTACGCGTTGGACGAGGTCGACGCCTTCCTCGACGCCGTCAACGCCGAGCGAATCGGCGAGATGGTCGACGAACTCTCCGAGAAGGCCCAGTTCGTCGTCGTTTCCCACCGCTCGGCGATGCTCGACCGCTCCGAGCGGGCGATCGGCGTGACGATGCAACAGGACAACGTGAGCGCGGTGACCGGTATCGATCTGAGTAGCGGGGAGGTTCCCGCCGATGACTAGCGAGGAGCCTGAGGAGCCAACGGCGACGCAAGGCTCCTCGGATAAGCGAACGGGGAGGGAAACGACCCGTGAGCGACGGGAGTCGCACAGTGACTCCGGAAAGTCGAGCGGGGAGCGAGACGACGACATTCCACTGAACATCACCGGCCACGAGGACCGCGAGCGGCCTGGCGAGACGGTCCCCGGCGGCGGCGAGGACCGCACGTCAGCGGACGAGTCCGACGAATCGGTCCTCGAGTTCACGGATGTCAAAACCGACGCCGCGGACGACGCGGACGACGAGGAAGTCGAACCCGTCGAACTGCTCGTCCAACTCGCCGAGGACGGCGAGATCGACCCCTGGGACATCGACGTCGTCCGGGTCACCGACAAGTTCCTCGAGGCGATCGAAGACGCCGACCTCCGCACGTCGGGGCGGGCGCTGTTCTACGCGAGCGTCCTCCTGCGGATGAAAAGCGACGAGCTGTTCGCGACCGACGAGCCCGACGACGAGGAGCTGCCGCCGTGGGAGGCCCCCTTCGCCGACGACGGTGCGATGGATGCCGAGGGCGGCGGCGAGGGGCATCCGCCGGGGTTCGACCCCATCGAAAATCTCGAAGAAGAGATGGAGCGACGCCTCGAGCGCAAACACGCCCGCGGGAAGCCGGAGA
This sequence comes from Natrinema marinum, assembly GCF_024296685.1. Lineage (NCBI taxonomy): Archaea > Methanobacteriati > Methanobacteriota > Halobacteria > Halobacteriales > Natrialbaceae > Natrinema > Natrinema marinum. The sequence goes on along the minus strand of NZ_CP100763.1, from coordinate 95,738 downwards.
CGCTGGACGAACTCGTCCGGGAACTCCGGACCGCAGAGCGCGACAGCTGGTGGAAGGAATCGCGGACGTACGACACGAGCGACTCGCCGAAAGGGTACGATCGCGGCGTCCAAGAGCTGAACTACCACTCGGGGGACGACTTCCGGGTCGACGACGAGCCGACCAGCGACGACGTGACTCACACGACCCACGAGGAGGACATCGAGTCGGTCATCGACGACGTGGAGGCCGAACTCGAGGCCCACTACGAGCGGGGTCGCGAGGAGGTGCTCTACGCCGAGATCGACGAGGTCGGCGGCACGCGCGTGATGACGTATCTCGCATTGCTCTTTCTCGCCCATCGCGGTCGAGTCAGGCTCGAGCAGGACGAACTGTTCGGCGACCTCTGGATTCAGGAGGTCACGGTGGAGTCCGAGGCGAGCGAAGCGATCGCCGACTAATATTTTCGAGACGGTCGAAAGAGCGGAGTCGACGCGACGGAGCGTCCGCAGGGAGATCGAGCGGAGCGCCCACAAGCGTTTAGCCCGCACCGGCGAAACGTCGGGGCAATGCCCAGACCGGACGATGCCATCTTTCGCACCTGGGTCGAGGCGTTCGCGCTGCTGCGGAAACTGCTCCCGATCGCCCTGCTCGCAGGGGCGCTGGCTGGCCCGCTGTTCCGGTTCGAGCCGACGGTGGCGATGTGGCTCTCGGCGCTGCTCGTTCCGCTGGTCCTCGTCGGCCTCTACCTCGCGAGCCAACTCCCGCTCTATCCGGCCCACACGTTCGGGCTCGAGTACCGATACGAGGAGGAACCGTTCGACGCCGACCAGCGCGAGTGCGTCCGCTGTGGGACGCCGGCCGAATCCGGGACCCACCGCCGCTACGCCAAACAGATCGTCGTCCTCGGCGTTCCCGTGCACACCCTCGAGTGGGGAGACAACGACTTCTGTCCCGACTGCGTGGCGCTCGCGGCAGGCGTCGAGGGCGGGGACGGTCCCACTCCGAACCGGTCGCCGGAGCCGACGGCAGACCGGACCGAAACGGCAGCCCCGGATCAGGCGGCGGCGTCGGACCACCCATCGCAACCCCAGGCATCGACGCCGAGAACGGATGCACCGGCGGCAGAGACAGCAACCCCCGCGGGTCACGACACGCCCCGACTCGAGCCCGCTCGTCGCGTCGACCGAACGGACGAGACGACGGCGCTGGAACTCAAACGCGCCTTCGAGTAGTCAGAGGTAGTCGCCGGCCAGCAGGTCGACGCGCTCGCGTGTCTCTTCGGGGATCGCCTCGGTCGGGGTGTTGATGGTCCCCTCGAGCGCGGACCAAGCCTCGCTCTCGAAGTCGTCGGGCATCGTCCGGATCGCGCGTTCGACGACCGCGTTGATGGCGTCCTCGTTGGCCGCGGCGTTCGCGAGGACCTCCTCGAGGGAGACCTCGCTGTCCTCCTTCCAGACGTCGTAGTCGGTGACGCCGGCGACGGTGGCGTAGCTGAGTTCGGCTTCGCGGGCGAGTTTGGCCTCCGGGATGGCGGTCATCCCGACGATGTCCCAGCCCTGCGACCGGTAGAACTCGCTTTCCGCCTTCGTGGAGAACTGCGGGCCCTCGATGCAGACGTAGGTGCCGCCCCGCTCGGTCGCCGTCTCGTCGCCAGTGGCCGCCGCAGCCGCCGTCGCGAGGTGATCGACCATCGCCGGGCAGTACGGCTCGGCAAAGCCCATGTGGACGACCATCCCGTCGCCGAAGAACGTCGGCGAGCGGTGCTTGGTCCGGTCGAATATCTGGTCTGGCACGACGAGCGCCCGCGGCGGGAGGTTCTCGCGCAGGCTCCCGACCGCGTTCGTGGCGATCACGCGGTCGACGCCGACCGATTTGAGCGCGTAGAGGTTCGCCCGGTAGGGCGCATCGCTCGGCGGATGCCGGTGGTCTTCGCCGTGGCGCGGAAGGAATGCCACCTCCCGCCCGGCGAGTTCGCCGATCGTGATCGCCTCGCTCGGCTCGCCGTAGGGTGTCGACACGTCCTCGCTGCGCGTGTTCTCGAGCGCCAGCGCCTCGTACAGTCCGCTGCCGCCGATAACGCCGATGGTCATGCGGGAACGTGCGTCGAGCAGTCCCCTAAAGCTCCGGTTCTCGCCTCGCCTCAGGCCGCGGCGCGGAGCGTCGACGAGCGTCGAGGCCGCCGACCGGGAACGGTGGCCGTCGCTATCACGGCTCAGGAGCACCCAAGTAGCGCCGTCGTTACTGTGTGGCTATGGCAGTTCGAGAGGATTCCGACGGCGGGCTCACCGACGGCCCGCTCGTCCGGCCGATGCTCCGGCTGGCGTGGCCGCTGGTGGTCATCCAGCTCCTGCAGGTCACCTACAACGTCGGCGACACCTTCTGGCTGGGCGCGCTCTCGCCGGACGCAGTCGGGGCGGTGAGCCTCGCCTTTCCGCTCCTCTTCTTACTGATCGCGGTCGGCGGCGGCTTTACGACCGCCGGCGCGATCCTGATCGCCCAACACACCGGCGCGAAAAGCGGCGACGCGGGGCTGATCGCCGGCCAGACGCTCTCGTTCGTCTCGCTGGTCGCCGCCGCCCTCGGTGCGCTGGGCTTCGTCGCGACCGAGCCGATGCTGGCCGCTCTGCCCGCCGACGCCGAGACGGGGGCCGAGATCATCCCGCTCGCGGCGGGTTACCTACAGATCTTTTTCCTCGGGCTTCCCTTCCTCTTCGGCTTCTACGTCTTCGTCGCGCTCATGCGCGGCTACGGCACCACGCGCGCGCCGATGCGGGTGATGCTCGTCAGCGTCGTGCTCAACCTCGCGCTCGATCCGCTGTTCATCTTCGGCGTCGGCCCGTTCCCTCGCCTCGAGGTGGAAGGTGCCGCCGTCGCGACGCTCATCTCGCGCGGGCTCGCGACGCTGATCGGCGTCTATCTGCTGTACTACACCAACGTCGGGCCGGACATCCGGGCCGCACACCTCCGTCCGCGCTTGGAGTACGTCACGAAGATCACGCGACTGGGGACGCCGTCGGCGCTCGAGCAGTCGATGACCGCCCTCGCGCTGGTCGCGATGACGGCGATGGTCGTGACCTTCCCGCCAGCGGTGGTCGCGGCGTACGGGCTGGGTAACCGGCTGCTCTCGCTGGCGTTCCTGCCAGCGCTCGGGCTGGGACAAGCGACGGACACGATCGTCGGCCAGAACCTGGGGGCGGGCAAACCCGACCGCGCGGCGCGAGCGGTCAGGATCGCCGCAGGGACGATCGCGGCGATCATGCTCTCGGCAGGCGCGGTCGCCGCGCTGTTCCCCGAGCCGTTCGTCTCGGTGTTCGTCACGGCCGACGCGGCGGGGAAGGCGGCGACGATCGACTACGGCGCGACCTACCTCCGCTTCGCCGCGGTCGGCTTCGCGTTCATGGGGGTCTTGCAGGTGATTCAGGGCGCGTTCCGCGGGGCCGGAAACACGAAGACGGCGCTCGCGTTCGCCGTGCTGGGGCTCTGGATCGTCCGCGTGCCCGTCACCTACGCGCTCGTCTTCGTCGCCGACTGGGGGCCGACCGGCGTCTGGACGGGCGTCGTCGTCGGCGACATCGCCGGGGCGATGGCGGCCGCCGCGTGGTTTACGCGGGGGACGTGGAAGCGGTCGATCGTCGGCGATAGCGGGGACGGCTCGAGATCGGCCGAGGCGACCGACTCGGAGTCGGTCGCGGAGTAACGGCGGGCGGCGACGGGCGCAGAGAGACGGAGACGGCTTCCTCGATCAGAGATTCCGCTCGACCGCCGCTCGCAGCCGTCGCTCGAGGTCCGCCTCGTCGCCCGGCTGAAGCGAGACGCGGTCGTAGCGCTCGTCGACATCGAAGTGTTCCGACAAGAGGCCGCCGCGGCGGTCGACCTCGAGCAGCAGGTCGAAGCCCTCGCCTTCGGGCAGCGTGACGACCTCGAGTTCGTCGAGGTCGCCCGCGAAGGGGCCGGACCGGGGGACGAACTCGAGTTCCTGGACGAAGCGGCGGCTCGCGAACAGAGACTCCGTGGCCTCGCATTCGGCCGTCCGAAGGGTGAAGCCGAGCGACTCGAGGGCGTCGAACAGCGCCTCGCGGAGCGGGTCGGGTTCGATCTCGATGGGGTCGCGGTCGTCCGGGTCGACCGCCCAGTCGATGTCGAGGCCGGTGTCGAGCCAGACGTTCGTTCGCCCGTGCGTGACGGGGGTGTGGTAGGGCACGTCGATAGTGACGGTGAACGACCGTTCCTCGTCGGGGTCGATCGTGAACGACTCGGCGAGGTCGTAGGTCTCGATCTTCGCCGTTCCGTGACTCTCGTCGGTCTCGTAGCGCGTCGCCAGCGCGAAGTAGATGCCGTCGACCTCCTGGCTGTCGTTGCCGCCGGTAACGTCGACGCGCGCGTCGACGGATTCGCCCGCCGTGAGGGTGGTCGGGAGGACCGTATCGACCGTCGCCGAACCGATACCGAGGCTCGAGAGGATTCGCTTCATACGATGAGAGCCGTCACAGCCGCCCCTTAAATATTTTGTCTGATTGACAGCAGTGGTGATCGGCGACGGTGGGCGGATACGAAACGGCTGACGGACCGGCATTATGTTAACGCACGTGGCGGCAACTCACCCGGTATCAGCGTGGGATTACACTCTACGTTCTCCGTATCGATGACGAGTCACGTGTTTCATAGAGTTTGTAGAGCATACCGATCGCTCCAACTGTGCCAAAGAATAGAAAGCCGATGACTCCAATCGACGAGAACCCAGCGGAAAGGAGTTTTGTAGGTCCATTCGACAGATATGATATCTATCTCATAGATGGATGCTATTGAGAGTATTCCACTAATGTGGTCGTGACGGGGGCAAATGGATTACTATCCATTTCGATGACGACACCACACCCATCGTTTGCAGTGTGGATCTACCCCAGACGGTCCCAATGTAATCAACTGTCTGAGGGCAATCAGTCCTCAACTACGCTCCACTCGTCGGCTCCGGCCGCCTCGAGCACCCCGCGGCGCTCCATCTCCGCAAGGACTTCGGGCAGTCGATCGGGCTGGGCGATCTCCATCTCGATGCGCTCGATGCCGTGGTGTTCGGTGAGGAAGTGGCGGATCTCGTCGGCCGTGAAGGTCTCCTGATCGGCCTTCTCCATGGCGCTCGAGATCAGATCGACCATATCCTCGATGAAGTTCCACGGGTAGACGACCCAGGTCCACGCCTCGAGCCGTTCGCCGACGTAGTCGGGCTGGAACTCGCTGGTACCGAGCAGTTGGAGGGTCGCGGTGCGGACCTCGCCGGCGTCGCGGTCGTCGACGTACTCGTAGGCGCGTTTGATCGAGCCGCCGGTGTCGGCGATGTCGTCGATGATGAGCACGTCCTTGTCCTCGACGCTCCCCTCGGGCATCGGATAGCGGACGGTCGGCTCGCCGGACTTCTCGGCGGTGCCGACGTAGTGTTCCATCTTCAGGCTCGTCAGATCATCCATGCCGAGGAAATCACAGAGACAGCGGCCGGCGAACCAGCCGCCGCGGGCCAGCGCGACGACGACGTCGGGTTCGAACTCGTCGTCGCGTACGTCGTCTGCAACGTCCCGGCACAGGCCGTAAATGTACTCCCAGTTGGTTATCGTGCAGTCGAAATCGTCCGGTAAGTCGGACATCTGATGGCCACCTACCCGGTGTCTCGAGCGCAGCCCCCTTAAGTTGGCTGAAACGGGTCACTCGCTCTCGGCGACGGGTCCGAAGCCGGTGTCGCGGGTCACCTGCGTCTGGAGCGCGATGAGGACGAGTGCGACGGTCACGGCCGCGATACGGGGCATCGTCGCCGGCCAGACCATCGCGAAGACGCCCAGCGAGACGTAGGCCGCGCGCGCACCGTAGCTCAGCGGCGACGGGATGCCGAAGGGCCGCGGTGCGCAGTTGAGTCCGTGGGTGATCGCGACCGCGCCCAACAGGACGATCAGCCCCGAGCCAGCCGTCGTCAGATCGAATCCCCCCGTCACGATTTCGGGGTTGTAGATGAACGTAAAGGGGAGGACGAACAGCGGCAGGCCGAGCTTCAGCGCCTCGAGCGCCGTTTTCCAGAAGTTCGACTCCGCGATGCCGGTGGTCACCACGACCGCGATGGCGATCGGCGGCGTGATCCCCGAGAGGATCGCCGCGTAGAACACGAAGAAGTGCGCGGCGAGGGCGGGAATGGCGAACTCGCCGGTCAGCGTCGGCGCGATGAGCAAGGCGACGATCGTGTACGCCGCCACGGTCGGCATCCCCAGTCCCAGCACGAGACAGACGACCATCGCGAGAATGGTCGTGAACAGGAGGACCCCGCCCGCAACGCCGACTAACGCCAGCGAGAGCTTGCCGGGAAGTCCGGTCGCGTTCAGCAGGTCGACGATCCCGTTGACCGCCGCGATGATGATCGCGATCGGTGCCAGCGTGACCGCGCCGAATTTGAACCCCGAAACCGTGTTCTTCAGCGCCTCGAACGTGGTCTCGCCGACGCGCTCGCCGTCGTCGACGGCGCTGAGCACGATCGGAATCCCCGCACCGGTCAGCACCATCGCCCCACAGGTGTACAGCGCCGAGGAGATGACCGTCCACTGGGCGATCCCCAGCGTGTACAGCAACACGGCGAAGGGGACGCCGAAACGGATCGCCTCGATTACGGGGTGGTACCCCTCCTCGAGGTCGTCGATGCGCTGGTCTAGGTCGACGCCGCCCTCGGGGAGCTGTTTGACCGACATGTAGTGGACGCCGATCGCGACGGAGATGTAGAACACCAGCGCCGGGATGATCCCGGCGATGAGCACGTCGACGTAGCCGATCCCCGGAATGAGCGAGGCCATGACGAACGCGGCCGCGCCCATCACCGGCGGCATGATCTGCCCACCGGAGGAGGCGACCGCCTCGATCCCGCCAGCCGAGTCCGCCTTCATCCCGCTTTCTTTCATCAACGGAATCGTGAACGAACCCGTCATCGCCGCGTTCGCCGTCTGGGCGCCGTTGATCGACCCCACGATCAGACTCGAGATCACCGCCGACTGGGCGACCCCCGACCGGAGGTACTTCGCCGTCCGGAAGGAAAGCCGCATGATGAGCTGAAAGGCCCCGTAGCCGCGCATCAGCCCCGCGTAGAGCAAGAAGAGTGCGACCCAGGCGGCGACGATCTGCGTGATCGAGCCGAAGAAGCCGTCGAACTCCATCGTCAACAGGTTGATGATCTGCCTGATCCCGATGCCGCCGTGACCCAGCAACCCCACGATCAGGTTGCCGTAGAATGCGTACAGGATCGCGGCGATTACGACGCCCGCGAAGGCGGCCCCGAACGCGCGGTAGGTCAGATAGAGGACGACGAGCCCGAACAGGCCGCCGATAGCGTACTCGTAGCCCAACGCGTAGCCGATCCGCTGGGTCTCAAGTACCTCGTAGTGCAGCCAGACGTAGGCCGGCACGGCGACACCGATGATGGCACACGCCCACAGTCCGATGCGCTCGAGCCACTGACTGCGCTCCAGTCCCCTGAGTTCGTCGAGGACGTAGATCAGAATCCCGCCGGCAAGGAAGACGGCGCCGTATTTCGCCCGCGGTACCTCCTGAAAGTATGCATACCACAGGACCCGCGCCCAGAAGAGCACCGCGACGAGCACGACGAGGTTGTTCAGCAGGTGCTCGCGCCGGAGATCCAGCGGCGACCAGACCGACGGTTCGCTCTGGGTCTCGCTCATGAGCGCGCTATTCGCCGCCGCGCGTGTAGGCACTCATGTCGACGTCTTGCTCCTCGAGGTAGTCGTACGGCCCCGGATGGACCGGAACGTCCTCGAGATACAGCGAAGCCATGTTCTGGGGGTCGCTGTGGTCGAGGTACGCCGGTTGGCCCTCCTGAATCGACGCGGTGTTTTCGTTGCTGATCCGCGCGAGTTCGTAGCCGACGTCGCGGGAGACATCGCTGCCGAGCCAGAACTGGAAGTCCGCGCCGTAGACATCCATCTGGTCGGCGTCGAAGCTCTGTTGTTCCCAGCCGTAGACGTCGATCGAACTGTAGCTCGTCCCGCGGGTGTTGTTCGCGGCCTCCTGGAGGCTGTCGGAGAATTCGACGAGTTGGAGGTCGGCACGGGCGTCGACTTCTGTCGCCCAGCCGGCGAGGTTCGTGAACCCGGCCCCGTAGCCCATCATCGCGTCGATGTTGCCCTCCTCGATGAGTCCGGCCACGTCACCGGTACCGGCGTCGACGACCGAATCGGAGTTCTGGAGTTCGCTCCAGAGACCGGCGTTCGAAAGCACCGTCTCGGCCTGCTGGCGCAGCCCCCACTGCGGGGGCAGCGGCCAGAAGTTGCTGCCGACGAGGTCGTCGGTCGTCTCGATTCCCGATCCCGACACCGAGAGAATGTGCATGTGCAGCGGCGTGATCGAGAACATCTGGTTTGGCAGCGTGTCCAGGGGCCGCTCGGCGAACGGCGGCTGGTCCTCCTGAGCCGACGCGACGATGAAGTTCCCCGCGGTCAGCGCCTGCAAGTTCCCCTGCGAGAACTGGCGGAGACTCGGCGGGTCCCCTCCCGTCTCCTGATTCTGCCAGCGAATTTCGCCTGCCGGCTCGGTGTCACCCGACTGTTCCTTGACGACTCGCTGAAAGGAATTGCTCGCTGCACCGGTCGTCGTGCTTGCACTCGGAATGCCGACGCTCAGCGATGTCGGCCCACCGTCGCCACCACCGCCGAGGCAACCGGCCAGCACACCGATACCGATCCCACTCGCCGCCGTCAGCACCCTCCGCCTGCTACTTGTTACCATACATAGTACCCGCTTCGCCGCAGCCAATGAAACTATTGTAAATTTGTATGACGTTCAAACGCATATATTTCCAATGCTAACGTCACAGTCATCGATTCGAGGTCGAATCGGACGCCCCCGACGAACGCCGTCAGAAACCCGCCACTAGGGAGCGTGTGGTACTCAATCGGGCGGGTCTCGAGGCCGAGGGTCGCTACGCGTCGCGCCGCCGTCTCGAGATCGGAGATAACTATATAACACCGTAGTATAACCTAGTTATCGATGCCGCAAACCCAGATGCAGGCCGCCCGCGACGGGACGGTCACGCCCGAGATGGAACGCATCGCCGAGCGAGAGAACCGAAACCCCGAATACGTCCGCGAACAGGTCGCCGAGGGACAGGCCGTGATCCCGGCCAACCGAAACCACGACGCGCTCGATCCGATGATCATCGGCCGGGAGTTCGCGACGAAGGTCAACGCCAACATCGGCAACAGCGAGACGACCAGCGACCTCGAGACGGAACTCGAGAAGCTCCACACCGCGGTCCATTACGGTGCGGACACGGTGATGGACCTCGGCACCGGCAGCGACCTAGACGAGATCCGCGAGGCCCACGTCGAGCACTCGCCGGTTCCTCTCGGGACGGTGCCACTGTACGAGGCGGTCAAGCAGGCGGGCAGTCCCGCGGCTATCACGACCGACCTGTTGCTCGAGATCATCGAAAAGCAGGCCAAGCAGGGCGTCGACTACATGACGATCCACGCCGGAATCCTCGCCGAGCACCTGCCGCTGACCGACGGCCGAAAGACCGGAATCGTCTCTCGCGGCGGGTCGATCATGGCGAAGTGGATGGAGGAACACGGCGAACAGAACCCGCTGTATCAGGTGTTCCCCGAGATTTGTGCGATCTTCGCCGAACACGACGTCACCTTCAGCCTCGGCGACAGCCTACGACCGGGCTGTCTGGCAGATGCCTGCGACGAGGCCCAGTACGCCGAACTCGACACGCTGGGCGAACTGACGCGGGTCGGCTGGGACCACGGCGTCCAGGTGATGGTTGAGGGACCTGGCCACGTCCCGATGCACAGGGTCGCAGAGAACGTCGAGCGCCAGCAGGAGGTCTGCGACGGCGCACCCTTCTACGTGCTCGGACCGCTCGTGACAGACGTCGCGCCGGGCTACGACCACATCACGAGCGCCATCGGTGCGGCGATAGCGGCCCAAGCGGGCGCCGCGATGCTGTGTTACGTCACGCCGAAAGAGCACCTCGGGCTCCCCGAGGAGGAGGACGTTCGGGACGGGCTGGCGGCCTACCGGATCGCCGCCCACGCCGGCGACGTGGCGACCGAACGACCTGGCGCGCGCGACTGGGACGACGCGCTCTCGGAGGCGCGATACAACTTCGACTGGCGCGAGCAGTTCCGCCTCGCGCTCGACCCCGAGCGCGCGCGGTCGTTCCACGACCAGACGCTACCCGGCGACAATTACAAGGAGGCGCGCTTTTGCTCGATGTGCGGCGCGGAGTTCTGTTCGATGCGGATCGATCAGGACGCTCGAGCGGACGGCGAGATGGCGTCGCTCGAGGACGACGCGGGAACCGACCTCGAGAACTCGTCCGCCGCGGAGGTCAACCGGCCGCCGGTCGGCACCCACGCCTCGGGGGATTTGCCGCCGATGGCCGACCACGGCGACCCGCTCGAGGAAGCGAGCGACGATTGAGCGCCGCCGCCGGCCGTCACCCATCGGCGCGTGACACCAGCCGTCGACTTCGTATATCAAAGCCGAACACAGTCACAGAGAATCGACCTCGTACTTATCCGACACACCGTGGAGGGTCCGACAACGATGGCACCCCGACGGCGGACCGTACTCGCGGCGGTATCGACGGCGACGGCGTCAGCAGTGGCCGGCTGTTCCGACCTACTCTCGGACTCGACAGGTGATGGCGGCCCGACTACACCCACCGACGTGGCGACGGCGCTGATCGACGACTTCGCAGACGAGAACTTCGAGCGAGCCAGCGAACGGTTCGCCGAGCGCGAACGCGACAAACGCGGCGATCCCGCCCGACTCGAGCGGCTCTGGATGGCGTACGGATCGGTCAGCGGCTCGTTCGAGGAGGTCGCCGAGACGAAGACGGCGGCCAAGCGAACCCGGACGGCGGTCGATCTGACGCTGTCGTTCGACGGCGGCGACCACGACTTCCGCGCTGTCGTCGACGGGAAATCGCGGCTCCTCGATTGCGGGATCGTCGACGGCTACGCCCGACCGGCCTACGTCGATCCGAACGCGATCGCCGAGCGGACCGTGACGCTCTCGGTCGCGGACTGTTCGCTGCCGGGAACCGTCACGACGCCCACGGCGGAGTCGGGGGAGGTCCCCGGCGTCGTCCTCGTCCACGACGCCGGTGCGGGGACCAGAAACAACGACCGCGGCGGCACGAAGGCGCTCAAGGATCTGGCCGAGGGCCTCACGTCGAACGGCGTCGCGGCCCTCCGCTACGACAAGCGAATCCCCACCTGTGACGTCGACCCCGGCTCGTACACCCTCGATCGCGTCACCGTCGACGACGCGCTGGTCGCCGTCGAGCGACTCCGAAACGTCGACGGCGTCGACCCGAATCGCATCGTCGTCGTCGGGCACGGTCTCGGGGGCCGGGCGGCACCCCGGATCGCCGCTCGAGACGGGAGTCTCGCCGGGATTGTCGGCCTGGCCGCGCCGGCCCGGCCGTACCACGAGTTGACCCTCGAGCAACTCGAGCACAAGGTCTCGGTCGGCTCCATCGAGTGGGACGACCTGGCGGCCATCCACGACCGATGGGCCGGCCAGATCGAGCGGGTCCGCTCGGGCGAGTACGAGCCAACGGAGACGCTCCTCGGTAAGCCCGGCGCGTTCTGGGACAGCCTCGCCGCCTACGATCACGTCGGTACCGCGGCGGCACTCGACGTGCCGGCGTACTTCCTGCAGGGCGGGCGGGACTTCCAGGTCTCCGTCGCGGACGACCTCGAGCGCTGGCGGTCCGAACTCGGTGGGGAGTCCGAGACGACGTTCGAGACGGACGGCGACCTCGATCACCTGTTCATGCCGGGCGAGGGACCGTCGGTGGAGTTCGCCTACACCGTTCGGAACAACGTGGCCGAGGGAGTCGTCACCGATCTCGCAGGCTGGATCGGTGAGCGCTAAGCGCGCCGGCGCGCAAGCGAGACGGGACATCGAACGCCTCGAAACGGACTGGACGCTGACACCGTATTGCTGCACACAGCGGACGGATATGGCATACGTCGCGGCAGCGATTTCTACGGCTATATCCCGGTGTAGCCGTGAAATTCGGTTCTTTCCCCTAGTACTGTCCGCACGTGAACACTATTTGAATAGGTCGCCCATTTATAAGTAAATACTTCTACGTAACCGAATGAATGGGGAGATGGACTGAAAGGGAACGGAAAACGGGCCGTTCTCAGTGGGATCGACGAACGGCGCTGAAGCCGCTCTGGACTGCCGGAATAGTTGGGTTGGCTGGCTGTTCGTCGACGACTGACAGTCGTTCGCCGGGGGGAGACAACGGAGACGGGAATGGCGACGACGATGCCGACAATTCGACGCGGACCGAACGATCGGCGGCGGCGGGTTCCTCGAACACTGGCGCCGCAGACGGCACTGCGATGTACCGGATCGATGTCGCCAACTCCGGCCACGCACCGAACGAACCCGGCCCGCTCGAGAAACCGGGCGCCCTCACCGCGAGCCATGTCTTCTCATCGAACAGCACCGGCACGCTACTTGCACTCACCGAACCAGAATCATGAACGCATCCGAGACGACCGCGGACGACACACGACAGCCGTATAGCCGCCGCCGACTACTTGCGACCGGACTCACTGCCGGGGCGGTGAGCATCGCCGGCTGTGCCGGCGACACGAGCGATTCCACCGACACGGGGACGGACGGCTCCGGAGACGAAGGGGCCGACGAAAACGAAGATAGCAATGGCGGTGGATGTACGCCCGGACACAGCGACGGCGACCCCGCGTGTCAGCAAGTCGCCGATGACGCAAGCGCCCTCACGCCGTTCGACGCGGCCGGGACCGCACTGCCGATTACCATCGACTACCCCTGTGGCTGGCAGACGAGTACGACCGACCAGTACGACGACCGGTGGCAGGCGAACGCGACTCGAGACGGGTTCGGAAGCGATGGCAACGCCTACGTCGACGTTCAGATTCGGTGTTCCTACGCCGCCGTCACCGACGGATTCCTCGAGGAGACCAAAAGCAGTGGCAACTACGAGGAGGTCTCCTACGAGTACGACGGCGAGACGCGAACCGCGCTCGTCAGCGCGGCGTCGACGGCAGCCTACGGGACGACGGCTCACGCGACCGTTCCGTTCGAGGACGCGCTCGTTCACGTCGAACTTGTCTCGACGTTGAAAGCATCGAGCTGTGAAATTGAGCCGCGACCGGACTACGACGTGGTTGCCGCGATGATGAAAACGATCGCACCGAATTCGGAGACGACCTTCTCGTTCCAGTGACACAGCCGAGGTGACGCCACGCGCGGTCGTCGGGGGAGACGCAGCATCCAGCAGTAGTCTGGAGATAATTGCGGTCCTCACCCGCTCGCTACGAACAGGAGCCGTTTTGATCGATAGACCGAGGATTGATACGCCGGTCGGCCGACCCACGTCGTATGAAGACGATTCGGATCTTGCAGGTCGACGCGTTCACCGACGAACCGCTGACCGGCAATCCGGCGGGCGTCGTCCCGAACGCGGACGGACTCTCGACCGATCAGATGCAGGCAATCGCCGACGAGATGGCCGTCAGCGAGACGGCGTTTCTCCGCTCGAGCGACGCCGCCGACCGTCGAATCCGCTACTTCACTCCCTCCCAGGAGGTCGACCTCTGCGGTCACGCGACGATCGGCAGCTTCGCGCACCTCCGCGACGAGGGCCTCGAGCCGGGAACGACCACCCTCGAGACGAACGTTGGCGTCCTCGAGATCGACGTCGAATCGGACGGAACGGTCTGGATGACCCAGGACGAGCCGACGATCCGCGAGGTCGATATCGGCTACGATCGGGTCGCCGACGCACTGGGCGTCGACGCGGCCGCGCTCGAGGGCGCGAGCGCCGATCTCCCGCTGGCCGTCTCCTCGACCGGGCTGCCGTTCCTGATCGTCCCGATCACGTACCTCTCAGACGTGGGGAGCGCCCAGCCGGACATGCGCGCGATCGAGAATCTGGCCGACGCGGTCGACGCGACCGGAATCTACCTCTTTACTTTCGACGCGCTCGAGCGCGACTCGACGCTCCACGGCCGCATGTTCGCGCCGGGAGCCGGCGTCCCGGAGGATCCCGTTACGGGCACCGCGAGCGGGGCCGTCGGCGCGTACCTCGATCGCTTCGGCGCGTTCGACGACGACCTGCCGGAGGAACTCCGCCTCGAGCAGGGCCACTACGTCGACCGGCCGGGACTGGTCCGCGTGCGACTCGACGAAGCGGTGCGGGTCGGCGGTCGCGGCGTGACCGTTCTCGACGGCTCGATCGCCGTCCCCGACGACGAGGAAGACGAGATCCTCGAGGCATGAGAAGCGGCTCAGGCGAGCGGGTCGCCGCTGCTATCGGCGTGATCGGATCCGATATCGCCGTCGCTCCCGGTCTGTTTCGGGCTCGAGGGTGGTGACGGTCCCCGATCCGACGACGGATTCGGTTCCGATTCCGACGACGCTTCCTCGCGGTGCTCGCGCTCGTCGTAGGTCAGTCGTCGATCGCCGTCGTCGAGGGCCTCGACGGCCCGGCGCGTCGCTTCGATTTCGGACTCCAGATCGGTGAGTCGCTCCTCGAGGCTGTCACGCACTTCGCTCGCGACACGGTTGGCGTCGACCTGACGGCCGGCGGCCCGACCCGCCGCGCGGGGAAGAGTGGCGAACAGCGCGTATGTCTTGCCGAGTTGCCAGACGACGACGCCGAGGACGGCGAAGACCACGGTGATCACGGGATTCGCCTGCTCGATCGCCGGACCGGGATCGAGCGGAGCAGTGAACAGCACCGTGACCGCACCGCCGAACCCGATGACGAGACCGAGCGCGACCAGCGCCAGACCGAGCACCAGCGACCCGACCGCGACCAGCCGATAGACGATCGCCCATCTGAACGGATTTCGAAGGTCCATACCCACGACAGTCACCGAGGTTGTTTAATCGCTATGGACGAACAATCCGCGAATCGTCACGTCGGCGAAGGGCGTTCGAGCGCCGACGATATCCCGTTTGCAACGCCCTAACGCGTTCGATTTACCGACGATTTCTGGCCGCCCGGCTCTCCGAGCGCTTCGCCTGATAGAAACTCATTCAGTCTCGAGTTGCGACTGTGCGCGACCGTTCGCAACCTTCTTTATTCGTTCCAGTGATCACACAACTAGAGATGGCTGTACTCTGGCTGGACGAGATCAGTGCCGGCGACCTCGAGAAGGTCGGCGGTAAAGGTGCCTCCCTGGGCGAACTCACGGGTGCTGGGCTACCCGTTCCCCCGGGATTCGTCGTAACCGCCGGGACCTATCGATCGTTTATCGAAGAAGCCGAAATCGACGAGGAGCTGTTCGCGGCCGTCGACGTCGACGTCGACGACTCGGCCGCGCTGGCCGACGCGGCCGACCGCGCACAGGAACTTATCCTCGAGACGCCGTTCCCCGACGACCTCCGCGAAGAGATTCTCGAGAGCTACCGCGAGGTCGGCGACGGCGAGGCGTTCGTCGCGGTGCGCTCGTCGGCGACCGCCGAGGACCTGCCCGACGCCTCCTTCGCCGGGCAACAGGAGACCTTCCTCAACGTCACCGAGGAGGACCTGCTCGATCGCGTCCGCGAGTGCTGGGCCTCGCTGTTTACCCAGCGGGCGATCTACTACCGCCAAGAGCAGGGCTTCGACCACTCTGCGGTCAACATCGCGGTCGTCGTCCAGCAGATGGTTGACGCCGAGAAGTCGGGCGTGATGTTTACGAGTCACCCCTCGACGGGCGATCCGACGATGATCATCGAAGCCGCCTGGGGACTCGGCGAGGCCGTCGTCTCCGGCGCCGTCTCGCCGGACAACTACGTCATCGATCGGGAGGACCGGTCGATGGACGTTACCATCGCCGAGAAGAAGGTGATGCACGAGAAAGACGAGGAAACCGGCCAGACCGTCGAGCGCGACGTGCCGGAGGACAAGCGGACCCAGCGGGTCGTCTCCGACGACGAGATCGACGATCTCATGGACCTCGGCGAGCGCGTCGAGGACCACTACGACGAGCCCCAAGACGTCGAGTGGGCGATCGTCGACGAGGACGTGTACATGCTCCAGTCCCGCCCGATCACGACGATCGACGAGAGCGGCGACGCCGCCGAGGCAGCCAGCGGCGGAGACGCTTCGAAGGGGCTGACCGACGGCAGCGGCGTCCAGGCGGCCGAAAGCGGGGGCGGCGCGGCCGACGCGAGTTCCTCCGGCGACGTGCTCGTCGACGGGCTGGGCTCGAGTCCGGGGACCGTCAGCGGCCCCGCACGGATCGTCACCAAACTCGACGACCTGGCGAAGGTCGGCGAGGGCGACATCATCGTCACCGAGATGACCATGCCCGACATGGTGCCCGCGATGAAGCGCGCCTCGGGGATCATCACCGACGAGGGCGGCATGACCAGCCACGCCGCCATCGTCTCACGCGAACTCGGTGTCCCCGCCATCGTCGGCACGACCAACGCGACGACCGTCCTAGAGGACGGGCAAGTCGTCACTCTCGACGGCGAGAAGGGATCGGTACTCGAGGGGACGACGGTCGAGCCCGACGAGGAGACCGAACCTGTCGAGGAGGTCCGCCCGCAGTCGCCGGTCAAGCCGATGACCGCGACCGAGGTCAAGGTCAACGTCTCCATCCCGGAGGCCGCCGAGCGCGCGGCCGCGACGGGTGCAGACGGCGTCGGCCTCCTGCGAACCGAGCACATGATTCTCTCGCTGAACCAGACGCCCGCCAACTACATCGAGGAGAACGGCGAGGACGCCTACATCAAAGAACTCGTCGAGGGCATCCGCGGCGTCGCCGACGAGTTCTACCCGCGTCCCGTCCGCGTTCGCACCCTCGACGCGCCGACCGACGAGTTCCGCCAGCTCGAGGGCGGCGACGACGAGCCCAACGAGCACAACCCGATGCTGGGCTACCGGGGCATCCGGCGCTCGCTCGACCGGCCGGACGTCTTCGCCCACGAACTCGAGGCGTTCCGCCGACTCTACGAGATGGGCTACGACAACGTCGAGATCATGTTCCCGCTGGTCAACGACGCCGAAGACGTGCTGCAGGCGAAGGAACTCATGAAGGAGGCGGGGATCGACCCCGAGAAGCGCCGCTGGGGTGCGATGATCGAGACGCCGGCCTCGGCGCTGTCGGTCGAGGGAATGGCCGAAGCGGGCATCGACTTCGCCTCGTTCGGCACCAACGACCTGACCCAGTACACGCTCGCCGTAGACCGGAACAACGAGAACGTCGCCGACCGGTTCGACGAGCTCCACCCCGCCGTCCTCCGGCTGATCGGCAACGTGATCGAGACCTGCCGCGAGCACGACGTGGATACGAGCATCTGCGGGCAGGCGGGCTCGAAACCCGAGATGGCCCGATTCCTCGTCAACGAGGGAATTAGTTCGATCTCGGCGAACATCGACGCCGTCCGCGACGTGCAACACGAGGTCAAACGGGTCGAACAGAAGCTGCTACTCGACTCGGTTCGCTGACGACACGGTTCCCGGATCGCCCCTGTTTCGCGTTCGTCACCACGTATAGGCCCGGCCGGCAGAAAGGAGAAAGACGATTCCGATGCCGACTGCAGCGGTCGCGACCGCGAGTCCGACGAGCCGTAGCGCGTCGGTCATCAGTTCCGGATACTCCGGCTGGGGCTCGAGGTTCGACACGAGCACGTAGACGAACGCGCCGATTCCGACCGAGAACAGCCCGAGGGCAGCCGTCACAGCCCAGGTCATGGTTCCGGTGGGGCGGCCGTCCACGTATACGCTGCGGCCGGGGAAAGGTCCATGACGACGGGCTGCCATTGATGACACATGAGCGACCGTTCGGACGAGGTGACCGAAAGCCGGAGCCGAGACGGCTCCAGCACCGACGACCTCCTCGAGGAGACCGATCGATTGCTCTCGGAGGTGGGGACCGGGGCCGGCGACGCCGAACCGCGGGCCGACGCTGCGGCTGCCACCTCGGAGTCGGGAGCCGACGCGGAAGCGTTCGGATCGGCCACCGAGCGTGACGCCGGCGCCGAGGCCGATAGTGGTTCGTCGCGATTCTCGCCGTCGTCGTTGCTCTCCCCGCTGACATCGCGGCTCTCGCTCGGGCGGTACTTCTCGCCGAAGGCGTTCCTCGCGCTCGTGCTCGTCGTCGGCGCAGGCCTGTTGGCCGGCGCGACCGTGCTCCCGATCGCCGGCCGCATGGTCGGCATGTTCGCGGTCACCTTCCTCGTCGGCCTGCTCGCGTCGAAGCGCCGGTACCTCGAGGTGAGCGCCGCCGGCGTCTCGGTCGGTGCCGTCTCGGCGCTGCTCACCCACGCCGTGCTCATCGCGGCTGCCGACTCGGCCGGGACGCTGGTCGCGGTCGGCGGAGCCGTCGGACTGCTCGCGTCGCTCGTGGGCTACTACTTCGGTCGCGACCTCCGCGATGGACTCACGACGGACATCGACTGAGTTAGCCGTTCGTCGTCAGCTCCCAGCCGCGCTCGGTCCGGCGCACGACGCCGTTGTCGGCCATCACCTCGAGCAGGTCGGCGACGACCTCCCGCGGGGCCTCGACATCGTCACTGAGTTCGCCGACCGATTTCGGCTCCGACCGGACGCTCGCGAGGAGATCGGCGTAGATCCGGCTCTCGGGGTCGGCACCGACGCTTTCGGAGATCTGGTCGAGCACGTCACAGAGCCGCCCCTGAACCCACCGCTGGGCCAAGGAGAGTTCGTTCTCGAGCTGTTCTAAGTCCTCCAGAGCGGCGAGTAATTCGTCTAAATCGTCAGTATCGTCCCAGGAGATGTCGAGCGTCAGGTGGCGACAGGTCGTGATATCGAAACTGCTGTTGGCCGGATACGCGCTCTTGCTCGCGAAGCCATAGGGCGAGACGTTGACCTCGAGGCGAACGTTCCGGGCGATATGAAAGTACTTCCGGCGCTGATCGTCGACTCGGCTCTCGATCAGGCCCGCCTCCTCGAGTTTCCGCAGGTGTTCGATGACCGCCTTGGGACTCACGCCGAGGTATTCGGAAATTTCGGTGACATAACAGGGTTTGCGAGCGAGCAGCCGAAGGATTCGCCTCCTGTTTTCGTTGCCAAGTAGATCCAACAACGCGGCGGAGTCCATCGACGTGGAGTTAGAGACCGTCGCTGAAAAGCGTGTCTGCTTGCCGGACTCGAGGTGAGAAGGTCGACGTGACGGAGTCCGCGAGCGAGCTAGTTACCGTTTTGCCCGTTACCAGGGGTGCCGGTCCCCGAGTTACCGTTTCCCGAGTTACCGTTTCCCGGGTTACCGCTTCCCGAGTTACCGTTTCCCGGGTTGCCGCTTCCCGAGTTACCGTTTCCCGGGTTACCGCTTCCCGAGTTACCGTTTCCCGAGCCACCGTTCTGTCCGTTTTTCGGCGCCTCACCGGGGGAGCCGCCGTTGTCCGGCGGACCCGCACCGTCCGGTGGCCCCGCACCGTCCGGCGGACCGCCGCCGGTAGAGAGGCCGCGAGCGAGCGCTGCGACGCCTGGACCGGCTTTCGAAGCGGCGTTTTCTCGCATCGACGCCGCGGTTCCGCGGAGTTCTGCCAGACGGTCCTCCCCGACGCCGACCTCGGCGGCGCGGCGCTCGGTTCGCTCGATCGACCGCTCGAGGCTGGCGATTTCGACCGTCAGTTTCGCCATCCGAGAGCGGTAGGCGCCCTGTGAAAGTTTTTCGCGCTGGTTGCGGAGTTCGGCACGCTCGGCTTCCAGTGCGTCTAATCGGTCCTCGAGCGCTGCGGTTCGGTCGGTGACGACCGTCGCTTTGCTCTCGTTGTCCGCCGTTTCGTACGCGGCTTCGAACATGCCGGTTTCGACTCCGTTCTTCGTATCGGCTGCGCTCGCTTGCATCAGCGTCCCGACGGACGCGTTCGTCGTTGCCGTCTCGGACTGGCCGGTTTCGGCGGCTGCGAACGGGCTCACGACCGCGCCGCTCGCGAGCGGTGCGACCGTGAGACCGACGACCGCGAGGGCCACGAAGACCGCAACGGACCGAGTGGTGGTCATTACGTTAGTTGTGACACCGAATATACTAAAAAGACAGACCTTCGTTCGTACCGTTTAATCGCTCCAGGCAGCCCCTGAAATTCGTTCTGAGCGTTCAAGCCGGGCGCAGTCTTCGTCACGATGGGCCGGCGACCACCGAAACCGCCCCGTTTCCGGCACGATCGTTCGAACCGTTTCATCTGGTTTCTGGCTCGTCAATCGCGACCTACATCTGCGGGAAGTCCGCTATCTCCGTGGCCGAGCGGCCGGATCGTCGTCGTCGCTTGCGGTCCGCCGATGCCGGGCGACCGATCTGATAGCGCGCCGATTTAAACGTATCTGCAAACAGTTATGTCCGTCCGGACCATGGTACTAGTTAGCATGTTCGAGGTCTTCTCGCAAAGCTACTATCTCGGACGTCTCTACGTGACCCCGACCGACGGGGACCACGCACTCATGCACGACGAGCAACACGAGCGCATCAACGAGGAAGTGTACGCGACCGGCGACGGTCTCGAGCGCCTCGATACGCCGCTGGTCATGAAACTCGAGTCTCAGCACTTCCCCGTCCACGGCGCGGCGGACGTGCCGACGAACACGCTCGCACTGCCCGAATCGATGCTCGACGGCACAGAGATCAGAAATCCACCGTCGCTCCAGGAGGTGTTCCTCGCCCGGCGCGAGCGGGCGCGACAGTTGCTCGCGTTCGCCGGCGGCTGGCGCGACGACACTGGCGGATCGCCCGACGACGGCTTCCCCAACGCCGGAACCTAGAAGTAGGCTCGCTTCCCGTGTTCGGCCGGATGCTCGACGAGTTGCTCGGCCGCGCATCGCTCAAGGAGCGAATCGACGACCTCGAGGAGGAAAACGACCGGCTGCGCGAGCGCTACGAGGCCGAATCCGAGCGCCGGGCCGAAGCCGCGACCGCGCGACAGGACGCCGAAGAACGGGTCAACCGGCTCGAGGACCGCATCGCCCAGCTCGAGGGCGAACTCGAGCGGGCGGACGAGGACGAGTCCGGGCTCGCCGTTCGCCGTCGCGACGACCTGCGCGGCGCTCGTCTCGAGGCGGTCCTCGACCGCCTCAACTCGTTTCGGACCGGCCCCGAAGGCGCGCTGACGGTCGGCGTCGACGATGACGGGCTGACCGAATCGACTCGCGGGGACCTGACAGACGTGCTCGGCGATCGGACCGCGCTCGTCGACGACGCCGCGCCGTGTCTCTGTTGTGTCGACGACGCCGGGTTGATCGCGCTGACCCTCGAGCCGCCCGTCACCCCCGAGCGCCCGGCGACGTGGGACGACCGCTTCGCCCTCGAGCGCGAGTGGTTCCTGCCGACCGGCGACCACGCCGTCGCGCTGGTCCGAACCGACCTCTTCGCGGTCGGCGTCTACGAAGGCGACGAGCGCGTCGACTACCGCGGCTTCGAGAGCGACGTCAAGGGAAGCCACTCGAAGGGCGGCTTCTCGCAGGCTCGGTTCGAACGGATCCGCGACGGCCAGATCGACGACCACCTCGAGCGCTGCCGGGAGGTCCTCGCCGCGTACGAACCCGGCGGCGAGCGCGCGGAAACCCCACTCTATCTCGTCGGACAGCGCGGCGTCGTCGAGACGCTGGTCGAGGAATCGGAACTCGAGCCGGCCGCGACGGCCGCCGTCGACGCGACGGGCGACCCGAAGCCGGCGCTCGAGGACGCCGTTCGCTCCTTCTGGACGACGGAACTGCGGGTGCTTTGACGCGGTCCGCGGCTCAGTGACCGTCCCCGTCGGCGAAACAGCGCCCGCAACGGTTCGCGTCGGTGTCGCTGACCGCCCGCTCGACGGGCATCAGTCGGAGGTACTCGTGTGCGACGTGGGAGGTCGCCCCGCAACTCGTCTGAAAGTCCGACCGACCGGCTTCGTACTTGTGGATCTTGTTGGTCGTCTCGTTCAGAACACCATTCATGCTACTGGTTGTCACTGCCAACGCACATAAGTGCACTGTCCGTTGATCGGCGGCGGTCGGACGGCCCGGACCGTGCGAGCGTTCGGCGGCGTGAATCCGAGTACGGCGGCGAGAAGCGTGTCGAAAAACGCTGTTACTACCGTCGAAGCAGTGATTTCGGATGGCGGGACGACCGCAGCCGAGGCAGCCTGAAACGATACCGTACTCGAAGACGACCGTTTGACCGAATCCAACCGAGTTCGAACCCGTCTCGGACGTGTGCGTGGCGGCGATTTTGAAGCGGGTCCGACTCCACCGCGGCTCGCTCGGGTTCCGCATTCCCGTGTATCCCCCAGGCGAACCGACCGGCGGCCGTTCGGCGATCGCGTTGGTACGTCACTCGCGGCGGGTCGAGGAGGCCATCGCGGTGTCGTCGTCCGCGCGCTCGGCGACCGTCTCGGGGTGGGTCGTCACGGTGCGGTCGCCGCTCGAAATCGACTCGAGCGAGGCCACGAGAACCGCGCCGGCGAGAACGAGCCCTCCAGCGACGGCGAAGGCGGCGGCGTAGCCGAAGGTCGCCACCCAGCCGCCGAGGACGCCACCGAGCCCGCCGCCGACCGCGCCCAGTGCGACGTAGGCTCCGAGTACCTCGCCGCGGGCGTCCGGCGGCGCGAGCCGGGTGACGATCGCCGTTCCGACGACGGCGATGCCGGCCCACGTGACCCCGAGGAGCGCCAGGAGGAGG
The DNA here is from genome assembly GCF_024296685.1 of Natrinema marinum. NCBI lineage: Archaea > Methanobacteriati > Methanobacteriota > Halobacteria > Halobacteriales > Natrialbaceae > Natrinema > Natrinema marinum. Next base: position 73,092 of record NZ_CP100763.1, on the reverse strand, counting down.
CCGACCGTACCGAACGCGACGGCGAGTCCCGCTCCCGCGACGGCGACGATCGAGGGAAACAAGGCCCCGCGAACGGCCAGCACGCCGGATTGCAGATGCCGAACGTCGTACCGCGACGACAGCCGACCGGCGAGGCCGTAGCAGGCCGCGGAGCCGAGACTCGAGGCCAGATAGCACGCGAACACTCGACCCGAGTCGAAACCGAGGTCGGTGAGGTACAGCGGCAGCGGCGCCCAGAACGCCGCCGAACCGGTGAAAAAGAAGGCCCCTGCGACGAAGTACGTCGCCAGTGTGCGGTCGGTTCGGGCTGCGAGCCGTCGCGGATCGATTCCCCGCGTCGTCCAGTAGAGGCGGGTCGGCGAGAAGGCGAACGTCGCCCCCTTGACGCCGCGGCTCGAGGTCGCGAGGAGCCGGCCGACTCGCCTGACGGCGCGCCCGTCGGTGACGTGGGCCGACGACACGGGCCGGGGCAGTGTTCGCGCGGCGAGGACAGCGCTCGCGCCGGCACACGCCGCGAGCAGCCAGAACAGCGACCGCGTTACCGTCCCGGCAGCGAGCAGTCGCCCGCCGAGAAGCGGCCAGACGGTTCCGAGAACGAGCCCGCCGGCCCAGCCGTAGCCCTGGTACGCGTTCACGAGTCCGATCCGTTCGCTCCACTGCGATTCCGGCGTGTCGTCGACGACGAGCATCGTCAGGACCGGCCCGATCGAGGAGACGAACAACCACAGCGCCGCGTTGGCGACGATAACGGCCGCGATCGAGGTCAGGAACGGAATCGCAGCCATCGAGATCGCAACGCCGATCAGCGTCGCGAGCACGAGCAGCCGTCGACGGTCGACCCGGTTCGCCAGCCGGCCGAACGCGATCGCACCGGGCGCACCGACGCCGGCGGCCGTCGCGGCCAACAGGCCGAGTTGAACCGGCGACGCGCCGAGTTCGACGAGATAGAGCGGGACCAAAAGCGAGGCGCCGCCGAAGGCGATCGAGCCGAGCCCCCAGGCGGCGAGCCACCGATCACTCATTGCGTCACCCTGCGTCGCGAACGAGTAAGGTGTGACGATCGTTCGGCTCGAGCACCGGTCGCTCGCGGCGTCAGTCGTCGCCCGAACGACTGCTTAAGTGACCCCTCGTCTATGTCCCCGTATGCGCGTTGCGATCCTCGCCCACGAGAAGTTTCCCGACCGGGCCAAGACCGCCCTGGGGGTCCTCCGGTACGCCGACCACGACGTGGTCGCCGTCCTCGACAGGGACACCGCCGGCCGCCGGGTCTCCGCGTTCGTCTCCGACGTTCAGGACGCACCGATCGTCGCCGAAACGAGCGATCTCGAGGCCGAGGCCGACGAGATCGACGCTCTGCTGATCGGCATCGCCCCGATCGGCGGCGGTTTCGACGAGAGCTGGCGCGACGACGTGCGAACGGCCCTCGAGTACGGCTGGGACGTGATCTCTGGGCTCCACTACTTCCTGGCGGACGACGAGGAGTTCGCCCGGCTGGCGGCCGAACGCGGCTGCGAGCTGCGGGACGTACGGAACCCGCCGGACGATCTCACCGTCGCCGACGGCGTCGCCGACGCGGTCGACGCGGAGGTCATCCTCACCGTCGGCACCGACTGCTCGGTCGGCAAGATGACGACGACGATGGAACTGGCGCGGGCGGCTCGTGCGGCCGGTCACGACGCCGCGGTGATCCCGACCGGCCAGACCGGCATCCTCATCGAGGGCTGGGGGACGCCGATCGATCGCGTGGTCAGCGACTTCGCGGCAGGAGCCGTCGAGGAGATGATCCTCGAGAAAGGCGACGACCACGACTACCTGTTCGTCGAGGGGCAGGGCAGCATCGTTCATCCGGCGTACTCGCCGGTCACGTTGGGGATCCTCCACGGCTCGATGGCCGACGAACTCGTCCTCTGTCACGAGGCCGGTCGCGATCTGCTCCACGGCTACGAGTCGTTCGCGCTGCCGTCGATCCCGACCTACGTCGACCTCTACGAGTCCGTCGCCGCGCCGGTCGCGGAGGCCGAAGTCGTCGCCGGCGCGCTCAACACGGCCGGCCTCGAGCGCGACGCGGCCGCCCGCGACGCCGTCGACGACTACGCCGATGCCCTCGGCGCGCCCGCGACCGACGTGCTCCGCTTTGGCACCGACGACCTGCTCGCGGCCCTGCTATGAGTCTCGAGACCTCGTTCGAACGGCGCTCGCTCCCGCTCGAGTACCCCTTCGGGATCGCTCGCGGGACGACGACGGAGACCGACGCGGTGTTCGTCCGGATCGAAGACGACGACGGCGCGACGGGAGTCGGTGCCGCCGCGCCGTCGGCGCGCTACGGCGAGACCGCCGCCACGGCCGAGGCCGTTCTGCCCGACCTGCTGTCGGTCGTCGAAGGAGTCGGCGATCCCCACCAACTGGAGCGGATCGAACGCCGCATGCGTGAGACGGTTCGGCAAAATCCGAGCGCCCGCGCTGCGGTGAGCGTCGCCCTGCACGACCTCGTCGCAAAGCGGTTCGACGTGCCGCTCTATCGCTACTGGGGGCTCGATCCCGCGGACACGCTCGAGACCTCCTACACGATCGGTCTAGACGAGACGGAGACGATGCGCGCGAAGACGGAGACGGCCCTCGAGCGCGGCTTCGGGACGCTGAAAGTCAAACTCGGCACCGATCGGGACCTGGAGATCGTCCGGACGATCCGGTCGGTCGCGCCCGACGCGCGGCTGTTCGTCGACGCGAACGAGGCCTGGAGCCCTCGCGAGGCCGTCCGCAAGATCGAGCGACTCGTCGAGTTCGATCCGGCGTTCGTCGAGCAGCCGGTCTCCGCCGACGACCCGGAGGGCCTGCAATTCGTCTCCGAGCGCTCGGCGCTGCCGATCGCCGCCGACGAGTCCTGCCGAACGCTCGCGGACGTCCCGCGGGTCGCAGACCGCTGTGACATCGTGAACCTGAAGCTGATGAAATGCGGTGGGCTGCTCGAGGCCAGGCGGATCATCAGCGCCGCTCGTGCTCAGGGCCTCGAGGTACTGTGTGGCTGTATGACCGAATCGAACGCCTCGATCGCGGCGGCCTGTCACCTCGCGCCGCTGGTCGACTACGCCGACCTCGACGGCTCGCTCTTGCTGGCCGACGACCCCGCCGACGGCGTCCCGATGCCCGACGGTCGGATCAATCTCGCGGGACTCGAGCGGCCCGGGACCGGAGCCGTCCTCGACGCGGCGTGAGGGTGTCCCGAGTCGACGGGCCTCGAGACGCCGCTCGTGTCACCGACGTGAACAGCGACCTCTAGAGCTATTTACGGACCGAGCCGAAAGGGTCCCCAGCAACCGCTTCCAGCGAGTGACCGACAGATATGCCTGCAGACTCATCCGACGCCGTCGCCGATGCGGCCGCCGGGACAGACCCGCCCGAGACGACCCCTCGGCACGTACTGATCGTCGAGGACGACGAAGAACTCGCGGAGCTCCTTCGCGTCTGGGTAAACGACTGCTGCGGGGGCGAGACCACCGTCACCGTCGCGCACTCGGTCGCCGACGGCACGGCGGCGCTCGAGTCGTGCTCGACGCTCGATATCGCGCTGCTCGACCGGCGGCTGCCGGACGGACCGGGCCGCGAACTGCTCGACGCCGTGACCGCCCGGTTCGACGCGATCACCGTGATGATCACCGCCGTCGCCCCCGAACACGACATCATCACGCTCCCGCTCAACGACTATCTGGTCAAGCCGATCGACAAGGAGACGCTCGTCAAGCAACTCTCCCTGCTCGTTCGCCTCGATGCGGCCACCGCCTTGGAGCCCTACACCGACGCCCGCAAGGCCAGCCTGCTCGAGTACCACCTCGATCGGCCCGAGGAGAACCCGCTGTTTCGGCGCTTTGCGGCTCGCTGGTCCTACGACCGTCTCGAGGTCGCCGCGGTCGACGACCGGGCCGTCGTCTACGAACTGTACACCGGTGGCGCGGACACGGCCGCGGACGACCGCGAGGTACACGTCTCGGTCGCGGGCGCGCTGGCGTCGGAGATCGACGCGCTGCTCGAAGCAGGGAAGCTCGAGCCGGTCGGCGAATTGCTGCCGTCGGGCGACGACTACGCCTGGCTCGAAGCCGACGGCGACGGTCGCATCGACCTCGAGGACGGCGCGATCGGCATCTACGGCTTTACCTGTGAGACCCCCGAGCAGTACGTCGCCGACGGTGACGGGCGAGACGACGGCTTGGCGGTCGGGATGAGCGACCGCGAACTGGCGACCGTCCTCGAGTCCGAGTTTAACTGACCGGTCGACAGCGGCCGCTGGTCGGCACACCACTGGGCGGACTGTCCGGCTCATCGGCAACACGGTTTCGTGCCGGCGGTCGATGTCGATCAGTTGGTATGCGCGACGGTACCGACGATCCGAACGGTATCCGACAAGCGTTGCTCCGGGCATCGGCCGGGACGCGCTGCCGGACCACCTCGTCCCCGGTCGGACGCCCGACGAGGTCGGGCTCTCCGATCCGTTCGAGATCGACCTGATCTGGTACAACTCGCCTTGGTGGAACGTCGGCCTGCTGACCGTCGCGGTGGCGCTCCACCCCGCCCTCACCTACGCCAGCGACACGGCTGAGCATCCCTACCGGCTCAGCAGCTCCCAGTCGCAGTCGGTTGGGCCCGGCCTCTCGTCAGATCGCTCCTCGAGCTACCCGTCAGTCCGTCGGATCGCCGACGGTCGAGAGCCCCATCGTTATCAGGCGGCGAAGCAGGACGACGATCCCGTTCTCGAGGCCGCGCGCGAACACGGCCTGTTCTTTCGCTTTCGCCTCGTTGTCGTCCGGATAGTACGAGCCGATCAGGAGCACCTCACGGTCGACGAGCAGAATGCGGCTGACTGCGACTGCCTCCTCGCCCGGCATCCCGGTCAGCCAGTCGAGACTCGTTTCGAAAATCCGAACGGTCGGTAGTTCCGATCCGAACCGGTCCGTAATCGCGTCGGTCTTTCCGCCGAGCAGTATCGAGAGGTCGCTCTTCGCTGCCTCCGCCAGTTCGTCGAACAGCGTCTCGGATAGGATCGCTTCGTCGACGACGACGAGCGCGATCTCCGACTCCGCGCCGTCGATCAGCTCGAGCATCCGCGACTCGATCGCGTCGTTGCCGGACAACGACCAGACTTCCTGAACGTGATCTTTCTCCTCGGTCTTCCGAACGTCCGTGTTCTTGAGGTGGGTTTCGAGGGTTTCGATCCGATTCGTGTACTTCCTTCGGAGGGTCTGCGTGGCCTCATCGATATCGACGGCACGGTACACCTGCGGATTGGAGTGTTGAACTTCGACCAAGCCCTCCGTCTCCAAGACGCGAATCGCGTCGTATACCCTCGTCCGCGGCACCCCGGAGATCTCGTGGATCTCCTTGGCCGTTCCACTCGGGAGCTGGTTCAGCGCCACGAAACAGCGCGCTTCGTACTCCTGCAGCCCGAGATCCTGTAGCAACTCGGTCGCCTTTTGTATCGTTTCGTCTTGTGTCATGGCCCAACCACGAACATATCCGATCATGCAACGTAGGACGCGGAGATGCAAAAGGGTTCATCTCTCTGGTTTTCACCGGTAGAAGTAGCCGTTTCGCGAACCGGGGTACGGCCGATTTGTTACTCGAATAGTCACACAATCTATTTGGCGGTCCACCAATAAGGTGCGACTGGTGAGTCCCGCTATGGCCCAACCACACCGGGGCTCACCATTCTCACCAGAACGGACATCGGTCAGTCCACACGCAGTTGCGCATTCTCACTACCTCGAGTGACATTCCTACGACCGCTGAGAGGCTCGAGCAGCTGGCACTCACTGGAATCCCAACGAGGGGTACCGTTCACTCGGGACGGCCGTCGTCGAAGCCACCGTCGGCCACCCCGTCCGCCACATCTTGAAACGGGATGTCTCGGCCGAGAGTGAACTCGCCCGTGTGGCCACACTCGTAGCACTCGAGGACGACCTCCGTCCCGTAGGCGAGGACACTCACTGCCTCGGCCGTGGAACAGGCCGGGCAGCGGAGCCAGTTTCTGAATTCCATACTCGGAAGAACGAGGGATACTGTGTTGAACATTAGGGTGACAGTCGATCGGGTAGAAGCGAGACCGCGGAGCCGTGAACGGAGACACGACGGCGACCGCCGTCGTCGCTACAGCCGTCACTCCGGCCACGTCTCGAGCGCCACGGCGAGCCGGTCGACCGCCTCGTCGGGGTCACGGCGGTCGGTGTCGATCACCAGATCGGCGTCGGGGCTCTCGAACTCGCGGTAGACGACGTGAACGCCCTGTTCGTCGATCGAATCGGTGCGGCGGCGGTTGCGCTCGAGGCAAGTCTCGAGGCTCGCGGTCACGTGGACGAACCGAACGTCGCCGAGCGCCCGGAACCGGCGCTGCCACTCGCGGCGGTAGAACGTGCCGTCGACCAGCGTGACCGCCGCCGGCGGCGCGTCGCGGACCCGTTCGGACAACTGGTCGTAGGTGCGACTCGAGAAGTCGTCCGAGTGAAAGAGCCGAACGGGGACGGCTCGCGCCTCGAGGCGGTCCCGAACTCGGGTCGCGAGGGTGGTCTTCCCCGCACCCGGCGGCCCGCAGACGACGACGATCACGGCCGTCGGTAGCGGACGCCGCCATACCAATGAGTCGATTCGGGGACGGTGCGCCGTGAGGGTCACACGATCGACCGGGTCGACGATTTCGACGGTAACTCCGCGAGACACTGCCGACAGTAGGCGTAAAACGGATCGCTTTCGGTCTGGCAGGTCGGGCACTGCTGGGAGTCGGTAGTGTCGGAGGCCGTGGACATGGCCGCCGGTTCGGACTGCGGCCGAAAAGCCTCGTGACTGACGCCTGCAAGCGTCCCCGCCGGACGACCGCCCCGCAACGTCACTCCCAGTCGATCTCCTCTCCGCGACTCGAGTCCCGGAGGATGAAGGGCCCGATCGCAAGCGTCCGCTTTGCGACCGTCGCGATCCGCAGGATGAAAGCGATCAACAGGAGAAACGGCGTGACGGCGACGGTCACCGCCAGCGCGACGACCCACACCAGCGCGTCGGTCCCCAGCAGCGTCCCCGAGACGGCGCTCGCGTCGAAAAAGAACAGCATCGACAGCGTGACCACCAGCGCGGGCACGGCGACGTACATCATCGCCCGCGAGAGGTTGATCAGCTCCCACTGGAAGTACAGCGTCTTGAAATGTTCGCGCGCGAGGCCGAACAGCTCCAGCGTCTCGAGCAACTCGTCGTATCGGTCCCCGGTCTCGTCGTCGAACGCGTCCGCGTGGGCGTCCTCGATCCGGCGCAGCCGGAAGATCTTCCAGGAGTAGTTGTAGTCCAGCGCCGCCTTGAGCACGTCGTAGGTGCCGAACTGGGCGGCCTCGAGTTCGTCGCGGATCGAGTCCGCGTGGGAGGTGAGGTTGTCGACGAAGTCGTCGACCCGGTCGACGAACGTCTCGTCGTGACTCTCGGCGACGGCCGACCGGAACCCGTTCGCTCGCTCCTGCGAGGCGGCGACGATCGCCTGCAGGAACGAGGCCGGCTCCGGCGGGCTGATCGGCGCGTCGATCGACGACTCAACGTCCTCCCGGAAGTCCATCGCCCCCTCGAGTCGCTCGCGCTGGTCCTCGACGGCGCCCAGTTCCTGCGAGAGGACCAGCGAGTTGATCGTCACGACGAGCGTGACGCCGGTGATCAACGCGGTCACGAGCGCCTGAAACGCGGTCTCGATCGGGTCGCCGGTCTGCACGAGCAGACGAAGCGAGACGGGGCTGAACCGGGCGGCGACGAGTAGCCCGCCGAAGACGAACAGCATCAGCCCGGCAGCGATGAGCCAGCGGCTCGTATCCAGCAGCAGTCGCTGTTTCAGCGTCGGAGCGTCGCTGCGCTGGGCCATCGTATCGCTCGGCTGGGTGCCGTCGCCGCTCATCGTACGCGCTCGAGGTACCACGACCGCGCGGAAATACTTCTGGCACGTCTGCAGGCGACGATTCCGTGGCGACCGGCCGACGGCAGCCGTCGGCGACCGCGGGCTCCGGTGAACGCGAGCGACCGGTCGTCGCCATAGTGTCCGTCGAACGGCCCTTCCTCGGGGTCCTTCTGGGGAGCATCGGCCCGGTCGACGCGGTCCGGCAGGTGATCGTCGTCGTCCGGAGGATGAACGATGCGAGGAGACAGCGGCGAGAGGACGACGACGATCAGTCCGATGGCGACGTCGGGCAGCGCCACGATGTTGACGCTCGAGCCGGTGATATCGGCTCCGTCGGTCTCGAGCGGCTCGTCGCTCTCCGGGGAACCCATACCGAGACGTTCCATCGCCCCGACGATAGGGGTGCGTTGCACACGTCTATGGCCGAGTAACGACGGCCCGCGGGTCAACTCGTGGTACGGCCGGGCCGGCGCGGCTAGGCCGACGATCCCGGCGGTCGAACGATCGAACGTTCAGCCGCGACACGACCTCCCCGGATGGCAAGCGGCCCGATCGCTGCCTCTTCAAGGGCGGCACTGAAATGCGCCCGGATCGTTGATACGGGATATGCTCGGTAACGGTAACTGTTCGCGGACGCGGGTCCGACAGCGATGACCGGGTCGGGGCCCGCGAGCCGACGGCGCGTTCTCGCGTCGGTCGGTACGGGGATCGCGGCCGCGATCGCGGGCTGTAGCGGCGGCGGCCTCGGCGGCGAGCCGACCTACGAGGAGGGCACCGTCGACATCGGGAACGTCAGTGCTAACGCCAGCCGATCGACGAGCGAGATGGCGACGGCAGCGGCGCTGGCCACCCAGCAGTCGAGCACGTCGGTCACGCCGCTTGGCTCTCTCGCGTTGCTCGACCACGAGTTCGTCCTCGAGAGTGGCTATCTCGGCTCGACTATCCAGGGAACGGTCGAAAACGACGGCAGCAGTCGCATCCGGACCGCCGAAGTGCGGACGCGAGTCTACGACGACACGGGAACCCTCCTCGGCCGGTATCTCGCCACTACCGGCGACCTCAACGCCGGCTCGACGTGGGCGTTTCAGGTCATCGTCCTCGAGGCCCCCGCAGATGTCGCGAGCTACGATATCGCGGTTCTGGGAACGCCGACGTGATCGGCGGTCGACCACGTCACATCGCGTCGCGACTCAGTCTGTCCCCTGTAACAGCGCGTCGGCGACCCCGTCGTACACGGCATCGACGCTCACGGCCAGCGAGTACGCCGGCCGCCCCTTGCCGGTGGGGGTCGTCGACGACGGCTCGCGTTCCTCGACGAGCCCCGCGTCCTCGAGTCGGTACAGCGACCGGATGACGTCGACCTCGGTGATCGTCCCGACGACCTCCGTGTCTACGTCCTCGAGGTGTTGCTGGCAGTGCTGTCGAACGGTGTGGGTTTGGATCGGCGTTTCGCCGTCGGCGGCGAGGTCGGCGACACCCAGCAGCACCACCTGATTGGTCAGCGAGAGGGAATCAAACGTCGCTGTTTCGGTCATACGAAGGGGTTATTCACGGACGATGGTAACCGTTTCTCCCGGTCGCACGGAACGGGAGTGACGGACGGAGTGGAACGACCATGAGAAACTGGGCGACTGACTGGGCGACACCGGTGGCCCGTGACCGTCCGACGCGGCCCGCTATCCGGAACACGGCACCGCTGGCTGTCATCAGGTTAAGCGTTCTCCTCGTCCTGTAGCTCCGCGAGTTCGGCCTCGACGTCTTCCTGATCGTCTGCCTCGAGTTCCGTGAGTTCGTCCTCGCTGGCGTCCGCCGCCGGTTCGGTCTCCGTATCGGCCTCGGGCTCGGCGTCCGAGTCGGTCTCGCCCGCGCCGACCTCGGACTTGAGCGTCTCGAGTTCGGCCTCGACGCCGCTGTCGGTCTCGAGTTGCTCGAGTTCGCGGTCGATGTCATCTTTGTCGGACATGACGTCCTCGAACGCGCCGGATTCGTGGAGTTCGTCCATCGCGGCAGCGCGGGCCTCCATATCCTCGGTCTGTTCCTCGGCGCGTTCGATTGCGCGGCCGACGTCCTCGAACTCCTCGCCGGTTGCGGTCATCGCTTCCGAGACCGAGGAACTGGCCTTCGCGGCCTCGTGGCGCGCCTTCATCGTTTCCTTTTTCGTGCGGAACTCCTCGATGCGAGTCTGGAGTTCGTCTTTTTGCTTGATCAGCTTGTCCTGCTGGCTCTGGAGATCGGAGATCTGGCGCTCCAGATCCTCGATCTGGTTCATCTTCGTCTTCTTCTTCTCTAGGGCGCGTCGCGCCAGATCCTCTCGGCCCTGCTGGACGGCGGTGCGGGCCTGATCGTTGTGTTTGTCGACGTTCTCCTCGAGGCGGCGCTTTTGCATCTCGAGGCGCTTTTTCTGCGTGGTGAGATCGGCGATACCGCGTTTGACCTGCTGGAGCTGGTCTCGCATCTGCTCGTAGGAGTAGTCCAGCGTTTCGGTCGGATCCTCGGCCCGGTTGAGTATCGAGTTGAGCTTCGACCGGATGACGTAGGAGGTCCGAGAGAGGATGCCCATACTCGCAACGTATGGATCTCCGGCCTTAAAAACATCACTTCGGCAACAGTCCGAGAACGACGACACTCACGGTGTGGTGAACACGCGTCACGACCGACTCGATCGGCCGCTACCGAAGCCGGCCGGAGAACGCGCGGGTCGACTACCGATCGACATCGATCGATCGGACGGTGAGCGAGCCGTCGACGACGATCGTCACCGTTCCGGTATCGCCCTCGACCGCGAGCGCGATTCGGACCGGCTCTCGGGACTCGATCCGTACCGTCGGCTCGGGAAGTTCCCAGTCCGGGCGCTCGAGGTCGACGCCGATATCGGCAAGCACCGCGGCGACGCGGCCGTCCCGAACCAGCGGCGAGAGCGGATCGATGCCGACGAGGAACGTGCAGGTATCACAGGAGATCTCGACGGCGTCGGCCCCGTCCTCGAGGCAGGGATCGACGGTCGTCGTCCCCGCACAGAAGGGACACTGTCCGGTCCGAGCCAAGCCGACGTGGAACCGGGCGCGGCGCGCGGTTTCGCGCGCGACCGCGTCCGCGCTCCGTCCCGCGAACCCGTTTTTCGGGAACGGATACGTGAAGCCGGGCCACTCCTCGCAGGCCGAACACGCGACGGTGACGAATCCCCGTTCGTATCGCAGCACCGCCCCCGCGTCACAGCGGGGACACCGCGAGTCGATCGGCGTCGGGTCGGACGGCGTCTGGTCCGCCGGTCGTTCGGCCGGCCGATGAGCCAGCACGGCCCGGTACAGCGCCGTCACCGCCGCCGTCGGCACGTAGCCGCCCTCGACCTCCCGGACGTAGACCCCCCGAAGCTTGTCGAGGTGGTAGTTGAACTTCCCGCTGTCGCGCATGCCGATCGCATCCATCAACTCCGCGTACGATCGCGGCTCCGTGTAGACTGCGTGCCAGTCCTCGAGCAAGGCCAGCAGGATCTCGAGGCGGATCTCGTGACCGAGCAGGGAGAACGCGTCCCGAACCGCGGCCGCCGACTCGTCGTCCGGGCTCATATCTCACCGTTGTCTCGATACCGCATTGACCGTTCTGGACGCGACCGGCCAGCCACCGTATGCTAACATGGCACGTGAAATCCAGTTCACAAAGCGATTACGTATCACTGGACCCATCGATGCATCGATGACCGAACGGATACAGACCACCGAATCGGCCACGCTCGCCACGCGGCTTCGGCATCGGCTTCGGTCGTTCGAGCCGATGTATCTGGCCCTATTGGGCCTGTTGGCGATTCCGAGCTACGTCTTTGACTCGCTCGCGGTCCTCGAGGTTTTCGAGGTCTTCTTTCTCTTTTTCCTCTGGCCGTTCATCTCGCCGCTAGTAGATCTGGCGTTGCGACGCGGGGCCGACGAGGAAGAACGCGAGGAACCGACCGACTGGATCCACATGGGCGACTGGCGGGAGTACGCGGCGTGGTTCCTCACGATGCCGCTGACGTTCGTCAACCCCCTCGTGCTGGCACAGGACTTCGCCCAGTGGCTCGGCACCGGCGTCGCGTTCGTCCGCCACCGGGGGACGTTCCCCGACGCCGAGCGCTACGACCAGCAGACCGACTACCGACTGCCGTTCGACGGCGCGTGGACCGTCGTCAACGGCAGCTACGACCACGACTACTCCCACTCGTGGTTCCCGGTGACCCAGCGCTATGCCTACGACTTCGTGATCACCGACGCGGACGGGCGCACGTCCCCCGACGGCTCCGGGTCCGCGGTGGGTTCCTACTACTGCTACGACGAACCGATTCTGGCCCCCGCCGACGGCGTCGTGGTCGACGTCTTCGACACCGACTTCGAGTCGCCGCGCGGCGGCGGTCTCTCCCACCCGCTGAAACGGGACATCCGCGGCTGTTACGCCGTGATCCAGCACGCCCCCGACGAGTACAGCTGTCTCGCCCATCTGGTCCCCGGCAGCGTGGCGGTTGCCCCCGGGGACCGCGTCGAACGCGGGCAGGAGATCGGGCGCTGTGGCCACTCGGGAAACTCCTCGGAACCACACCTCCACTTCCAACTGCAGGACCACCCCCGGTTCGAACTCGCGGCGGGGCTCCCGATCGGCTTCGACGACGTCGACGCGGCGTGGCCCGGCGCGAACGCGGACGACCCAGAGCCCACCGAGGACGAATCGATCGGCGAACTGCTCGAGGACGCCCCGAACGACGGTCGCACGTACATCACGGCCGGCCAACGCGTCACCCACGTCGACCGGGCCGACGGAGACTCGAGTCCGGACGGGGACGACAGCGAAGCGGTCTCAGTCGAGAGCGCGACGGACGGCTACCGAACGGCGACCGGAAGCGGGGAGGGGATCGCCGGGTTGCAACGCGGCGCGTTCGGGGCCTGCGTCGGCGGCGGCGTCGCGTTTCTCGGCCCCGTCGTCGCCTCCCGCTCCACCGTCGCGCTCTTGCTGGCCGCCGGCGTCGCGCTCGCGGTCGGCTGGTGGGTCCGGGCGGCGGTGTTGCAACGGGACCGCTACGAGCCCCGACCGGGCGGCCTCGGCATCGCCGTCGGTCTCGGGCTCGTCGCCGCGGCCGTCCGCTACGGCGGGGCAGGCACGGTCCTCGAGATCGGGACCCAGACGCTCGGCGTGCTGGCCTTCCTCGTCGGCTTCGTCGGCTACGTCGTCCTCGGAGAGTACGACCGGCGCCGCCTGCGCGTGTCGTTCCCCGTCCCTGACGGGCCCACGTCCGCGGCCCTCGACGCCGAGGATTGATTAGCACCGATTCGGAACGACTCGCCATGAGCGACGTGCTGATTCCCGGCGGTCGCGACGTTCGGGGCACCCTCGAGGAACCGACCGACGATCCGCGGGCGGTCGTCGTCGCCTGTCCGCCCCATCCCCAACACGGCGGGTCGCGCAGCGATTCGCGCCTCGTCGCGGTCAGCGACGCGCTTCGCGAGGCCGGCATCGCCTGTCTCCGGTTCGATTACGGCGCGTGGGACGGCGGCCACGGCGAGCGCGAGGACGTTCGCAACGCCATCCGGTGGGCGCGCGAGGAGTACGACGGCCGTCCGGTCGGCGTCTTCGGCTACAGCTTCGGCGCAACGCTCGCCCTGCTCGCATCTGCCGACGCCGATCCCGACGCCGTCGCCGCCCTCGCGCCGACGGCGCGACTCGGCGACGACCTCGACGCGCTCGAGGCGCTTTCGGCCATCGAACGCCCCCTCCACGTGCTCTACGGCGAGCGCGATACGACCGTCGAGTGGGAGCCGATCGTCGAGCGCGCCCGCGAGCGCGGCGACGAGGTCACCGCGCTATCCGGTGATCACTTCTTCGCCGGCGATCGAGACGAGATCGCGAGCACGGCCGGTGCGTTCTTCGAGCGGACGCTGCTCGAGTCGGACTGACTTCGAGCGCAGACTGGGGCTTACGATCCGCTCGAGCGGAGTCGCCGCGCTGTCGAGGACGCATCTCGAGGTGCGCAACGCTTCTTGCGTGGGGGACGCTAGCTTTAGCCATGAGCTTCCGGCCAGGAGCGCTCGTTCGGACTGCCGCGGCTGCAGTCAAACCGCCGCCGCGGCTCGTCGACTGGTCCCTGCTCGTGCTCGTCGTGCTCGAGGCCGTCTCGGGTGCCGTTTCGTTTACCGTGGGCACACCGGCGGGGTGGCCGGTGTTCTGGCTCCACCGAATCGTCGGCCTGACGTTCGTCGCGCTGCTGGGGTTCAAACTCGCGCGAGTCCGCCACCGCCTCACCGATCCCGGTCAGTGGCGGCCGTCCACGCTCCTGTCGGTGCTCACGGCGGTCGGGGCGGTGGGCGCGCTCGCGACGGGGATCGCCTGGGCCTTCGGCCTCGACGTTCGGCTCTCCTACTGGACGCTGTTGAGCGTCCACGTCGGGTTCGGGCTCGCCCTCGTCCCGCTGGTAGTGTGGCATCTGACGACCCGGTTTCGGCTCCCGAGTCGGCGCGACTTCGACCGTCGCCGAACGACGCTCCAGTACACGGCGTTGTTGCTCGGCGGCGCGGTCACCTACCGGCTGCAGGAAGTCGCGAATCACCGCCTCGAGACGCGCGGTGCCGACCGGCGGTTCACGGGCTCCCAGCCGCGACGTGGAACCGGTAACGAAGGATTCCCGGTCACCTCGTGGGTCGCGGACGATCCCGACCCGGTCGATCGGTCCGACTGGACGCTGACGGTCCGCGGCGAGATTTCGACGCCGCTCGAGTACGCGTACGGCGATCTGGCGTCGGACAGCGAGGCGGAAGCGCTACTCGACTGTACGAGCGGCTGGTACACCAGCCGACGGTGGCGCGGGGTTCGCATCGGCGACCTCCTCGATGCGGCCGAGGTCGGCGACGACGCGAAATTCGTCCGGTTCGTCTCGGTGACGGGGTACCGCTGGTCGCTCCCGATCGACGAGGCCCGACGGGCGCTACTCGCGACGCACGTCGACGACGAGCGGCTGAGCCACGGCCACGGGGCGCCGCTCCGTCTCGTAGCGCCCGGCCGTCGCGGGTTTCAGTGGGTGAAGTGGGTCGAACGGGTAGACGTCCGCTCGCGCGACGATCCGGCCCAGTGGCTCGTGACGCTGATCAGCGGCTTCGACTGAGAAGCAGAGTTGCCGAGAGCGACGGGGAGAACGCTCAGTCCCGTCCGTGGCGGGTCAGACACTTCGGGAGGCCGATCAGTTCGACCGGCTCGGAGTTGTCCGGCGAGTAGACGACCATCTGGCCCTTCTCCATGTAGGGGACTTTCGACTCGAGGTTGCTCGGGATGTTGACGCTCTTGATGGCGTCCTCGTCGCCGAGATTGAGGACGACGGTGGTGTTGATCTGTTTGAAGACAGCGTCGTGGATGTCCTGTGGGTCCTGCGTGATGAGAAAGAGGCCGAGCCGTTCCTTGCGGCCCTGTTTAGCGGCCTCGGTGAACTTCGTGATGACCTTCCCCGCCTGCACCGAATCGGCGTCAGTCAGGAAGTTGTGGGCCTCGTCCATGCCCAGCACGAGCGGGGTCTCCTTGATCCGGTCGTAGTCGGGATCGTTCGAGAGCTTCTGGTCGATGATCAGCGACGAGACCGCGAGGACGATCGCTTCGGTCGCCCGGCTGTCGTTGATGTGGTAGGTCGGCACCACGGTGAGCCCGCCAGGGCGGACGAACTCGTGGACCAGTTCGGTGATCGGGCGCGCGTCCTGATCGAAGACGTGACCGAAGCCGAGCACCCGCCGCCGGACCGCGTCGAAGGTCGCCTCGTGGACCCGCCCGGACTCGTCGAGTTCTTCGCGCAGCGCGGGGTCGTCGAGGAAGGTCGTGAACTCCTCGTAGGTCCCCCCATCGCCGTACTGCTTGCGGAACCGCGGCAGAAGCACGCTGACGAGCGCGCCGTACTGGTTGTCGTTGAGGCCGCTGCCCGCGACCAGCCACGGGTTGTCGTGGACCATCGAGAAGGGGATCGTGAACTCGACTTGCTCGGCGCGGTGGTGGCCCGCGGCGTACGACGCCGATCCCACGTTCGGCACGAAGGCGGTCGTCTCGTCGTGGCCGCCGTAGGCGATCCCCTCGCGCTCGAGTCGGCGCGCGAACTCGTCGTCCAACTCGGGGTTGTCGTCGTGCATCTGGGCGTACTCGTCCTGCGGGTCGAACTGGACGACGGCGGGTGTGACCTCGCGGCCGTCGTCCATCGGGTAGGTCCGGTCGGCGTCGAGGTACTGGCGTAGGATGTTCTTCGCGCCGTGGGTCTTCCCCGACCCCGTGCCGCCGGCGACGAGCGTGTGCCGGAAGACCAGCGGATCGCCCGCGTCGTAGTCGTCTTTCAGTCGATAGTCGATGGTGGGAGGCGAGGCGGCAGTACGGACTTTCTCGCCGCCGACCGAGAGGTGACCCAGGAAAACGCCGTCGTCGGGCATCTTCAGTCCGGTCTTGATCTCCTCGGTGTCGTCGGCCTGTCGGATCACCGTCTGCGGCTTCGGTACCCGGTCGGTCATCCGCCGTTTCAGTTCGCCGTCATCGTCGTAGAGGACGGCGACCGGCTCGAGTTCGGCGACGAACTTGTAATCGGACTCGTCGATCCCGTCGGTGCGCATCGCCCGGCGGGCGTGGATCTCCGTCGCGTCGTCGGCGTGGTACTGTTGGGCGTACTCGAGTCCCGTGATGCGACAGAAGAGCGTCTCGCCGTCGGGGTAGGGCGCGAGCAGGTAGCTCCCGATGCGGATCGACGAGCGGTTACCGCGCGTGACGTACGCCCGCAGGGAGGTCTCCTCGCCGTCCTCGGCGACGCGCAGCCCCTGGGAGACACAGATCGCGCCGATGCCGACATCGTCCCCGCTGGGCTCGACCGGCGTCGATTCGAACTCGCTTGCGGTCCCGTCGGTCGTCGCACTCGCGCTCGCGCTCCCCTGTCCGTCGGACCCCGAAGACGACGGCGAGGAACCGGTTGCGTCGGCCGCCGCGCCGTCGTCGGAGTCGGCGTCGGCGTCGAAATCGCCGAAGTCTCCCAGATCGGTCATACGGACTCCATCTGGCCCATCCCTAAAACGCGTTTCCCTCCAGCGGGGCGGACTGTTTATCTGTGACGACCGTCCCGCCCGATCCACAGCGCCCCCGCCGCGAGCGCGACGGCCGCCAGCGCGAGTTCGGTCGTGAAGCCCGGAATCGGCGCACCACCGGCGCTACCAGCCGTTCCGCTGCCGGAATCGTCGGC
This sequence comes from Natrinema marinum, assembly GCF_024296685.1. Lineage (NCBI taxonomy): Archaea > Methanobacteriati > Methanobacteriota > Halobacteria > Halobacteriales > Natrialbaceae > Natrinema > Natrinema marinum. Next base: position 55,981 of record NZ_CP100763.1, on the reverse strand, counting down.
TCCGCTCGAGCCGGTCGCCGCGTCCGACGCGTTCGGCTCGAGCGCGAGCCCCAGGTCGTCGGGATCGGGATGATCGAACGGCTCGAGGGGCTCGCCGCCGCCGTCGATCGCGACGGTGGCGGACTCGTCGACGACGGCGAGCGGCCAGTCGCCGGTCGTCTCGAGGTCGCTCTCGGCGAAGGAGACCGTCGTCGTCCCGGCCGGGGCGTCCGCGGCGATTCGAACGGTCAGTGTCGCGACCGTCCCGTCGCCGGTCGTTCCCCCCGCGGCCGGCACGCGTCGTTGCTCGACGATCGCCGTTCCCTGCTCGTGGGCGATGGCCGTCGCGGTTCGGACCTCGGTACCGTCACCCTCGAGCCACGGGCCGCGCTCTATATCGGTCACCTGGACGTACTCGGGGTTGTACTGGGCGACCAGCGTCACGGCACTGATGCCTTCGCCGCCGTGGCCGCCGCCGCTCTGGAGGGTGACGTCTATCTCGACCGTTTCGCCGGGGGCGACCGCGACCTGCGCTCGGTCGGGCGAGAGGATCGCGACCTGATCGATTGCGACGGCCGATCCTGCGACCCCCGCCCCCGAGAGGGCGATCAGGACGACGATACCGAGAGTAACAGCCTGTTCGGCGCTCGGCACGGCCTCGACTCGGTTGCCGTGGTCGTCGGGCTCTGGGAACATCGTCCGCTCGTCTCTCGCTAGGGGTGAGAAAGGCATTACCGTTTTGTGCTCGCGACCGGCTCGAGAGACCGCGAGCGTGCGGGTGCAAACCGTCGGTCGGAAACCGTGAAACGAGACGGGACGGACGCTCAGCGGGTCGAAACGACAGCGGCGAACGCCTACTGAACGAGTGAGACGGCGTGATCGTACTGAGTCACCAGCCCCGACTCGGGATCGTACTCGAGGACGCCTGCGTCGGCCATCGCGGGCAGGTGAGAGTGGTGGAGCGCGATCTTCGCGCGGTCGGTGTTCGACAGCGGCCCGCCGTCGAGCGCGGTCAGTTCGGCCGCGAGCTGGTCGACCGACAGCGGCCGGCCGCCGCCCTCGAGCACGGAGAGGAGTCGCATCCGGACGGGGTCGACGAGCGTCTCGAGGAGTTGTTCGGCGCGCTCGGTCTCGCAGATATCGAGGAGCACGGAGATATCGGCGGGGTGGACGGGCGGTTCGTCGACGAGCGCGACGCCGTCGTCGGTCCAGTCGACGATGTCGTACTCCTCGAGTCGCGGCAGGTGGTTGTGAACGAGGCCGATCCGAACGTCGTGTCGCGCCTGACCGGTCGAGGCGTCGGTCGCCGTTCGCTCGAGCAGTGCCGTCGTCAGTTCGGCGAGAGTGAGCCGCGTCCGACGGGTGCCGAGGACCTGAAGGAGGCGCAACCGACGGGGGTCACGAAGGATCTCGTAACACTCAACCGGGACGTTCGCGAGTGGGTCGGGTGTGTTGTCGCCGCCGAGGTGAGCGTCCGAACTCATTACTCATTCCAACCTCTGCAAGGGGGATAAGCCCGTTTCCAAAACGATTTGGGCCGGGAAGAATCGGCTTACTCTCGTAACGAGTGAGTACCCGATCGAACCGCCCGAGAACGGCCAACAGCGGATATTTCCGTTCGGAACGGGACTGTATACGGGTCTATACCGTATCGCTCGCGAAAACCTCACTACACGCTAGATAACCCGTGTTACCGCCCCGTAGTCACCGCTTACGGTCACCGAGGCGAACCGACAGTCGTCGTCGGACGAGACGGCCGGCTCGTCGCTCCACCACGGCCGAACGCCGTCGTGCTGTGAGGCGATGCCACGGTATTTTTGCGTCCGCGAGACGTACGGAGACGTATGCTCATGGTACGCGGTCGCGCCGGCGGGACGGAACTCACGGGGACGCTGTACGAGCGGGGTGAGCGAGCCCCCTCGTTCAGCGGCGCCCCCGACGAAGACGCCGCGTACGTGTGGGTCTGCGACGAGTTCTACGAGGTCGACAGCGGCGGCTCGATCCAGCAGGTCGACGGCCGCGAGGTCAACCTCGCGTTCGAATCGCCCATGCCGCGGGGCTTCGATACGCGCGACCAGGCCCTCGAGGGGGCCAAAGAACACATCCGAACGCAGTTCGCGCGGATCGGGGTCGACCCCGCGGACGTCGACCTCGAGATCGAGAAGAACGACGCCTAGTTTCGATCGTCGGAGCGACAGTTTCCGGTTCTATTCCAGCAACTAGTACGGCTGATCGTCCCACCGGTGGTCGTCGTAGGTGCGATTCTGCACCGTCTCGAACCGGTCCTCGAGCGTCTCGCGCAGCGAGGCCTTCTCGGCGTTGCTGATCCGGGCGAGTTCGTCGGCTTTTTCGACGATGGTCGGCGGGCCGTGGGCGACGGCCACGTCCTGGAGCAGTTGCATCGTCAGGCGCTCGCGCGTCTCGGGATCGCTGGTGAACGCGTAGGGGGCCTCGACGCGGTACAGCAGGTCGTCGCGCGGGTCGTAAACGACGAAAAAGGTGACCTCGTAGGCCTCGTGCTCGAGCCGTCGATCGACGCCGAGCGCGTCTCCGCCGGCGGAAAGCGGGCGGTCGACGCCGCCGCGCGAGACGAACCAGTTCGTGTAGGTCAGCGCCGAAGTATCCCGTTCCCAGCGGTCGCCGTCGACGTCGTCGACGTACTCGCCGCGCTCGAGCAGGCGAGTGAAAAGCGCCGAGTCGTCGCTCCATGGGACGCTGACGTCGACGTCGCGTTTTGATTTGAGCGTCCGCGTCAGCACGCGCGTCGCGGGGTTTTTGACGAACCCGACGAGCGGCACGTCGCGGTCGACGAACGTCTCGACGAGGCGGACGTAGTTCTCGAGGACCGTCGTCGGCCGCGGATCGTCGAGCAGGAAATCGGCGAGGTCGGGGTGTTGATCGGCCCAGCGCAACAGGCCGCGCGGGTACAGCGGCCCGTCGAGGACGAGCAGATCGGAGACCGTTTCGGCGTGGTCGCGGGCGTGGGTGCTCTCGGCGAGGTACAGCGCGAGGGCGTGGACGACGCCCTCGGCGAAGCGCGGCAGCGGCGGGATCTTGACCGCGCGGCTCCGACTGTAGCCCTCGTCGAACTTGCCCCACGTCTCGTCGACGGTCATCGTCTCGTCGTTCGAGTGGACCGTCATCACCGTCGTCCGCGACCGGTGGAGGTCGAGGTCGCTGGGCGTCGCGCTCATCGCCGCCTGCGCGATGTCGATGACGAGTCCGTTCTTGAACGTCGTCGGATTGATCGTCCCCGCGTCGAGCCCGTGTTCGGTCGGAAACTCGCGGTCGCGCAGCGCGACGGACTCGCAGTCGACGAATCGCCGCGCTTGCTCGTCGACCGGCTCGAGGACCGTGCGCCCGTCTTGAGTCAGCGGGTCGAGAAACGACTCCCAGACGGTTTCGGCGAAGGCTCGACGGTCCCGCTCGTCGGCCCCGTGGTCGATCCGCCTCGCGAGGTCCGCGATTCCGTCGAAGTGGACCGGATCGAGCGTCATGACCGGTGACACCCACCCGACCCGCAAAAAGCCAGTGGTCGCGACGTAATACCGTGTTAACTCGAGGGTGTGTAAATAGCTATCAGAAAACGTAAATATGAACGGTCGAAGGAGACGATATCTCGATGTCCGAGCGAGACACGCGGACCGTCCCGGGCGACGGTACCGCGGTCAACTGGCGACAGAACAGTTCCGGCGTCACCATCTACGAGGAAGGAAATCCTGACGCCTGGATCCACGCCGAATTCGAAGCGGGCGTGGCTCCCGAAAAGCGACTCTTCATGATCTGTGACGACTGTGGGGCCGTATTCGCACAGCGAAGTAAACCCGGCAACGGGACCGTCTGTGGCGACTGCGGCGCGACCTTCGACCACCGTCACGACGACTGACGACGCGGGGCCGACCCGGCAGGCCGAACCGGCGGTCCGTCGGTACGGCACTCTGATTTCGGGCAGTCGAATACGTCACGAGACAATTGTCAGAGTTTCGTTATTTTCGCCGATCACATCTGTTCCCGGCGGACGACGGACAACGACAGCTAGTTACGATACGGCGATTTGCGATTTCGTATGGAAGCTGCGCTGATCGTCCTCGACGGCTGGGGACTCGGTGACGGCGGCAGGGACGCGGTCGAAGCGGCCGACACGCCGACCTTCGACCGGCTCGCGGACTCCGGCGCGTACGGTACGCTCGAGGTGGCGGGCCGGCGCGTCGGGCTCCCTGAGGGCCAGATGGGCAACAGCGAGGTCGGCCACCTCAATATCGGAGCCGGCCGCGTCGTGTATCAGGAGTACACCCGCATCTCGGACTCGATCGCCGACGGCTCCTTCCGGGAGAACGACGCGATCAACCGGGCGTTCGACCGGGCACGGGAAAACGACGGTCGGGTCCACTTCGTCGGACTGGTCAGCGACGGCGGGGTCCACGCCGATCAGGAGCACCTCCACGCGCTGATCGAACTGGCGGCCGACCGCGACGTCGAGGCCGTCACCCACGCGATCACCGACGGTCGGGACACCTCACCGACCGGCGGCCGAGACTATCTCGCGACGCTCGAGGACGTGATCGCCGAGCACGGTACGGGTGACGTGGCGACGGTGTCGGGCCGGTACTACGCGATGGACCGCGACCAGAACTGGGAGCGGACGAAGCGGGCCTACGACGCCATCGTCGCTCGAGACGCGGAGTGGACCGCCGACTCGGCCGTCGACGCGGTCGAACGGTCCTACGAGCGCGACGTGACCGACGAGTTCGTCGAGCCGACGGTAATAGAGAGCGAGGCGCTACGCGCCTCGGACGGCGAACGGCGAAGCCGTGAGCAGGGCCAGCCCGCGCTCGAGGACGGCGATTCGGTCGTCTGGTTCAACTTCCGCTCGGACCGCGCGCGCCAGCTCACGCGGCTGCTCGCGGACATCCGCCCGGCGGACTGGGCCGACGAGTTCGAGACGGACCCGCCGGACGCCGAGGTCGTGATGATGACCCAGTACGACGAGACGTTCGACCTCCCCGTCGCGTACCCGCCGACCCAGCCCGAGCAGGTGTTAGGCGAGGTGCTGGCCGACGCGGGCAAGACCCAGCTGCGGATCGCCGAGTCCGAAAAGTACGCCCACGTCACCTACTTCCTGAACGGCGGCCGCGAGGTCGAGTTCGACGGCGAGCGCCGCGAAATCGTCGAGAGTCCCGACGTACCGACCTACGACCAGCAACCCGAGATGAGCGCGCCCGAAGTCACGGATGCGGCAATTGAGAACATCGAGTCCGACGATCCGGACGTGCTCGTGCTCAACTACGCCAACCCGGACATGGTCGGTCACACCGGCGACTACGAGGCCGCGATCGACGCCGTCGAGGCCGTCGACGAACAGCTGGGACGGCTCGTCGAGGCGCTCGAGGCCGCCGGCGCACACGTCCTGATCACCGCCGACCACGGCAACGCCGACGACATGGGGACCGAGGCGGACCCACACACGGCACACACCTACAACGACGTTCCCCTGATCTACCTCGCTTCGGACGGCACCGACGGCGGGCGAACCGTCCGCGAGGGCGGTACCCTGGCCGACATCGCGCCCACGCTGCTCAAGGTCATCGACCTCGCCCAGCCCCCCGAGATGACCGGCGAGTCGCTGCTCGAGTAGCTCGGATAACCTACGTCGGCCGTCGGACTCGAGCGTCCGTCCGACGTGATCGGTCGTTCCGAAATCGAATTCGCCAACTCATGTGGACAATTATAATAGATAGTGACAGATAGCTGTCCCACGCACATGTCATCCGGCCCGGTATTGACAGAGGGAGCGAGACCCCCACGAAACGAGACGGCACCGCTGGGAATCAAAGTACTCTGCGTCGGTGCTGGGCTGCTTTCGGTCGGCACGATCTATCTCGGTCTCGTCGGCGTCATCGCCGGGCTGACCGCAAATCCCAGTTCAACGCTCGTCGGACCGGCGGAGATAGCCATCGTCGCCGGGTCGCTGAACCTCGTCCTTTCGGTCGGACAACTGATCGTCCTGTTGGGCCTCTGGACGCGCAAGCCGTGGGCATGGACGTGGGCGCTTGGCCTGTATGGACTGATGGGATTGCTTCGATACGGACAGGGCGATGTATTCGTCGTGACCGCACTACTCGCGGTGATGGTGTACATCGCCTCGAAAAAAGAGCACTATCGATGAGGTCTCGGCCACGGGACCACAAGGAGGCGCCAGCAGGGGGCACAGTGGAGAGCGTGGACAGTTGCGAGCGACCGCCGTGAGTCGTCGTACAGTCGACCGGGCCACAACACCGAAGTCGGTGTACCCGTACCCCTGAGTACTATGGGGGGAATTCCGTGGCCGGCGGCCGGGTCGATCCTCTCGGGGATCGGCACGCTCCTCTTGCTCTGGTATCTCCGTCGTCACCGCGGGAAGCCGGGAGCGACCTGGTTTCTGCTGGCGCTGGTGGCGCAGGCGCTGTGGTGTTTCTCATACGGCGTCTCGCTGTTCGTCTTCGAGCCGACGCTCAGGTGGGCCTTCGAGGTCCTGACGTGGATCGGCATCGTCTGGACCGGCGTCCCGTTTCTGGCCTTCGGCCTCGAGTACACCGGTCGTGGATCGCTTATTCGAACGCCGTGGTTCGGCGCGCTCGTCCTCGTTCCCGCGATCACGACGGTGTTGGTCGCGACGAACCCGCTCCACGAGATCGTTTGGAGCGACTTCCGTATCGACCCCGTTTTCGGGGCCGCGACGGTCTCCTACGACCCCAACGCGTGGGCGTTCTTCGCGATCATGATCGGGACCGTGTTCGCGGCCGCCGGGACGCTGCTGCTGTTCGATACGGTCATCAGCTACGGACCGCTCTATCGGACGGAAGCGCTCGCCGTCGGACTCAGTACGCTCCCGCCGGGCATCGCCTTGCTCACCTGGCTCTTCGGGATCGGACCGGTCCCGCAACTCAACCTCTCGGCGATCCTCTTTCTCCCGCATATCGCGCTCGACGCCTACGCGTTCGTCGGCGGCGGCATGTTCACGTACAGCCCCTCGGTCCGACGCAGAGCCGACCAGTCGGCCGTCGAAGCCCTCGAGAGCCCGCTGCTCGCCGTCGACACCGACGAGCGAATCGTCGACTGTAACCCCGCCGCCGAGTCCCTCTTCGACCTCGAAGCGCCGGACGTTCTCGGCGCGTCGCTCGAGCGAGCGACCGGTCTGACCATCGACGGCGGCGCCGACACGCAGGTAGTGACGGACACCGACCGCGGCGAGCGCCGCGAGCTCGCCGTCTCGACCTCGACACTGCGGGACGGCTCGGACCGGGTCGTCGGCCACACCGTCCTCCTGCAAGACATCACCGACCAGCGGCGACGCGAACAGCGCCTCGAGATCCTCAACCGCGTGCTGCGCCACAACCTCCGCAACGATCTGACCGCCGTTCGGGGCTACGTCGGTATCGCGGCCGACCACGCCGACGACGACCTCGCGACGATGCTCGAGTCGGTCCACGACGACATCGATGGCGTCCTCGAGACCAGCGAAAAGGCCCGAAACTTCGAACGAGCGATCGAGTCGACGGAGGGGTCACCGTCGGCGTTCACGGCCCGCGACGCGTTCGACGATATCGCGGCTGACCTCGAGGCGGAGACTGACGGCCGCATCGCGATCGACGTTCCCGACGACCTCGCGGTGTGCGTCGACCGGGAGCTGTTCGACCTCGCGTTCGAGAATCTCGCCGAGAACGGCCTCGTTCACAACGACGCCGACGAACCGCGTGTAACGATCAGCTTCGAGCACATCGAGAGCGACCGGCGCGTCGTCTTCGCCGTCCGTGACGACGGGCCTGGAATTCCGGACCACGAACTCGCCGTCCTCGAGCGCGGCGAGGAGACGGCGCTGGAACACGGCAGCGGCCTCGGGCTGTGGGTCGCCTCGTGGTGCGTAACGGCGCTCGGCGGCGAACTCGCGTTCGAGACGGCGGCAAACGGGACGACGGCAATCGTTCGCGTGCCCGGCGTCGTCGAGCCAAGTATGACGGTCGGGAACGAGCCCAGTGGCGCCGGCCAGGCGACCGACCGATTGTCGTGACTTGTCGCGAGCACCGAGTCGTGGGACACGAACGAGGAAAGGGTTGCCCACAACTCGGTCGCGTTCCGCCTCGAGGGAGACGACTAGTGGTTTTACTACGGACCGATACAACGGCGCTGGTATGAGCGACGAATCCGATTCGGACGGACACCGCTTCGCCACGAACAGCGTCCACGCCGGTCAGGAGCCGGACCCGACGACGGGGGCCCGCGCGCCGCCGATCTACCAGACCACGTCCTACGTCTTCGACGACACGGACCACGCCGCGGACCTGTTCGGCTTGAAGGAGTTCGGGAACATCTACTCGCGGATCATGAACCCGACGAACGCCATGCTCGAGGAGCGCATCGCGACTCTCGAGGGCGGCGTCGGCGCGCTCGCGACCGCGTCGGGGATGGCCGCGTTCGATCTGGCGACGTTCATCCTCGCGGAGGCCGGCGACAACATCGTCTCCTCGTCGTCGCTGTACGGCGGGACCTACACCTACCTCACCCACACCGTCGAGAAGCGAGGCATCGAGACGACGTTCGTCGACACGCTCGACTACGACGCCTACGCGGAGGCCATCGACGACGATACCGCGTTCGTCCACCTCGAGACGATCGGCAACCCCGCGCTCGTCACCCCGGACATCGAGCGGATCGCCGACATCGCCCACGACCACGACGTCCCGCTGTTCGTCGACAACACCTTCGCCACGCCGTTCCTGTGCCGGCCGCTCGAGCACGGCGCGGACCTGGTCTGGAACTCGACGACCAAGTGGATCCACGGCGCGGGGTCGACGGTCGGCGGGATCCTCGTCGACGGCGGTTCCTTCCCGTGGGACGAGGGCGACTACCCCGAACTCACCGAGCCGAACCCGGCCTACCACGGCGTCAACTTCCACGAGACGTTCGGCGAGATGGCCTTCGCGATCGCCGCCCGCACCCGCGGCCTCCGCGACCTGGGCAACCAGCAGTCGCCGTTCGACGCCTGGACGACGCTCCAGAAACTCGAGTCGCTGCCCCTCCGGATGGAGAAACACTGCGACAATGCGATGGCCGTCGCGGAGTACTTAGAGGACCACGAGGACGTCGCCTGGGTCAACTACCCCGGCCTCGAGAGCCACGAGACCCACGAGAACGCCAAAGAGTACCTCGAGGGCGGCTACGGCGGCATGATCACGTTCGGCCTCGAGGGCGGCTACGACGCGGCCGAGACGGTCTGTAACGAGGTCGATCTGGCGAGTCTGCTGGCCAACGTCGGCGACGCGAAGACGCTGATCATCCACCCCGCGAGCACGACCCACCAGCAGCTCACCGAGGAGGAGAAGCTGGCAAGCGGCGTCACCGACGATCTAGTGCGCCTCTCGGTCGGCATCGAGGACGTCGACGACGTGATCGCGGACCTCGACCGGGCGATCGAGCAGGCCTGAGACGAGGCTATCACGGCCGATATCGGGACCGCCCGTCACTGTCGGCGGCGATTTCAGCGGACTGTAACTAGCCCGCGTCGTTAAGGTCGCACGGTTCGACTGTTCTCCCATGCCAACCGGGATACTCACCGAGGACGCAACGGAGCAGATCGTCGCGACCTGTCGGACGGCCATCGGCGACAGTCTCCGCTCGATCACGTACTTCACGCGCGACGACTTCGAGCAGGTCTATCTCCGCGAGGACCTGGAGCGCGACGCCGACCTCTCGACGTTCATCGGCCACGAGTGGCGCGGGTTCAAGACCACCCAGACAGCCTACGAGGGGTCCGAACTCGGGGCGTACGACTACACGATCCGCGTGTTCGACAACGGCTTCCTCATCCGGGTCACGAACGACAGCGAGGGCGTCTTCGTCACCACGGACGGGCTCACGGTCAAAGACTTCGAAGAAGTCGCAACGGCGCTCGATACGTTCCTCAGCGAGCGCGAGATTTCGTAGCGGCGTCGCGCGCCTCCTCGAGATCGATGTCGTCTTCGGCGGCCTCCTCGTCGGCGTCCGACGCGCCGATCGGCAGGCCGGAGCCGTAATCGTCGTCCGTCCCGAGGAGGCGCGCGAACCGACGACGTTCCGCAGCGTGTCTGTCGATGGTCATATCATCGGACGGAAGGCGGTTTCCCCTGTAGTAATGCGGAGCATTTTCCGTAACAACGTGGTACTTCTCGAGCGAAACGATCGAAACGGTATTTGCCGTCGGGTCTCCGGTCCCGAAATCGCTCCGTGCCCGGCCGCCACAACGTAACACCCTTTTTCGGCACGCCCGTTCGATTCCCCAATGACTGCCCTTCCCGAGCCCGTCGAACGCGAACTCGAGTCCCACGACGCGTTCGACCGGACCGACGACGGCTACGAACTGACGACGACGGTCTTCGAGACGAGTATCAGGGCCGACGAGGCCGAGGGGAACCGCGACGGCCGGTTCCGCGTCACCGTTTCCCTCCCGACGCTCGACGCCGCCGTCGCGGACGAGGTCGTCGCCCCCGTCGTCGAGGACGGCTGGTTCGAGACCCTCGAGCGCCGCCTCGAGGACACCTTCGGCGTCGCACACACGAGCACCCACGACGAGCCCGTCGTCGAACGCGAGGGCGACGAGGTCCGGGTCCGCCTCGAGTACACCGCCTGGGACGCCGCCGAGGGCGTCGCCGACGCCAAAGCGCTCGTCGAGTTCGTCGAGGGGACCTACGCGCAAGGCCTCATCCCCGGCTACGAGTACCGCGGCCCGGCGGCGACGCTGCTCGAGAACGCCCAAAACCGCGGCCAGCAGGCCGCTGACGGTGACGGGAGCAGCGGGGGGATGCCGCTCTAAGCGACGAAAGCGAATCCAGTATCGCAGTGAGAGGCGGTCGAACCGAGCGACCTACTCCTCCGGACGCCGGTCGGGCCGATAGACCTCGGCCCAGAGGAACCCGACGCCGATAGCGGCGTAGAGAAGCCCCAGCGCGGCGACTACCCGGTCGTCCGCCGCCCAGAACGACCCCGCCTGAACGAGCCCCAGAAGAACCATCGCGCTTCCGATCGCCGCTTTCTGCCGCGCACTCGCCATGTCGAGCTATTGTTTCGCTCGAGTGATAAATCCGACCGGTCCCGATCGGGTAAGCACGGGTGCGCTGCCCCGTATACTGGCCGGGAGCACGTATACTGGCCGGGAGCACGGCTCGAGCAGACGCGAGAGCCGGGCGACCCGGGGGAGGGCAGGCCGTCACCCGGTTACCGACCGCGAGCGAGTGAACCGAGCGAGCGGGCCGACGACTGACCCGGAAAGCGCGGCGCTACGCGCCGCGGCGAGACGAGCGGCAACGCCGCGAGCCAGGGGAAGGAGGAGTGCTTTTCATCCAAGTTTTGCCGAGGGCCAACTTCGCTGGCCCGCAGCGCAAAACTTGGGTCCTTAGTCCATCGCGATGTACGTCTGGGTGTCCTCGACGCCCTCGATCGCCTGGATACGGGTGGCGGCGATCTCCTTGACCGCGGCCGGCGTCTCGACCTGGGCTTTCGCGATGAGATCCACGTCGCCGGCGACGATGTGGGCCGATTGTACGCCGTCGATGGATTCGATGCTGTCTCTGAGCCGGTCCGCCTCGCCCGTGTTCGCTTTGATCATGACGAACGCTGTAACCATCAGTTGACACCTCCTGTATCGGATTCCGTCTCTGCGTCGTCCGTATCGTCGGTTTCGTGCTCCGCCAGCAGTTCCGTCGCGCCTGAGCGCGCGTCCGAGCCCGCGTTAGCAGCCGCTTTCCTCGGCGTCTCGCCGACCAACAGCTGGCGCACCTCGCTCAGCACGTCGAAGTCCGCGAGGACGACGAGTCGGTCGCCGTCCTCGAGCGAGAGGTCTTCGTCGGGGATGCCGAGGTCCGCGCCGCGCTTCCCGAAGGCGAGGACGGTCGCGTCGGCCGGTAAGTGCAGTTCGCCCATCGTGTAGCCGTTGACGGGAGCGGCGTCGGTGATCGTGAGCTCGACGACCTGCAGGTACGGGGCGATGTCCGCGATAGCGCGGATCGTGCCGCCGAGCAGGGCGTTTTTCGCGCCGATCGCGCCGAGGCGCTCGGGGTAGATCACCTCGTCGACCTGGTCGGCGTACTTGCGGTAGATCCCCTCGCGGTAGGCCTCGTCGATCCGCATGACCGTCCGGCAGCCGTAGTGGTTGGCGATCATGCAGGCGGTGAAGTTGACGTTCAGGTCGCCCGTCAGCGCCCCGACGGCGTCGGCGTTCGAGACGCCGGCCGCCTCGAGGACGTCCTCGTGGGAGCCGTCGCCCTCGACGACGGCGAAGTCCTGATTGCGGGCGCGCCTGATCGTCGGTTCGTCGCGTTCGACCAGCGTCACCTCGTGGTCTTCGTCGCGCAAGACGCGTGCTGTGCGCAGGCCAACCCGTCCCGCCCCGATAATCACGAACCGCATGAACAGGGGTACGCCGGCCCCGGTGAATAAGCTTGCCCCGGTATACCATGACAAGGGATCGGGCGGCGACGCTCGAGCGACGACGAGCAGTTCACGGGGGAACCACAGAAAGTGACGCCCGACTGCACTATCCCATGGCGATGTAGGTCTTCGTGTCGGTGACGCCGCCGAGTCCCTGAATGCTCGAGGAGACGGTCTGTAACACGTCGTAGACCTCCGGGGCGTCGACCTCCGCGATGATGTCGTAGTTGCCCGCGACGATGTGCGCGTTGGCGACCGACTCGAGGCCGCCGATATCCGCGAGCAGCCCCTCGGATTTTCCGGCGGCCGTCTTCACCATGATGAACGCGTGGACCATCGGGAGTGTGGTACATCGTGCCACGACTAAAGCGTTTGCCCGAGCACCCCCACTCGCGGACGACGTTCAGCCCCTCTCAGTCGGCCGCGGCCAGCGCGTCGGTCACCGCCTCGAGCACCGCGTCCGGCTCCTGAGTCGCGTCGACGCGGACGAACCGATCGGGGTCGCGCTCGAGCAGTCGCTCGTAGTTGTCCCGAACCGCGGCGAGGTACTCGGCGCGTTCGAACTTGTTCGTCGTCCCCGCTCGAGCGGCGGCGGTTTCGGGGTCGAGATCAAGGTAGATCGTCAGGTCCGGCACGATCGAGAACGGGCGGTGAAGGTCGACGACGTACTCGAGCGGGTCCGCGAGGTCGACCCGATCCGAGCGCTCGAGGGTCGCGCCTTGGTAGGCAAAGCGGGAGTCGGAATAGCGGTCGGAGATCACGAGGTCGCCGCGCTCGAGGGCAGGTTCGATCACCCGCGAGAGGTGGTCGGCGTGATCGGCGGTGTACAGAAAGAGTTCGGCCAGCGGGTCGGCGTCGTCGTCCTCGATCGAGCGGTAGACGGCCTCGCCGTACCACGAGTCGCTCGTGGGCTCGCGCGTGAACACGGCGTCGGGATACCGTTCCTGGAGGGCCTCCCAGACCGTCGTCTTCCCGCTGCCGTCCAATCCCTCGAGCGTGACCAGCATACACCCACGTCGTGGAGAGGGCTATTTAGATGTAGCACAATCGGTCGAGCGCTGCACTCACCGAACAGTGAAGGCGACTAGGTATTTATCGCTGGGACAGCACAATCCGGGCATGAAGATCCTCGTCGCCGGCGGCACCGGCTTCATCGGGACGACCCTGTGTGCGGAACTGGCAGCGCGCGGCCACGAGGTGACGGCCCTCTCGCGATCCCCGGACGCCGGCGATCTGCCCGACGGCGTCGACTCCGCGATGGGCGACGTGAGCGCGTACGACTCGATCGTCGACGTCGTGACGGGCTACGACGCCGTCGTCAATCTCGTCTCGCTCTCGCCGCTCTACCAGCCCCCGAAGGGGAAGACCCACGAAGAAGTCCACCTCGGCGGCACCGAGAACCTCGTCCGGGCCGCTGAAGCAGCCGGCGTCGGCCGCTTCCTGCAGATGAGCGGGCTCGGAGCGGATCCGAACGGCACGACGGCATTCCTTCGCGCCAAGGGAAAAGCCGAGGACGTCGTCAGGGACTCGAGTCTGGCGTGGACGATCGTCCGCCCATCCGTGGTCTTCGGCGATGGGGCCGAGTTTCTCGAGTTCACGAAGCGGGTGACGACGCCGTACGTGACGGGGCTGCCCGCCGGCGGGAAGACCCGATTCCAGCCGATCTGGGTCGGCGATCTAGCCCCGATGCTCGCCGAGGCGCTCGAGGACGACGACCACGCGGGCGAGACGTACGAACTCGCCGGTCCGGAGGTGCTCACGCTCGCGGACGTGACGAAGCTGGCCTACGCGGCGGAGGGAAAGGACGTCACGATCGTCCCGGTTCCGATGGGACTGTCGAAAGTCGGGCTTTCGGCTGTCGGCCCGGTGCCGTTCGTCCCGTTCGGACCGGATCAGGCCCGCTCGCTCGAGGTCGATAACACCGTCACCGACAACGACGTGACCGCGTTCGGCCGCGATCCGGCGGAGTTGACGACCCTCGGCGCGTACCTCGGCCTCGAGGGGGACGGCGCTCGAGTGCGACCGACCGAAACGGCGTGAGAGCGACTGTCGTGCTTCGGCCACCGGCTGTAATGATCTGTCACCCCGACCCGCTCCCCTGAAACACGTATTATAAAAAACACCACAGGATAGAATAGAAGTCGGGTCTCGGCTCGGAATAACGGCTCGAATCCACCACCAGCCGGCCGATTCGGAGCGATATTGAATTAATAAAGAAATTCAGTTTAGCACAAGACTTATATCCTCCATCGCACTGTTACCAATCCAACGGAGCCCCCTGACAAACAATGAAGCTGGCGATGATCGGATTCGGACAGGCCGGTGGCAAAATCGTCGATCGATTCCTCGATTACGACGATCGGACGAACAGCGGAATCGTCCGGGCGGCGATCGCCGTCAACTCCGCGAAGGCGGACCTCATCGGTCTCGACAACATTCCACAGGAGAATCGCGTACTCATCGGCCAGGCCCGCGTAAAGGGCCACGGCGTGGGTGCTGACAACGAACTCGGCGCAGAAGTCGCCGAGGAGGACATCGACGAGGTGCAAAACGCCATCGACTCGATCCCGACCCACGAGGTCGACGCCTTCCTGATCGTCTCCGGGATGGGCGGCGGCACCGGGTCGGGCGGCGCGCCCGTCCTCGCGAAACACCTCAAACGGATCTACACGATCCCCGTCTACGGGCTCGGCGTCCTGCCGGGCACCGACGAAGGTGGGATCTACACGCTCAACGCGGCGCGATCGTTCCAGACGTTCGTCCGCGAGGTCGACAACCTGCTCGTCTTCGACAACGACTCCTGGCGACAGACCGGCGAGTCCGTCGAGGGCGGTTACGAGCAGATCAACGAGGAGATCGTCCGTCGATTCGGCATCCTCTTCGGTGCCGGCGAGGTCGGCGACGGCCAGGAAGTCGCCGAGAGCGTCGTCGACTCCTCGGAGATCATCAACACACTCTCCGGCGGCGGCGTCTCCACCGTCGGCTTCGCGAGCGAAGAGGTCGAACTCAACTCCGGCGGCGGCCTCCTCTCGCGGTTCACCGGCGACGGCAGCGGTGCCGGCGACGACAACCTCGACGCCGCGAACACCACCAACCGCATCACGAGCCTCGTCCGCAAGGCGGCGCTCGGCCGGCTCACCCTTCCCTGCGAGATCGAAGGGACCGAGCGCGCCCTGCTCGTCCTCTCCGGCCCCTCGGAGTATCTGAACCGGAAAGGCATCGAACGCGGGCGCAAGTGGCTCGAGGAGGAAACCGGTAGCATGGAGGTTCGCGGCGGCGACTTCCCGCGGGGCGAACCCGAAGTCTCCGCAGCAATCTTGCTGTCGGGCGTGACGAACGTCCCGCGGATCAAGCGCCTCCAGCAGGTCGCCATCGAAGCCCAGGACAACATGGACGACATCCAGCGGGAGAGCGAAGAGAACCTCGAGGAACTCGTCGAAGACGACGAAGACGAACTCGAGCCGCTCTTCTAGACCGCTTTTCTCTCGGTCTTCGGCGGCTCGAGCGGCCGCGCTCGACTCGTGTCGGGGGGCGCGAGATCGGAACCGAACTCGGACGGCTGCCGAAGGCGCGGTCGGCCGCTGTCTTGACTCCGACGTGCTTTTGAGCGCGCCCGGACTACCGCAACCAGATTCAGATGCGCGTCGTCGTCCCGTTCGCCGCCGAGACGCCGAAGACCCGCCTCGAGCCCGTCCTCACGGCAGCCGAGCGCTCGACGCTCGCCCGCGCGATGCTCGCCGACGTGTTGCGTGCGGTCGTCGAAGCGGGCTACGAGCCGACGGTCGTCTCGACCGGCGACCTCGATCTCGCCACTCTCGAGTTACCGGGCGAGGTCGAAACGTCGACCGCGGTGACGGTCGACGAGCGGCCGCTCACCGAGGCGGTCAACGCGCGACTGCCGGGCGGCGACGGGAACGGCGAGGCGGACGGGAGCGACGACCTCCAGGCCGTCGCCGTTGTCATGGCCGATCTCGCGCTGGCGACACCCACCGCGCTCGAGGAGTTGTTCGACGCCGACGCCGACGTGGCGATCGCGCCGGGGCGGGCCGGCGGGACGAACGCGCTCGTCGTCCGCGACCCCGCGTTTCGGGTCGACTACCACGGCACCTCGTATCTCGACCACCGCGAGATCGCCCGCGAGGTCGGCGCCACCCTCGAGACGGTCGACTCGTTCCGGCTCGCGACGGATATCGACGAGCCCGACGATCTAGTCGAGGTGCTCGTCCACGGGCACGAGACCGACCGCGCCCCGTCCCGTCTCCGCGCGTTCGGGTTCGAACTCGCCGATCGGGTGGGACGCGTCGTCGCGGTCCGCGACGGGCCGGCGGCCACGGAGTAGCGGGGCGGCCGCGGGGATCCCGACGGCCACCGCGAAGCCAAGGTCTTATGAGCCGAGCGACGACACTCAGAGGTAATGTTCCCCGGGGCGGACGAGTACGGCGTCGATATCACGGTCGACGAGCGAGCCGTCGATGATCTCCTGCAGGTGAGCCCGAACGACGTCGACGCGCCGCCGGCACTGACCTTCGCGCGGAACGTCTTCGTGCCACTCACCACGGCCTGTCGGTACACCTGCACCTACTGCACGTACTTCGACCCGCCGGGACAGGCCTCGCTGCTCTCGCTCGAGGAGGTCCGCGAGATCTGTCGGCGCGGCGCGGACGCCGGCTGTACGGAGGCGCTGTTCACCTTCGGCGACGACCCTGACGACCGCTATACTGAGATCCACACGCAACTCGAGGAATGGGGCCACGACTCGATCCACACCTACCTGCGCGAGGCCTGCGAAGTGGCGCTCGAGGAGGGACTGCTCCCCCACGCCAATCCGGGCGATCAGACCCGCGAGCAGATGGCAGTCGTCGCCGACGTCAACGCCAGCATGGGCGTGATGCTCGAGACGACCGCCGAGGTCGGGGCCCACGCCGGCCCGCGGCGGAAAGTGCCCGGCCAGCGGCTGCGGACCCTCGAGAATGCGGGCGAACTCGACGTGGCGTTCACGACCGGAATCCTGGTGGGGATCGGCGAGGACTGGCGGGATCGCGCCGAGAGCCTGCTCGCGATCCGCGAACTCCACGAGCGCTACGACCACATCCAGGAAGTGATCGTCCAGCCGGTAGTGGAGAACGAACGCTGGTCCGGCGGCTCGCCGGATCTGGCGACGATGCGGCAGGTGACGGCGATGGCCCGCGCCGCGTTACCGGAGGAGATCTCGGTGCAGGTACCTCCCAACCTCGCGCCCGCGAAGGACCTCATCGACTGCGGCGTCGACGATCTGGGCGGCGTCTCGCCGGTCACCGACGACCACATCAATCCCGACTACACGTGGCCCGCCCTACGCGAACTCGAGGAGATCGCAGCCCACGCGGGCGTGCCGCTCGGCGAACGACTCCCGGTCTACGAGCGATTCTTACCGTCGGAGCTGCGGACGGACGGCTTCGACGGCCGAGTCGCCGACGGTGCCGACGGCGGGCGGAAGTGGCTCTCGCCGACGATTCGGGATGCGCTCGCGGCCGACGACCCGGCTGGCCGGCGCTATCGGACGGTGCTTCGAGACGAGACGGCGGCCGTCGCGGACTGACCGCTGAGCGCGGGATCGACTCGCTCCGAATCGAGTCGGTTATCCGCTACTATCCCTGAAGACGGGTGTGACTCCCCCCGAACCCGTCGCCGACGAGGGCCGAACGCTCGAAAGTCGCGGGTACCGCATCACCGTCGACGAGGGCCGCGACTCGTTTTTCGCGATCAGTCTCGAGGACCCGGAGACAGAAACGGCGTGGCTCATGTCGGACACCGTCCGCTCGCTCGAAGAGATGCGGTAGCCCCTCGGCGAGCGCCCGTCAGAAATAGCCCTCGTGGATCGGGAGCCCCTCGTCCTCGAGTACGGGCCCTTCGACGGTCGTCGAGCCGTCGGCCCGGTCGACGACCTCCGCGCACGGGATGTCGATCACGCCATCGTCTCGGAGTTCGGTAAGTGACTCGACGGACACGCTGTAGACGACGCGCCCGAGCCCCGCGTAGACGATCGCGCTCGCACACATCGGACACGGCTCGGTGCTGGTGTACATCGTACATGCCGCGCGCTCGTCGGCTTCGAGTTCGCGCGCGGCCCAGCGAGCCAGCGTAAATTCCGGGTGAGCGGAAATGTCCTCGTCAGTCAGCGTCGTGTTCTCGGCCGTTCGAACGACCTCGTCGTCGACGACGAGCAGCGAGCCGAAGGGGGTGTTGCCGTGCTCGACCGCCGATTCAGCGAGATCGATCGCCCGCCGCACGTACGACTGGTCGCTTGCCATACCGGTTCGTCGGCCGCCAGCACCGAAACGTTGCCCCTCGCGGGGCTCGAGCGGCGACGCTACGTACAGGAGAAGCCGCCGTCGACGACCAGCGCCTGCCCGGTGATCCAGCTGGCCTCGTCGCTGGCGAGGAACAACATCGCGTTGGCGATGTCCTCGGGTCGGCCGAGTCGCTTGAGCGGATAGAACTTCGACATCTCTTCCTTCCTCGCCTCCCACTCCTCCTCGGTGTGGTTCTTCCGGGGCATCGCGGTATCCGTGACACCCGGACAGACCGCGTTCGCCCGGACGCCGGCCGGGCCGACCTCCGCCGCGACGGTGCGCGTGAAGTTGACCACCGCGCCCTTCGAGAGCGAGTAGGCCCCGAGTTCGGGCGCACCGATGACGCCGGCCAGCGACGCCGTGTTGACGATCGCGCCCGACCCCTGCTCTTTGAAGTGTGGAATGACGGCCCGGCAGCCGTTCCAGACGCCCTTGACGTTCACGTCGATGACCCGGTCACGCTCGCTTTCGTCGATATCCTCGACTTTCGAACGCTCGTGGCTGACCCCCGCGTTGTTGAGCATGATGTCGAGGCCGAATTCGTCGACCGTTTCGTCGACGGCTGCCTGGACCGCGTCCGCGTCGCGGACGTCTAACTCGAGGGCGGTCCCGCTCTGTCCCGCCTCTTCGACGAGGGCAACCGTCTCTTCGGCGCTCTCGAGATCGATATCGGCCGCGACGATCGTCGCACCTTCGTCGGCGAACAGTTCGGCGGCTTCCCGGCCGAGGCCGGACCCTGCACCCGTGATAAACGCAGTCTTCTCTTCGAGTCGCATACGCATAGACGCTCGAGCGGCCATATAAAGTATTTCACAGCGGAAAGGCTGGACGGCGACCGGTTCGGGAGTCGAACTCGCGTCGGCAACGGCGGGCAGTCGCGACGTGGCAGGTCAGTCGTCCGCGATGGCGGTCGTTCGTTCCTCGCTCTCCTCGCGGGTCAGCAGCGGCGTCCCGTCGGCCTTCGGCCCGAGTCGCGGGCCGAACGGCGGGTCGTCGGGGTCGATAACGCGGCGTCGCTCGTAGTCGGTCGAGCGCTCGACTGGAACGCGGCCGATCGAGGCGATCATCTCGACGTAGTCCTCGAACGAGCGGAACTCGCCGTAGCCGCCGCCAGCGCGCTTGGTGATCTCCTCCGAGAGGATCGTCCCCATGTAGTCGTCGGCCCCACACGAGAGCATCTTCAGCCCCTGTTCGTCGCCGTACTTGACCCACGACGACTGGATGTGGTCGATGTTATCGAGGAAGAGTCGGGAGACGGCGATCAGCAGTTCGTCCTCGTCGATGCTGGCACCGCCCGAGACCACATCGTGCTCGAACAGCGGCGTGTTCTGGTGGATAAAGGAGAGGGGGACGAACTCCGTGATGTTGCCCGTTCGGTCCTGCAGATCGCGGATTCGTTTCAAGTGTAGCGCGCGGTGGGCCTCGTTCTCGACGTGGCCGTACATGATCGTCGCCGTCATCCCGAGGCCGACGTTCGCGGCGGCCTCCATGGCCTCGAGCCAGCCCTGGGTTCCGATCTTGCCGGGACAGATCACGTCTCGCACTTCGTCGACGAGGATCTCGGCGGCGGTGCCGGGGACGGTGTCGAGGCCCGCCGCTTGCAGCCGGCGGTAGACCTCCTCGTAGGACCAGTCGGTACCCCGCCGGGCGTGGTAGGCCTCCTCGGGCGTCATCGAGTGGACGTGGACCCCGTCGACGCTCATCGCCGAAATCTGGTCGGTGTACGTGCCGGGGCTGGTCTCGTAGACCGTCGGCGGCTTGTAGTTGACTTCCTTCGGGTTCGGGTGATCGTCGAGGATTTCCCGGTGTTCCTCGTCCAGCGCGAACGCGGGATGTAGTCCCGAAACTGACGTGACCTCGTAGATGCCGCGTTCGACGGCGTCGGCGACGATATCGCGGGATTCGGCGGGCGTCTTCGTGAAGCCGGCGGTCTCGATTTCCGTCTCGCGTTCGAACGTGTGGGCGGCGTCTTTGAAGTTACAGAACAGACAGCCCACGTTGCAGGCCGTCGTGACGTTGTTGTTCAGGTTCGCGATGAAGGTGACCTCCTCGCCAACCTCCTCGGCGCGGCGACGATCGGCCGCCTCGAGGACGCGCTCCTTGCGCCGCCGGTCGATGCCCTCGCGGTCGGTCCCCGTCGTGAGTAACTCGATCGCGTCGTCGACCGCGAGTCGGTCGCCGTCGCGCGCTTTCGCCAGTGCGTTCTCGAAGGACTGGTCGGTCTCGGGAACGTGTTCGAACGCGAGGTCGGCCTCGGTCACCGGTCGCTCCATCGGAGAAACGATTCCGGTACAGCGAGAAAAGCGTGGTGGATTCGGCGATCCGGCGGTGTCATCTCGGTCGTTTCGACCGTCGCCGCCGGACGCTACTGCTCCCGTGCGACACGCGCAGTCGACGTCGACTCCGACGACGGCCACTGCCGGGCGTCGGACTCGACCAGCCCGAGCAGCGTTCGACGGCGGTCCTCGAGGTCCGCGACGGCGTCGTCGAACGCCTCGTCGGAGACGGTCGGCACGCCCGCGTCGCGAAGCCCCTCGAGGGTCGGTTCGGGCGGCGAGCGGTCCGCGGGATCGACGAACGCGTCGTGGAGCGTCTCGAGATAGCCGCGGACGCTCGCTCGCGCGGTTTTCAGGACGGCGTCGCTGGGGCGGTCGGTTTCGGGTATCCCGAACCGGAACAGCGTGAGCGCGTCGTCGAGGGCGGCGATGCTCGCCACCGGCGCTCGGTCGCGCTGGCCGCTGTGGAAGTAGTGGAGGATCGGGTACGCCTTGTGGTTCTCCGTGAGCGCGTTTAGCTGCGAGGTGAGGTCGTTCAGCGGGACGTCGAGACCCCGAAACTCCTCGCCGTCCCAGCCCGCCCGGACGATCTCGTCGCCGCTCGTCCCGAGCCCGCTCACGCCGCTCGCGAACGATCGCTTCTGCGTGACGGCGTCGAGGACGGAGAGGACGTAGGTGACGGTCAGGGTGACGAAGAGCATCCCGCTGGCGGTCGCGAGCGTGGTCGCGAGCTGCCAGACGCCGTCTCGAGGGACGTAGTCGCCGTTTCCGAGGGTGAAGATCGTGTAGCCGGTGAAATACACGTGTTCGAACCAGGAGAGCGGTCCCTCGTCGATCGTGTCGACGAAGGGATGTGCACCGCTCGCGAAGACGAGCGTCCAGCCGGCCCAGAGGAGGCAGATCCAGACGACGAGCCCGGCGACGAGGACGACCGGACCGGAGAGGGTGAGCAGCCGCGAGTTCCGATCGGCGACCCGCTTGAATCCGCCCCACGTCCACCCCATCAGCCGTGACGTGAGCGGCCCAGCGCCGCCTTCGATCCAGAGCGTCGTCCAGAGGAGGTCCACCACGGCGATGCCGAGGAGTGCTACTCCGAACGTGAGGAAGAGCGGGTTCATCTCCGCACCACCTCGATACCGGACGGCGGACTGATCCGCGGCGCTCGCGGGGCCCCTCGCTCCGCGCCGGAAACGAACCGTCGCTGATCCGACAGCGCTGCGATCACGCTCGCCCGTTCGCGCTCGAGCCGGAAAACGCTCAAGCCGGAATGTTCGCGGACCGGCCGTCGCGCGGTCGACGGCTCGTCGAACGCAGGTCCCGGAACTATCCGCGAGGCCCGCGAACCTCCGCGTATGAGTTCACGAACGCCCGAGGAGTGTATCGACCTCGCGCTCGCCGAGGACGCCGACGCGAAGGCGCGAGCGGACGCGATCCGCGAACTGCGGACGGCCAACGAGTGCGACGAGCTCGAGGCGCTCGTTCGTCGGGAGGATCTCGACGAGCGGTTCCGGCGACAGGCGCTCGAGGCGCTCGCGACGCCGCAGTGCGACTCGACGCTTCGCGAACTCGTCGAGGAGGAGCCGGTGGGCGGATCGCTGCGGGAAGACGCCGAGGAGCTGCTCGCGACCGTCGAGGACGATAGGTGAGCGCGCTCGATCACCGTCCGTGCCACCGGGCGGACCGACCGCGCTGTGGCCGCCGGTCGGATATTGAAACCTTCTTACCGTCCGGCCACAGCAACTGGAGTATGAACCGCGGCGGCGGACGCGTTCCGGGGTGTCCCGTATGACGAGTGTCAAAGAGTTTCGAATCGAGGAGGAAGCGACCGCCGACGACCTCGGCCGGGGCTCGTTCGTCTTCACCGACGACTACTCGGTGTTCGACTGGGGGAAGATGCCCGATCAGATCCCCCAGAAGGGCGCGACCCTCTGTACGATGGGCGCGTTCAACTTCGAACTGCTCGAGGCCGAGGGCGTCCCGACCCACTACCGGGGCGTCGTCGAGAACGGCGACGTCATCGACCTCGAGGACGCCTCCCACCCGCCCTGGGAGATGGCTATCGAGCTGACGCAGGTGCCCGACCTGCCCCACGAGGGCCGCGAGTACGACTACGACAGCTATCACGACGCGGCCGGCGAGAACTATCTGGTTCCCCTCGAGATCGTCTTCCGCAACCGCGTCCCCGTTGGCTCGAGTCTGCGGAGTCGGACCGAGCCCGCCGACCACGGCCTCGCGTTCGACGAGTGGCCCGACGAGGCCGTCGACCTCGACGAGCCGATCGTGGAGTTCACGACGAAGTACGAGGAGAGCGACCGCCAGCTCGGGCCCGACGAGGCCGACGAGATCGCGGGGAAGGCGTCGATCGCGGATCTCGAGTCTGTCGCCCGCGAGGTCAACCGGATCGTCACCGAACAGGCCGATTCCGCCGGCCTGGTCCACGAAGACGGCAAGATCGAGTGCCTGTATTATCAGGGAGAAATCCGCGTCGCGGACGTCGTCGGCACCTTCGACGAGAATCGTTTCAGCTACGAGGGCAGTCAGCTCTCGAAGGAAGTGCTCCGGCAGTACCACAAGCGCACCCAGCCCGAGTGGGTTCAGGCCGTCGACGCCGCCAAAGCCGAGGCCAAACGTGAGGACGTCGCCGACTGGAAGTCGCTGTGCGACGCCGATCCCGAGCCGCTCGCAGAGAGCGTCCTCGAGACCGCCCGCGATATGTACTGTGCCGGGGCCAACGCCTACACCGGGCGAGAATTCTTCGACGCACCGCCGCTCTCGAGCGCGATCGGTGCGGTCCAGCGGCTGTAAGAACCTCGTTCGCGTTCTACCGCTCGATCCGGGCTTACCCCGAAACGAGGTCGAGGTCGTCGTCCCCCGGGAGAATGGTGAATTCGAACCGCGCTCCGCCCGTCGCGCTCTCGGTGATGGCGACGGACCAGCCGTGGGCCTCCGCGATCGTTTCGACGATGTAGAGTCCGAAGCCGGTGCCGTCGGTGCTACTGCTGAAACCGGGATCGAAGATTGCTCCGCGGTCGGTGGCGTCGATTCCCGGTCCGTCGTCTTCGACCGCGAACCCGGTCTCGGTCTCCGTCACGGTGATCGTCACCGACGGCCCCGCGTGCTCGACGGAGTTCCGAAACAGATTCTCGAACAGCCGCTGGAGTCGGGAGGCATCGCCGTCCACGACGACCGTCGCTCGAGCGTCGAGCGTCGCGGCGGCGGTGTCGACCATGTCCCACGCGTCGCGTGCGACGGCCGCCAGATCGACTGCCTCCGCGTCCGTCACGCTGCGGCCGTCGCGCGCGATGACGAACACGTCGTCGATGATGCGACCGATCCGGTCGAGCGAGTCGCCGAGGAGGTCCAGTCGCTCCTCGTCGCCGTCCGATCGATACTGCTCGAGATCGCCGTACGCGACGGCGAGCGGGTTTCGCAGGTCGTGCGTGAGGATCGTCGCGAACTCGGAGAGGCGGTCGTTCTGTGCGGTGAGTTTGACCGACTGCTCCCGCCGTTCGGTCACGTCCCGACCGACCCCACAGAAGCCGACGATGGAACCCTCGTCGTCCGTCAATCGGTGGCCACTAAGTTCGAACAGTATCGTTCCTTCAGTCGTGTTCGCCCGGGCTTCGACGACGATCTCGCCGGTCTCGAAGATGGCCTCGACGGCGCGCTCGACGGCCGGCCGGTCCGCCTCGAGAAAGAACTCCATCGGCGTCATCCCCGCGAGTTGGTCCGCAGTCAGATCAAACAGTTCCTCGAGTCGGTCGTTCCAGAACACGAGTTCACCCCGTTCGTCGTAGACGTAGAAGACGTCGTCAAGAACGTTCACCGACTGACGAAGCAGTACGTCTTCAGTCATAAGATAGTATCGGATTCAGCAGAGATAAGTATGCGCAGAGATGTCACCGGCGTTTTAGCTCGACGGGACCGCTCGGCCGATCGCTCCAACAAAATGGACCCGACGCCGCCGTCGACGGGCGACGAACGGCGTCGCGATTCGGGTGACGCCCTCGGACTCGTCCGCTTGTGAGCGCCTCGATCGATCACGAGCGCGTCGCCGGGACTCGCTCGAGCGTGTTACGGCCCTGTAAACGAACCACGATTGGACTGTTTTCGCCCGTCGACGGCTGAGACGGACGGTTTACCGGTCCGTGGTCGGAACGGCCGAAATGGATTCGTTAAAGTGGGTCTCGTCCCACCTGTCAACCGATGACTGACTCGACGGACGAGGACGGACCCGAATGTCGACACTGTGGCGATCCCGTCGGATCGTCGCCCGAACAGCGTGTGATCACGACGGTCGAGGACGGAGCGACCGTCTACAAGCACTTCTGCAGCGACGACTGTCTCGAACTCTGGGAAGCGTCGGCGTAACCGGCAGCGGCCGGCCACCGACGCTGGCGACCCCGCCAGCCACTCTCTTACCGGATGGACCTCGGCGATGGCGTCCGATGAACGCGACGCTATCGCCGATATTCCCGTCGACGGCGCTGGTCGCTGGTCGTCTGGCACCAAAAGCAACCGAGCGAACGGACGCTGCTACTGGTCTTCGGCGACCGCGCTGCCGATCCCGTCGACCGGCCGGTCCGGCGTGAACTCATCGATCTCGTCGGGGAGGCCGAGCTGGTACTCGCTGCCGTTCTCCCGGACCGACGTTCGGCCCCGATGGACCGACACGTCCCCGTTCAGGTGGAGTTTGACGGCCTCGAGCAGGGCGTCGGCCTCAAGGGGCTGGCCGCGGCGCTTTAACACCTCGAGGTCGGCGTCGTCGGGGACGTCGAACGCGCGCTGAGTGATGATCGGCCCCTGATCGAGGTCGGTCGTCACGTAGTGGGCGGTGACGCCAGCGACGCGGACGCCCTCCTCGACGGCCTGTCGGTAGGCCTCCGCGCCGGGGAACGCCGGCAACAGGGAGGGGTGGACGTTGATGATGCGGTCCTCGTAGCGGAAGACGACGTTCGGGCTGAGGATACGCATGTACCGCGCGAGGACGATCAGGTCCGCGTCGTACTCGGCCAGCAGGTCGAGCAGTCGGTCCTCGTTTTGCTGGCCGCCCTCGTCACCGATGTCGTGGAAGGGCACGTCGTAGTGTTCGGCAAGCGGCTGGAGGTCGTCGTGGTTGCCGATGACGACGCCGATGTCGGCGCCGAGTTCGTCGTTGGCCCAGGCCTCGAACAGGGCCTCGAGGCAGTGGCTCTCCTTGGTGACGAGGACGGCGATCTGCTGGTTCTCGCGGTCCGTGGGGAAGCGGACCTGCACGTCGAGGCCGAGGTCGTCCCCGAGGTCGTGGAGGTCTTCGCGGAGTTTGGCCTCGGTACAGACCATCTCCGAGGTATCGACGGCGAGATACATCCGGAAGACGCCGTCGCGGACCGCCTGATCGAGATCCTCGATGTTGATCCCGCGCTCGAACAGGAGGCTCGTCACCCGCGCGATCAGCCCGGTGTCGTCGTCTCCGATCACCGTGATCTCCGTTACGTCGGTCGTCACCGCTGCCACCTCCGCTCGAGCGAAGTTCGTTCCATCACGACGGACTCAGTTCGCGCGCGGCTAAAAGTCCTGCTTTCCGTGGAGGTCGCTGAGAACGACCCGCGTCGTTTTCTCGGCGCAACAGACGACCGGTTTTGACATCCTCTCCGCGCTAAAGCGCGAGGATTCTTCCGTTGGGGATTCGGCTACCGACCTACGGAGGCAACTTGCGGGTCCGTGCGCACTTCTTTGGGATTTTCGTGAGAGAGTGGGTTCCCCGACCGCTCGTGGTCGTCCCACTCGAATCGCACGGGCCGTGCCATCAGCCTGACCTCTGCATCGCTGTTTTCTCGAAGAAATACCTCTGACGCCGTGAGGTCGGCGTGCCCCTCGAACCCATACGGACACGTCAACGTCTCCTCGTGGCGAACTGTCGTATACTTCACAAGGGCACACCACATTCATTTCTTTTATATAAATACATAATTGCAATGAACTGTTGTAATAATGGGACCCCAATACCAAAAATCCCACCTAGTATATACAAGATTGTATTAGATTTCCAAGTGGAACCTCCTTTTTGAATGTGTTTCTGGTCTTGGTAGATAGCAATGGGAAAAATAAGCACTAGCAAAAATAGAATGACGCCAATCAAGGCTAGTGCATTATATAATATGGAAATAAACTCGGCACTAATTACACCAACACCCGTGAATAAAATGGAGAGGACAATGAAGAACAACACAAACCATATGATTGGAAGTACAATCACCCCGGCTATAAAGTACCACCATCGAGATCCTGCTTGAGCAGCCATTTTGTTGCACTAATACACGAGTGTATGAATATCTATTGGATTGTTAAGGTTAAATCAACTACACCTACTTGACAAACCCTCGCCGAGCTCGTCAACACCTACTCGACCAATCCTCACTGAGTTCGTCAAACTCATCAGATAAGTCTACTCCGTCTGACCAAGAGACCCCACTCGTCGCCCGTCGGACGTATGACGGACGCTCGAGCGGACCTGCCGCCCGTCTCGTGAATTACTTTCTTTTGTCGTACAAACACAGGTAATTTGTCTGACAGGGTTTTATGCTCTCAACTGTGGAACGACGGTTTAGTCACGCACAGTGACAGTCGCCGACGGGTGAATATGATGACAGCAACACCACACGACCACGGCCGATCACGGATCGATCGCGAACGGATGACGGCGTTCGTCTCGCACGACTGGAACGGAAACGACTCGCTGACGTCGACCATCGTCTCGACGGTCGCGGATCTCTCGGAGACCGATCCGACGGACGTCGAGCGCATCTACGACCGGATCGACCCCGAGAGCCTCGAGACACTGTTCGAACCGACGGGCACCACCGGGAGCCGGAACACGGGGCAAGTAACGTTCCAGTTGGACGCCTACACGATCACCGTTCACGCGACGGGGGATATCGTCGTCGCGCGGGCCGCGTAGCGGCCGTGGACCGCAAGGCGACTGCCGGCGTCCCGGTTCGGACGGCACTCGCCGTCGCGGATCGATTCGATGTCCACGAACGTGTATTGCGGAGTCAAGACGAAAGCGTTTTTGAGCACGGTTGCGGGGTATCAGATAATGACCGCCTACACCGCGACGGTGACGGTTCGACTCAAACGCGGCGTGCTCGATCCCGAGGCCGAGACCACGAAGGGGGCCCTCGAGCGACTGGGCTTCGAACTCGAAGACCTGCGTTCGGCCGACCGCTTCGAGATCGACCTCGAGGCCGACTCCGCGGACGACGCTCGCGAACGCGCGGGCGAGATGGCCGAACGGCTGCTGGCGAATCCGACCATCCACGACTACGACGTGGAGGTCGACGACCGGTAGATGACCGTCTCGATCATCAGGTTCGGCGGCTCGAACTGCGACCGCGACGCCGAACGCGCGCTCGAACACCTCGAGATCGACGCCGAGATCGTCTGGCACGAGGACGGCCTCCCCGCGGACACGACCGGCGTCGTCCTGCCGGGCGGGTTCTCCTACGGCGACTACCTCCGCGCGGGTGCGATGGCGGCCCGCTCGCCGATCATGAACGACATTCGCGAGGCTGCGGCCGACGGCGTCCCCGTGCTCGGCGTCTGCAACGGCGCGCAGGTCGGCTGCGAGTCCGGGCTCACCGAGGGCGCGTTCACGACAAACGAGAGCGCCCGCTTCCAATGTGAACACGTCTACCTTCGCGTCGAGCGGGCGGACACGCCCTGGACCGCCGCCTACGAGGAAGGCGAGGTCATCGAGGTCCCCATCGCTCACGGCGAAGGGCGCTACGAGATCGACGACGATCGGCTCGCCGAACTCGAGGACGAGGGACGGGTCCTCTTCCGGTACTGTGACGAGAACGGCGAGATCGGTCCCGAGGTGAACCCGAACGGCTCGAAACACAACGTCGCGGGCGTTCTCGGCGAGCACGAGACCGTCGCGGTGTTGATGCCCCACCCCGAGCGCGCGACGCTGCCCGATATCGGCCCGACCGACGGCCAGGGGATCCTCGAGGGATTCCAGACCGCATAACGTCCGTTTTCGAGAGATATCCGTCCTGTACCGCTGCGTTCCCGTCTTTCAGCCGTCGCAACTCAGTTCGTGAGTCGAGTCGAACAGTAATGATGACCGCGTTCCTTGGCAACGAGTGGAATACAGGGGATGGGCTCGAACACTGGAACGAAGGCCTGCGTCGTCACCGTCGATCCGGACGTGGCCGACGCGATCGAACGCGCCCTCGCGGAGCGCGGCGTGGCTGCCGACGCCGTCGAGACGGCCGACGACTGCCTCGAGAGCCTTTCGAGTGCCGACTGCGTCGTGGTCGCGAAGGCGGCCGACGCCGAGCCGATCGAACTCTGCGAAGCGATTCGAGCCCAGCGAGCCGAGCTCCCGATCGTCGTCTATCCCGACGACGGCAGCGAAGCGCTCGCGGGTGCAGTCGTCGCCGCGGGCGCCGACGGCTACGTCCCCCGATCAGCGGGGACCGAGACGCTCGCGGCACGGACGGACGAATTGCTCGAGGAGACCAAGGATCGCCGACAGACGGGGCGGGCCGGCACGGGTGACGGCACAGCAGTCTCCGCGGACCGGGTCGAGACGCTCGTCGAGCGATCGCCGATCCCCATCGTCGAGTGGACGCCGAGATACGAGATCCGAAACTGGAACCCGGCGGCCACCGAGTTGTTCGGCTACACCGCCGAGGAGGCGGTCGGCGAGTCTGCAGTCGAGCTCGTCATCCCCGAATGCGACCACGAAACGGACCGGGCCCGACGGGAGACGTTCCGCGAGGACGCTCTCGACGGCGACCCGTTCTGTCGTCTCGAACGGAACGTCTGCAAGGACGGCAAGATAGTCAGTTGTGAGTGGGCATACACGCCGCTGGTCGACGACGCGGGAGACGTGAGCAGCGTCCTCTCGTTCGCCCAGGACGTGACCGACGAGCGAGAGCGTGCGAACGCACTCGAGGCGCTCTACGAGACGGTCAACGAGTTGCTGCGAGCCGAGTCCGCCGACGAGATCGCCGACATCGTAATGACGGCGACGGAAGACGTGATCGATCGGTCGCTCGGCGCGATCAGGTTCTACGACGAGGAGACCGAACGGCTCGAACTCGTCGGCGTCACGCCGACGCTCGACGAGCACACCGACGATATCTCGCTGGTCGGGCCGAACGACGCCGTTCTCTGGGACGCTTATACGAACGAGGAGCCGACCGTCGTCGAGAACGTCTCGACGGGGCGAATCCCGTACGACATCCGGACCGAGGTCGGGACGGCGATCCTCCAGCCCCTCGGCGAACACGGGATGCTGACGGTGGCGTCGCCGGGGGCGGAGACGCTCGACGACGTCGAAGCCACGCTGATCCACGTCCTCGCCACGACGGCCGAGGCCGCCCTCGATCGAGCCGCGCGCGAACGCGAACTCGAGCGAACGAAGACGGTCGTCGAGACGGTCGGCGACTGCGTCTATCAGTTAGACTGCGAGGGTCGGTTCGTCACCGTCAACGACACGATGATGGGAGAGACCGGCTACGACCGCGCGGACCTTCTCGGAGAGCACGTCTCGACGATCCTCACCGACGAGAGCGTCGAGCGCGGGAACCGACACATTCGAGCGCTCGTCGCCGACGACGAGCGACACGTCGTCACTTTCGAGATCACGCTGGTCAGTCCCAACGGAGAGCAAACGCCGCTCGAGGTCAACATGGCGCTGTTGCGGTCCGACGGCGAGATCGAAGGGACGGTCGGCATCGCCCGCGACATCAGCGACCGCAAGCGCATGGAACGGAAGCTGGTGGATCGGAAAGCGAAGATCGAAGCCTTACACAGCGTCGCCTCGCGGCTCGAGGACTGCGAGAGCCGAGCCGAGATCTACGACCTGACCGTGGAAGCCGCCGAAGACGTCCTCAACTTCGACGTCTGCTGCGTCGACAGGGCCGACGGCGACGCCCTCGTCAGGGAAGCCGTCTCGTCCAGCCTCGAGAGCGACCTCGCGGAGCGACGGGCGATCGACGACGGCATCGCCGGGAAGACCTATCGCACGCAGCGGCCGTGCCGGATCGACGACATCGCGGCGGACGACGACACGGAGCCGAAGATCGACGACATCGAGTCGGTACTCAGCGTCCCGATCGGCGACCGCGGCGTGTTTCAGGCCGTCTCGACGGCGTCGGACGCCTTCACCCCGGCCGACGAGGAGCTGGCGGAACTGCTGCTCTCGCACGTGGCCGACGCGCTCGATCGCCTCGCGTTCGAAGACCGTCTCCGGTCGGAACGCGACCGGTTCGCGGCGCTGTTCGAGAACGTCCCCGACGCGGTCGTCAGCGCGCGCCACTGCGACGGCGAGCCGATCGTCGAGGCGGTGAATCCGGCGTTCGAGCGCGTGTTCGGCTACGAGGAAGCTGAACTCGTCGGCGAACCGCTCGACGACGACCTCGTTCCCGCCAACGCGCGGGAGGAGGCCGCCGCACTCAATCGCCAGAGCGAGCGCGGCGAGACCGTCGAAGCCGAAGTCACGCGTCGGACCGCCGACGGGATGCGCGAGTTCATGATGCGAATCGTCCCGATGGAGTCCGACGGCTCCTCGAACCACACCTTCGGCCTCTACACCGACATCACGACTCAGAAACGGCGGCGCAAGCGACTCGAGATCCTCAATCGCGTCCTGCGCCACGACCTGCGCAACGGCATGAACATCATCGACGGCTGCGCCGAGATGCTCGCCGACGCCGTCGACGACGCCGACAGCGAATACGTCGAGACGATCAAAGAACGGACGAGCGAGCTCATCGGCCTCGCGGGAAAGACCCGCGCCGTCGAACGGGTCCTCGACCGCGACGAAGTCGCGGCCGGGCCGATCGATCTCACCACGACCATCGAAGAGGCGATCGACCGGCTCGAGCGCGACCACGACGCCGAGATCTCCAGTTCGCTGCCGGACCGGCGCTTCGCTCGAGCCGACGAGTACCTCGAGACGGCCGTCTTCCAGATCCTCGAGAACGCCGTCGAGCACAACGACCGGGCGCGACCGACGGTCGACGTGACCCTTCGGGACTGCCCGGACGACGAGATGCTGCGGCTGACGGTCGCCGACGACGGGCCCGGCATGCCCGAGGAGGAGCGAGAACTGCTCGAGGGCGACCGGGAGATCACCCAGCTCAGACACGCCAGCGGGCTCGGCCTCTGGCTGGTCAACTGGGTCGTCACGCAGGCCGGCGGCAGACTCTCCTTCGCCGACAACGAGCCGCGGGGGACCGTCGTCACGCTCGAGGTCCCACGCGTCGACGCCGAATCGACGCGCTCGGTCTCGGACGGGACGGCCGCCGGCGATTGAACTCGGTTAGCGGCCCCACTCGTAGAACCACCAGCTCGCACCGAGCAGCATCAGGCCCGCGCCGAACGCGGAGGTCGCGGGTTCGGGGATGATAAACAGGACGAAACCGATGGCGATCATCAGTGTGGGCTCGAGTTCGTTCAGATAATCGGACAGCGCCATACCGATCGTTCGCCGGCCGAACGTAAAATAGTCGATCCCGATTCTCGGCTCGAGGGACGACTGGGACGCTGTGGCGTGCTATCGCGCGAGCGGCTGGTTGAAGCTCCGCTCGCGCTCGATGACGGTTTCCCAGGTGAGTTCGCACTCGCAAGACACCTGCTCGAAGACGGTTGGATCCTGCCGGAGGTCGAAGTCCTTGATGGCCTTCTGGACGCGGTCGTCGCACTCCCCGCAGTTGTGGGGCCCCCGCTCGGAGCCGTGGCCGACCGGGTCCGAGACGACGATCGCGTCGGTATCGGCCGTCGCCTCCAAGACGTGCGCGACCGACCAGAGCCACGGCGGGCGGTAGCCGTCCTCGAAGTAGAGGTCGTCGACCATCGTGTAGCGCTGGACGTTACACGGGTTCATCGAGACGGTGTGACAGCCCTCGACGCCGGCACAGCGCTCGATCGACGAGACCATGTCGTCGACGGCTTCGGGCTCGCTGAGGAACGGCGGCTTCATCAGGAGGTAGGCTTTGATCCCCGCGTCGGCGTCGCCGCCCGCGTTCTCGTCCGCGGCGGCGGCCTCCGCGCAGGCGGCCTCGAAGTCCGCGAAGTCGAAGTACTTGTTCACGCAGTCGTGGCGCACGCGGTCGGTGGCCGTCTCGAGGCCGATCGCCACGTCGGTGTCGAGCCCGTGCTGTGTGAAGTCGCCGATCTTCTCGCGGTCGACGAAGTCCGGCAACGATTCGACGACCATGCGCTCGCGGTCGGCGAAGGTGTCGGCGATCGCTCGACGACTTTCCGCGCCGACCTCGCGCTCGTCCAGGAAGGAACCGGAGGTGTAGATCTTGATGAGGTCCGCCGGCTCGTCGGCGTTCTCCGCCTCGTGTGTGAGACAGACGTCGATCTGGTCCATCAGCGCCTCGTGGGAGACCGAACCCCCGTCGACGCTCTCCGCGACGTAACCGCACATCGTACAGCCGCCGGCGCGGGCCCACCGGCAGCCGCCGGTGTTCAGAATAATCGTCAGACTCTGTTTGACGCCGTCGGGAGTGTTGTCCTCGTCGAGCCAGACGCGGGTCGGCTCGTGGGGGTCGTAGCTGGCCTCCTTGCGCGAGCGGATCTCGCGCATCGCCTGGTTGTGGGCGTCCATGCCCTTGCCCTGCTCGTAGACCTCGGGCGTGGGTTTACTCATTAGAAGCAGCAAGCGGGCCAGCGCCTAAAGCGCCTTCGTCTGGGGTCGCCTCGCGTTCTCCTAACTTCGGTCGCTCGAGAGCAACGGCGTACGGCCGCGGCTCGACGCCGATCGGTTACGGGGGCAAGAAAACGAATAGCAGCGCCAACGGCAGCGCAGCGTCAGTTGTCGGTCTCGTTGGTTTCGTTCGCACCGACGGTGGTGTTGGTGTCTATCTCATCGCCGGCGCTCTCGTTCATCCCGGCGTCAGTGGTCGCGGTCTCGTTACCGCTGATACCCGCGAGTTCGCTCGCGTCGCCGACCGAGAGGGCGTCGGCGGTCGCGTTCTCGATCGTGATCGACGACGCGTTCAGCGAGGCGATGGTGTGACCGGCCGATTCGTCGGCGGTCATCATCGCGTTGCCGTCGTCGGCCATCGTGGCGTTGTCGTCCTCAGCCATCGTGGCGTTGTCGTCCTCAGCCATCGTGGCGTTGTCGGCGCCGCCCTCGAGGTCGTCGGTCGCATCGTCCACCGCCATGTCGTCGCTCTCGTTGGCGTCCATCGCCATGTCGTCGCTTTCGTTGCCTTCTTCGACCGACTCGAGGGTCATCGACTGGATCGTCAGCTCCTCGACGTGGAACTGCTCGATCGTGAGGTTCTCGATTTCCTGCGTGGCGTTCTCGTCGCTGGCGTTCGCCTCGGAGCGGTTGCCGTCTGTCGCGTTACCTTCGGTGAGGTTATCGCCGATCGTCACGTTGTCTTCCATCGAGGGTGGCTCTTCCGTGACGTTCTCCCCGAACACATCCTCGGTATCGTTGCCGTCGGTCGCGTTGTCCGCAGCCATACCGTCGACCGTCTCGTTCGCCCCGGCTGCACCGTCCATACCGGCCGCGCCGGTGACGCTCAGCTCCTCGATCGTCAACTGCTCGACGGTCATCGTCTCGATCGTCAGGTTCTGGACCGTGACCTGACTCGCGTTCTCGTCGATCAGCCCCTGCTCGCCGGCGCTCTCGTTCATCTCCGCATCTGCGGAGGCGTTCGTCTCCATGTCGGTGGAGTCGTTCATCCCCGCGTCTTCGGATTCGTTCATTCCCGCGTCGGCGGAAGCGTTCGCTCCGCGCTCGAGATCCTCCATCGAGACGTTCTCGAGTTCGAGCGACTCGAGCCGAACGTCCGAGACAGTCACGTTGCCGGTCTCGTTTCCGGCGGCAGTCGCGTTCGCGCTCTCGTTGGTACCGGCAGTTTCGTTTTCGACGCCGAGTTCCTCCTGTAGTTGCTGCACGTCGGCGTCGAGTTGCTCGACGGTCAGTTCCTCGATCGTCGCGTTCTCGATCGTGACGTTCTCGAGTTCGAGCGTCTCGACGGTGACGTTCTGTAGCGCCGCGCCCGATTCGGAATCCGATTCGCCCATGTCTCCGGCGTCGTGATCCGCCGTCGTTGCCGCACCGGCGAGGGTGGGACCCCCCGCGAGTGTGAGCAACAACGCGACGAAGACGACACCGATCGTCTGCGGTCGTGAAACCATGCGCACCGTCCTACCCTCGGACGCGGGCTAAAACGAGGCGACTGTTACGGGATTGTCTCCGAGAAAGCTACTGTTAGAATCACGCGACCGGCACGCATCTCGCGGCCGCCCACTCGCGATGGATGACTGTCTCGATCGCGGAGACGGAACGATCCCAAGGGTGATACATGCCGCGACTCCGGCGGTACGAATGTTGGGGTTGCGACTGCCGACCGTCCGAATTGTCGAAATCGAAACGCCGATCACGCACCTGAGGAGGCTTCTCGCACCGATTTTCACGGGTCACCGGGGAGCCGGTCGAAAACCGTCAGGACTTACGTCGGACCGGCCAACTGACGCCCAATGCGCGAGTGCTTCGAACTCCGGGATACCGATGCCGGCGGCCGCATCGGCGAACTCACCGTCCCGCGTGCCGGCGTTACCGTCGAGACGCCGGCGCTGCTGCCGGTGATCAACCCGAATCTGGACACGATCGGTCCCCGCCGGCTCGCCGAGGAGTTCGGCGCGGAGATCCTCATCACCAACTCCTACATCATCCACGGGGACGACGCTCTCCGCGAGCGCGCCCTCGAGGACGGGCTCCACGAGATGCTCGACTTTCCGGGGGCGATCATGACCGACTCGGGTTCGTTCCAGCTGTCGGAGTACGGCGAGATCGACGTGACCACCGAGGAAATCCTCGCCTTCCAGCGCGAGATCGGCTCCGACATCGCCACTCCCGTCGACATCCCGACGCCGCCGGACGTCTCCCGCGAGCGCGCCGAGACCGAACTCGAGACGACCCAGGAGCGCCTCGAGATCGCCGACGCGGTCGACACGGGCGAGATGCTCGTCAGCGCGCCCGTCCAGGGATCGACCTACCCCGACCTGCGCGAGCGCGCGGGCCGCCACGCCGAGGGGACCGACCTCGACGTCTTCCCGGTCGGCGCGGTCGTCCCGCTGATGAACGACTACCGCTACGACGACATGATCGACGTCGTCGCCGCCGCCAAACGGGGGCTCGGTGCCGACGCACCCGTCCACCTCTTCGGGGCCGGCCACCCCATGATGTTCGCGCTCGCCGTCGCGATGGGCTGTGACCTGTTCGATTCGGCGGCCTACGCGCTCTACGCACGCGACGACCGCTATCTGACCGTGCGTGGCACCCGCGCGCTCGAGGACATCGACTACCTCCCGTGTTCGTGTGCCGTCTGTACCGATCACTCGCCGGACGAACTCCGCGCACTGCCCGACGACGAGCGCGAGTCGGAACTCGCCGCCCACAATCTCCACGTCACCTTCGCCGAGATCCGCCGGATCAAACAGGCGATTCGCGCCGGGAACTTACTCGAACTCGTCGAACAGCGCGCCCGCGCCCATCCGACGATGCTCGACGGCTATCGGACGCTGCTCGACCACGCCGACCAACTCGAGCGCGCAGACCCCGTCTCGAAGGGGTCCTTTTTCTACGCCTCTCACGAGAGTGCGCGCCGCCCCGAGGTCCTGCGCCACCACAAGCGCCTCGAGCGCCTCTCGGTCCCCGACTCGCTGTTGCTCACGGTCGACAGATCCGCGCCCGACGACGGCTACGACGAGGTCTGGCGGGTCCAGCCGCCGTTCGGCCCCTTCCCGCGAGCGCTCTCGAAGAGCTATCCGCTCACCGCCGAAGTCCCCGAGCGAACGGACCGGGCGGCGCTCGCGGCCGCGGCCGACGGCATCGCTCGGCTGGCCGAGACGAGCCCCGAAACCGAGCTCACCCTCGCTCACCGCGGCTGGCCCGCGAGCGTCCTCGAGCGCGTACCCGACGGCGTCGCGCGCATCGACCTCGCCGCGGACGGGACGTAGCCGCCGCTGCGCCGTCGAATCGGAGCCGCACCGATTCGCCGTTCGAAGGTCGAGTCGTCGACCGCGATCGATACGTCGTCGGGAGTCGACGGTGACCTCGCGGCCGTCGGAAGCGAACTCGGGGCGATCGAACCGAACAGAGGACCGCAACACCGAAGAGCCGGGCGAGCACCGACTTCGGTATGCTCGATCCAGCGATACTCGGCGGTGGCGGTCTCGTCGCCCTCGCGTTCGGCGCGGTGCTGTTTAGACGGGTCCGCGGTCGGAGCGGATCTGCCAGCGAGCGGCGGTCTCGAGAGCGCCACGAAGCGGCGCAGAAACGAGCGCCGCCGGTCGACATCGGCGACACCGTGACGGTCGCCATCAGCGAGTTCACCGACCACCACTCCGGCGAGCGCCGGGCGGTCGGCAAGGTCGAGGGGTTCGTCGTCTTCATCGAAGACGTCCCCGACGACTGTGAGGTGACCGACCCGATCCGAATCTCGATCCTCTCGTTCAACCGCGGCCGCACGTCAGCGACGGCGCGCTTTCTCGAGTCCGCGTAGCGCGAGGGTCCCCGATCGGAGCCCGTAGAATGTGAGGGGGCGCGGGTTCGACGTTCGGACCAGTCCCTATATTTCGTTCAGTCACCAACTACCGGCCGTGATCGATCGCTCCGCCAGCACCGTCTTTTTGAGCCTCCTGCTCGTCACCTCTCTGTGCGCTGCGGGCCTGTTCGCCGTCGACGTGGGATCGACCTCGCCCGAGCCCGTCGCGTTCGACGACACGGTGTCCGTCGGTCTCACGCTCGAGTCGGAGTACTCGCTCGAGGACGCGGTCGAACTCCCGCGCGCGCAGGTGTTCTACTCCCAGTATCAGTACGTCGTCGGCTACTACGGCGTCGAGACGTTCGTCGAGAACCAGCGACAGCCGGCCCACGGCCAGCGGTTCGGCTACCCACTGGCGGTGTACGTCTCCGACTACGGCGACACCGGAGTCGAACTCACCGACGAGGGCTACCCGGTGACCGACGGCTCGCCCGGCTGGACCGACGCCGAGACGGCGTGGTTCGTCGTCGACAGCGAGGCGCGGACCCCGGCCGGGAAGACCGTCGTCCCGTTCGCCGACCGCGACGACGCGCAGGCGTTCACCGACGAGCACGGCGGCACCGTGGTGCAGTGGGACGGGGTCCTCGAGCGCTCGTTCGACCGCGACGACGCGGCGATCGCTCGCGACCGGGTCGACGACCACCGGCAGCGAGCGGACGAGTGGGTCGGGCAGTCGGCTACCCTCGCCGAGCGACCGACGTCGCTGGTCGTCGGCGAGGACGCGGCCACCGTCCAGACGGCGATCGATCGGGCGCCGGCGAACACGACCGTCGTTCTCCCGAACGGGACGTACGCCGAGAAGATCGAGATCGATCGCCCGATCACGCTCGCCGGCGAGGGGAACGCGACGCTTCGCGGCGACGGCAACGGCTCGGTGATCACCGTCACCAGCGAGCGAGCGGCGGTTCGGGGGATCGACATCACCGGGGTCGGAAACGTGACGCGCGAGGGCGGCGACCTGCCGGTCGAGATCGACGAACAGGCGTGGGACGCCACGTTCACGAAGTATTACGCCGGGACCGACGCCGGGATCGCGGCCTACGGCGCGGCGGGCCTTCTCGTCCAGAACGTCAGCATCGAGACGCCGGCCAGCGGGATCATCGCCTACCAGAGCGAAGCGGCCGTCGTCCGGAACACGACGGTAGCCGGGCCCGGTCCGACCGACGGGCTCGCCGGAGCCCTGCTGTTCCAGTCGCCCAGCGTCGTCGAGAACTCGACGTTCCGCGGCGGCAGAAACGGGGTTTACCTCTACCGGGCGCCCGAGACCGTCGTCAGATCGAACACGATCGAGAACAACTTCCTCGGCGTCCACCTGATGTACACGGGCGACAGCCTCGTCGCCGACAACGCCCTGCGCGAGCAGCCCAACCACGCCATTATGATCATGACAGGTCCCGAACGGAACGCCGTCGTCGGGAACGCGGTCCGGAACGCCGAAGCCGGCATCAGCCCGGGCGGGAGCGGAACCTACGTCGCGTACAACCTCGTGGCGAACAACGGGCTCGGGCTCCGCGTCGACTCGACCACGTCGATCTACGAGCACAACGTCATCGTCGGCAACGACGTGGGCGCGGAGGCGAGCGCCATGTTACCGACGAACCGCGTCGTCGACAACGACTTCGTCGGCAACGACGTCCACGCCACCGCGATGTCGGGCCCACTCCGGGTCTGGAACCACGAGGGCCGCGGCAACTACTGGCAGGGCGCCGCCGGCGTCGCCAGCGGTGGCCAGTCCGATCTGACGTACTCGCCGACCGATCCCGTCGACAGGCGCTTGCATCGAACCGACGGAACGCCGACGCTCGCCCGGGCACCGGCACTCGAGGCCCTCGCCGGACTCGAGGGCTCCGTCCCCGGGATGCGGACCGGCAGCATCGTCGACCGAGCGCCGAGTTGCGCGCCGAACAATCCCGACCTGCTCGAGCGGACCGAGTGGGCCGACGACGCCTGGACCTGTTACGAACCGACGCAGACGAGCAATGACTGACACGACACCCATCCTCGAGGCGACCGGTATCGACCACGACTACGGGGCGGTCTCCGTGCTCCGGGATGTCTCCGCGACCGTCGAACGCGGCCGCGTGACGGCCCTGATCGGCCCGAACGGCTCCGGCAAGACGACGCTCATCCGCGTCCTCGCCGGCCTCCACGAGCCGACGGCGGGCGACGTCGCGTACAACGGTCCCGACACCGCCAGACGGATCGGCTACCTACCCCAACATCCGGCGTTTCGGCCTGGGTTCACGGCCCTCGAGACGCTTCGCTTCTACGCGTCGCTCGTCGGCGGCGACGAGACCGACGCGATGGCACAGCTAGAGCGGATCGGCCTCGAGGACGCGGCCGATCGGAACGTCGAGGCCCTCTCCGGCGGGATGACGCGGCTGCTCGGCATCGCGCAGGCGACGATCGGCGACCCCCCGATCGTCATCCTCGACGAGCCCGGCAGCGGGTTAGATCCCGGCATGCGGCTGCACGTCTTCGACGTGGCGTCGACCCTCGCCGACGACGGGATCGCGGTCCTGTTGAGTTCCCACGACCTGGAACTCGTCGAGCGGGTCGCCGACGACGTGCTCATCCTCGCGGACGGACGGACCGTCGAGCAGGGGTCGACGGCCAACCTGCGCGAGCGTCTGGGCGCCGCCTCGCTGCGCCCGGTCTACGACGAGGCCGTCGGCGGCGAGCGAGACACCGTGGCGGTACTGGGTGAGCGCGCATGAGCGGCGACGCGACCCGGCCCGGCGAGGCCACCACAGGGGAGGGGACGCAGTCCGACCGCTCGCGACCGACGGCCCCCGGCTCGAGACGCCGTCTCGAGACGATCGTCGGACGGGAACTCCGCACGGTCGCGCGCACTCGGACGTTTTTCGTTCTCGGACTCGCGTTCACCGCCGTCGTCCTGGGCATCGCCTGGGTCGGCGGGAGCGTCCGCGCCGGCTACGTCCCGACGCTGGTCGACCTGCTCACGCCGCTCGAGTTGCTCGTCCCGGTGGTCGCCGTCGCCTTCGGCTATCGCGCCATCCTCGGCGACGCACAGCGCGGCGAGCTCGACGTGCTGCAGACATATCCCGTCTCGAGCCGCGATATCGTCTTCGGCGTCTACGCCGGACGGGCGATAGGACTGGTGACCGCCGTCGTCGTCCCGCTCGTCCTCGCCGCGCTCGCGGTCGTCGTCTTCGAAGACGAGGGCCGGACGCTGTACGCCTCGCACTCCGGTGCCGACTCGCCGGTCCTGTTCGCCCGGTTCGTCGTCCTGACGGTGCTGTTCGCGCTGACCGTCCTCGCCGTCGCGATCGCGATCTCGGCGGTGGTCAGCGGCACGCGCAGCGCGCTCGCGCTGTCGGTGGTCGCGCTCGTCGTCCTGCTGGTCGGGCTGGACCTGGCGCTGGTCTACGGCTTCTCGGCCGGCGCAATCGGCGACGAGAGCCTCGTCTACGCGCTCGCGATCAGCCCGCTCAGCGCCTATCGAGGGCTCGTCTTCGAGAGCGCCATCGTCGTCGCGTCGGGGACCGGACCCGCGGCGGCGGCACCGATCGCGAGCCTGCTAAGCTTCGGCGGCTGGACGGGCGCGTCGCTCGGCATCGCGACGTGGGTGTTGAACCGGTAGTCGACGCTCGCAGTCGAGAACCGACCTCCCTACCGGACTGATCCGCCGGTCAGTTCATCAGCGACATTACCAGTTCCTGCGTGACTTCGTCATTTTCGTAGCTATCGCCGCCGTATTCGGCCTGAAATTCCTCGGCCTCGTCGGCGTCGCCGAACGGAATCATCGTTCTCCCCATCGAGCCCTCGACATCGCTGTCGGCGATCATGGTGAGCCCCGAGACATCGCCGAACGCGTCGGCCTCGAGGTGACGAGAGATGACTGTCCGCTGGCCGCTGTCGTCGACCTCGTACTCGACCGCCGAGTAGTCGGTCAGGTACGAGACGACGGGCTCGCTTTCGCGCTGCTGGTCGAACGTGAACGCGTACGTACAGAGCGTGCTGCAAAACTGCGCCGGCCGGTCCTCGTCGAGGACGGCCGTCGGGTCCTCGTAATGGGACTGGCCGGCCGGACCGGGGTGATTTCCGACGGCCATCGTACAGTTGTCACAGGCGTGTTCCGCGTCGATACTGATCGGATCGGGGGCGTTCGCGGTCCCTTCGTCGCCGACACACCCGGCGATCGAGCCGAG
Organism: Natrinema marinum; assembly: GCF_024296685.1. Lineage (NCBI taxonomy): Archaea > Methanobacteriati > Methanobacteriota > Halobacteria > Halobacteriales > Natrialbaceae > Natrinema > Natrinema marinum. Next base: position 14,216 of record NZ_CP100763.1, on the reverse strand, counting down.
ACAGGCGGCCGCGACGCTACCGAGGACGGTCCGGCGCCCGACTGCTCCGTCACCCGTAGCTGCGATCGGTGGTTCCATACCGGGTATTGAATACCGGCAAATAAACCGTATCTGGTCTGATTCGCGAAACAAGGTCGCTCGTCACGCCGACGGGACGACGGTCGACCTGTGGGATCGACTATCGATTCGTCGCTGGCACAGTGCCCCTCGAAAAAACGCGTCGTCGTTCGACCGCCCTACTCGCGCCGTCGGAGGACGAGCGCCGTCAGCAACGCGGCGACCGACGCGAGGCTGGCCCCGAATCCGAAGCCGGGGACACTGTCGCCGCCCTCGTCGTCTCCTTCGTCGCCGCCGCTTTCGCTCTCGAGGTAGTTGTTCATCGCTTCGGCGTCGACCGACGGGAACTCCTCGTCCCACTCGCCGGCCGCGTGGACGGTCGTCTCGCTCCCGACGACGCTGAGGTGTTCGATATCCGCTTTCGTCGCGGACGCGGTGTCGACATCGCCCATGCTGTCGACGTAGACGTACATCGACGCGGTGTCGCCGTTCATCTCGGAGGAGACGCCGCTGATGGCGAGGGAGTCACTGATGGTGCTCGTGATCTTGCTCATGTCCTCGAACTTCGCACCGCCTTCGACGCGCACCGTGCCGTCGCCGAGGTTCGCGTCGACCCGGGCGACCTCGAGTTCGGACTCGGATAGGGCCGTGACGAACTCGTTGGTGTCCGAGGACATCGTCGTTCCCGTCGGCGCACCCTGCATCGACTGGGCCCAGCTTTTGACCGCCTGGCTGGCCAGATCCTCGGCCTCGAGTTCGAACTGCGCGTCGAGCGCGAGTTCGCCGTCGTTCGTCTCGGCGGTCATCTCGAATGTGACGTCTTGCGGGGGCTCGACGTCTCGCGACTCGAGTTCGTCGATGTACGCGTCCCAATTGTTCGTGTCACCCGTGGCTTCGGCGTCGAGCGTCATCTCCTGGTCGGACGTCTGCTCCATCGAGACGTCCCACTCGAACGTCGACTCGAGGCCGGCCGCCTGCTGTGCCTCGATTCTCGTTCGCATCTTCTCGAGGTCCTCCTGGGCCATGCCGCTGCTGGTCGAACTCGCCTCGGCGAGGTCGAGCATCGCGAGCGTGAGTTCGTCGTAGTTCGCGATGGCGACGTTCCACGTGGCCTCCATCGAGCCGCTACTGCTGTCGAGCGTGAACTCGAGGGTCTCGATCTCGAGGTCGGTGACGGTGGCTGCGATCTCGTCGGCTTCGGACTGGCTCAGATCGGTCGTCGGATCGCTGGCGAGCTGGGTCGCGAGCTGTTGTTCGATACCGCTGTCGATCCCGGTGTACTCGACGGTGAAGTCGAGTTCGAGACGGTGCTGGCCGGTGGATCGCTCCTCGAAGTCGTAGCTCGAGATCGTGATCTCACTGGAGCCGCCCAGCCCCGTCGCGAGGTTTCCGTACTGCTGCTGGAGGGTCTGTTTGGCTTTCTCTCGGGTCTCCCACTGGCTGGCGGACCAGTCGGAGACCGGCTGCTTCTGGCTCACGTCGAGGACGTAACTGCTCCCGGTGTCCGCTAAGGAAACGTCCATCTGCATGTCGCCACCGGTCGCGCCCATCCCGCCGTCGACCGAGACGGAGCCGCTCGTCTCGAGTCGATCGGGGGTCGCGGAGACGGTTCCATCGGTACTGACCGCCCCGATGCCCATGCCCGACGACTCGCTCTCGAACGTGCCGGAGGCGGTCGCGTCGAACTGGTTGGCTTCTTCGGAGACCTCGCCCGAGATGTCGACGGAGAGGTCTTTCAGCGAATCCGGTTGTTCCATCACGAGCGAGCCGTCTCCGGAGAGCCCCTCCTGATTGAGGAGCGCCGAGAAACTCGCTTCCTCGTACTCGGCATCCTCGTTGCTGATGTTGTCGACGACGAGCACGTGGACGAGCCCTTCGCTGACGTCCATCCCCAGATCGAGTGTGCCGGAATCAGACTGACTGTCGTACTGGAGGACGGCACTGCCGTCCTCGCGGAGGTAGATCTCGTCGGCCGGACCGAGGCCCGACTCGGCCTGGGCGACGCTGTCGTACGATTCGATGTCGGGGGAAGGCTGTGCTGCGGTTGCAGTGGTCGTCATGCCGCCGTAGACGGCGGGCAAACCGATCGTCGCGACGCCGACAGCTGCGACCAACAGGACGGCGAGAACGGCGCGAAGGCCGTCCTTCGATCGGAGCTTCGGTTGTGATTCAGGTGCTGGCATGATTCGAACTTCGACTCCAATAGCATAAAGGTTGATTATCGTGACTTTACTCGCCTACTACCAATTACCGTACCGAACGATCATCGAACCGTACCGATGACCTACAGCGCGTCCACACTCGAGGGCGCGATCGTTCGCTATCGACAGCCTCTTTCGCTCGCCCCGGTCATATCGCGTATGACCGACTACTTCGAAATCCACGAGCGCGACGGGGCCGCGCGCGTGGGCGAACTCCGCCTCTCGTCGCCGGTGACGACGCCCGCACTCGTCGACGATATTCTCGAGGATGCGGGCTCGCTCTGGAGCGCGGACCGAGACGTTCCCGAGGGCGACGACTCGCGGCTGACCGTCCTCCCTCACCGGGCGTTTCCGGGGGGGACTCCCGAGGAAGTCCAAGAGTCGTTCGCCGTCGACTACCCCGACGTCGACTACCCCAGCGTCGCCGTCGTCTCGAGCGAGCAGGCCGACAACCACGGGACGGACGCCTACGCCCTGTCGAACGGCCAGTCCGTGATGGGCCACGGCGCGGCGCTCGTCGAAGCCGTCGTCAGCGTCCGCGAGGCGATTCCGGCCGACACCGCCGTGCTGTTCTCCGGGGTGGCGACGCCGCGAAACGTCGCCGTGTTGGCCTACGCCGGCGTCGACCTCTTCGACGAAACCGCGGCCGTCGTGAAGGGGACCGAAGGGCGGTATCTGACGACCGACGAGGCGTACTTCCTCGAGGACCTCGAGGAACTCCCCTGCTCGTGTCCGGCCTGCCGGCAGCCACGCGAGGAGTTTACCCGTGAGGACTGCGCCGAACACAACGTCAACGCGCTCGAAGCCGAACTCGCGATCGTCCGCCGGCGGATCCGCGACGGGCGCCTGCGAGACTACGTCGAGGGACAGGCCCGACAGGACCAGTGGCTCACCGCGGCGATGCGCGAACTCGACTCGCAGTGGGGCTACCTCGAGAAGCGGACACCAATTCTCCGAGACGCCCAGATCAGCGCCGCGACCGCGGACACGCTCCGCCGGGTCGAAATTCAGCGCTTCGCGGACCGGGTGACGACGCGGTACCGGAACCGCTTCAAAAACCCGCTCGTGCTGGTCCCCTGTTCGGCCGCCAAACCCTACAGCGAGTCCCAGAGCCACCGCCAGTTCCACGACGCCATCCAGTGGCGGGCCCACCTCGTCTCGATGACCTCACCGATCGGCGTCGTCCCCCAGGAACTCGAGACGACCTACCCCGCACAGCACTACGACACCGTGGTCACGGGCCGCTGGTCCGAGGACGAAAAGCAGTTCGTGAGCGCGGTCCTCGAGCGCTACCTCGAGCGCAACGAGTACCCGAAAATCGTCGCGCACGTCCCCGACGAGGGCTACCGCGACATCGTCGAGCGCGTCGAGGAGAGCCTCGACCTCGAGATCACCTACACCGTCCCCGAGGGCGGCCATCCGACGGCCGACGAGTCGCTCGCGAACCTCTCGGAAGCCCTATCGGGCGAACTCAAGTACTCCAAGCGCGAGCGCGAGCACAACACCGTCCGCGCCATCGCGGATTACCTGCTCGGCGACGGGGCCGGCGACGACCTCTTCGAGGACATCCAGACGACCAGCCGCTACCCGAAGATCCAGGTCCGCGACCCCGACGACACCCAGCTCGCGACGATGGTCCCCCAGTACGGCACCCTCTCCTTTACGCTCGAGGGAGCCAAGCGATGGCTCGAGAGCGATGCGCCCGTCAAGCGAGTCGAGATCGACGGCTTCGTCCCCCACGGCAGCGTCCTCGCGCCGGGCGTCGTCGACGCCGACGAGGAGATCCGCGTCGGCGACGAAGTGCTCGTCGAGGGGCCGCAGGCGTTCGCCGTCGGCCGCGCGGAGATGTTCGGCCGCGAGATGGCAGAGAGCACGCGCGGCATCGCCTGCGAGGTCCGCCACGTCGAGGAGAAGTAAGTCGCCGCGAGTGCGGGGACTAACTCGAGGTCGCGTTCCCCACTTCATCGGAGGACTGTGCGCCGAAGACGGCCGCCCGGCAGGAGGGACACCGGGCACCGTTCACGAATCGATTGACGGCCCGATCACACTCCGGGCACCGTCGAATGGCGGTATACGAATTTCCCGTCACTATCAGTCCGTGATTCCGACGACCCGGATAGGTGTTTTGCTACGCTTCGTCTCGAGAGAACGACGATATCGCGGGCGACACGCACGCGCCGGCGCGACCCCGCTGGTTAATACGCACCGGCGTCGTATCAACTGATATGAACACTTCTCATCGACTGGCGCTGGCTGGCGGGTTCGTCGTCCTCGCCGGGCTCGCGAGCGTTCTCGCGGCACCGGACCTTCCAGACCGGCTCGTAACCCACTGGAACGCCGCCGGCGAACCGAACGGAACGATGTCGAAGTCGCTGGGTCTCGCGTTCGTTCCCGCGCTCTCGGGAGCGCTGGTGGTGCTCCTCGCGCTGGTCCCCCGCATCGACCCGCTCGGGGAGAACGTCGCGACCTTCCGCCCCGCCTACGACTGGTTCGTCGTCGCCTTCGCGGGGTTCATGTTCGTCCTCCACGTCGGCATTCTCGCGTTCAACCTCGGCTACGCGTTCGATTTCACGCTGCTCGTCCTCGGTGCGGTCGCCGTCCTCTTCTACGCCGTCGGCGAATTGCTCACGCACGCGGAACCCAACTGGTTCGTCGGCATCCGAACGCCTTGGACGCTCAGCAACGAGACGGTCTGGGACCGCACGCACGAACTCGGTAGTCGGCTGTTCAAACTCACCGCCGTCGTCTCGCTGATCGGTCTCTTCTTCGGGGAGTACGCCGTCTACTTCCTCGTCGTCCCCGCGCTCCTGACGGCCGTCATCACCGCGGCCTACTCGTACTACTGTTACCGGCAACTCGAGGGTGGGCCGGGATCCTCGTCGGACGCCGGCGTCTGAGCGACCGCCGGTCGGCTCACGCGGTTACTCACTCGACTCCTCCTCGCGACCGGGGCACGTTTTCAGCAGGTGCTCGCGGTAGACGGCCGCGGGGACCCGTTCGCCACAGAGCTCGCAGACCCGACGATCGGCGTCGCGTTCGTCGCTCACGGTTCGATTTGTCGTTCCGACGGCAATAATAGCCGCGCTCTGGCAGTCACGTCGCCACACGACCGAACAGATTCCGTCTCGAGACGGCCCGGAAGCGCCGTTCGTCCGGGTTTCGGACCGGTCCGTTCCCGTGACCTAATGTCAAATCGCGTATTTGTTTTATATACGTATACGACGTATACTATACCGGTGAGTTCAATGAGCAACGACACTGTAGACACCATGCCCGGCGAGGGATACTCCCTCGAGAACGAATGGCGGACCCTGGCGATCGCGGGCGCGATCGTCGGGCTGATCGGGATCCTGGCGATAGCGTTCCCGCTCGTCACGGGGCTATCGGTATCGCTCGCGATCGGCGCGCTCCTGGTCGTCGGCGGGATCGTCCACGGGATCCACGCCTTCACGGCGCGTGGGTGGCGCGGCTCGCTTTGGCAGATCGCCCTCGCGGTCGTCTCGGTCGTCGCCGGCATCGCCGTCCTCGCGGCGCCCGCCGTCGCGCTGATCACCCTGACGATCGCGCTCGTGGCGTACCTGGTCGTCGACGGTATCGCGGAACTCGCGCTGGCGATGCGGATGCCCGGCTCCCGAAGCCGCACCGCGGTCGCCATCAGCGGCGTCGTCGGTCTGGTCCTCGCCGCGCTCCTCTGGGCCGGCTTCCCGGGGACCGCGGCCTGGGCGATCGGCCTGCTCGTGGGAGTCAACCTCCTCGTCACCGGGTTCTCGATGGTCTTCGTCGCGATGGCCGCCCGGCCGGCCGAGGACGTGACCCCGCCCGCGACCGAACCGCGCAGCGCGTAACACCGTTTTTTATCGGACACAGATCGATCCCCCGCTCGAGCGGCCGGACCGAACGGTTATTGGGCGTCCTGTCCCGAATCTCCGGTGTGAATCTCTCGATCGTCGATCTCGCGCCGGTGCCCGAAAACGGGTCCGCAACGGACGCGTACGAAGACACGGTCGAACTCGCACGCGTCGCCGAGCGACGCGGCTACGAGCGGTACTGGATGGCCGAACACCACGGGATGGCCGATTCGATCGCGAGTACGACCCCAGAAGTCCTGATCGCGCGTCTCGCGGCCGAAACCGACGATATCCGCGTCGGCTCCGGAACCGTGTTGCTCAACCACTACCAGCCGTTCAAAGTCGCAGAGACGTTCGCCTCTCTCGACGCGCTGGCACCGGGCCGGATCGACCTCGGGCTCGGTCGAGCGACCGGGATTCCGGCTGCCGATCGCGCGCTGGGGACCGACCGACAACAGCGAAATCCGGACGAAGACCACGCCGAGAAGATCGACGCGACGGTCAGCCACCTCTACGACGGCTTTCCGGACGGCCACGAGTACGCCGACTTGAACCTGCCGCGATCGGCCGACGGCGTTCCCGAGGTGTGGGTGCTCGGCTCGAGCCCCTCGAGCGCCGAGATCGCCGGCCGACTCGGCCTCCGGTACTGTTTCGCCGGGTTCATCAGGCCGGCCCTCGCCGAGCGTGCGTTCGAGGCCTATCGGGAGCAGTTCGAGCCGTCGCCGCTCGGCGCGGGACCCAACGAACCGACGGGGATGCTCGCGATGAACGTCGCCTGCGCCGCGACCGACGACGAGGCGGCCAGACTGCGAGCGACCGCCGAGGCGACCTACGAGCGGATGCGACGCGGCGTCGTCGGCTCGCGCCCGTCCGTCGAGGCGGCGATCGACGAGCTCGGTGGCGTCCCCGATCCGACGCCGAACCCGCTCCCCGACGGCGAGTGGCCGCGGTCGATCTCGGGGAGTCCGGAGACGGTGGCTGCCCTGCTCGAGCAACTGACGGATCGAGTCGGCGTCGACGACGTGATCGTCCAGAATATCATCGCGGACCACGACGACGTGATGCGCTCGCACGAACTCATCGCGGACGGCGTCGGGCTCTAACTACTCCCCGAAGATCGAGTTGAAGAACTTCCGCTCTGCCGTCCGGAGGTGCTGGTTGAACGTCGCGGGCGCGATGCCGAGCCGCTCGGCGATCTCTTCGCCGGTGCTCCCGCGGGGCCAGTCGAAGTAGCCCGCGAAGTAGGCCGTCTCGAGGGCCGCGCGCTGCTTGTCGGTCAGTTCGTCTTCGATGACCGACGGGGTGGCCGAATCGCTGCGGTCGCCGCGCTCGGTGGTGCGCTGGGCGAGGTAGGTCACGTCGTCGCGCTTTTCCTTGATGAGTTCGATCGTCCGGCGCGTGTCCCGCCCGCGTGGGAGTTCGACGACGAACCGAAACTCGCCGTCGGCGATCGTGGCCGACGCGACGCGGCCGCCGTGGGTGGCGATCGTCTCGAACAGTGAGACGGCCGCGGGAGCCACGAGTTCGAACTCGAACTCGTCGCGGCCGGCGGAGAGGAACCGAACGTCGCCGAGGCCGTCGGTCCGCTCGATGACTTCGGCGAACGTCTCCTGGGCGACGCCGTGTGCCGAACCGTAGGCCAGCAACGTCTCGTCGCCGCCGACGAGTTGCTCGAACTCGATCGCACACGACTCGCTCGCCGAGAGGTCGATCAGCGGCTCGGCCATCGAATCGACGCGGAACTCGAGTTCGATGACGGCGTCGCTAACCAGCGCGTCCTTGCGCTCGATCGCGGTGATCGCGTGGGCGATGACGTCGCCGATCCGGGCGAGGATAGCGGTCTCGGGGCCCTCGAAGGCCCGCGACGAGTCCGAGTAGACGTTCAGGACGCCGTAGACGAGATCCTCGTGAACGATCGGGATCGAGGCCCCGGACCGATAGCCGCGGGCGCGCGCTGCCTCCCGCCACGGTTCGTAGCCGGATTCCGTACTGACATCGCTCATGACCTGGACCTGTCCCGTTCGGACGGCCGTTCCCGCCGGCCCCTGCCCGGTCTCGTCGTCCTCGTCGACGGAGACGTCGATCTCGTCGAGGTAGCCGTCCTCGACGCCGGCCGCCGCCTTCGGGACAAGTCGATCGCTGCCCGGGTTGAGCCCGCCGATCCACGCGAACCGATAGGCATCGGAGTCGGTCAGCCGGTCGCAGACCTGCTGTTCCAGTTCCGCCCGCGTCTCGGTCGTGATCACCGCGTGCGTGATATCGTGGCCGACGCGGTTGAGCCGATTGAGCGCCTCGAGTTGCTCGCGTTGCTGGCGTCGCTCGCGTTCCTGATAGGCACGTTCGATCGCGTGGTGGATCGTCCGCACCAGCAGTTCGCTGGTCACCTCGTCTTTGACGAGGAAGTCCTGTGCGCCGCGCTGGATCGCCCTGACACCGACCTGCTGATCGCGGACACCGGTCAGGACGACGATCGGCGTCTCGCCGACCTCGTCGTGGACCGTCTCGAGGGTCGCGAGCCCCTCGCTGTCGGGGAGGTTCAGATCGAGCAGGACGATGTCGGTCGAATCGGAGTCGGCGGCCGCCAGTCCTTCCTCGAGGCGAGTCTGTCGAGAGATTTCCGGGGTCTGGCCCGTCGCCTCGGTGGGGCTCACCCGCTGGGCGAGTTCCTCGGTATCCCGAAGCATCTCTTGGATCAGCCGGGCGTCACCGGGATTGTCCTCGATCAGGAGAATGTGGAGCGCGTCCGCGGCCTCCTGGCCCTGCTCGCCGCCGGCCTGTGTGTCCGTTTCGCTCATCAGTTATCGACCTCCGGAGGGAGCCGCACGACCGAAAACCAGAACTTCTCGAACGCCCGGACCGTCTCGATGAATTCGTCCGGGTCGACCGGCTTCGTGAGGTAGGCGTTGGCGTGGAGTTCGTAGGACTTGACCACGTCTTCTTCCGCTCGCGAACTCGTCAGGACGATTACCGGAATCGATCGCAGCGCCGGATCGTCCTTGAGTTCCTCGAGGACGTCCTCGCCGTCCTTGCCGGGGAGGTTGAGATCCAGCAAGACGAGATCCGGCCGCGGGGCGTCGGCGTAGTCGCCGCGCTGCGTGAGGAAGTCGAGCGCTTCGGTGCCGTCGGAGACGACGTGGAGGTCGTTCTCGATGCGGCCCTGTTTGAACGCCTCCTTCGTCAGGCGGACGTCGCCGGGATTGTCCTCGACCAGGAGGATCTGTGCCGGCTCGGGTCGCGAAGTGCCTGAATCAGTCATCGGTCGGAGCATCCGTCCGGTCGACTGCGGCATCGACCTCGTCGACCGCGGGTGGTTTCGTGTCGGCGTTCGTTCCGCGGACCCGGCGTCGGTCGACTGTCGGACTGCGACGACCCGGATCGACCGACCCCCGCCGCGCCGCCGGTCGCGAGCTAAACCCGTCCATATTGGTTCCGCTTTCGCGGCGAATACGGATATACGTGGGGTTCCGAACCGGCCGGCGAAGCCGACCGGCCCCGCTCGCGGCGCGTGTCGACGGGCTCTCCGCTCGAGCGGCGGGCGGTCGCCCGCCGTGATAGCCGCCCCATCGGGGCCGGAACGGGATCGGGCCTGCCGAGTTCGGTACAGTCATGATACGGTCCAAAAGATCGGCGAGCAGTGTAAGGTTGGCGCTCGTCTTCACCTCGGCCTGAGACTCTGCCCGCCGTGACCGTCTCGATAGCGCGGCGATCGGAGCCGGCTCAGTCGGTGAACGTCGACAGTCGGACGGACCGGCCGTCGCGCAGCGAGCGCCGGATCCGGGCGCGGTCCCAGCCGAGCGGCGAGACGACGCTTTCGCAGGCCCGCACGAGCAGCCTCGCATAGTAGTCCGCGTCGTACTCGCAGGGCTCCGCTACCGCGAGGCGAACGCGCTCGGGGCCGCGGGCATCGTCGTCGACGACGACGTACGTGACGGACTGTCCGGGACGGCGGTCGATTCCCCGGCGCTCGTACCGCCGAAGCGCCGCCACGGTGTGCGTCCGCCGGCCGTACTCGGCGAGGGGTTTCGAGACCCGCTTTGTGATCTCGAGGGCAGACGGATCGACCGCTCCGTCGCGGAGTTCGGCCAGCCGTCGGCCGAGTACGTCGCAGACGGCCTCGGGGTCGCGCTCGCGGTCGAGCGCCGCGACGAACGCGCGCTGACCGTCCGCGACGAACGCGGGCGTGCTCCGCTGGCGCGACTCGATCCCCCGGAACGTGTACTCGCCGTCCCGTCGTTTGCCGAAGTACTTCGTCAGCGCGCCCGCCGATGGGGTCCCCCTCGCGGTCGCGTCGGCGAGGCCCCCGGAGCCACCGCTCGAGATCGAGTCCCGACGCGGCACGAAACACACCCACTCGTAGCTGCCGTCGTGCTCGAGCGGGATCCCCACCGCGTCAGAGACGGCGGCGGTGATGTCGGCGATCGGCTCCGGCTCGTCGGTCCGCGGGGTCACCCAGAGGCTGTCGACGATGCCGTGGACGATCCGCCAGCCGGCGTCCTCGAGTCGTCGTTTGGCCGTCAGCGCGATCTCGCGGGCGTAGGCGTTGATCGTCTCGTGGCACTCGATCCGGCCGAACTTGGCGTTTCGGTACCCCTGGTAGCCGAAACAGGAGACGAGGATCCACTTGATCGCGCCCGATTCGGCGCGGAGCCGGGCGGCCGCCGACTCGTCGGGGCCGTCGGCGAGTCGCCGTTTGATGGCCGCTCGCTCGGCGATCAGCGGCTCGAGGACGGCGGGGAGAAAGCCCCCGTCGTCGCAGATTTCGTACTCGAGGTCGGGGACGCGGTGGCCACCGGCGCCCTCGCAGCCGCAGCCGACCGTCTCCGGACTGACGTTGCGCTCGCAGATGATCCGCGGGTACAGCGACGCGAAGTCGATCTCGTGGACGTCCTCGTGGAAGCCGACCTCGGGGGCGAAGGTGAAGCCGCCGCGGTCGGCCGCGTGCAGCGTCGCCACGTCGGTGAACCGCTCGGGCTCCCATTTGTTCCACGGGGCGAGCACCCCTTCCTCCCGACGCGCGAGCCGGATCTGCCTCGCGGTCAGAAGCGTCCCGATGCTCCCCCACGCAGCCTCCTGGAGCGGTCGGCCCGTCCGCTCGACCATGTAGCGGATCCCGGCCAGTCCCGACTGGTGCCAGAGAAAGCTGTTCGACGTATCGACGATCGCTCGACCCGGCACGCGGTAGCGCGCCGGCGAGTGACCCACCCGGCCGTAGCTCGCGTACGTGTTCTCGCTCGCGAGCGTCCTCCAGCCCGGCAGCCGCCCCAGCGAGAACTCGTCGAGTCCCAGCGCCTCGGCCCGCCGCTCGAGCAAGGGGACCAGATCGGCGTGGCTCACCACGAGCACGTCCGGATCCTCGCACTCGAGGCGACGGCCGAGCGTCCGGAGGACGCGCGTCTCGTCGCCCGCGACCGCCTCGTCCTCGAGTTCCAGCGCCGAGACATCGCCGTCGGCCAGCGCGGCCTCGTCGAGCGCGAGCCGAAGCGTCCGCAGTTCGCGCGCCGGCGTCGGATCGAGCCCCCGATCGAGACAGTAGCGAAAACCCGGCGCGAGGTCCACGTCGAACAGGCGGAAGGTCCCAGGGGCGTGGGTCTCGCGCTCGTGGACGCCCCGGACTTCACGGGCCAGCGTCCGAACCTCGCCGACGCGCTCGAGGTCGACCCGCAAGACGGGACTGCGATCGCCCGCGTGGGCCTCGTGGAGGCTCGTCGCCCACCGCTCGATGCCGGTCGCGACGACCTTGGGATCGGACTCGAGGCGCTCGCGGAGGGCCGCGAGCGCGTCGTCCGGGCCGGCGACGAACAGCGACGGCGCGTAGTCCGCCACGGTCGTCGGCTCGGCCCCCTGGTCGGTCAGGGTCCACTCCCTGACGGTCCCGTCCTCGAACTCGAGGGTGAAGGGACTCATCCGTCGGTCCCCTCTCGGTCCGTTCGTCGATCGCCGGCCGCTCGATCCCCGTTCACGTCGCGTTCGGCTCGCAGCCGCCGGAGTTCGACCTCGTGGGCGAGCAACAGCGACAACACGAGCGCGCGCTCGGGGTCCGGCGGGTTGGCGTAGCCCGCCGCGTCGGCGAACTCCCGCGCCCGATCGAACAGCCGATCGAAGTCGTCCTGGTACTCCCGGCGCAGCGCCCGCCGCATCGGCTCCCACTCCGACTCGAGCCTGCGAAGGGCGTCGCGGTAGGTCGGGTTCGTCCGCCCCATCAGCCGATCACCTCGAGCAGCCCGCGGTCGTGAGCGGCGACGACGGGGTCGACCGCGTCGACGGCGCCGCAGACCTCGACCCAGTAGGGGATCGTCGTCTGCCAGACGGACCCGTGCCAGTAGCCCGCCGTGGCGTCCGTCGAGGACGGACCGTCGCCCGCGGCCTCGAATCGAATCCCCTCACGCGTACGGGTACACTCGATTACGGTGTCCGCGCGGTCGGCGACCGCGTCCGAGCCCTCGTCCCCGTCGCCGGCGCTCGTCAGGAGCACCGGGCAGTCGAGCACGCGCCCGAGTTCGGACAGGATCTCGAGGCTCGCGGCGAGCAGGTCCTCGCGTTCCCACGCCGCGAGGTCGTCGTCTCGGTAGAGGCTGGCGACGTTCGGCGCGACGAGCAGCGCCGTCGTCGGCCCCGCCCGCCGGGCGACCGTTCGCACCAGCGAGTGGTGCTGGTAGGCGGTAAACGCCCGCGCGACCCGCAACGGCTCGAGGACGCGCGGGCTCGAGGCGCGGTCGTACAGCGCGTGGGTCGACGCCGCCGACCGCGCGTCGATCCAGTAGGCCGAGCCGCCGTCGCCGCCACCAGCGTCGTCGGCCAGTCGGTCACAGACCAGTCGGTGAACGATCCCCGACCGCGGCGACGGGACGTTCAACAGCGTCACTCCGGGCTCGAGTTCGAGTCGGTGCATGTGTGCAGACTCGAGCGAGCGGCCCATAAGCGACGGAGCACGGTTTCCGATACTTCCGAAAAACCTCGGAAGCGCCGAAATAGACCGTCAGGGAGCCGCTGGCAGGATAGTTCCGATTTCCGATATCGGTTTCCGAAACGAGCGCGCCACCGCGGGCGGACCGAGAAACGGGCTACAAATCGTCGCTCGAGCCGTCCGCGTCGTCCTCGGCGACGAGCCGGTAGGTCCGGCCGCGGCGCTTGCCGACCGCCTCGATCAGATCGTAGTGGACCATCTTCGTCAGGTAGTTGCGCAGCGTCCGGGTCGTCTTCGGCTCGTCGACCCGCCGCTCGTATTCGGCATAGAGGTCGCCGGGTTCGATCTCGCCGGCGTCGGCGATCACGTCGTACAGCACCCGCTGGTGTTCGATCAGCCCCTCGACGGTCTGCCGGCGGATCGCCGTCCGCGCGTCCGGGATCGCCGCCTCGAGAACGTCGTCGGTGATCGACGCCCGTCCCTCGCGGTCCGCGCGACGGGCGGCCGAGCGGAGGATTCCCAGCCCGACGCGAGCGTCACCCGACGCGGCATCGGCGATCGTCCGTAGCTGCGACTCGCGTACCACACCCGGCTCGAGGCCCTGTTCGGCCCGTTCGGCGAGGATCGTCGCCAGTTCGTCGGTGCCGTAGCGGTCGAACCGAACCCGAGTCCCCGCGTGGAACCGCGAGCGCACCCGGTCGTCGAAGCTCGCGAACAACTCCTCCTCGCGGTTGGCGATCAGGATCAGCGAGACGTGTGGCAGGCGGTGGAGATCGTACAGCGCGCCGGTCTCCTCTAGCTGGTCGACCTCGTCCAGCACGACGACGATCGGCTCCCCGTCGGCTCGCGAGAGCCGGTCGAACAGTTCGTCTTTCGGCGTCGAGCGGTGAACGTCGACCGCTCGATCGAGCGACTCGAGGATGCCGTAGAGGACGCGAAAGCGGGTGTACTCCTGCCAGCAGTTGACGTAGGCGGCCCGCACCGTCGGCTCCTGATCGCGCAACTGGGCGAGGGTATACCGGGCGAGGCAGGTCTTGCCGACGCCCGTCGGCCCGAACAGGAAGGCCGGGTCCGGCCGGCCGTCGGACAGCAAGGGCTCGAGGGTCTCCGAGAGGAGGTTCACCTCGTCGTGGCGGTGGACCACCTCGCTGGGCACGAAATCCTCGCGCAGCACGCGGCCGTCGACGATCACAGCGGATCGGTTTG